>NZ_CP150302.1:3237151-3884582 GCF_038051945.1 Paenibacillus sp. FSL H3-0469
TCTCCTTGCTTGTCCTTAACAACCCGCTTAGCTTCCTTGATCCAGCGATCATCCTTTTGGATAGTCGCAGCCGCAGCTCCGTCAATAGGCGTTCTTATTGCGTCCAAATTAATAGCTGTCGTATCCACTAACACTCCGGTATCTGTATCGATAATCACATGGTAATTCCATACCTCCAGTCCTTGTCCCCGCATGGTCCGCTCCTTGTAGGGGGAGAAATACACCCACCATTGGGAAGGAAATCCAAATCCCGGTTGATGTAGACTGGTGGATATTTCCAGCTTGGACACATCCGCATCATAGAGCTTACTTATACTTTCAGCCGCACGCATGATGAATTCTGACTCGCTGTACTTCTCAGGAAAAACAAGTTTGTCCGGAAAGCGGAGAGAGGATACATAACCCTGCCGAAATAACCAGTCAATGCCCTGCAGCAGCTCTTCATCGGTCCAAACTCGATCTGGAATATAGAACGTATTGGTCATTAGATCCAGATATAAATCCCCTTGTCCCCCCTCGAAGGGCATGGGCCTCTGAGGCCGAAGTCCATCATACACATACTGATCTTGCAGCACCAATTGGCGCTTAGTCTCCGATTCTGTCAACTCACGGCTACTCCCCGCTTTGGGCTCAAGTCCTCTGTCCAGGTAGTCATTAATTTGCTGAATTTGTTTCTGGGTCATATTCTTCCGCAGATAATCATCAACAGTAGATACCGGCACGGGCGCCTCAACTTTCAATACAGGAACCGTATTTTTGGGCAGGCTTTGTCTGACATTCTTCTGTGGTGCTGCTGTGCTGTCTTTGGCGACAACAGCAGAGTTCACTAAGTTCGGGACGACAACAGCACTGATGGCGAATAAACCTCCGGCACATAACAGGACAGCTATAGAAGCGGACCGCTTCTTCTTGTTCAACGGGATAACCTCCACAAGAATATAGTTATTTCTCTACCACTACCCTACTCTCAACATGTTATAAAGTAGAGTCACAGTTGTTATGGAGTTGTAAAAAGTAACAGGACCTGCAATGACTCGATCCAGATTGGAACCAGAACGGCTTCTGCAGCACGCAAATGGAAAAAAGTATCTTATTGTTTAAGTTTCCCGCAGATGGACCGAAGTAAGTGGATAAACAACAACTATTTCTGCTTGTGAACTCTACTTTGGCTGAAATCGAATCTATTAAGTGTTGTTTTTCCAACTCCTGCCCCTGCATCGGTCATTTGCTTATCAGCAAGTGGATAAAATCCAACTATCCGCCTTAAACGTTATATCGTTGCTTATCTGGCTGCGCTCAGGCTTCTACAGAAAACACAAAAAGACCACTGTCTGAAAATCAACAGTGGTCTTAAGTGCTTGGCAACGTCCTACTCTCCCAGGACCCTTCGGTCCAAGTACCATCGGCGCTGGAGGGCTTAACGGTCGTGTTCGGGATGGGTACGTGTGGAACCCCTCCGCTATCGCCACCAAACGGGCATTTACAGCGTAAATGCTTCAGGAATTTGATTCCTGAAAACTGAATCCGAAACGAATCTGCGTGATAGAAATTTGGATAAGCCCTCGACCGATTAGTATTGGTCAGCTCCATGCATTGCTGCACTTCCACCTCCAACCTATCTACCTCGTCGTCTTCAAGGGGTCTTACTAATTGGGAAATCTCATCTTGAGGGGGGCTTCACGCTTAGATGCTTTCAGCGCTTATCCCGTCCGTACGTAGCTACTCAGCCATGCTCCTGGCGGAACAACTGATGCACCAGCGGTACGTCCATCCCGGTCCTCTCGTACTAAGGACAGCTCCTCTCAAATTTCCTGCGCCCACGACAGATAGGGACCGAACTGTCTCACGACGTTCTGAACCCAGCTCGCGTACCGCTTTAATGGGCGAACAGCCCAACCCTTGGGACCTACTTCAGCCCCAGGATGCGATGAGCCGACATCGAGGTGCCAAACCTCCCCGTCGATGTGGACTCTTGGGGGAGATAAGCCTGTTATCCCCAGGGTAGCTTTTATCCGTTGAGCGATGGCCCTTCCATGCGGTACCACCGGATCACTAAGTCCGACTTTCGTCCCTGCTCGACTTGTAGGTCTCGCAGTCAAGCTCCCTTATGCCTTTGCACTCTGCGAATGATTTCCAACCATTCTGAGGGAACCTTTGAACGCCTCCGTTACTCTTTAGGAGGCGACCGCCCCAGTCAAACTGCCCGCCTGACACGGTCCCCGTACCCGATAAGGGCACTAGGTTAGAACCTAGATACGATCAGGGTGGTATCCCAACGGCGCCTCCGCAGAAGCTTGCGCTCCTGCCTCCACGGCTCCCACCTATCCTGTACAGATCGTACCCAAATTCAATATCAAGCTGCAGTAAAGCTCCATGGGGTCTTTCCGTCTTGTCGCGGGTAACCTGCATCTTCACAGGTATTAAAATTTCACCGGATCTCTCGTTGAGACAGCGCCCAAGTCGTTACGCCATTCGTGCGGGTCAGAATTTACCTGACAAGGAATTTCGCTACCTTAGGACCGTTATAGTTACGGCCGCCGTTTACTGGGGCTTCGGTTCACAGCTTCGGATTGCTCCTAACCGCTCCCCTTAACCTTCCAGCACCGGGCAGGCGTCAGCCCGTATACTTCGCCTTACGGCTTCGCACAGACCTGTGTTTTTGCTAAACAGTCGCTTGGGCCTTTTCACTGCGGCCCCCTCGGGCTATTCACCCTACCGAGGCACCCCTTCTCCCGAAGTTACGGGGTCATTTTGCCGAGTTCCTTAACGAGAGTTCTTCCGCGCGCCTTAGAATTCTCTTCTCGCCTACCTGTGTCGGTTTGCGGTACGGGCACCTTCTCCTGACTAGAGGCTTTTCTTGGCAGTGTGAGATCATGACCTTCGCTACTGTAATTTTCGCTCCCCATCACAGCCCAGCCTTACGGTGTGCGGATTTGCCTACACACCAGCCTCACTGCTTAGACGGACATCCATCAGTCCGCGTCACTACCCTCCTGCGTCACCCCATCGCTCATAGCGGATTACGGTGGTACAGTAATTTCAAACTGTTGTCCTTCGACTACGCCTTTCGGCCTCGCCTTAGGTCCCGACTTACCCTGAGCGGACGAGCCTTCCTCAGGAAACCTTGGGCTTTCGGCGGATCAGATTCTCACTGATCTTTTCGTTACTCATACCGGCATTCTCACTTGTATACTCTCCAGCGCTCCTTACGGTACACCTTCAACGTATATACAACGCTCCCCTACCCCAGATACAAAGTATCTAGCCATAGCTTCGGTGGTGTGTTTAGCCCCGTTACATTTTCGGCGCAGAGTCACTCGACCAGTGAGCTATTACGCACTCTTTCAATGGTGGCTGCTTCTAAGCCAACATCCTGGTTGTCTGTGCAACTCCACATCCTTTCCCACTTAACACACACTTGGGGACCTTAGCTGATGGTCTGGGCTGTTTCCCTTTTGACAATGGATCTTAGCACTCACTGTCTGACTCCCGGCAAGAAGTAAATGGCATTCGGAGTTTGACTGAGCTTGGTAACCCTTGCGGGCCCCGCACCCAATCAGTGCTCTACCTCCACCACTCCATTCACCGAGGCTAGCCCTAAAGCTATTTCGGGGAGAACCAGCTATCTCCGAGTTCGATTGGAATTTCTCCGCTACCCCCACCTCATCCCCGCATTTTTCAACATGCGTGGGTTCGGGCCTCCAGTGCGTGTTACCGCACCTTCACCCTGGACAGGGGTAGATCACACGGTTTCGGGTCTACGTCCACATACTTAATCGCCCTATTCAGACTCGCTTTCGCTGCGGCTCCGGCTTCTCACCTTAACCTTGCATGTTAAACGTAACTCGCCGGTTCATTCTACAAAAGGCACGCCATCACCCATAAAAAGGGCTCTGACTTTTTGTAAGCACACGGTTTCAGGTTCTATTTCACTCCCCTTCCGGGGTGCTTTTCACCTTTCCCTCACGGTACTGTTTCACTATCGGTCGCCAGGTAGTATTTAGCCTTAGCAGATGGTCCTGCTGGATTCATACGGGGTTTCACGTGCCCCGCACTACTCGGGATCCGTCTCGGAGAGAATACCATTTCGGCTACAGGGCTTTTACCTCTATCGCGGGCCTTTCCAGACCTCTTCGCCTACCATATTCCTTTGTAACTCCATGTGAGACGTCCCACAACCCCAAGAGGCAAGCCTCTTGGTTTAGGCTGTTCCGCGTTCGCTCGCCGCTACTGACGGAATCACTATTGTTTTCTCTTCCTCAGGGTACTTAGATGTTTCAGTTCCCCTGGTCTGCCTCTGCGTATCCTATGTATTCAGATACGAGTAACTGCGAATTACCACAGCTGGGTTTCCCCATTCGGACACCCCCGGATCAAAGCTTGCTTACAGCTCCCCGAGGCAGTTTCGTTGTTCGCCACGTCCTTCGTCGGCTCCTGGCGCCTAGGCATCCTCCGTGTGCTCTTAGTAGCTTAACCAATGTGTTTTCCCTAAGGAAAATCACGGTAGCAACTAATAACTATTTCCACTTGCTTACACAAGTTTCAGCTAAAAGATGTTCTAAAACGCAAATTCGTTTCGGTATCCAGTTTTCAAGGATCAAAGGTAAAGATGAGAGCTTAAACTCTCAAAACTGACCAACGAGTGAGTAACAGGCCTAAACCTGATTGGTTTGGAAGCGAAGCTTCCGATTTGAATGTTTCCGTTGCAGGAAACGATTCTCCATAGAAAGGAGGTGATCCAGCCGCACCTTCCGATACGGCTACCTTGTTACGACTTCACCCCAATCATCTACCCCACCTTCGGCGGCTGGCTCCCTTGCGGGTTACCCCACCGACTTCGGGTGTTGTAAACTCTCGTGGTGTGACGGGCGGTGTGTACAAGACCCGGGAACGTATTCACCGCGGCATGCTGATCCGCGATTACTAGCAATTCCGACTTCATGCAGGCGAGTTGCAGCCTGCAATCCGAACTGAGACCGGCTTTGCTGGGATTGGCTCCACCTCGCGGCTTCGCTTCCCGTTGTACCGGCCATTGTAGTACGTGTGTAGCCCAGGTCATAAGGGGCATGATGATTTGACGTCATCCCCACCTTCCTCCGGTTTGTCACCGGCAGTCACTCTAGAGTGCCCAGCTCAACCTGCTGGCAACTAAAGTCAAGGGTTGCGCTCGTTGCGGGACTTAACCCAACATCTCACGACACGAGCTGACGACAACCATGCACCACCTGTCTCAACTTTCCCCGAAGGGCACCTAATGCATCTCTGCTTCGTTAGTTGGATGTCAAGACCTGGTAAGGTTCTTCGCGTTGCTTCGAATTAAACCACATACTCCACTGCTTGTGCGGGTCCCCGTCAATTCCTTTGAGTTTCAGTCTTGCGACCGTACTCCCCAGGCGGAGTGCTTACTGTGTTAACTTCGGCACCAAGGGTATCGAAACCCCTAACACCTAGCACTCATCGTTTACGGCGTGGACTACCAGGGTATCTAATCCTGTTTGCTCCCCACGCTTTCGCGCCTCAGCGTCAGTTACAGCCCAGAAAGTCGCCTTCGCCACTGGTGTTCCTCCACATATCTACGCATTTCACCGCTACACGTGGAATTCCACTTTCCTCTTCTGTACTCAAGTCACCCAGTTTCCAGTGCGACCTCAGGTTGAGCCCAAGGTTTAAACACCAGACTTAAATAACCGCCTGCGCGCGCTTTACGCCCAATAATTCCGGACAACGCTTGCCCCCTACGTATTACCGCGGCTGCTGGCACGTAGTTAGCCGGGGCTTTCTTCTCAGGTACCGTCACTCCGGTAGCAGTTATTCTACCGGACGTTCTTCCCTGGCAACAGAGCTTTACGATCCGAAAACCTTCATCACTCACGCGGCGTTGCTCCGTCAGGCTTGCGCCCATTGCGGAAGATTCCCTACTGCTGCCTCCCGTAGGAGTCTGGGCCGTGTCTCAGTCCCAGTGTGGCCGTTCACCCTCTCAGGTCGGCTACGCATCGTCGCCTTGGTGGGCCGTTACCCCACCAACTAGCTAATGCGCCGCAGGCCCATCCCCAAGCAGCAGATTGCTCCGCCTTTCATTCTCTCCTCAGGAGAAGAAAGAAATTATCCGGTATTAGCTACCGTTTCCGGTAGTTATCCCAGGCTTGAGGGCAGGTTGCCTACGTGTTACTCACCCGTCCGCCGCTAAGTCTGAAAGGAAGCAAGCTTCCTTTCAAACTCCGCTCGACTTGCATGTATTAGGCACGCCGCCAGCGTTCGTCCTGAGCCAGGATCAAACTCTCCAAATTGGTATTTAGAAAGAGCGATTGCTCATTTTGAAACATCTGACGAGAATTTACATTCTCATTTTTGGATCTCACCGAAGTGATTTCCGATACTCACTCGTTGTTCAGTTTTCAAAGATCAAGCTCGTTGTTAGCGCCGCTTACCGCGTCACCAGCAACTTTTATAATATAACATGGATCAAACAACTATGCAACTATTATTTCAAAAGTTCTTGCTGAAGCAATACCATCAGCTCTTCCGCAGTATCCCAAACCAGAGGGCGTATCTCCTGAAGATGTATCCTTAATTTATCTGCCTCATCCCTTCTAACCGTCCAGATTACCGGAATATTCAACCCAAGCGCATAGCCCGCTGCCAGATATACCTCAGATGACTGGCCTGTGAGGTCCGCAATAACCAGCTTGCTGTCCGCCACAGGCACCAGGGAATTCGCAGCTTCATTCTTACTGGCAAGCAGACGGGGGAAATAGCCAAACTGCTCGATTTTGGCCCATAGCTTATCCTGCCACTCTGCCTGCAACTTCTCATCATCCGGCAGAAGAACCAGGCATTGTTGTAAAATCCGGCCGCCTGCAATTGCAGCAGCTTCCTCCCACCCCATAGGAGTCAAAGAGAAGTTCATACCTTCCCGGACTAA
The DNA here is from genome assembly GCF_038051945.1 of Paenibacillus sp. FSL H3-0469. Classification (NCBI taxonomy): domain Bacteria; kingdom Bacillati; phylum Bacillota; class Bacilli; order Caryophanales; family Paenibacillaceae; genus Paenibacillus; species Paenibacillus sp. FSL H3-0469. The sequence continues at coordinate 3,244,074 of NZ_CP150302.1, forward strand.
CAGTTCCTCATTTTGCAGCCTGTCAATAATATAGACCAGCTCCTGCAGATTGGGAGAGTATGTCAGATTGTAGCTGCGGGACAGGGGATGAATGACCACCGGCTCCCCAGAGCCATCGCAATGCCTATGCAGATACTGCAGCAGCCTGTTTCCTTTATCCTCAGCAGTTACCGGAATACCCGGGGCATTCACAATCTCGTCCAGATCACTGAACGCAAGGATCACCTTCTCGCCACAATCCGTCTTTTCGCGGATATAGCCTGAGATCAGATGCAGCATGTCCCGCTTCTGCTGGAACGAGAGCGCAAGAATCGCCTCATAACTGTCTCTAACCAGACTGTAGCTTCCGCCAGGAGAGCAGGAGCAGTCGAAATACTGATCATACTCACCGTCTGCTGCAATGCGGACAATCTGATCGCAGAATGCACAATGTTTCTTTTGCATAACTATCACCTCTTCAGAATAGCATTCTCCCTACCTTACCAAAAATGGATTGAAAAGTGGACCGGAAATTCCTTCCTCCCCCTACGGAGCTTAGCGATTCTTCACCGAAATAGGTGCCGGCAAGCGGGCGGGACATTAGACGGGCTTCTACATTCCGCAAAACGCAAACCATGACGTGGAACTGGATGGTTTATACGCATTTATGTTATACTCCTTCGTATAATTTGGTGGGGAGGTGAACAATAAATGGGAAGGCGATTTTGCAAATGGATTGTGCTCATGAATTGATTCACTTCTCAGGCGGCTGTTCATGTCCATCATTAAGTTCTATAGGGTATGCAATCTAACTATAACTTGGAGGTGAATCCCTCTTCATGAGGGAAAAGCTTGGACCTAATAACAATCACTAATTTAATTATTCTTGCCATATTAATTGCTTTAACAGCCTTTTTTGTAGCTTCGGAATTTGCGGCCGTCAAAATCCGCATGTCGCGGATTGAACAATTGATTGATGAAGGAAATAAGAAAGCCGTTATTGCCAAAAAGGTTGTCGGTAATTTGGATTATTATCTGTCCGCCTGCCAGCTTGGAATTACAGTGACAGCCCTTGGTCTGGGAGCTATCGGTAAACCAGCCGTGGAGCGTATTCTGTACCCGGTCTTTGATTTCTTTAACTTGTCGGGCGCAACCGCTTCCGTTGCTTCCTATGCCATTGCGTTTATTTTTGTTACCTTCTTACATGTCGTAGTCGGTGAGATGGCACCCAAGACGCTGGCGATCCAGTTTTCCGAAAAGATGACGCTGCTGCTCTCTCCCCCACTGTACTGGTTCGGCAAAATTATGCATCCTTTTATCGTTGCCCTAAATGGAACTTCCCGGGTTATTCTGCGCCTGTTTGGAGTTAAACCCGCCGGACATGAAGATCATTATTCAGAAGAGGAGCTTCGGATCATTATGGCTCAAAGCTCCAAAGGCGGGGCGCTGAATGAAACGAAGCTGGAATATTTAGATAACGTATTTGCTTTTGATGAACGTATCGCCAAAGACATCATGATTCCAAGAACTGAAATGGTAGCTTTGGATTACGATATGTCGTATGAAGAGATCATAAGTGTCATTGATTCCAATAATTATAGTCGTTACCCGGTCACCCAGAATGGAAACAAGGATATCATTCATGGTGTGGTGAACATCAAAAAAATGCTTCCCCACATTATCGCCGGCCGGGAGCGTCATCTGAAGGATTTTGCCCGCAGCCTCCCCGTTGTAGCGTCTACGACCCCTATTAAGGAAGCGATGCTCAAAATGCAGCAGGAACAGATGCATATGGCCATGGTTGTCGATGAATATGGAGGTACGGCAGGGATTCTGACCTTGGAGGATATTCTTGAGGAGCTTGTCGGAGAAATCCGCGATGAGTTTGATGCAGATGAGCTTTCCGATATTCAGCAGATCGGCGAGCAGACCTATAGAATCAATGGACGTGTTTTGCTTGAAGAGATTGAACAGCAGTTTGGATTGGTCTTTGAGGACAGGGATGGCATAGATACCATCGGAGGCTGGATTCAATATAAAGCCGGCAATCCCGTGAACCCGGGGTACGAGCTTCAAGATAGCGGTCAACACTGGGTAATCACTGAAATGGACAACCTGCAGATCAAGCAGATCGTTCTTACGAGAGCATTAGAGCAACAGTCCTAAACGTATAACTATAACTTTTGGAGGTGAATCCCTCAGCCGGAGGGGAAAATTTGGACGGAGTCATAACTTTAAACTTAATTCTGGTAGCTGTCTTTATTGGTCTTACCGCTTTCTTTGTAGGCGCTGAGTTCGCTATTCTCAAGGTACGTATGTCCCGCATTGATCAACTGATCACGGAAGGCAACAAAAAAGCGGTGACCGCCAAAAAGGTTGCCCGCGATTTAGATTACTATCTATCCGCTTGTCAATTAGGGATTACGATAACGGCTTTGGTGCTTGGTGCGCTCGGTGAGCCAACCGTTGAGCGGGTTTTGCATCCGCTTTTCGACCAAATGGGTGTTCCTGCTGCCTTGTCTACAGTCTTGTCTTATCTGATCGCCTTGTCAATCATCACATTCCTGCATGTAGTCATTGGAGAGCTCGCACCCAAAACCCTGGCCATTCAATTTGCTGAAAAGATGACCCTACTGCTTGCTCCTCCGCTCTATTGGTTCGGCAAAATCACCTATCCGTTCATCGTTGCCCTGAATGGATCTGCAAGACTATTGCTCCGTATGTTTGGAGTAAAGCCTGCGGGACATGAAACGGTTCACTCTGAAGAAGAGCTGAAGTGGATTGTGGACCAAAGCTTTGAGAGCGGAGAAATCAACAAGACGGAACTTATCTATCTAAATAACATCTTCGCTTTTGATGAACGCAGACTTAGTGAGATTATTGTGCCCATTGAAAAAGTGGTAACTGTACAAATGGGAATGCCCGTCGATAAGTTAATTGAAATCGTGGGTGAGCATGACTACACCCGTTACCCCGTTGTAAGTCCAAATGAAGGCGAACCTTTCATAGGTTACATTAACACCAAAGAAATGTTGACCAGTATTGCAGCAGGACGAAGCGCGGACTGGCAAAAATTCGTGCACGAGATTCCAACATTTACGGAGACTGAGAACCTGCGGGATGTATTGTTGCGCATGCAGCACACCAGGGTCCATATGGCAAAAGTGACGGACAGCACCGGCAAGACTACCGGCATTGTGACCATGGAGGATCTTCTGGAAGAGATTGTTGGCGAGATTCGTGATGAGTCATTAAATATCAATGTTTCTCCTATCTCATAGGGAACCTATAGCATTGTACAAAAAAGGCCTGTTTCAAGGCCTTTTTTTGTATGCAGCTTAATTAAACTGCCAGCAGCTCAAGCTTAGATTACCGTACTGATAACTCCGGTGAAGCAGCTGCGCATTACGCCCCGTGTCCCCCGCTCCCATAGCGATGAACAGCGGAATAAAGTGTTCACTCGTCGGGACCGCCATCTCTGCATAGGGAGCAAGCTCATCATATTGGAACAGCGCTTCTGTATCCCATGCTTCCAGCTTCTCCTGAATCCAGTGATCGAACTGCTCGGCCCACCCGTTGACCTCATCCGAATTCCAGTTCAACCTCCGCAGATTATGAACGGTTCCCCCGCTGGCGATGATAAGCACATCCTGTTCACGCAGCGCCGCCAGCGCCTTGCCGATCTCATACTGCTGCGCATTAGACAGATCACGATTCACAGACATCGCTACAACCGGAATATCCGCCTCCGGATAGAGCAGCTTCAGCACAGCCCATGCGCCGTGATCTAGTCCTCTTTGTTCATCCCTGACATTCTTCACCCCACCCGCGGTCAAAAGCTTCTGAATCTGCTCCGCGAGAGCCGGATCACCATGTGCGGGATACGTCATCTGGTACAGCTCGTCCTGGAATCCGCCGAAGTCATAAATGGTATCATACGTTGCAGCCGCGCCCACGGACTGCACGGGTTCCTCCCAATGCGCTGAGAAGAGAACGATAGCTTTCGGTTTGGGCATATGGTCTTTGAACTCTTTTAACAGTTTGGTGTAGGCATTATCTTCAAGAACAATAGATGGAGCTCCGTGTGCAAAAAAATAGGAAGGCATCATCGATAATCACTCCTTATTAATAGTTAATCCGGCATCCTGCTTGAGCCATTGCAAGAAATCACGCTGGTTCTCTTCAGTTACGCCATGGTCGGACGGATAGAGTCTGAAGGTCAACCGTTCGGTTTGTCCCTCCAGATAGGCGGCAGTCTCATGTCCAATGCGCACCGGGAACACCGAATCGTATTCACCATGCGAAGCGAAGACAGACACGTTCTTGAGGCTACGGAGGTTATACTCCATTTTCACAAATTCCGGAATATATCCATTAAGCGCGACAATTCCTTTGAGTTGCTCCCCCATCGTAAGCGCAAGCGTCATGGACAGAATGGCCCCTTGGCTGAAGCCGAGCAAATAACGTCTGTCCGGATCGACCGGATACTGCTGCGTTGCATAGTGAATGAAGGCCTCAAGATCGCTGACCGCTTGGTCAAACATCTCACGTATGGGGTTGCCCAGGCTTTTCAAATCATAATATTGATACCCCGTACCCAGCAGCAGATTCCCGCGAACCCCGATAATAATGAACTCCTCAGCCAGCGGCGCCACCAGACCGAACATATTGCGCTCATTAGAGCCCTTGCCGTGAAAAGTAAAGATCACCGGGTACTTCCTGCCTTGCTCCAGCTTATCCGGTAAATGAACATCATATGAATATTTAGGATTCATCTTATTTTCCTCCATACCGAAGATCTTCGCTTAAATATTAGTTATAATAATATATTTTCTATATGAGTAATTTATCGCAACCTGCATTGACTTGTCAATAATAAAATTGTTAATATGAAAATAAGTTTAGTATTACAAATATTATGAAGGTGTGATCCCATGGATATCGGCGCTACAATACGGGCAATCCGCAAGCGGAAAAATATCACCATCGCGCAAATCTGCGACACTACCGGCCTATCCCAAGGCTTCATGAGCCAGGTCGAAACTAATAAGACATCACCTTCCATCGCTACACTTGAGAATATCGCTCAGGCTCTGAAGGTCCCGCTTGCATATTTGCTGCTAAAAAAAGAAGAACGCATGCAGATTGTCCGCAAGGATGAACGGAGAATCACCACCAGCGGCGCAGCTAAGCTAAAGGTTGAGCACCTCAGTTCCACCCAGAACGTCCGGATGTCGATCGTCGAGTTCCCTCCCGGTGCCATGATTGGGGATGCCCCCCATGCGCATGAAGGACAGGAGGTCCATGTCGTCCTTAAAGGGACTATCTATGCGCAGCAAGGGGAAGACGGAGCTGAATTTACCGAGGGTGATTCCTTTAGCTGGAATGCCTGCACCCCCCATTCCGTCAAAAATACGGGGGAAGACACCGCGATTGTGCTGATCTCCATCTACACTGAAAACGAAAACGGACAAGATATACTCTGAACAATTAAAAGCCCGTACTCTGGCTAATAGGCGGAGTGCGGGCTTTTATTCACATATTCGCTATCTCATTATATTCAACATGCTTCTGTATCTCCGTCACGATCATCTGCTGATTGATCTCTTGAATCTTATAGGCCTTGGCCTGTTCTCTGGAGGAGATCACTTTGTACCCAACATCTTTATAAATAATGGCGCAGTGATTCTCAATGGCTATGCCGGTTGTATTCATTCCCTTAACCATGTCCAAGAAATCTGCCTCGCGGTTGTCTTCATTATAATGAGGACAGTGAATCTCTGGTAATATCCCCATCGCCTTCAATTTGATATAGATCCTCTCTCCTGTAGTATCGAACGTCTCTGTGTCACTATGACCGTATTCGTACCAGCAGATCGAACCCGCACTCATCCCTGACAGCACAACCCCAGAGTCGTACGCTTGCTTCAGCAAAGTATCCACACCGTGCTCCCGCCAGATGTCCAGCATCATCCTCGTGTTACCGCCACCCACATAGATTAAATCGGCGGATAAGATCATGTCCTCTATTTCTTCTGGTGCATATGTATTTTTCGTCAGCAGTAAATGCTTGATCTCACACCCTAACCGGTCACCGTACACGAATTGAAAAGAGTCACAATACCCTTCTGCATCCATACTGGCTGTAGGAATGAACAATGCTTTGGGATTCCTTTTGTTCGTTAGATCTAAAATCGTCTGATCGATGGCCAAAGTCTCCAATTCGCTAAGCTCTCCTCCGCCAATCGCCACAATAATCCCCATCTTCATCACTCCTATTTAAAATATTGAAGCAGAACAAGAATACAAAAAAGCCCCGGATGCATGATGTCTTATTCAGACACACCGGGACTGACTCTGTTGATAGTTATAAAGGTTGGTTAAGATAATTCCCCCGCTGCCGCATTCCCTCAAACAGCAATATCGTCGCGGCCATTGCAGCGTTCAGTGATTCGGCGCGGCCAGCCATCGGGATCAGGATGCTTTTGTCGACAAGCCGGGCTGTCTCTGGCGAGATGCCTTGGCCTTCGCTGCCGATCAGCAGCCACTGGCTGCCGTGAAAATCATGGGTGTAGCAGGAATCCTCCGCCGTCAGCGAGGTGCTGACCAGCAGCGCCCCGCCCTCCCGCGCCTGCGGGAGAATGGTACTTAGCTCTCCCTCCACTACCGGGAGATGGAACATCGAGCCCATCGTGGACCGGATGGTCTTCGGGTTAAAGAGGTCGGCACAGCCTTGGCCGAGGATCACGCCGTCCGCACCCGCCGCATCCGCACTGCGGATGATGGTGCCTACATTGCCGGGGTCCTGGACCCCATCCAGCACCACAACCAGGCTGTCCGGCTTCGCCAGAATGGCCTCTAGGCCCTGTTGCTCCTTCCGCACAATGGCGAATACCGGCTGCGGGGTGCCCGTGCTGCTGCACTTCGCAACCACTGCCGCCGACACGCCGATGACCTCCATACCCTGTACGGCCTGAAGCAGCGGCTTCAGCTCAGACGGCATGCCTTTATCAAGGTCAAAAGCCAGGCATTCCACATCCGCTTCGGCTTGCAACGCCTCCTGCACCAGATGAATCCCTTCCACGATATATTTACCGGACCGGTCACGGTGCTTCTTCTCCTGCAGTCCGGCCCATTCCTTCACCCGCGTGTTCTGCGGCGACATAATTTCCATAGGGTCCTACCTTTCTGTTGCTTACAGATTCCTATTGATAAGCCATCTCCAGCTTCGTCAGATTATCCTTCCGTCCGACAATGACAAGAACATCACCATCGGTCAGGCGGTCCTCCGCTCTGGGGGAGATATTCATTTCCTCGCCTTGACGGATCGCCATAACATTGCACCCATATTTGGCGCGTATATCAAGCTCCTGCAGGTTCTTGCCCAGCATCGGCCCCGAGACCTTCATGTCGAGAATGCTGTACTCCGGTGACAGCTCGATGTAATCGAGGATGTTCGGAGAAGCGAGATGATGCGCCACGCGCATCCCCATGTCCCGCTCCGGGTAGATCACCTTATCTGCTCCGATTTTGCCCAGCACCTTGCCGTGCAGCTCACTTTTGGCTTTGGCAATAATGGCAGGCACGCCCAGATCCTTCAAGATCAGCGTTGTCAGAATACTGGCCTGAATATCCTCACCGATGGCGACTACCACCACATCGAAGTTACGGATGCCCAGCGCACGCAGTGCCTCTTCATCCGTGGAGTCCGCAGATACGGCATGTGTCACAATGTTGGAGATTTCCTGGGTGCGCTGTTCATCTGCATCAATGGCCAGCACCTCATAGCCCATCCCGCTGAGCGCCTTGGCCACACTTGAGCCGAAGCGGCCCATGCCGATGATCGCATACTGTTTTTTTGCCATTAAGCCTTGTCCCTCCCGCACATATAATACATCTCACACAGTATAGCATAAGCCGTTATAAACTTGAATGTTCAGCGCTCCCGCAGGGCACCTTATAAAAAGGCTGCTTACCTGACAAGCCCCTGCTTTCGAAGTCAGTTTTGCGATGCTGATTCAGGAAGCAGATGCTCACACAACTTTAAGGAGGCCGATTATGCCAGTCACGCTTGATTTGCGCCAGGCCATCATTCACAAGGTACACGGCCAGTCCGAAGAAGGTCTGCGGGAGGTCATTGAGAATTCCGTAGACGGGCCGGAAGCCGCGCTTCCCGGACTGGGTGTCGTCTTTGAGATGATCTGGAAGGACCTCGACCCTGCGAAGCAGGACCGGGTTCTCTCTATGCTGCACAGACATCTGGACAAGCTTACCCCAGGGTCTATCACCTCCTAGAGGAGGCCCATCCCGCCAAAAACCTCCGCACCCCACCGTGCAGCTGCACAGGTGGAGGCGGAGGTTTTTTATAGCCTAATCATACATATGACTTCACTGCTCAGCCTGCTTATATTACACCCATCAAGGTGCAGTCTCCAGGAACTTCGCGGTCGGATTCTTCTCCATCGCGGTCCGCATGGCGTATTCATTCTCGAACAGCACTACGTAATTGCCCTTCTTGTCGGTAACCAGAGTGGAGTTGATCCGGAATTTACTGGCATCCGGCTTGTTCTCATCCACGATCCAGCGTGCGAACTGGTAGCTCATCCGCTGCAGCTGCACATCCACGCCATACTCACCCTTCATGCGGTACTCGAACACCTCGAACTGCAGCTGTCCGACTACACCCAGCAGAATATCGTCGAAGTTGACGGTACGGAACACCTGGATCATGCCCTCTTCGGTCAGCTGGTCAATCCCCTTCTGGAATTGCTTCGACTTCAGTGCATTCTTGATGGTGACTTTGGAGAAAATCTCCGGCGAGAAGGTCGGCAGCTCATCAAATTCGATATCTCCGGCCTGACTGAGTGTGTCGCCAATGCGGAAGATGCCCGGGTCGAACAGACCGATAATATCCCCCGGATACGCTTCTTCCACGATATCCCGGTCCTGGGCAAGGAACTGCTGCGGCTGGGATAGCTTGATGTCTTTGCCGGCACGTACATGCTTCACACTCATTCCGCGCTCGAACTTGCCGGACACGATACGCAGGAAGGCGATACGGTCACGGTGTGCGGGATTCATGTTCGCCTGGATTTTGAATACATAGCCGGTGAATTTCTCATTCGTCGGTTCTACAGAGCCCGCTGTACTGCGGCGTGGTTCAGGCTTCGGCGCAAGCTCCAGGAAATTATCCAGGAACGTCTGCACACCGAAGTTGTTGATCGCACTGCCGAAGAATACCGGAGTAATCTCCCCGCGCAGCACCTTCTCATAGTCAAAAGGATCACCCGCCACATCCAGCAGCTCCAGATCCGCGCATAGCTGATCATGCAGGTACTCCCCCGCCATCTCACGGATAATCGGGTCGCGGTAGCTCTCCACCTTCTGTACTTTAATTACGGAATGGTCATCGCCCTGGAACAGCTCGACCTGATTCTTCATCCGGTCATAGACGCCGCACAGCTCTCGGCCCATCCCAATCGGCCAGTTCATCGGCACCGAGCGGATGCCCAGCACATTCTCCAGCTCCTCCATCAGATCAAACGGGCTGCGGCCTTCACGGTCCAGCTTATTAATGAAGGTGAAAATCGGAATGCCGCGCTTCGCACAGACCTGGAACAGCTTGATTGTCTGTGTCTCCACACCCTTGGCTACGTCGATCAGCATGACCGCACTGTCAGCCGCAGTGAGCGTACGATAGGTGTCTTCACTGAAATCCTGGTGACCCGGAGTATCCAGAATGTTCACCCGGTGGTCCAGGTAATCAAATTGCATCACAGAGGACGTTACCGAGATTCCGCGCTGCTTCTCAATTTCCATCCAGTCACTGGTGGCATGCTTGCTTGCCTTACGGGCTTTGACGGTACCTGCCAGACGGATGGCGCCTCCGAAGAGCAGCAGTTTCTCGGTCAGTGTAGTTTTACCTGCATCCGGGTGGGAAATAATCGCAAAGGTTCTGCGCTTGTCGACTTCACTCTGAAGCTTTTGGTCCGTTGCTTTATTCATTGCACATATCCCTTCATCTATAAATTCATGCTTACTTCTGCCTCTATTGCCGGATCGGTCAAATCGGACTGCTATTCATGGATTCAGATCCTTTCCTTAGAGATTCAACAGAGAATCAACGTCTATTTCTTGAACGTAACGTTTACCATGTATAGGATCATCTATAGCGCTAGGCTTAGAAATCTTTATGTTGAAAGCATCCTTCTCAGTATAGCAAAATCCGGCAGAGATTATCTACAAAAAAGCGGCTATAGTCAAATATCTTGTAATATAATTTCACGATTCAGCAAAAAGATCCCCCTGCAGCGAGATGCAGGAGGATCTGTAACCAATCTTATTCAGGGACTAGCGGTTAACCTGCCAGACCACATTGTCTTCATCCTGGCCGTTGACTGGCCACCAGTGGAAGCCTTCTCCGGCAAGCAGCTGGTCGGCTTCAACCGGACCCCAGGAGCCTGCAGGATAGGAAGCCAAGTCGTTGCTCTCTTCCTTCCACGCCTTGGCAATCCGGTCCACGAAGGACCAGGCCGAGGACACTTCATCCCAGCGGGTGAAGTAGGTCGAATCGCCGCGTGCAGCGTCATGCAGCAGACGCTCATACGCCTCCGGCGAATTAATGCCGATCATGCAGCTCTGGCAGAAATCCATGGCCAGCGGCTGAATCTCGGATTCCGAGCCCGGCTTCTTCGCATTGATCTTCACGTAGATGCCTTCCATCGGATTGACGCGGATGACGAGCAGGTTCGGCTCGAGCTTGTGCTTCTGGCCCAAGTAGACGTTGGTCGGCATTCCTTTGAATTCTACAACGACTTCGGTAGTCTTCACAGGCAGACGTTTGCCGGTACGGATATAGAAAGGAACCCCGGCCCAGCGGAAGTTGTCCACGAACACGCGGGCTGCGAAATACGTCTCCGTATTCGATTCCGGGTCCACTTTGTCTTCCTGGCGGTAAGCCGGAAGCGTCTTGCCTTTGTAGAGACCTTGAGTATATTGGCCGCGTACAACGTTCTCGCGGACCTCATCCGCGGTAGCATAAGGACGCAGCGAACGTAGTACTTTCACCTTCTCATCACGGATATCTTCAGCCAACAGACGGCTAGGCGGTTCCATAGCAATCATCGTCAGCAGCTGCAAAATATGGTTCTGGCCCATATCGCGTAGCGCCCCCGCATGGTCGTAATACCCGCCGCGTTCTTCCACACCCACCGTCTCGCCGAGTGTAATCTGAATGTTGGCAATATGCTTGTTATTCCATAGCGGCTCGAAGAATGCATTGGCGAACCGGATCACTTCAATATTCTGAACCATTTCCTTACCCAGATAGTGGTCAATCCGGTAAATCTCTTCTTCCTTGAAGACCTGGCGGATCTGTTCGTTCAGTTCCTCAGCGGATTCGAGATTGTAGCCGAACGGCTTCTCGATGACCAGACGGTTCCAGCCTCTGGCCTGCAGCATACCGCCTGCCTTGAGGTTGAAGGATACGCTGCCGAACAGCTCAGGCGCAAGCGCCAGATAGAACATGCGGTTGCCCGGAATATGGAACTTCTCTTCCAGACGCTCCGTCTGCTCATTCAGCTCACGGAAGCCGTCAATATTATTGATGTCGAGTGACTTGTATTCAAAATGCTGTACGAACTCGTTCCATTCCGCAGCATCTCCTGCCTGATAACGGCAGAACTCACGAATGGATTCCTTCACATCTTCCCGGAATTCATCCTGGGTGCGGGGACGCCGAGCCACGCCAATGACCGCAAAATCTTGGGTCAGCTTGCCTTCACGGTACAAACTGTAAATCGCCGGGAATAGCTTACGCCGGGCCAGATCTCCGGTTGCCCCGAAGATAAAGAATACAGCACCGGGTGTATGCAGTGCATCAAGGGTTTGATTTTCAGCCATGGCTCCTCATCTCTCTGTATGTAATATAGTTGACATTCATTCTCATCGCCTGGTATGAAACAACATACGACTATAGGCGTGATGTCATTTTATCATAATTGCACGGAGGATGCCATCACATTCCTGACAGTTTTTCTCGGGATTTCGCACTTTTCCATTACTCTTTCTTATACTTTCATCGGATTACACTTATATGGCCTCACTTAACCTCAGTATTCGATTGTAATTAATGGCATTCCTAGGGTTAGCCGGTTCTCATCCGCATTGATGTTCTTGTGAACTGCCAGCTGTAGGGCCAGGCTATGGCTACCGCTGCTAACTGTGCGCTGAAGACCCGGCACACTATACGAATGACTGGATGTAGAGACGTCAGCGTAGCTCTCCTCTGCCTGAATTCCGGGAAGATCTGCAGCCAGTAACTGCTCCGTAGCAAGGAGTGCTGTCTGCGTTCCGCCCTGCTCCTTCGCTGGTGCCTGCAGCGATGCATTCCACTCCGCAGCAATCCCCTCCTGAAGCATAGCTTCTCCAGCGTCCGCCGCTGCGTCCCCAAGCTCCGGTGAACCCAGAAGATCCGCCGTCTCCAGCGTAACAATACAATAGCTGCGTCCTCCGCCAAGCTCACTCCAGAACAGGGACAACTGTGTGCCGCCGCTGAGCTGCGTCGCAGAACGCCAAGCCCGGTGTCCTTCATCATCTGCTCTGCTCATTTCACCGAGCGCTAACCGGGTGGAAAGGCTCTGTACGGCAGTCTCTGCAGCTTCTTCACCGCTGTATTCCCCCTGCCATTTCAGTACGAGCCGGAGCGGCGCACCGGGAGCGGAGGCCTGTCCGCCCAGTGTGGTCAGCAGAGCAAGGGATTCCTGAAGATCTCCGGCAGCTGTAGAAGCAACAGCATTCTTCTGTACACCGCCTACTCCTGCCGGTTCCGCACTGCGGAATCCGCTCAACAGCAGCAGCGTACATATCCCCGACAGCACTAACACCAGTATTCCCTTGCTCCGCCCTTTATTCCCCACTTCGCATCTCCCTCTCAATCCGTTCTAGTAATCTACTAGACAGGTTATCCAATTTCAGAGAAAGATATACGAGCGCATGCAAAAACACTTCCAAGATCATCCGGGCGGATTCGCTTGAAAGTGCTCCATAGCTTCCACAGACCAGGCTTACTCCGCCAGTCCATTCTTATATGCATAAATAGCCGCCTGGGTCCGGTCTTCAACCCCCAGCTTGGCAAGAATATTCGTGACATGGAATTTCACCGTCTTGATTCCGATAATTAATTGATCGGCAATATCCTGATTGGACTTGCCTTGAGCTAACAGCTTCAGTACTTCCATCTCTCGTTCCGTAAGCTCTTTGTAGGCCGGTGACTCACCTCTTGCATTGGAACGGAAGCGGTTCATCATCTTGGAAGCCACCTGCGACTCCAACACCGACTGGCCTCTTGCGGCTGCCCGGATCGCATCTGCGACTTCGCTGGCCCGTGAGGTCTTGAGCAGGTAACTGAAGGCTCCCGCTTCAATTACCGGATACATCTTCTCATCATCCAAATAACTGGTCAACACAATAACCTTACAATCCGGGTACAGCTTCAGCAGCTGTCTAGTCGTCTCAATGCCATCCATGCCGTCCATGACCAGATCCATCAGCACCACATCCGGCGTATACTCCTGGGCCAGACGGATGCCCTCCTCGCCGCTTCCTGCCTCCCCGACGACTTCAATGCCATCCTCGGTGCCGAGCACCGCAGCAAGTCCTATCCGGACCATCTCATGATCGTCTACAAGCAGGACCTTGATTGCATCATCTTCTTCTATCTCCATCGTTACACCTGCCCCCTATTCATTGACTACCGGTACGGTAATATCGATCCGCAAGCCTTTGCCTGGAGCGGTGATGAACTGGATCGAGCCCCCGATCTCAGTAATCCGCTCCTGCATATTCGACAGACCGTAGGAGGTCTGCTTGCTGTCATCCATCTCGAAGCCGATTCCGTCATCGCGCAGCGTCAGCCGGACCGTATCCCCCCGGCGGTGCAGGCGGATCTCCATCTTCTCCGCTTTGGCATGGCGAAGCGTATTCGAGATAGCCTCCTGCACAATACGGAACAAATGATTCTCCACACCCTTCAGCAGCTCTACACCCTGATCCATCTCGAACACAATATCAATCGGCACCTTGATCTTCAATTCCTTAATCAGCTCCTGCAGACCTTCCTCCAGCCCCTTGCCTTCCAGATACACCGGTCTTAAATGCAGTAGCAGTGCCCTCATCTCCGACTGGGCTACGGCCGACATCTCCTCGATCAGTGCGATTTGCCGCTGTGCCTTGTCAAAGTCTTTCTCCAGCGTCCGGCCTACGGCCGTTGCCGTCATCGAGATGGCGAACAGCTGCTGCGATACCGCATCATGCAGCTCCCGTGCAAGCCGCTGCCGTTCCTCTATGATTGCCGTAACCCGGGCCTGCTCAGCAAGCTTCGCATTATTGGTGGAGAGCCGCTGCAGCGTATTGACCTGATTCTCCCACTTGCCGCTGATCCGCCCGAGCTGTTCCCCGAGCCGCCCCAGCTCATCATTGCCTAGGTCCGGCATGGCCGGGGTGAGATTGCCTTTCTCCCAGGCGACCAGGGTGGCCCGCAGTAATTCCAGCTTGCGCTTGCTGCGGAAGCCCTGATAGAAGCCGTACCCGATCCCAAAAGCCATAGGAAGCAGAATTAGCGTCAATCCTGTCCTTACGCCAATCCGCCAATCCTCGAATGGCCGTAATAAGCCATATGTATACATAATATATGTAATAACGAGCAGCATGATAAAAGAGAACAGAGCTCCCTCACCCATACTGCGCGTTACCATGTTACTGCTTTTTTTGTCCATGCCGGGAGCTCTCCCTTCTCTCTTGATCTAACATACTCTTAAGGGAAGCGTACGTCCAGATCCCCCATCAGATAAGAAATGTTAAATTTCACTTTATGTTCGCAGCTGTCATAGTTGGGTGACTTCCAGTTCAGCCGGTTCAGCATTCCCGTATCGCGGTTACTGCCAGACTCAATCGAGCCGAACAGCACGAATGCCTCAATCTCTACCCCGTAATCCTCAGACAGCAGAATATCCACATCACCAAAAATCCCCTGATACAGCATAATCGTCTCCTGCTCTTCCGCCATGGCCAGGGAAAGATCCACATCCACCTCACCCAGCACATGCCAGGCGCTCAGGCTGCGCATCACCCAAGGCGAGAGATCCCAGTCGAACCGGGAAGAAAAGCTTTGCTTCTGCACAAACCCCGCCTTGCGCTGCATTCTTTTCGATTTGACAAAGAACATCCCCAGCGAAACCAGACAAATGCCAAGCACCAGCAGCAAATGATCCAGCAGCAGCAGCACCGCTCCGACTCCCATTAGCTTATAGCCTTGCTTGACCCTGCCCGACGTCGTCCGGTAGATTCCCAGCAGCAGGAACAGGAGTGCGACAATGGAGAAGAAGCCGATCCATTTGCCAAACATCATCAAGCAGCCTACACCAATCAATCCGATGGCAATCAACCGGTTCCGTTTATCCATTTCCGCACCTCCTTAAAGTTTTGCCAAGCGGAAACAATTACGCCGTCTTTTAAGGGACGGTGCGTTTCAGCGAGAAATAGAAGGAAAAGTTATCATGCATAGCATATAATTTCTTATATTTGAAGCAAAACTGACTTCGTAAGCATTAGCTGAAATTTTGCGAAGCTACATCTTCAGCCTACTGCATCCGCTACAAAAGCCATACCGGTATGGAGAATCCATACCGTATGGCTTTACCTTGATCAGCATATCATATCCGGCTGTTCTTTAGGAACAGGGATTATTGTTCTTTTTTATTCAAAGGAGGGGCTGCAGGGGTGGAATTCAGCTTGTTCTTGAGTGCGGCAAGCTGCTCCTCCACTTTCAGTTCCTTCTCAGGATCTACCGGCTTAGCATATGCGGTTGCCGAAGGGCTATACGGAGCGCGCATCACATCTGCTTCCGCTTCGAGCTGCATGATCTTTTCTTCCATGCGGTGGAATCCAAGAGATGCACTTCCGCTTTCAATGGAATGTACGCTGCTGATCTGGGACATTTGCTTTTTGGCCTTAGCCATCTGAGCGCGGGATACCAGTTCATTGCGTTTGTTGCGCATCTTGTAGAACTCATCCTTCATATCATGAAGCTGCTGCACCAGTTCCTTGGCCTGTACTTCAGCCTGTGCGTGAAGCTCACCATACTCGGTATGCTTCTGGTCGAAGTAGATCTTCTCCTCCAGCAGCTTACGTGTAACTTCTTCCTGACCGTTCTTCAGCGCAAGCTCAGCCTGTGCAGCACGTTGTCCGGCTACCTTGGCAGCTTCGTCCACACGCTGTTTCATGCGGCGTTCATTAGCCATCTGCTTCGCTACCGTTACTTCAGCCTCATGAATCTCAGCCTCCATATCGCGCAGATACTGATTCAGCATCACAATCGGGTCCTCTACCTTATCCAACATATCGTTTACCGACGCCTTAGTCATATCTTTAATCCGTTTGAATACTCCCATAATTTACACTTCTCCCTTCTCGTATTTAGCAAGTTTTTGTTTGAGCTCTTCCACTTCTTTTTGCAGTGCCTTCTTCTCGATATCCTTCATCATGGCATCCAGGCCAGAATCGGGAGCTGCGTGAGCGCCTGCCTTGTCATAGCCGGGATTGTAGCCCGGCTGTCCGCCATAGGGGCCATATCCCTGAGGTCCTTGATGCGGAGCCTGTGGTCCGCGGCCATATTCAGGTCCGCCGGAGTAAGGTCCGCCGTACGGGCCACCCGGCGCGCCGGGTCCGGGACCGAAGGGATTGTACTGGTTAGGCTCCTTGGCAATCACCATTGCTGCGATAAAGTATACGAGGATCGTAGCTCCGCCGCTAAATGGAATACTGATCACCAGCAGAATCCGGAACAGGGTAGAGTCAATGCCGAGTGTCTCGGACAATCCGCCTGCCAGCCCTGTCATTACTTTGTCTCTTGTTGAACGATACAATCGGGTCATATTACTACTCCTTTCTGCCATCATTGTTCAGCTTCTCCTTTAGGCGGGCCATTTCTCTTTCGAGTACGGTTGCCACGGTCTCTCCGGCCTGTACCGCGTATTCCTGTCCCATCCGGCGCAAGTCGCTCAGGCTTTTGGCTTCAAGCTCCCAGTCGGACATCTTGTCTTCCAGACGGCCGAACATTTTGGGAACATCTCCGCCGCCGTAAGCACCCGCTCTTTGATTCATGCGTTGCTGCAGCCGCAGCGACTCCATCCGTGCTGCATAGAACTGGCGTTTGCTGTATACCGTCTGATACTCCATTTTGAGCTCATTCAGCTGGGATTCCAGTTCGAAAAGTGATTGCTGGCTCGTCTCCAGCAGCCCGCTGTATTGCTCCAGCTTTTCCTCGTGGATAATTTTCTCCTGCAATGCCAGCTTGGCCAGATGATCTTCGCCTGCCTTGAGTGCGAGGAGCGCCTGCTCTTCACGTTTGTTCCTCATGGCTGTGGCCTGATTCACCTGCTGCTGCAATTGCTTCGTATGAGAAGCGTACTGCTGGTACAGCCGTTCGGCCTCCCCGATCTCTTCACGGGTTGAATGTAGAAATTGATCAATCAGCTTCACCGGATCTTGGCTCTGCTCCAGGCGTTCATTCAAGTTGGCTACGGTGATGTCCCTCATTCTGCGAAAAACACTCATGATTTCCTGCTCCCTCCCTGCTTCTTAATAAGTATGGACTGTGTGTATTAGTATGTTCTGCTTTGTTTGCCCCTGAGTACCGAGATGCCCCACACTACCAGAGCAATACCCAGCAGCGGACCGATAATCCAGGAAAGCTTGGAGATCAGGGACATGACACCGATGAACAGCACCACCCAGCCGATAATCTTGCGGCCGCTCTTAATTCCGTAGTATCCGAGCACAACCAGCACTGCCGGGAACAGGATGCCGAAGATTCCTGAAATCAAGTGGGGCAGAATGCCAAGCAGCATTACCGCTCCGATTACAATCAGCGCAATCGCAAGTCCGTTACCTTTGTTTCTTTGCATTTGTTATCACCGCCTTTCGCTGCTCTCTCTTTCTTATACCCTTATTCTAGGGCAATCCCGCATCTTTCAAAACAGACTGTGGACGGTTTTATGTACTGGACCTTAGTCGGGGATGGTTGCAGGACTTGGGCGTCTGGGCGATGGCTGTCGGCCGAAAAGCTGTATGCACATGGGATAAAGGCATACCAAAAAGCCGGATGCTCTGTTAGAGTACCGGCTGTTAATGAGTATAGAGTAAGGTCATTGTCTGGAGAAGGTTTGCGCAGCAAGGCTATCCAGAATTTCCTCACTGAGGAACGGGGCGAGCGGCAAGAGCGCTTTAACGCCTTCTTTTGTAGAAATAGTTACAGCAAGTTGATCCAGTTGTTCGTCGCTTATATATGGAGCGAGAGATACCAGTGCCTCCAAACCTTCCACGGCATATACGAGCTTGGCCAGTTCATCTATTGCTTCATCACTGACAAACGGGGCCAGCTTCAGCAGCGCCTCCAAACCTTCCGCGGCATATACAAGCTTGGCCAGTCCGTCCATTGCTTCATCACTGACAAACGGGGCGAATTCCACCAGTGCCTCCAGACCCCCCGCGGCATATACGAGCTTGGCCAGTTCATCCATTGCTTCATCACTGAGGAACGGGGCGAGCTTCAGCAGGGGCTCTAAACCTTCCCTTTCAAACACCTGCTTGGCGCATGAATCGAGAGTTTCCTCGCTCAGGAACGGCGCAAGTGCCAGCAGATCCTCTACAGCGGCCCCGTCCTTCACATGCTCAAATGCTTCACCAATCTGCTCATTATGAAGAATTGGCGCAAGGTCTGAGAGCTCTTGGGCTGTTCCTTCCCCCCGCTCAAAATAATCTGTACCGCCACGCTCCAGCACACTCCCGATCACGCGGGAGCCCTGTCCTTGTTCCTCCCCGAGGATCTCATCGATTCCCACACCAAAGATTTCTGCCAGCTGCGGAAGCTTGGAGATATCCGGCATACTGTTGCCCCTCTCCCAATTACTCACCGCCTGATAACTGATGCCCAGCTTGTCCGCAAGCCCCATTTGAGTCAGACCGGCCAGACCTCTTAATCTAACGATATTCCGGCCCACTTTTAGCATATCAAACATACTTCCCACTCCTTCGGCTAAGATGCTCTCAGTGTATCGACTGCTGCTGCGGTTGTATATCAAGCACTGCTTGAGTTACTGCCGGGTGTGGCTTACTACGGAAAAGAGTAACCAAAACCACCGCCCCGATAATGATCACGGCAGCGATCAGGGTATTCAGGGTAAGCTGTTCGCCAACCAGCAGCCAGCCAAGCAGCACTGCGACTACCGGATTAACGAAGGCATACGTGGAGACAAGAGTAGCATCAGCATTCTTAAGAAGCCATATATAGGCTGTATAACCGACAATGGAGCCGAAGGTGATCAGGTAGGCCAGAGCCAGGTAAGACCGCATAGAAATGCCGGAGATATGAAGTGTGGACCAGTCGCCGGTAAAATAAGAGAAAATCACCAGCAGCGCGCCTCCTGTTAGCATCTGCGCCGCTGTCGCCATCAAGGGTGAGTCCGGCATGGCCGCGTTTCGGGAGTACATCGACCCTGCTGCCCAGCTTATGGATGCCGCCAGCACGGTAATAATACCGAACAGATCGGTAGCGCTCCCCGTCTCCCCCTTTCCCGGCTGGAAGACCAGTACGGCGATGCCGAGCAGTCCTAGTGCAATTCCTGCGATAACTCCGGCATTCGGCCGTTTGCCGCCGCGCCCAAGCCAGCCCATCAGCATCATCCAGACAGGCACGGCCGCCACGATGAGCGAAGCGATAGAGGAAGAGACTCTTTGCTCTGACCAGGCCACAACCCCGTTGCCCCCAAGCAGCAGCAAGGCGCCAACAATCGTTGAGGCGCGCCATTCACGCTTTACCGGACGCTTCGCTCCGCTTAATCTGGCTATGATATAAAGGACCACACCTGCCGCAAAAAAGCGGACTCCCGCCATTAAAAAAGGCGGCATCGTCTCAATGGCAATCTTCATGCCGACATAGGTGCCTCCCCAAAATAAATACACAAATAAGAGCGCAATTCCTACTACATACACTGAATTAGCCTGTGATTTGTTCTTCATAAGGTTTTCTCCCTTTCTTCCTTAAGACCACTGCTGTTCGTCTTACTCTCCTGCAGTCCGCCGCCAAAAACATTCCCCTCCGCAAGCCCCGACACGAACCGCTGCAGCCAGGCATAGTACTCGGCCGCATGTTCCAGCTTCTCCAGATCTCTGAGGCAGGCCTGGCGTTCCTCTTCGGGTGTGTCTGCTGCATGGGCCAGTGCCTGGAGGTCAGGGACCGCAGCTCCCATGGCTTCCTGCATCACATCGATCTCCCGCTGAAGCTTCAGGGTGAAGAAGTTGCGGAAGGCCTCAAAGAAGTCTGTCTCCGCCGCGTACAGCTCCTTCCGCTCACGCTTCTCCGGAAGCTTCGTAACCATCCGGGAGGCGATCAGGGAGCGGACGCCGTAGCTCATATTGCTTTTACTCATATTCATAACCTGCTTCATTTCCTCCAGTGTCATCGGCTTGTCCTCGAAGAACATCACTCCGTACAGCTGCCCGAAGGAATAATTCGCTCCATATAAATCCATGGTTTGGGCTATGGCATCGATCACCGGGCCGAGCAGCTGCTCCCGGGGCGAACGGTGCGGATGTTCCTCGCCGAATGCGGCCTGCTTCATCAGGTGGCACCTCATTTTCACATAGAATCGTTCTCTCTACATTACACAATACCGCAGCTCTGCGGCAATCATCCTACAAATTTTACACAAAAGCCGAACGGGTTTTACCTCTGCTTGACCACAAGCCTGTCTCATGAGTGTACAATTTTTTTTGAACAGAGGAGCTGTCCTCTGCATTATACCGCATCAACCAATGTGGATGAAATGGAGAATATGGACGAAAATGACACGTTCAAAGTTAATCAGCGGCTTAAAGCCCGTGCTGTTCACTCTGCCGGCCATGATCCCGTTCGCCGTGTTCTGGCTCGCGCCGCTGCTGTATGTGCTGTATCTCAGCTTCACGGAATGGGATTTCATGAGCCCGGAGAAAACTTTTGTCGGCTGGCAGAATTATACCGATCTGCTCAGCAATCCGGCTTTTTACAAAGCGCTGAGGGTGACCGTTCTCTTCTGTCTCGGCAGTGTGCTGCCGGTGATCCTGCTCGGACTGGGCCTTGCCCTATTAATGAACAAAAAGCTAAAAGCATCGGCACTTTATCAAGTGCTGCTGTTCTCCCCCTGGGTGACGCCGACCGTTGCAGTGTCTATCGTCTGGTCCTGGATCTATCAGCCTGAAGCCGGTCTCGCGAATGCGGTGCTGAACTTCTTCGGCCTGGACTCCATCGGCTGGCTGCAGGACCCCAAATGGGCCTTAACCGGCGTCCTGCTGGTCACGATCTGGAAGTCGGTAGGCTGGGCAATGATCTTTTATCTGGTGGCCCTGCGCAATGTGCCTTCCGACCTGCTGGAAGCCGGGGAGCTGGACGGGGCAAGCCCGGTGCAGAAGTTCCTGCGGATTATATGGCCGCTGATCTCGCCGACTACTCTTTTCTTATTCGTGGTGCAGCTCGTCTCGGCGCTTCAGGCTTATGACCAGATTAATGTGCTGACCCAGGGCGGCCCGTCCGGCTCTACCCGCACTCTGCTCTATTTGTATTATCAGTCCGCCTTCGAATCGTTCCAGATCGGAGAGGCTTCTTCCGTAGCTGTCGTCCTGGTTCTGATCTGCATGCTGCTGTCTGTTCTCTCCTTCGGGATCAGCAAGCGGACCACTCATTATCAATAGAAGCTTACTATCAGCCCTTAAGGAGGTCTAACCGCTTGACTATATTCTCACGTATCAGCGGGCTGGTCCGTCAGGTTTTTTTCGCTGCCCTTGCTCTTCTGATGGCCTTCCCGTTCTACTGGATGGTTACGAGTGCCCTCAAAACTAATGATGAAATCTGGCGTTCCCCGCCCACGCTCTGGCCCGAGGTTCCGCTGTGGGGCAACTTCGCCGCTGCCTGGAACGAAGCGCCGTTCGCCAGATATATGGGTAACAGTATCTTTGTCGCTGTCTCCATTGTCCTCCTGCAGACGATCAATTCCGGGATGATGGCTTATGCGCTGACGCATATGAAATTCCGCCTGAAGGGCGTTTTTGCCGGAGTGATTCTGTTCGGTTATATGGTTCCTGCAACGGCAGTCTACCTGCCAGGCTATCTGGTCCTCTCTGAGCTGCACTTGCTGAACTCCTATGCGGGCCTGATTCTCTCCAACTGTGTGAGTATCTTTTCGATCTTCCTGATCAGACAGGCCTTCCTTCAAGTCTCGCATGAGCTGGTGGAGGCCGGTGAAGTGGACGGTGCCTCGCATATGCGGATTCTCTGGACGATTCTTGTGCCGGTCACAAGATCCTCATTCGCCGTACTGGCGCTGATTACCTTCATTGACCAGTACAATAATTACTTCTGGCCGATGCTCATTACGAAGGACCCCAGCCTGCAGCTGGTCTCGGCCGGTCTGCGCAGCTTCTTCGTGGAAGGAGGTGCTTACGGACTGAAATGGCCGCTCATCATGGCCGCCAGCGCCTTCACGATTGCCCCGCTGCTGCTAGTCTTCCTGCTAGCGCAGAAAACGATAATGCAAAGTGTCAACATGACCGCAGGCTCAAGCAAAGGCTAAAACCTAAACTTCAATATCCAAGAGGAGAATGATGATGAACGTATTCAAAAGGTTGTCCGCAGTATCCCTGATCGCCGGACTTTCCGTACTCACCGCTTGCGGCGGAAATGCCGCTCCCGGCAATGCATCCACTGCGGACGGCGCAGCCGCGGCAGTCCCTGCTGCCAATGCCGCTCCGGCAGGAGGCGCACCGGTCACGATTGAATTCTGGTATGGGCTCGGTGGCAAGCTGGGTGAAAATATGGAATCGCTCATTCAGAAATTCAACGCCTCCCAGCAGGAGGTTGTTGTCAAGGGGATCGTGCAGGGAGATTATACAGAGACCGAACAGAAGCTTCAGGCAGCGATTGCTGCCGGGCAGGTCCCGGCGGTGGTCCTCTCCTCCAACATCGCTTGGGCGCGCAAGGGTTATTACGCCCCGATGGATGAGCTGATTGCCAAGCAGCCGGACTTCAATAAAGAGGATTTCGTCCAGACCTTCCTGAATCAGGGCCAGGTGGACGGCAAGCAATATTTCCTCCCGATGTATGGATCGACCCAGGTGATGTACTACCGTAAGGATGCTTTTGCGAAAAGCGGCATAGATGCCAGCCAGATTAAGACCTGGGAAGACCTCGCTGCGGCCGCGAAAAAGATGACCGTCTCCGAAGGCGGCAAAACCACCTTCTACGGCTGGGAACCGATGTGGGGCTCCGGCAATATGATTGATGCCGCTCTCAGCAAAGGAGGCAGTATTCTTAGTGAGGACGGCACCAGGGTCACGATTGATTCCCCGGAGTGGATCGACACCTGGGAGTTCTTCCGTAAGTCGATTCATGACGACAAGATCATGCGCATCCACTCCGGCGGGCAAGGCTGGGAGTACTGGTACAAGACGATTGACGATGTGATGAAAGGCCAGGCGGCCGGATACACCGGCTCCAGCGGCGACCAGGGCGACCTTGATTTCAGCGTCGTCTCCGCTATGGAGCAACCGGGCTGGGCCGGAGCCGGCGAAGGCAAACCTGTCGCCGGGGCGAGTATGGCCGGTATTCCTGCCCAAGCCGGAGACGCCGAGAAGCAGGCAGCGATGAAATGGCTGACCTACTTTACAAGCTCCGAGAATACTGCGTTCTGGTCCATCCAGACCGGATATATTAGCGTCCGCCAGTCAGCGCTGCAAGATCCGGCCTTCGTCGCCTTCAGTGAGAGCAACCCGCAGATCAAGATTCCATTGCAGCAGGCGGCTCATGCTTCCGCTCCCTTCCAGGACCCGACAGGCGGCAAGATTAACGATGCGCTGAAGATCGCTGCGGATAAGGTACAGATTGAGAATATTCCGGCAGCCGACGCGCTGAAGGAAGCACAACAGACGGCTCAGGCCGCACTGGATAAGCTGAAATAGAACGGCTGAATACATTTCTATTAATGAAGGGGGACGCTGCATGATCGAGCTTAATACTCCGCAAGGAGACTATCCTGTATCGGCTATCCTGTTCGACAAGGATGGAACATTGCTGCAGTTCGTATCTCTCTGGGGAAGCTGGGGCGAGTGCTTCCTGGACCAGTTCGCCCGGGGGCTTGAACAGCGCGGCTTGAGCTTCCCTGAGCAGCACCGGTCCTCCCTGCTGGGAACGGTACATGATGCCGCAGGGAAGATCACCGATTACGACCGTAACGGCCCGCTCGCCATGGGCACGATGAACGATCTGTATGCCATTCTGTCCTGGCAGGGCTATACTCTTGGCCTATCCTGGGCCGAAGCGGTCGAACTGGTGGACTCCTGCCGGAATGGAGCGGATGTGATGCTGGAGCAGAGCCGTCCGGTCCGCCCGCTCCCCGGGCTGGTGCCCTTTCTGGACGCTTGCGCAGCCCAGGGCATACCTATGGCCGTAGTGACTGCCGATGAAACTGCGGCAGCAGAGAGTCATCTGCGATGGCTGGGCATCCGCCAGTATTTCACCGCCGTGATCGGCACCGATCAGGTGGAGCGGGGCAAACCCTTCCCCGACATGGCACTGCTTGCCTGCGGGCGGCTGGGGGTATCTCCGGCTGAAGCCGCCGTGATCGGCGATACGAACGGAGATATGCGGATGGCTGCGGCTGCGGGCGCTGCCGCAGCTATTGGGATTGCCGGCGGAGTCACCGCCGGGCTCACGGCTTCCGCTGCGGCGGAAGGACCGGCCGCACATGCGGGCGGGATCGGGCAGGCGGCGAGCCGGGTTAGCGCGGCGGCAGATGCTGCTGCAAGCGGGTCGGGTGATGCGCACGGAGCGGCTGATGCGGGCCGAAGCGGGCTGGCGGCAGCCATGCAGGCTGCCGGGACTCTTTTGCCGGATGCAGATTGTGTGATTTCGTCTTATTCGGAGCTTAGCGTACGAAGGATGGCACGATGAAGGCCGAAGGGGCCTTGGCCTGGGTATTTCTTGCCTTGGCTATTGTCTTCGAG
Source organism: Paenibacillus sp. FSL H3-0469 (assembly GCF_038051945.1). NCBI lineage: Bacteria > Bacillati > Bacillota > Bacilli > Caryophanales > Paenibacillaceae > Paenibacillus > Paenibacillus sp. FSL H3-0469. Next base: position 3,269,142 of record NZ_CP150302.1, read on the forward strand.
CTGTCTGGAACGGTCTCCATGAAGCTGTCTCATGGCCTCACCCGGCCCTGGCCCTCTGTGCTAATGTTCCTGTTCTACGGGATCAGCTTCACCTCGCTGAGTATCGCACTCACCTCCATCAAGGTTGGAGTCGCTTATGCCGTATGGTCCGGTGCGGGTATCCTCTTGATTTCGCTGGCGGGGGTCTTATTTTTCGAAGAGCGGCTATCGGGTTCCTCCCTCCTGTGGGTAACTGTGATTGTAGCCGGAATTGTCGGATTGAACATTAGCGCCAAGGGGCATTAATCTATCGAAGAAAATATTTCAAGGAGGCTTCGCTTGCCTATGAATACATCCGCCACAACCGGCGTTACTGAACCGCTGTTGACGTTCCAGATTATTACCGACACCCATGTCACGGCTGATCCCGAGCATGAGTACAACCAGAACTTCGGACGGGCATTGCAGGATTTGGCCTTACACGCACAAGGCAGCAGCGGCATCATGCATATTGGAGATATTACGAACAATGGCTTCCCGGAGGAGTACGAGGAGGTCCAGCGTATTCTTGAACAGCATCAGGCTTCACTGCCGCAGATTCGTTACACCCTAGGCAACCATGACGTCGGCCTCGGCCACTGGGAATCCCGGCTTGCGATGTATACTTCCCGCATGGGCATGCCAGGTCCTTATCATGATCACTGGATCGGCGGGTATCATTTCATCTTCCTGGGTACTGAGGAAGGGCTGCAGACATTCTGCAATTTATCCGACGGGCAGCTCCAGTGGCTGGACCGGAAGCTTGGGGAACGCGCACCGGACAAACCAGAGGCTAACAGTTATTTGCAGCCGCACACGGAGCAGGCATCTCTGCCGGATCAGCCCGTCTTCCTCTTCCTGCACCAGCCGCTGAAGGATACAGTAGCCGGTTCACTGGAATCTCAGGAATGGTACGGAGTCACTCAGGATCAGGAGCTGCGTACTATTCTGTCGCGGCACCCGCAGACCCTGCTGTTCACCGGGCATACCCACTGGGAGCTGGAGGTCGGCAATACCATGTATCCCGGCAACGGACAGACAGCAACGATGTTCAATGCTGCTTCTGTAGCCTACCTCTGGACGGATGCGGATGAACACAAGAACGGCAGCCAGGGCTATTATATAGAAGTCTATGCTGATAAAGTGCTTGTGCGGGGACGGGATTTCACTACGGGCACCTGGATTGAAGCGGCGCAATATGAGGTAGCCTATCCCGTTAGCGCTCTACGGTAAGTTAGGGAATTATTGAAGTTCCACTCACAATAAAAAGCTGCCCCAAGCAGCCATTTCATGGCTTTTGGGACAGCTTTTTCATCTGCTTCGATGCAGGAGTCAATCCGTGTATCTACTATTTAAAAGCAGGCAGCGCAATGTCCGCGTAATTATCCTCCAGGAACTTCTTCACTTCCGGGCCGCTGATCGCCTTGGCCAGCTTCTGGATGGCCTCGGAATCCTTGTTGTCCTCACGGGCAACGAGGGTAATGGTGAAGGCTGAATCTTCACGCTCGGTGATCAGCGCATCCTTCTTCGGAGTCAGACCCAGCGGGCTCGCGTAGGCCGGCGTCATCGCTACCAGATCCGCATCATCCAGCATCCGGGCCAGCATCAGCAGATCGACCTCCTCGAACTTATAGTTCTTCGGATTGGCGGTAATATCGGCTTGCGTAGCCTGAATTCCTATGCCATCCTTCAGCGTAATCAATCCGGCATCTGCGAACATTTGCAGGGAGCGCCCAATGTTGGACGGATCATTCGCCATCACGAGCGTTGCCCCCTCCGGCAGATCGGCAATGTTCTTGAAGCGTTTGGAGTACCCGCCGTAGATGGCATCATACACAGGCTGAACGGGCACCAGCTTTGCGCCTTTACTGGCATTGAACTGCTCCATGTAAGGGACATGCTGGAAGAAGTTCGCGTCCACCTCTTTGTTCGCCAGCGCTTCATTCGGCTGCACGTTATCGGACAGTACGACAACCTCCATATCCACGCCTTCTTCCTTCAGAATCGGCTTCACGATATCGAGAATATCTGTCATTGGCGGAATCAGCGAGGCTACCTTGATCTTCACAGGCCCGGTGCTGGTTGCCGCCGGTGTCTCTTCCGCTTCTTTGTTGTTGCCGCAGCCTGCAAGTGCAAGCGTCATTACAAGCAGTACCAGTGCAAACGTGGTGGTCATTCTTTTTCCTGTTCTTTTCATGATCTCTCTTATGCCCCCATTATTGTATAGTATTCTAGCGTTTGTCGAGCAGTCTGGCTATCGTGCTTCCCGTGAATTGAATGAGCTGCACCAGTACAATCATCACAAGAATGGCGTAGATCATCACTTCAGTCTCGAAGCGCTGATACCCGTAACGGATGGCGAAATCGCCCACGCCGCCGCCGCCGACAACCCCCATTACGGTTGAAAAAGAAATGAAGCTGATCGTAGATGCAGTAAGTCCCAGCACCAGCCCTGAACGGGCCTCTACATAGAGAAACTTGAAGATCATTCCCGGCTTCGAGGCCCCCATCGACAATGCCGCCTCAATCGTTCCGCGCGGAACCTCCAGCAGGGACTGCTCCACCAGCCGTGAGTAATACGCAATGGCAACGATGGACAGCGGCACCGTGGCCGCCAGTGTACCGATCGCCGTACCCACAACCAGACGGGTGAACGGAATCAGCGCCACCACCAGCAGCAGGAACGGAAAGGAACGGACGACATTGACGATGCTATTGAGCACTAGAGACAGTCCTCTATTCTCATATAACTGGCCTTTGCGGCAAAAATACAGCAGCGTCCCCAGCGGAAGGCCCAGCAGCAGCGCAGCGCCTATGGAAATACCGACCATGACAAAGGTCTCTCCAATAGACTGCCACATCTGATCCTGGTATTTCAGCATGCTCTCAAACATCGGCGGCCCCCGTTCTGCCGGTGATCCGCTCCCGGAAGGAGCCTGAATGAGTTCCCGGCGGAAGGAAGCCGCCCTCCCCACGGGAGAAGGAATCTACGATCCGTCCGCCCTCCATGACAGATACCTCGGAACAGATGCTCCGCACGACATCCAGTTCATGGGTAACGATCACAATCGTTACGCCCATGGAAGCATTGATATGGCGCAGCACCTCCAGAATATCTGCCGTGGTGCCTGGATCAAGCGCAGAGGTCGGCTCATCGCACAGCAGCAGCTTCGGACTGTTAGCCAGTGCGCGGGCAATCGCTACCCGCTGACGCTGTCCGCCGCTGAGCTGGGCCGGATATTGCCCGGCTTTGTCCGCCAGGCCGACGAATTGCAGACATTCCTCCACCCGCTTCATCCGCCCTGCACGCGGCACTCCGGCAAGCTCAAGAGAGATCGCCACATTCCGGCTGACAGTGGCATTGCCGATCAGATTGAAATGCTGAAAGATCATCCCGATTCTCTGCCGCTGCCGGCGCAGCTCCTTGTCCGGCAGCTCCGTAAGCCGTTGCCCGTCAACCGTAACCATTCCTGCATCGGGCCGCTCCAGCAGATTGATCAGCCGCAGGAGCGTGGATTTGCCCGCGCCGCTTGCGCCAATAATACCGTGAATGGCACCCGCCTGCACTTCAAGCGATACCTGATCGACAGCCTTATAAGGGCCATCCTTCAGAGTGAAGCTCTTGCTAACCTGACTCAGCGAAAGAATATGAAGCCCTCCTTTACAGACTGCCTTAACGTACTCTCTGAACCTCAGGGCATATTGTACTATAATTATTTAAAATCTGTTTCATTAAAAATCTCTTTAAATAATAAGGTATTTCTTCCGCTGTGTCATCATTTATTTCAAAATGATTGCTAAGTTCTTGGAAGAGCAGAGCATTATAAGGATGCTCGTGGCTCTATGGGATTATTCAATGGAAGCAGGATAGTTAGCACAAAAAGGGGTGCGGCCCCTGATAGGACTGCACCCCTTTTGCTATTTTGCATGGACAAGTCTATTTGCTCTGAACGCTTATTCCTTCACACTACCGACATTGAGACCCACTACGAAATACTTCTGCATGAACGGATACACCAGCAGTATAGGTACGGAGGCGACTACTGTGATAGCTGCCCGGATCGAGATCGGCGTGACCATTGCCCGGGCTGAATTCTGATCCATCCCCACCCCGTTGGTTACGGTAGGGTTCCCGTTGGAGTTCATCGTTGAAGACAGCAGCTTCATCAGCTCATACTGCAGTGTACTGAGATGTTGCTTGGAGGAGGTGTAGATGAAAGCGTCGAACCAGGCATTCCAGGCTCCGACCGCCACGAACAGCGCAATCGTCGCGAGCACCGGTTTACAGAGCGGGAAGACGACCCGCATGAAGATTTTGAAATCCCCGGCGCCGTCAATTCTGGCCGATTCCATCAGACTCTCCGGTATCGTACCGATGTAGGTGCGGATGACGATCATGTTAAATGCACTGATCATCGATGGAATAACGTAGACCCAGAAGCTGTTCAACATGCCCAGGTCCTTAATCAGGAAGTAGTTCGGGATCAGACCTGCGCTGAAATACATCGTCAGCACGAAGATTACCGTAATAAACTTACGGAATACATACTCCCTGCGGCTTAAGGTATAAGCCAGCATGGTGGTCAGAAAAATATTAAGCAATGTAGAAACCACTGTACGGGCCACTGAGATCAGGAAAGCATCAAAAATCGTTCCGGTGGCAAAAATCGCCTTGTAATTCTGAAAGGTCCACTGTCTTGGCCATAAGTAAATGCCGCCGCGGATCGTATCATTTCCTTCATTAAATGAAACAGCAATCGTATTGATGAATGGATATAAAGTCACAACCACCAGACAGACCATGAAGACCGTATTGAAGGAAGTGAACAAAAACGGTTCAAGTCTGCCGGTGCCCAGGTTTCTTTTCGCCGTAAAGCCTGCTTGTTGCCCAGGGGTAATCTGCCGGTTATCCGCCATTATAACAACCTCTCTTCCCCAAGCCGCTTGGAAATCCCGTTAGCCATAAGCAGCAATGTCACGCTGACCACCGTTTTGAAAATCCCGCCAGCGGTTGCGAGTGAATAATTCCCTTGTGCAAGTCCGTATTTAAGCACGAAAATATCTATCGTTTCGGCCCAGTCTACTACCAGTCCGTTGCCGAGCAGGTACTGAACTTCAAAGCCTGCTTCCAGCACATGTCCTATGGACATAATCATCAGAATAACAATGGTTGCCTTGATCCCGGGCAGGGTTACATGCATCATTTTCTTGTAACGGTTCGCACCGTCAATCTCCGCCGCCTCATACAGGGCAGGGTCAATGGAAGCGATGGCGGCCAGATAGATAATGGTATTCCAGCCCACTTCCTTCCACACATGCGAAGCCCCTACGATTCCCCAGAAATACTTGCCTTCACTAAGCCACAGAATCGGCTCTTTAATCAGATGCAGCTTCATCAGAACGATATTTACAATCCCGTCATTGATGGACAGCGAGGTGGCCACAATACCGGTAACGATTATCCATGATAGGAAATGGGGCAGATAGGAGATCGTCTGCACGGTTCTTTTCCAGAATACTTTCTTAATCTCGTTAAGCAGCAGCGCCAGCACGATGGCTGTCACGAAGCCGAGGATCAGATTGATAACCCCCATAGCCAGAGTATTGCGCAGGACACGAATGAAGTTATCATCGGTGAACAAAAACTTGAACTGCTTCAGTCCCACCCATTCCTGCTCGCCGAAGGACTTGGCCGGTCTGTAGTTCTGGAACGCCATGGTCCAGCCCCATACAGGAACGTAGGCAAAAAGGATAATGTAGAGCATTAAAGGCACAGACATCCAGATCAGCTGATTCTGATTCTTAATTACGCGCCAGGTAATCGGCTGCTTTTTCCTCTTGTTCTTCTTCGGACGCCGGACGCCAGTATCTATTTCTAAGGTCTCATCCATATTCGTTGTCTCCTACTCCATCAAATTAATGGAAGGCGGAAGGCCGTCAAGCGGCCTTCCACCTTCTAAAACCCGGTACCAGACCTTACGTTATTTACTCCAGTTCTCGATTCTCCACTTAATCTGCTCATTGATCTTGTCTTCGTAAGCCTTCACATTGGCTTTCTCGATCTGTTCCGTATAATCGGTCCATACGGAATCGAATTCAGCCGGCTTGGCAAGAATGGCTTTCGGCAGGAACTTGGTCTGCAGCTCATTTAGCTTGGTGCTGGCAATTTTGGCATCCGAGCCTTCGATCAGGTCGATGGACCAGGCAGGATAATAGACAGGGTTCGGCGGCGGATCGCTGAAGAAGTCTACGTAGGAGTTGAAGCCATAGGCATCCAGAACTTCCTTATCGTACGGCTTCAGGCCTGCTTTATATTCTTCCGGCTGCGCAGCAGCATCCGTGGAGTTACCGTCGCTGTAGCTTCCTTCGGTTTTAGGCAGATATTCAAACAATGATTTGGCCTTGTTGGCCAGCTGCCATGTGGCATCGGCGGCATTGTCACGCTGTTCCTGGGTTCTCATGAATCTGCCGTTCTCAACGATATAATCCTCGCCTTCCACACCCCAGGAGAACAGCTTCTGCCACTTCTCATCCATCAGGGTGTCTAGCAGCTTGATAATCTTCACCGGATCTTTGGCATTAATGCTGATACCGAAGCCGTTGTTGAGGTTAAGCACCGCAAGATCGCGGTAGTGGTCTTTGGTCGACTCATCGTATACCAGCGGAAGACCTACATAAGTACGTTCAATTTTATTCTGGGTCGTCAGTGAATCCTCAGCAGCGTTGAAGTTCCAGTGCTGGTCGAACATCCCCAGAACGGTGCCGCTGGACAGCTTTGCCATGTACTGGTCATAGTTCTGTACGAACGTTTCTTTGTCGATAATGCCCTTCTCGTTCATCTCATTCAGCTTCTGATAGTATTTCTTGGCATAATCCTTGTTGGCAAATACCTCGGCTACGCCGTCCTTCACGACCACGCCGCCATCGTTCGGATGTCCGATCAGATGCTGCGGAGCGTTGAACAGCCCCCAGTTCTTCCAGTCATAGTTCAGAATTTCGAAGCCGATGGTCGGGCTTCCGTCGATTTTCGGATATTTTGCTTTATATTGCTCAATCAGGTCAAAGTACTGATCCAGTGTCTTAACCTTCGGATAGTTGAATTCCTTAAGCACTGCTTTTTGAATCCAGAAGGCCGGTCCTGAATACCATGAGCTGTTGACCTTACCGTTATATACACCGTAGTTAGGCAAAATATAAATATGTCCGTCATTCGGGTCCTTCATCATGTTCCAATAGTCTGCATAATGCGCTTTCAAATTCGGCGCATGCTCTTCAATCAGGTCTTCAAGCGGGATATAAGCCCCTGCTGCTGTCAGCTTGGTGCTTCCGGTCATAAGGTCCGGATAATCCTGACCTGCAATCATAACCCCTAGCTTCTGGTTAATATCACCTGCTAAGAATTCCATATCGAAGCTGGCACCGGTCTCCTCTTTGATCTTCTTGTAGATCTTGTTATCCGGTGTCGGCTGTTGCCCGGCTACACCGATAAATGCGCTAACCTTGAACGGTTCAATCTTTCCTCCCGTGTTAGATGAAGCAGAATCCGTTGCAGCTGTCTCCTTAGCTTTGTCAGTTGCAGCAGCATTCTTATCGTTTCCTCCACCGCAGCCTGACAACGCGAAGCTAAGGGTTAATAAAGCAACCAGGGAATACTTAAACGTCACTTTCGACTTGCCCCCCATAAAGCACCTCCATAGTGTATTGTCTTTATTTTGTAAGCACTTACACAAGTAAATTATAGAGGTGAACTGACCGCTAAAATACGACCGAACTAAAGGTGTACCCCCGAAAATTTTAGAACTTGGCATTCCGGTACTCATTCGGGCCCATGTGCAGCTCCTTCTCGAACCGTTTCAGAAACTGTCCGTAATTGGCATAACCGACACGTTCGGCAATCTCTGAGAGCTTCAGCCTGCTCCCGCGCAGAAGCTCAGCCGCCGCCTGAATCCGCAGATGATGCAGCTGCTCATTGAAGGTCATCCCGTTCTTCTTAATCAATAATTGGCCCAGGTATACCGGATGCAGGAAGAAGATCTCAGCCAGCTTCTGAATGCTCAGGCTCTCCTGATAATGCTCCCCGATGTACTGGTTGATCTCCCGGACAATCCCATGCGACTTATAGTTCTGCTCACGCACCAGCAGATCTATGGCCTTCCCTCCGTAGGACCATAGGCGGCTGAGCAGCCCGCTCAGGGGGGTCATCGCCTGCTGAATCTCTGATACCTCAACGCCCAAGGCCACTCCGCCCTCTTCGCCTGCGGCTTCTGCCCCGGGTGCGAGTGCGAAGATCCGGTACATGAGGTGGATTCCGAATTTGCGTACTACCTCCGGCGCCACCTGCTGTTCCCGGAAGCTGCGGGCTGCCGCCTCCAGTGCCTCGCGGTAGCCGTCCGCGTCCAGAAGATTCACGCAATTCAGCAAGGCATCCATCAGCCCGATATGGTCATAGTGATAACTGAAGGGCTTGTCCAGCACCCCGCTGTAAGCCAGCACCCCTGCCTGCTCCGGCTCGTAAAAGAAATGCAGCAATGTCTCTTTGGCCCGGCCATAACTTCCCTCTATGGACAACAAGGAGTCCTCCGGGGCTCCCAGCGCGATATGGATATTCCCTCCTCCGTATTCGCGCAGCAGGGTATCAAGCACTTCAGCTATTCCGCCAGCGTCCCTGCTGCCTGCCGTCATCCCGTACACGATCCCGAGCAATCCCGTCTCCAAATCAATCGTTATCAATGCTTTATATCCGGCCAGCAGGGAGACTGTGCGGCTCCTCACCTCTGTATACAGCTCCGGGACCGTCCGGATCAGGCAAACATTCCAGGAAGGGCTCTCCTTGAAGCCGGGCAGAGTCTCCAGCCATTCCATAAGCTCGGGTTCTTCCTTTTTGCCATATAACAGCCCCTTGATTAAGGTTGCCGCCTCTTCCCCGGAAGCGGTCTCATGGATTCTTCTGCGGTTCGCCTCCTGCTCCAGCTCCAGGCGGATCTCCCGCAGCTCCTCGGTAGCCTCCTCCGGGAAGACCGGCTTCAGCAGATAGTGATTGATTCCGTAGCTGATGGCTGTGCGGGCATATTCGAACTCACTGTAGCCGCTCAATATGACGAACTTAGTTGAATCCATCCCCTCCTGCCGCCACTCCCCGATCATCTCCAGACCATTCATCAGCGGCATATGGATATCGGTAATGACCAGATCCGGCTGAAGCTGCTTCATCATCTGCAGCCCCTCCCGGCCGTTGCCGCAGGTTCCGCACAGCTCGAAGCCCAACTCCTGCCAATCGATCCACATCTCCATACCCTCCAGGGCACTTGGCTCGTCGTCGATTAATAGTACTTTATATGTCATGATCTATACCTCTCTTTCCAGGGAATAATTCTGCTCAAGCAGCTTCAGGGGAATGCCAAAGGTCACTACGGTTCCCTGATCCGGCGTACTGGATATCTCGAAGCGCACCTGATCTGCGTAATTCAGCTCCAGCCTGCGGTATACATTGCGAATCCCGATGTGGGTCCCCGAGTAATCCTCCTTGCGGACCGCGAACATCAGCTCCTTCAGCTTCTCCGGCTCCATGCCCTTACCATTGTCGGATACTGTAATCTGCAGCCTGTTATCCAGCACGGCCGCAGCCACCTTGATTACCCCCAGCCCCTCAATCGTCTGCAGGCCGTGCTTGCAGGAATTCTCGACCAGCGGCTGCATGCTCAGCTTCGGTATTTTATAGTCCAGGGACTGCTCATCGATCTCAAAGGTATAATCGAATTTATCCCTGAACCTGAATTTCTCAATCCTCAGATACATGTCGATAAATGCGATCTCCTCGCGCACCGACACCAGATCCTCCTTCCAGCTGAGCAGTCTGCGCAGCAGCTTCGACAAGCTTTTTATAATATCAGTGACATCGTTATATTTGTTCTTGGTGCAAACCACCAGAATCGCATTCAGCGTGTTGAACAGGAAGTGGGGGTTCATCTGGCTCTGCAGGAAATTCAGCTCCGCCCTGACGCGCTCCATCTCCAGGTTCTTGCTCTGGATCTCCAGCTTGTACACGTCATTGATCAGGGAGTGAATTCTGGAGGTCATCCGGTTAAAATTGTGAATTAGCCCGCCGATCTCATCCCGGCCCTCATCGATGGCAATCAGCTCGAACTTCTCGTTCGTCACCTTCTGCATGTGCCGGGCCAGGCGTTTCACCCGGTAATTATAGGAGCGCAGCATGATGTAGATGAATATGCTGGTCAACACGGTAAGCGTGGTCGCCAGGCCCGCTGCGTACAGCCGGATATCGAGAACCGCCTGGGAGATCCGCTCCCCCTGCGTAATTCCGACAATCCGCCAGCCTTTGAGATAATTCGCCGTCCCTACAGCCATCACCCTCACCCCCTCGCTCTCGTCCTGGCTATCGCCCCACTGATCAAATACCGGATAGGGATTATCCGTAACGTGCTGATAGCCGCTGTCCGCTGACATCACAATCTTGTTCTCGCCATTGATCAAATACAGGCTCAGGTAATCCCGTTCCCGGACGATAATGTCATAGATCTCACTGATGTCCAGATCAATCCGCAGCACCTTCTCATAGTTGTTCAAATTACGGTAATTGTCCATGGTCTCGATGATGCTGAGCGTAGGGGTGGACGAGGCCAGATTCTTGTTCTCCGTCGTCCGGTAAGCAGCAACATATATTTGGGTAGTCGCTTTCTTCGCCTGCTGGTACCAGTCACTTAACCATACTTTATCGGTCATTACCTGATAATTGCCCCCGGATACAACCGTCTGGTTGTTCGTGTATACACTAATTCGTTCCAGCTGATTATTGACAGGCATATAGCTGTTCATCCGGTCTCTAAGCTGTTCGTTGAACATGCTGTAGAACTCGATAGAGTCCGTATAGGTGCGGTCCAGCATCTCGTACAGGTTCTTATCCGCAGCCAGCGTGTAGCCGACAGAGACCCCGCCTTCAATAAAATCATGAATGTCCTTCCGCGCCCGTTCCATGGAAATCTCCAGATTCTGCTGTTCCCTCGATTTGATGAGATCCGTAATCCGCTCCAGGAATACCAGATTGAGCACCATAATCGGCAGGAGCACACCCACAATGTAGATGAGATAGAACTTGTAGCTTAGCGGAATATCATTGACGATGGTGCCGAATTTAAAGCGTTTTGTCGCCATCCCTCACACACACCCGGCTTTCTTAAGATTTCGGGGTCCCCGCAAAGGTTCTGAGTAGCCTTCGAAGCCAACGCCTCACTTTGCGGGGTTATTTTAAAATATAAGAATTTATAGGTTTCACTCTATAAATTATCCTTCTATTTCTCGCTGAAACGGTACCGTCTTTTACAGGACGGCAAAGCCGTTTCCACTTACAACTGTTTATTGTTGTGGGCATTCTTGTACACCGAAGGTGATGAACCCACCTTATTCTTGAACTTGTCGATGAAATAATCGGTATTGGAAAAGCCCACCTGCACCGCGATATCCGATATCTTGAGCTGCGTGCGCTTGAGCAGGCTCTTGGCTGCTTCAATCCGCTTCTCATTCAGATAATCGCTGAAGCTGCGCCCCGTCTCCTTGCGGAACAACTGGCCCAGATAAGCCGAATTCATATGAAACTGCCGGGCAAGGTCCTGGAGCTGCAGCTTGCTGCGGAATTCCAGATCCACGTATTGGATCACATTATAGATGGTGTTCCCCTCGTTATTAGCCCGTAGCTCGGTGAGGTACGCCGCTGTCTCCAGACAAAGCCGGTCCACATACAGACTGAGCTTGTAATAATCCGTGAGTCCGCCCAGGTTGCCATATTCCTTGTGCATCGCACACATGATCTGGTCGGGATCTCCCTGCATCTCGGTAATGCTCCGGCATAAGGTCATCTCCAGATGGGCTACCTCGGCCTGTGCAGCTTCAATGCTCACCCTCTTGGCAGTCATAGCTGCGAAGGCTTCCCTGGCAGCAGCCCTGATTCTATCCGGCACCCCTTCCTTCACCTCATTCAGCACACGTGTAAAGTGCCCGCCAATGAATTCAGGGGACAAGCGGGCCGTACGCAGATCGTTGTAGTAGAAAATCCCGCCCCGCTCCTTCCGGTACTTGAGCCCCCAGACCTCAAGCGTCTGGGTGTACAGCTCCTGGATGGAGCGCAGGCCGTTCCCCCGGCCGCTGATCATTACAGCCACCGGAACCCCCAGCTTCTCTGCCTGCACCTTTTGCACCCGGGTGGCGGCCGCCTCCAGCGCTTCCGGAGAGAGTCCGGCTGAGCGAACCAGGAGTCCGGCCCTTCCGGCCGGATCGTGGAACACATAGCCCAGGTGATCCGGGAAGCCTTCAGTATCCCCTTCGTTCAAGCTCACCGTGCCTGAACCTGAGATGGCAGCAGCGAGAATGCATTGCAGCTCTGTATCAGGCTGAAGCCCCAGCAGACCGGAGGCGGCCTGTTCCAGCTCCTCACTCCAATCCCCCTGGACACAACGGCTGATCAGGTTATGTACCAGGATATTGTGCTTCTTCTGCCCCTCTACTCTGGAAGCGGTTTCATGTTGGATAATAGCACGGATCTTCCCCAGCAGCTCCTCAATCTCCTCATCATCCACCGGCTTCAGCAGGTAGCCGTCCACCTTATGACGCAGCGCGATCCGGGCATAGTTGAAATCGTCATACCCGCTCAGGATCACGAACCGTGGCGGCGGGTCCACCGTCTCCTTCACCGCCGCAATCAGCTCCAGGCCGCTCATCACCGGAAGATTAATATCCGTCAGCAGCAGATCCGGCCTGTGCTCCCGGATCTGCCGCAGCGCCTCCCCGGCGCTAAGCGCTTCAGCACATACCTCGAATCCGGATTTCTCCCAGTTCACCATCGTCCTGAGTCCTTCCAGAACCCAAGGTTCATCGTCCACAATCATGACTTTCAGCATGAGCTCTGCCCCCATCTCAATCATCTAAATTTGGTAATTATTGAATTACAAGTAATGCTAACATACAAGTTCAATCCTGTGAATGTTAACTTGAGCGGATATCTGACCCATATCTATATCAGACGCACTTCAGATTTGAACTCGATGCATGGTCGTCGCTGCTGTGAATATTTGGATTTCCGGCCGCTGCCAATTTGGATTTCCTTATGGGAACCGCTCCTCGCAGTTGTTGTACATCATGCAGGATTTCTCTAAAAATGTTACGGACTGCAGTACATTGTTGCATCATTTGCAGGAATCCCAGTGTATAGAGGCAAGTTAGCGCTGACTTTGTTGTAATTCATGCAAGATTTCAGCATCGGTTGCTTCTATCATGCAGTATTAGCTGCAAAGGTGGCTTGGTGCCTTCATGGATTGGACTTGCACCAACTAGATAATGCTTGCGTCCTGGCACGCAAAAACAAAAAAGCCGCCCAACCGCACCGGATGTTTTCCCCTGAAAACATCCGGTGCGAGGCGACTTCATAAGAGTGCTCAAATATAATTAGTATCTATATTATCCCTGTTTCGCTTCTCCCAGCTCCGCCCGCAGCTTCAGGAACACCTGATAGCTGCGCTCCGCGACCTCAGAAATGGCGATCGGGTGGAAGCCTGGCAGGTCTGCATACAGCAGGTCGTTCAGCGGTGCGGTCCATTGGACCGGCAGCTTGGCAGCCCCCAGCTTCGCTCCCATAATAGAGCCGACGGTGGCCCCGTTGCAGTCGGTATCCATTCCGGCTGATACGGAGGTGACCACAGCTTTCTCGAAGTCATCGCCGCCGTAGATCAGCGAGGCGGCCACAATGGCTGCGTTGTTGTTCGTATGCACCGGATCGTAATGGCTGAACTCGTTCCAGAGGGTACTGACCAGTTCACGCTCACTGCCTGCCTGCTGTGCAATTTCTACGCCCCGCAGCACATCCTTAGCCAGTCTGCTCGTCTGTGGAATCTCGCTCAGGCCAATCTGCACAATCTCTTCATTACTGAGACCCGCGAATGCCGCTGAGATCATCGCTGCATTGAACATTTCGCCGTAGATCCCGTTCTTCACATGTGAGAAGGAGGCATCCCGCCAGCCCAGCTCTGCCGCCAGCTCGGGATGTCCGGCCGCCCCGTAAGCCAGGCCGTCCGCACGGATTGCTGCACCGATCCATTCCCGGTACGGATTCAGATGCATCCGTACCCGCTCCTGCCGCAGCGGCCAATCCGCCGGCTTCTCCCCGTGCAGATGGGAGGTCTCCTGAGCAAAGTTCATATAGCTCTGTGTTTCCGCCGTACAGACCTGACTGTAGGTCAGGTGCCCGTGCCACAGCTTGCCGATATCCCAGGAGTCCCAGTTCAGCCCTTTTTGCTCCAGCAGCATCAGGCCAAGCACGGTATAACGGATATCATCATCGCTCTCCATGTAGCTGATCTTCTCGCGTGTGCTGGTGAAAGACCAGTCGCTTAATCCGAGTCCGTACTCCTCCCGGGCCGTAGAGAATTCCGGGGTATAGCCCGTAATCGGCCAGGCATCCGCACCGCGGAACCACAGCTCGATATTCTCCCAGCCGGTCCGGCCGTCCTTCCCGTACAGATAGTCCCAATATTCCAGCGGTTTGCCCAGCGCGCAGCCTACACTGCGCCCGAGCCAGGCGCCGTAGAATCTGTCTCTCCACTGGTCCGGTGTCCAGTCCAACGCAAGCTTGCGCGGCCCCTCAGGGCGAAGCTGTCTGATCGTTTCCAGATCCGACGGCTCCTGGTAAGGGAAGCCTCCGTCCACGGGAAGTGCCATCAGCTCCCGGTATACCTCCATCAGCTTGTCCTCGTCGCTCCCGGCTGCATCCAGCTTCTCCGCCAGGCTGCCCGGCTGGCAGCCTTCCTCGATCCGCTGCTGCAGCTCGAACCTTACCGTCTCCTGCAGACGTTCCCAGCCCGCCATCCGCTAGGCTTCTCCTGCCGGAGACCCCAGCTGCCGGTCTAACCGTTCCAACGAATCGAACAGCAGCTTGATGAAGGCTTCTCGGTCTACGCCAAGCAGTACCTCCGTATTCGCAGGCTGGTCCGGCTTCTTGCGGCGGTCGGCCACGGTCATACCGCGGGTAAGCTTGCCTTCGGTCTCTACCGTTACATACAGGTGCTCGGATTCAAACAGCTCAGGGTGCAGCAGCCAGGCAATCGCGCAAGGGTCATGCAGCGCATTGCCGACAAAGCCCATTTTCTTCCCGTAGATCGAATAGAAATCCAGCAGCTCGCCAACCATGACAGACACGGGGCCGCGCGTCTTAAGCTCCTGAATCTCCTCCTCGAAGATCGCCGCCTTATCCGTCACATCCAGTCCGCTCATGACAATCGGAATACCGGATTCAAAAACGATCCGCGCCGCCTCCGGGTCCACATAAATATTGAACTCCGCTGTCCGGGTCACGTTGCCGTAAGCCAATCCGCCGCCCATTAGAGAGATCTTCTCGATCCGCTCCTTCACTTCCGGGTAAGCGGTAATCAGCAGAGCGATATTCGTCAGCGGGGCGGTAGGCACCAGGGTGATCTTCTCTTCCGAGGCGCGGATAATCTCCAGCATGAATTCTACTGCTCCCTGCTCTATGGGCTTGAACTTGCTCGCCGGCAGCGCCGGGCCGTCCATGCCGGACTCCCCGTGGGCTTCTTCCCCGGTAACAAGCTTGCCGAGCAGCGGCGCCGCCGCACCCTTGGCTACCGGAATATCTGCATTTACAAAGCTGAGAATCTTGAGCGCGTTGTCGGTGATTTTATCCAGAATCTGGTTGCCGCCAACAGTTGTAATCCCCCGGATATCCAGCTCTCCCGGATGTGCCAGCGCAAGCAGAATGGCAATCGCGTCGTCATGCCCCGGATCGCAGTCAATAATGATAGGTGTTGGCATTCGTTGTCGCTCCTTTGTAGGTTGATCTTTACTATTTGTTGTTTATTTGGTAACAGTCGCCTTAAGCTTCTTATTCTTCTTCCGTGTCTCGGAGATGGCGTAGATAATCAGACCGATGACTGTCGCGACATAAGGCAGCGTAGCGATCAGCTCGGCTGGAATCTTCAGCACCTGCAGAGCATTGGAGAGCGCGTCGGCTGCGCCGAAGAGCAGCGAGGTCAGCGCTGTACCCACGGTGGTGCTGCGGCCCATGGATTCAGCGGCGATGGCAATCCAGCCCCGGCCGGCGATCATATCGCGGGTGAACAGCGACAGGTAGCCCATCGACATATAGGCTCCGCCCAGACTGGCGAAGAAGCCGCTGAGCAGCAGCGCGCTGTACTGAATGCGGACCACACTGACGCCTACTGACTGGGCTGCATGCGGATTCTCGCCCACAGAGCGGATTCGCAGTCCCAGCGGTGTACGGTTGAGCAGATAATAAACTACGAGCACTGACAGTATAGAGAAATACGTCAGAATGTGGTGCCCCGACAGAATCGGACCCAGCACCGGAATATCCTTCAGGAGCGGAATATCTATACTCGGCAGCACTTTACTCGCTAAGGAGGTGGAAGATCCTTTGTCGCCGCTCAGCAGATACAGAATAAAGACCGTACCGCCGGAAGCGAACATATTGATTGCCACCCCGCCGAGAATAATATGGGTCTTGAATTTTAAGGTGAAAAAAGCCAGAATCCCCGCAATCAGCGTTCCCGACAGCACCGCCCCCAGCAGTCCCACCCAGGCGCTCTGCGTATAGGCGCTCACGATAACCCCGGCCAGCGCCGAGACCAGCATGATCCCTTCCATCCCGATGTTGATGATGCCGGCACGGTTCGAGATCAGCGCCCCCAGTGCAGCGAACAGTATAGGCGTAGTTACACGCAGGACAGAGAAGGCAAAATCTGTGGTCAGTATGACATTCAGCAGACTGTTCATGCTTCCTTCGCCTCCTTCAGCAGCATGCGGTTCTTCCAGAACTTGAGGAACTGCTCAGCGGATATCAGCAGAATAATGACAGCCTGGATAATCGAGATCATCTCGGACGGCACATCGGAAAGACGTGACATCATGTCGGCGCCAATGCGGATATAGGCCAGGAAGAGCGCCGAGACAATGACGGAGAACGGATTATTCTTGGCCAGCATGGCCACCAGCGCACCATCCATACCGTAGCCCGGCAAGGAGGTCCACTGAAACCGGCTATACATCCCGAGCACCTCCACTGAGCCGCCCATACCGGCAATGAACCCGGCGATCAGATGGACCAGAATGATCACCTTGGCTGTCTTCATCCCCGAATAACGGGCGAATTGCCGGTTAACCCCGGTCATCCGCAGCTCGTAGCCCCATTTGGTCTTGTAGAGGAACAGATGGGCCAATACGATAAGCACCAGCACAATAATAAGTCCGGTGTGAATCCGCGTCCCTGGGAACAGCTTGCTGAGCTGGGCCGTTTTCTCGAACTTAAAAGAAACGTTGGCAAACGCCTTGGCATCCCGCAGATGATAGTTCAGCAGGTACAGCCCCACCCCGAACAGGATGTTATTGAACATCAGAGAGGTCACCAGCTCGTTCGCATTCCACTTTGCCTTGAGAATACCGGGGATGGCCGAGAGCAGCGCCCCCACGATGGAGCCTGCAAGAATCGCCACTACCGGATGGAACCAGCTGTTCAGGCTGAGATGAATCGCCAGTGCAGTAGTCACCACTCCGGAGAAATAAAAGATTCCTTCTGCCCCCAGGTTGAACATATTGGCCCGGAACAGCAGTGAGACCGCAAGTCCGGTGAACATCAGCGGGATCGCCATTTCAATGACGTTGCCGATATGGCCCTTCGTGGACAACGGCTCCCAGAGGAAGATTCCGATCGTCTTCACCGGGTGGTCACTGACCAGCGAGATGATCAGGAACGCGATAATAAGTGCAATGACGATGACCGCCGCTGTGCGGATCGCCTCGAAATATTTGACTTTAAACATGATTTGCGGCCCTCCCGGTCTGCTCTTTGTCCTGCCGGTTAATTCCCAGCATGTAGAGCCCCAGCTCTTCCTCACCGACTGCTGACGGATGTTCGAAATACGCCACAATCTGGCCCTCGTACATCACGAGAAGACTGTCGCTCAGCTCCAGAATTTCATTCAGATCTGCCGATACCAGCAGCGTCGCACAGTTGGCCGAACGCAGCTCCAGCAGCTTCTGGTGAATGAACTGGGCAGCCCCGATATCAACGCCGCGGGTCGGCTGCTCGGCGATCAACAGCTGCGGATTCGTGGAACACTCCCTGGCTACGACCACCTTCTGCATGTTACCGCCGGACAGCATGCCGATCGGCTGCTGCGGACCGGAGCACCGCACCTTGAATTCCTCCACCAGCGCAGAGGCCAGCGCAGCAATTCTGGACCCGTGCAGAAATGGCCCTTTATTCATATCCTTCTGGCGGTAGCGCGTGGAGATCAGATTGTCAGCAATGCTGGCCTCTCCGGCAGAGCCCTGGCGCATCCGGTCCTCAGGGATATAGGATACCCCCAGGTTGCGGATGTCCAGAATATCCAGCTCACGGATATCCTTCCCCTTCACCTTTACCGACCCGCTGCCGCCAACCCCGCGCAGGCCCCCGGTCAGCGCCTCAATCAGCTGCGTCTGTCCGTTCCCTTCAACGCCGGCGATGCCGACAATCTGGCCTTCACGGACCGAGAAGCTGATCTCGGAGAGCAGCGCTTTGCCCTGGCTGTCTGAGACGCTCAGCCCTTCCACCGCAAGCACCGGCTTGCCGTAGGGAAGATCGCTTTTGTCATACTTCAGCACCACATCCCGGCCGACCATCAGCCGCGAAATCTCCTGCTCCGTTACTTCCTTGGTCTCGAAGACGCCTTCACTCCGCCCGCCGCGCATGATGGTAATCCGGTCACAGATGGCTTTGACCTCCTTCAGCTTGTGCGAGATGAACACAATCGTGTGTCCCTGCTCCTTAAGCTGCTGCAGCTCATGGAACAGCTCCTCCGTCTCCTGCGGAGTCAGCACCGCTGTCGGCTCATCAAGGATGAGAATTTTGGCCCCGCGCACCAGCGCCTTCAGAATTTCTACCTTCTGCTTCATGCCGACGCTCAGGTCCTCCACCTTCGCCTTGGCATTCACCGAGAGATTATATTTACGCGCAGTTGCTTCCGTCAGACGTACGGCCTCTGCATAATTGAAGCCCACGCCCTTCTTCGGCTCCATACCCAGCACCATATTCTCCGCCACTGTAAAAGAAGGCACCAGCATGAAATGCTGATGCACCATACCAATGCCGCGGTCAATCGCGTCCTGCGGGGACTGCAGCTTCACTTGTTCTCCCCGGATATAGAGCCCGCCTTCGCTCGGGCTCTCCATTCCGAACATAATTTTCATCAGAGTCGATTTACCGGCTCCGTTCTCACCCGCAATCGCATGGATCTCGCCTTCGCGCAGAGAGAACTCAACATCCTTGTTGGCAACCACACCGTTCGGATACACTTTGGTGATTCCCCGCATTTCCAGCAGAGCATTTGCCATGGGTCATCAACGCCTTTCAACCAAAGTTAGATTCATGTCCTTAAGGTTTAACGGCATTACGGATCGCTTCCACTTCAGAAGTCTCCATACCCATTGCGTTATCCACCTTAATTTCCTTATTGATCAGCTTCTGCTTCACTTCTTCAATCTTGGTCTGCAATTCCGCCGGGAATGCCGCCTTGTAGATCTCGTTCTCTGCAATACCTACGCCGTCTTCAACGAAGCCAAGCACATCACGTTTACCCATTTCAAGCGTGCCGTCCTGCAGTTTCTTCACTGCACCAAGGATGGCCGAATCAATCTTTTTAATCGCAGAAGTAACGATCAGGTTGGCTTTCACACTATCTGTATCCTTCAGCAGCATCGCCTGGTCAGAATCGACGCCGATTGCATATTTGTTCTTTTCCTTCGCTGCATCGAAGATGCCAAGGCCCGTACCGCCCGCTACGTTGAAGATAATATCCACACCCGAGTTATACTGGATCAGCGACAATTCCTTGCCCTTGGCAGGGTTTACGAAATCTCCGGCATAAGAGACAGCTACCTTCACTTCCGGATCAACATACTGTGCTCCCTGAATGTAACCGACCAGGAAAGCATTGATGCCGGGAATATCCATTCCGCCCAGGAATCCGATCACATTGTCCTTATTGGCATTAGGCATATCGGACTGGGTAGCAAGCGCCGCAGCCGCTCCGGCCAGGAAGGAGACCTCATTGGTCGAGTAGGACATATTGTACATATTAGCAGGCGCTTCCTCGATGTCGGTGTCATAGTTGATGAATTTTTTATCAGGATTCGCTTCAGCCGTTGCATTGAACATTTCTGTAATTTCCGAGCCGCCGGAGATGACCACATCCCAATCCTCAGCAGCGATATCATTAAAAGTCGGCTCCCATTTCGTCTTGTCAGCGCCCATTTCCACAACCTTCGTTTCTGCGCCAAGCTCGCTTTTCACCTTCTGCAGACCATTGTTCGCCGCATCAAAAAACGACTTGTCCCCCAGCGTCCCCGGAATCAGCAGCACCACCTTGAGCTTGTCCCCCGCAGCCGCGCCGCCGCCTTCCGCATTCGTCCCCGGAGTTGCTGCCGCACCATTTCCATTACCGGATTTGTTGTTTCCGCATGCAGCGACCAGTACCATAACTGCCAGTAACATTAAAGTGAGCATTTTCTTTTTCATTTTCTAAGTTCACACCCCTATTTGTAATAGATCCACCCTGCTGAATAGCATAAAATCCCAATTACACGTTTTGTTGGTCTCATCGAATCGGGCAGCATGAATAAGCGACTGTTGAAATTCTGAAAATAAGCAATTTACTCTGAAAACCAAACATTTCATGTTACATTTCGCTAAAAAACCGTAAAATATCCGAACAAGATGGCCAGTCCAGTTGAGAATCTTCGGTTTTATTGATAAGATCATATCAAATGAAAACATAAATATTTATATATTTTCGGTCATGTTTTTGTACGATTCGGCTAAATGACTAACAAAGGAGGCTCATCATGGATCGTGTCCTATATATTGTAAATGCAGAACATGAAGCGGGTACCTATATCCCTCCGCATCAGCATGAGTGCTTCGAGCTTGTCTATTATATCCATGGCCAGGGCACCTGCAGCATCGGCCAGCGCAGCTACCACTTCCGGCCCTCTACCTTCGCCCTCATTCCGGCAGGCTTTAAGCATGATGAGAATCACCAGCCCAGCCCGGAGGTGCTGTTCGTTGGCTTTCACTGCGGCAATCCGGTGATTAATTCGCTGTCCGGTGTGTTTGACGACGATAAAGAGCACACCGTACTACAGACCCTGCAGCGGATGAACGCCGAGTTCAAGCGTAAGCGCGACGGGTTCAGCGAGCTGCTCAATCTGCAGATGAGTGAAATTACCGTCTACCTCCAGCGGCTGCTCAGCGCCTCAGGTTTCCATTCCCCGGCAGAGGATCAGATGCAGTATGTGCTCAATTATATGGACGAGCATTACCGCCACAAGCTCTCGGTGGCCTCGCTGGCAGAGATGTCCGGCTACAGCTACGACCGCTTCCGGCATCTGTTCAAGGAGCGGTTCATGCATTCCCCCCACCGTTATCTTTTACTAAAACGCCTGGATTATGCCAAGTCGCTCCTCCTGCACAGCCAAATGCATATTTCCGAGGTCTCGGCTGCAGCCGGATTCGTCAACGACGCCCAGTTCTGCAATATGTTCAAACGGGAGATCGGCCTCTCCCCGCGCACCTTCCGTATTCAGAGCAGAGTTATATAGGGAATAGTCCCATCCCCTGTCACAAGTAGCTTTTGTACACGAATCTTGTATTTGTTCACTGTGCAGGGGTCCGGCCAGTTCACTGTTGTAAGCTTGTTCCACTGTCCTGTTCATAGGCTGGAGCTTATAATCGTACTATGAACATTTAAGACAAAGGACGGTACCCGCAAGAATACACAGTGAGTCAGGGGGGCTACTTGGATGAGACTGAACAAGATCGGCAATCAACGCGCACTGTACAGCAGACTGCTAGTGAGCATTACGCTTTGCGTCTCCTTAACCTTTCTGGTCTCCACCATCATTTATTACAACTACTATATCGGCGTAGAAAAGAAACAGACCTTCCAGTCCGATCTCGGCAACCTCACACAAACCAGCCGGGAGGTCGTGAACATGACGGATGCTGCGCAATCGCTTTCTTTTCAAATCTACCGCAACAGCACCATCTCCAAAATTGTGTTCTACGATAAGCCGGACATCTACGATGTCACCGCCGCCATGTCCGAGCTGGGCAACTATCTGAGCTCTATGCCTTATATCGAATCCATCTATGTATATAATCCCAAGGGCGGGCAGCTGTATGTTGCCTCCTCCCATGGCCAGAACGGTGTGTATACCGAAAAGGAGCTGGTCGATACCTCCATTCTGGATATCCTGAGCCACTACCAGAACTATAAGGCGTTCACTCCTATTCCTAGAGTCTATTCCAACGGTGCACAGGAGAACGACCAGGTCCGTGCCTATACTTTCCTGTGTCTGGATGCCATCGGCTGGGACCGGGCGATTAATTCGGCAGTGATTGTGAATATTTCAGCTCCGTGGATTAACAAAGAGATCGCAAGCCCCGTGGACTCCACCAGCGCAACCTATATTCTGGATGATCAGGGTGCCTTCCTGTCCAGCAACAGCCTGAAGCAGCAGGAGCTTACTCCAGAGGAAGAGGAATTCATCGAGCAGCGGATCAAGGGCCGGGAGGCCGGGTATTTCATCGCTCCCTTCGGGGGCGTGAACTCGCTAATCTCTTATACAGCACCGGATGATTTAAGCTGGCAGTATGTACGAATTACGCCGTATGAGATCATTACGAAGCAGACTAACAATATCCGTAACACCACCCTGCTAATCGCAGGTCTAGTACTGGTGGCCGGTATAGGCCTTTCCTGGATCATGTCCAAAAGCCTCTACCTGCCGATAAACCGGATTGTCAGCGAGATGCATATTCTGGAGACTGAGAAGCGGGACAGCATGTTCATGATCCGGCAAAATACACTGCGGGACCTGATCCTCGGCCTGAAGCCGCTGCAGTCCATGCAGCAGGTCGAGAAGCTGCGCCAGCTCGGCATTCATTTCACCTTCAATGATGATTACCGGCTGATCCTACTGCGGATTGACCGTTACCAGGAGTTCCGGGAAGCCCGCTCATCGTATCTGCTGGCCTCCAAGTTCGCCATCATGAACATCGCCTCCGAAATCTGCGGCCAGACCTACCGCGTGGAGACCGTGGATATGAACGATGACGGAATCCTGGTGCTGCTGAACATTATCGATCCCGTGGAATATACGGATACCGGCCTGATCGAGGCCCTCCTCCGGCAGATTCAGCAGGCCTGCTCCGATTATCTGAAGATCAGCCTTACCCTGACCTACAGCCATATTGACCGTAATGCCAGCCAGCTGCATCAGCTCTATCAGCAGGTCCGTGAGGCGTCGAATCACCGCCTGTTCTATGGACATGGCTGTATCCTTAATGCCCGGGACATCTGTGCGCTAGATTCAAGTACTTATCATTATCCGGCGGACAAGGAGAAAAAACTGGCGGATGCGCTGCTGAGCGGCAAGCTGACGGATGCCGCCGAGCAGTTCAGCGCGATGATCCGCGAGACCGGGGCCTTCCCTTATCAGACCGCACAGTTAACCGTGTCCAGGCTCAGCGTCACCGTCAGAGAGATCGTAAATTCGATCCAGAAGCGTAACCGCTTACAAATTGATGGAATGGCCGAGCTGCCCAGCCTGGAAGCTGTCGAGACGATAGACGAGCTGGAGGAGGCCTTCGCCGCCCTCTTCCGTACCCTGCAGGAGCAGCTGGCCGGCAAAAAGAACACCAAGCTGCACGACCTCATCTGCCAGATCAACGCCAAGATCAACGAGGATTACATGAAGCCTCATCTGAGCTTGAACCAGATCGCCGATGAGCTGGATATGTCACCCATCTATATCAGCCGCCTCTACAAGCAGCAGACCATGAACAGCATCGTCGATGTCATCCTTGAGGTGCGGATGCGCGAGGTCTGTGCCCTGCTGGAGAACACTGACCTGCCCGTAACCGCGATAGCCGAGCGCTGCGGCTTCACCAGCAGCTCCTACTTGCACCGGATGTTTAAGCGCAGCTTCGGTACGACGCCTACCGATTACCGGCGGCTAAAGAGTGTGCGGATGAGTTAGGGGTTTAAACAAACTAGCCTGATCAAAATGTTGCAGATACTGCAACTTGGAGCCCCTATCCTTAGCTATTTAGTTGAATTGTTGCACCAAATGCAGGCGTGTTGATTACCTATATTATGGGATTTCAAAAACACCTATATGATCTTTACGCCTGAGCAGACTCAACTGAATCTGCCACTCCAGCGGAAGATTAAATATACGCCAGTACTGCATAAATTCCCAAAGAGTCAGCCTAGCAAAGACCGGTACCTTCGGATGAATTTCATCAAAAATGTATTTCAGAAGCACATACGCGGTAAGGGCCACAAACAATTGGCTATATACTGCATTTTCGGTGGTTCCAAATAGACATGGGACATTCAAATGCTGTTTCACCCAGCGGAAAAAGACTTCAATCTCCCATCGTGCTTTGTAAATTTCAGCAATCACCTGAGCGGACTCTTTTCTCAAATCGGTCACGACACGTACGACTTCACCCCGGTCATTTTCAAATTCAACGACGCGGTGGCGCTGGGCGGATTGGTGTTTCCCTTGACCAATATAACAGGTGATATCGCGTACGATTTGGGTGTCTCCCTCCGCCGGTCGCCGAAGCTTTCGCGGCATCACCAAATGGAGGTTGTCTTTCAGACGAATCACAAAGGACTGACCTTGCTGCACATATTGATCCAATCGACCGATTTTGCCATACGCCCGATCCTGAACTAAAAGGTAGTCCTTATCGGCCAAGACTTCTCCAAATGGAGCGTCATTACGCCGGGCAATCGATTCGACCACCTTCACGGGTGAATGCTGTCCCTGCGAAAAAGCAACGTGCAGTTTAATGCCACCTCTAAATTTTTTATACGGAGCCCAAGACATGCGGGAGTTGGCTGCCGTAACCGTCGTAGAGTCAATCAGCAGCAGATCTTTAGGCAGATTCAGGTGCCGCCGGGTTTGCCGGTTACATTTCTGGACGAGCATTTGAAACAAACGCTTGAAGATATCGTAAGGCACTTCACCGGCTTTGCCCGAAAGGGTGGAGTAATGAACCTTGGGCAAACCGTAGTTCGAGCCCACCCGAGCACTTTGACGAAAGCCATCCCATTGGTGGTAGCAGGCTTGGACAAAGTAGTCGAACAACACACCGACGGTCATTTTGGTTCCCGTATCCTCGTAGTCCTTGGTTTGCCCGCTTACCTTTTGGACTTCTTCCGAAGTTAATACTTGTTTGAACACGGCCAAGAATGGGGTATATTTATTCATGAGGTCGCCTCATTTCGGTTTGGTTTGGTCGTACTTACCATTACCCGAAATGGCGGCCTTTTTTGTCCCTTTTTATGGGAAATCAACACGCTTACACCAAATGCAACAACTCGCTCAAGTATCCGCCGAATTCAAGTGAATTGCTGACTTTTCTGCAACAATTCCTACCTTGAGCCAGTTTTAGAGTGTCGAATGTTGCAATTCATGCAGGATTTTAGAAATCGAGCCGCTCCATGCTTTGGTGGAACACCAAGCCCGCTGTTCGCTGTTCGCTTTGGTGGAACACCAAGCCTGCCTTTCGCTGTTCGCTTTTCCGCTTTGGTGGAACACCAAGCCAGTGTTTTGGCACCTTGCATTTGCTCTGTTACGCTTTAGATGTGGAACAACAACATCAGCCCGTCTCCAGATCCATGGAGACGGGCTTCTGCTCTTCCCCCTGCCCCGGGAGGCCGTCTGGGTGACGGGGCATTTTGTGTGGCGGGTGTAAGTGTGGATAGCGCTTAAACAGCGGAGAAAACGGAATGAATGTGGAGAAGCGGAGCGTTCGCCTTTGTGTCCGGATTTTCACCGCTAAGGTTAAAATCAAAAAAATCCGGACACAACAGCGATCGGAACATCATTCCGTTTTCGGAGCGTCCCCCCAAGCGCCCAAGCCCCCTAATACAGCAAAAAAAGCCCCAAAAGCCATTCGGCTCCCGGGGCTCCCCTCTTACTTAAGACCTTTCTCCGCAACATAAGCCTCCCACTGCTTCGTCCACTCCGCCTGAATCTTCTCCAGACCCGCCTGCTTCGCCTTCTGCATGAAGGTCTCCAGGCCCTTATCCACATCATCCACCAGTCCGGCCTCCAGCGGGAACAGGTACTGCTTCTCTACCTGCTCAAGCGCAGCCTTCTCTGCCTGATAAGAGCTGTAGTCCTCCGCGAAGCCCAGGAACAGGTCCGGCTTCTGGATTTTATCCAGCTCATCAAAGATCGCCTTGACCCCGTCAAAGCCCTTGTCGAACAGCATGAACTCCGGATTTCTCCACGCCCAGCCGTTCATGCCTTCCCGGGTGAAGCCATTGGAGGTACTGGTGCCGACCAGCTTGTAATAGCCGTCTTCCACCGTGTAGTTCTTGCCTTCAATGCCGTATTGCGTCAGCTGATTATAGCGTTTGTCCAGCACCATCTTCTGATAGAAGGCAAGCGCCCGCTCCGGATTCTTGCTGCTCTTCGGAATAGCGAACCCGTTGTGAATCGGATGCACAGGGGTTGCATAGCCGGTTGTCAGGCCGAAAGGAGAATACGCCAGCTCCCAATCCGGGTGGGTCGTGCTGATCTTCATCTTCATATCATTGAACCGGTTAGGGTTGTCGCCGAACATGCTGGCCGCTTTACCTGAAGTGACCGGGTCCTGCATCGTATCCTTAATATTCAGCACATTCTTCGGAATGAAGCCTTTATCGGCCCAGCGCTTCATCATCTTGAGCTCTTCTTTTTGCTCATCGGAGCCCCAGTAGGAGTAGACCGTAGCCGGTGAATCATACTTCACACCCATGCCGTACGGCAGCGCTCCAACCATTTTATGCAGCTCTGTGTAGATATAATGTAGATTGTTGCCCACATCGCTGTTGAGGGACATCGGCATCATATCCGGCTCGTTTTTGACAATGCCGTCCATGTAGGCCTCATAGCTGGCCAAGTCCTTGGGCTCCGGGAGATTGTATTTCTTGCGCAGATCCTCGCGGTAGACGAACCCGTTGGTTACATACTCCTTGAAGGTCGCCGGAACCGTGTAGATTTTACCGTCAACCTTAACATCCTCCCACATCTTCTCGGGGACGAACTTCTGCAGCTCAGGAGCCGCCTTAGGCAACAGATCATCCAGTGCCAGGAAGGCACCTCGCTTCGCATAGGATTGATATTGCGTCCAGTCTGCCGTAAAAATCAGATCAATTGCCTGCCCGGAGGACAGCAGCAGCTTGTACTTCTGATCCCAATCCGTCCAGCTCGTGAAGTTGAACTTCACCGTGGCGTTCAGGTCTGCCTCAGCCATTTTGTTGACTTCAGCCTGGATGGCCGGAAGATCCTTAGGAGCATCGCCGAGCATATAGAATTGCAGCTCCACCTTCTTCGAGGTGTCGATCCCGGTATCCGCTGCCTTCGCCGCTCCCTCTGATGCAGCCGGTGTGCCTGCGTTGCCGTCCTTCCCGGCACTGCTGCCGGTGTTGCCATTGCTGTTCCCCCCGCCGCAGCCGGCCAGGAGCGATAGAGCGAGCAATCCGGTTGTAAGCGTAACCAAAGATCGTCTGCCTGCTTTCTTTCTCATGAATGAACCCTCCTAGAATTTGTTGTAAGACCATGCTTCCCTGACGCTCCTCATGCTGTTCTTTCCCTGGAAGCATACCGCCCTTGTGTGTGACTCTATGTTAGCCGATATAGCAGCTGTACGGTAAAGGTACAATCTGCCACATGGTTCTAACCTTTGACCGCTCCGATCGTCAGTCCCTTCACGAAATAACGCTGGATGAACGGATACAGGAACAGAATCGGCCCCGTGACCACAATCGCCATCGCCATCTTGGTGGATTCTGTGGGCAGATCACTGCCTAAGCTGACCCCGGTACCCGCGCCCATATTGGCGATGAAGGATGCCGAGTTGATGACATTATACA
The DNA here is from genome assembly GCF_038051945.1 of Paenibacillus sp. FSL H3-0469. Classification (NCBI taxonomy): domain Bacteria; kingdom Bacillati; phylum Bacillota; class Bacilli; order Caryophanales; family Paenibacillaceae; genus Paenibacillus; species Paenibacillus sp. FSL H3-0469. The sequence continues at coordinate 3,297,173 of NZ_CP150302.1, forward strand.
AATGGAACTGCAGCTGATACTTATGCGGATCATTAATGAACAGCGACGAGGAGAACCAGTCGTTCCAGTAAGCCAGTGCAAGGAACAGGCCTACCGTAGCAATCCCGGGCATCGAGAGCTGCAGCACAATGCGCCAGTATATTTTGAAATCCCCCGCCCCGTCAATCTTGGCCGATTCGAACAGCTCCTCCGGCACCGCCGAGCGGATGAAATTCTTCATCAGAATAATCAGGAACGGCGTCATCAGCCCCGGGAAGATCAGCGCCCCATAAGAATCGGTCAGATGCAGATACTTGGTAATCATAATGTACCAGGGAACCAGCCCCCCGCCGAACAGGGTCGTGAAGTAAATATAGAACGAGAAGGTATTGCGGTATTTGAAATCCTTGCGGGCCAGCACATAACCGGCCATCGTCATGAAGAATAGTCCCAGCGTCGTCCCCGTAACCGTAGTGAACAGCGTCACCCCATACGCCCGCAGCACCTCATCGGGAAAAGTAAATACCGTCTTATAGCCCTCCAGCGAGAACTGCGCCGGGATGAAATGATAACCGTCCTTAATGATGGACTCATTAGCCGTCAAGGATGCCGAAATAATCAGCAGGAACGGAATCAGACAGGCTAAGGAGCCCAGTATAATTACCGTATAAGCTACTCCCTGCAATAGCCTGGTGTACGAGTCGTCTTTGATTTGCATGCTCTTTCTCTCCTTTACGCAGCAGATTCCGCACAACCTAGAACAAGGCGTAATCGTCATTTATTTTACGGATGATATAGTTGACCGTCATAATCAGGAAGAAGCCGAACAGCGATTGATACAGGCCGGCCGCCGTTGCCATCCCGACATCGAAGGTCACCTTGAGCGAGCGGAACACGTACGTATCAAGAATATCCGTTGTATTGTACAGCACCCCGTTATTGCCAATCAGCTGGTAAAAGAGGTCAAACTGCCCCTTCATAATACTCCCCAGCGAGAACAGCAGCAGCATGACGAAGGTCGATTTCAGCATCGGCACCGTGATATACCATATCCGCTGGAAAATGTGGGCACCGTCAATTTTGGCCGCTTCATAATATTCCTCGCTGATGCCCGTGATGGATGCCAGGTAGATGACCATGCTGTAGCCGAGATTTTTCCAGAGATAAAAGAGAATGATCAGGAAAATCCAGATGACCGGATTATTATAGACATCCACAGGATTCGCCCCGAATTGCGTCAGCAGCGTATTCAAGAAACCGTTATCATAATTGAACACATTGTAGACGATAACGCTTAAGATAACGAACGATACGAAGTATGGCAGGAACATAACCGACTGGGTCAGCTTCTTGAACCACTTCACCCGCAGCTCGCTAAGCAGAATCGCACAGATAATCGCCAGTACATTCCCCAGTAAAATAAAAGCCAGATTGTAGCCGATCGTATTGAGCGTCAGCTTCACCAGCGTGCCGGACTTCCAGAGGAATTCAAAGTTCTTCAGCCCTACGAAGGGAGCGTCGAACAGCCCGGAATTGAAATCAAACTGCGTGAATGCATAATAGACCCCGACCATCGGAAAATACGAGTTAATTAGAAAGAACAACAGCGTAGGCAGCAGCATCAGGAACAGAATCCGGTTATGGACCAGTTCATGCACGAAGCCCTTCTTCCTTTTCTTCCGGGTACCGGAGTCAAGCTGCGGGGACAGCCCGCTTGTTCCCTTCAGGGGAAACTGGGCGACAAGCGGCATACCGGTCTTGCGTTTGCGGTGTCTCAAAGCCTTCACTCTCCTATGCCTATAGATAAGTTGCCGCGTCACTGGGTCCGAAGCCTCCGTCCTTAATGGCCCCTATGGCTTCGTTAAGCCAAGTGTATGACTTGTATGACCTGAGTATAGAAGAAGTCTCCTGCGGCTGAACAGTGAAGCTTCGGGATATTCCTGTACATTACGGCTAACCGCACTGTGCACTTATCATACATTTGTGCAGTAATCGCAAGTTCAACGCAAATAAGCCCCCGGAGTACTCCTTAAGGAGAACAATCCGGGGGAATTCGGGTGGTCGCACAGGACCTATCCGTAGCCTTACGATTTAAACTTGCCTGTAATAAATTATAGGTGATATACTCTGGAAAATGTACTAATTCTCCAACCTAAACTTTCAATATCCAAACTTTTCTTCAGGAGGCCAGCCCATGAACCCGCTTCTGTTCCGCATCCCTCCCCTGCCGCATTATATAGCCAGCGGCCTCAATCACTGCCAGCCCGGCTATAAACACCGGAGCCGCCAGCAGATCAAGGTATTTGATTTGCTCATTGTCCAGCAGGGATGCCTGTATATTGGCGAGGAGGAGCAGCGGTTCACCGTGAAGGCAGGCGATGCCTTGATCCTGCGCCCCGACTGCCACCACTTTGGAACCGAAGGCTGCAAGGAAGAGACGGCCTATCATTGGCTTCACTTTCAGACCTTCCATGACCTGCCTGCTTTATCCGTGACATTGCCTGCTTCCGGCAACCCGAATGAGACTGCAGGAGAGCTTCCCGTTTCTCTATTCGATATCAGCTCCTTCAATCTGGTGTTATCCCAGTTTGTTAACTTGCTTCTGCCGGACAGAGCTTACGGGGTATTGGAGCAGCTCACACAATTGCAGGCCACCGCCCACCTCGAAGCCGTCCGCTTCCGGCAGCAGCTCCTCTTCCAGGATCTCCTGCAGCAGTTGGCTGCTTCTGTGAATCCAGAGCACCGCAGCTCCCAGACCACCCTATGTGCCGAACAGGCCGCCTCCTATCTCCGCACCCACTACCGTGAAGAGATTACAACCGCCATGCTGGGAGACAGCCTCAACTTCCATCCGGTCTATATTGCCCGCTGCATGAACAAGGTATATGGCTGTTCACCCATGGAATATCTGCTCCGCTACCGGATCGGACAGAGCAAGCTGCTGCTGATGCAGACCAGCTTCCCGATCGCCCGGATTGCCGAAGAGGTGGGCTTCAACCAATCCTCCTACTTCAGCTCCAGCTTCATGAAGCTGGAGGGGTTGTCGCCGCGCGAATACCGGCAGCGCTTCTCATGAAACAGGCCATCAGCGAAGCATACGCTGATGGCCTGTTTACTTAGGGGTTATTACGCCTCCGGCAATGCCGCCGTCAGCGTGAACCCGAATTCCAGCGGCTGACCCGCTGCGATCCGGTATTCCGGATGCACCGGCGCTCCCCAGCTGTCATCCCCGCCCACACCCATCTGTTGTGCCGCGAGGGTGACAACCGTGTAGTGCACCTTAGGCAGCTCATAAGCATGTGCTGCCTGCTCCAGCTCGAACGCTGTATACGGTGACAGCGTACATTCCAGCGGCTGGCCTGCAGCCGCCTGAACCTGCAGCCCATACCCCCGGCTGTCCGTGATGCTCACCTCACGGACGCCCGTCCGGTTGCCGGATTCCTGCGGCACCAGATACGGTGACGGCAGCTCCGTCACCTTACGCCGGAAGCGGGTGAGCCGCGCTCCATAGGCGCGGTCACTGTAGTTCTCTTCCGGTCCGCGGGCATACCACTCGGAGGCCTCGTAGTCTGCCGACATCCGGAAGGATACCGCCACCACCGGAACATCCGGCAGACCGTCTGCCCCGGTGTAGACCATGCGGACACGGACGCTGCCATCGGCATGGACCGTGTACTGAATACTTGCCTTCAGCTCACTGCTGATGCTGAAGGCATAATCGAAGCTGACCGTAGCCCGGTCTGCTTCGGTGTGCAGGCTGACCGCTGTGCACTGGCGGGCCAGACTGGCTGCGAACCAGCCGCCGGCATGGTACCCCAGCGCAGTCCCCTTATCATTGTCAGTCGTTGCCCGCCAGAACAATGGAACCGGCGGAGTCGCAATCATCTCGCGCCCCCCGTAGCAGAGCGACACCAGAGAGCCCGCCTGCTTAGAGAACAAGGCGGAGAAGCCGCGCCCGGTGACCCCGATGTTCACATCCCCTTCAATCACGCGGAACTCCGCTGCCGCAGGCAACAGCGCCGTTTCTCCGCCTGCTTTTGCCCCGGCCGCTTCTGCGCGAGCTGCTTCAACCCGGAAGACATGCTCTCCATAAGCAGTCTCGAACCCCCGCTCCGCCCATAGCTCGGCTTCCTTCAGCACCAGACCTACAGCCAAAGTGTACTCCCCTGGAACTGCTGACACATCTGGCAATTCTAACGTAATTCTCGCCTCTTCCTGAGCCGCAACCGCAAGCTCCTTCTGCCCCTTGAAAATCTCCCTTCCCTCTTTCAATAACCGAAACTCCAGCAGCAGCCGCCCCGTCCCCTCGAACAGATTCCCGTTGACCACTGTCACCGCATCCCGTTCAGGAACAAGCCGGATATTCTGGTAGAGGAACTTTACCTCTTGCATCTTCGGCGTGATCGTCCGGTCAGCGAACACAATCCCGTTTCCGCAGAAGCTGTAGTCCGTTGGCCGGTCATCGAAATCCCCGCCATACGCCAGATACTCTTCACCGTAACGGTTCTTTGCTACCAGCGCCTGATCGATGTAATCCCAGATGAAGCCGCCCTGATACAGCGGATAACGGTTCTCCAGCTCGATATATTTATGGAGTCCCCCTACCGAATTGCCCATAGCATGCATGTACTCACAGCTGATATACGGCTTATACGGCTGATTCTCCAGGTATTCTACAATGTCGGCGGGCTTGGCATACATCCGGCTCTCCATATCACTGCTGTCATTATATTTGCGGTTATGGAAGACTCCTTCATAATGCACCAGCCGTCCCGGATCAGCCTTACGGAAGTAATGGGACACCTTCAGAATGACCTCGCCCGCATACGATTCATTGCCGCAGGACCAGATCAGGATCGACGGATGGTTTTTATCGCGCTCCAGCATCGATACCGCCCGGTCCATGACAATCCCCTCCCACTCCGGCTTATCCCCGGGGATGTTCCAGGACGGCTCAACGGCGCCCATCTTCTGCCACGAGCCATGGGACTCCAGGTTCATCTCGTCAATCACATACACCCCGTATTCATCGCACAGCTCATACCAGAGCGTCTGGTTCGGATAATGCGAGGTCCGCACCGCGTTGATATTATTCTGCTTCAGGATGATGATATCCTTGATCATATCTTCCCTGGAGATGTTGCGGCCCGTGCGGGGGTTGAACTCGTGGCGGTTGACACCTTTGAACATGATCCGTTTGCCGTTCAACAGCATCAGCTTGTCCTTCAGCTCGAAGGTTCGGAAGCCCGCCCGCTGCACAATTGCCTCCACCAGCTCCCCTTCGCCATTACATACAGAGATACAGACGCTGTACAGGTAAGGATTCTCCGCGCTCCACAGGAATACCTTGCCCGCATCCAAGCTTAGAGCCACCTTACCCGCCACAGCTCGTCCTTCTGTATTCGCAACTACAGCGCCTGCTGCATCCTTCAGCTCCACCCGAATCACTGCCTCAGCCTCAGTTGCCATACGAAGCTCAGCTGTTAACTTGCCTTTCTCATAGGAAGCATCCAGCCCCGCCTGAATCCGCAAATCCTGTACATGCAGCTCAGGAACCGTATACAGATACACCTCGCGAAAAATCCCCGAGAACCGCCAGAAATCCTGATCCTCCAGCCAGCTCCCCGTACAGCGCTGATAGACCTCAACCGCGAGCTTATTGGCTCCTTCCTGCAGATAGGGTGTCAATTCGAATTCCGCAGGGGTGAAGCTGTCTTCACTGTAGCCGACGAAGTGCCCGTTCAACCAGACATAACAAGCCGCCTCTACGCCCTGAAAAGAAATAAAAACCGGCCCCTGCTCCATAATTGCCGGCACCTCAAACATCTTCACATAGCTGCCCACCGTATTACTGCTCACCGGAATCTCCGGCGGCCTTACAGCATCCAGACCGTCCCAGGGGTACATCGTATTCGCATATTGCGGCCTGCCGTACCCCTGAAGCTGGATATGACCCGGCACCTGGATGTTCCCCCAGCCGCTCGTATCATATTCCGTCTTATAGAAATCCTTAACACGGGCTGCCACATTCACCGCATAACTGAATTTCCAGTCTCCGTTCAGAGAGTAACGCAGCGCCATGGGGGCTTGTCTCTCCGCTTCCTCCATCGTTCTATAATAGCGGTGATCCGAATGCGCTTCCAACCGGTTCACCTGAAATACAGATACATCGCTTAGCCAATCCAGACTAGGTTCATTGCCTGACATTATAGTGTCCTCCTTCATCTTCTTGAAGTGAATCTGTTCCTTATTCTACCCAAAGTTCGCCCCGGCTCCAAGAAGCGGATCACAACTTCCGTGCAGATAACTTACTTTTCAGACGGTTTTATGGTTTCCGGAGGCTTTCGCTTCATTCTCCAACGATGCAAAATAAGCGATCTTATGGTCAATCTTCCGGGCAAAGCTCTGAAAGAACTTGATCTTCTCATCGATATGCTGTTTATGCTCCTGCAGCAGTCTGCGCTGATCTGGCAGACGGTCCTTGCCTTCCTGCGAGAACGCAATGAATTGCTTAATGTCGGCGATAGCCATACCGGTATCCTTCAGGCAGCAGATTAACGAGATCAGCTCCAGATCCTCGTCATTGAAGCACCGGTTGCCGTTCGCATCCCTCCCCACAACCGGCAATACCCCTTCCCGTTCATAGTAACGCAGCGTATATTGGCTCAGTCCGCTTTTTTGTGCTATGGTTTTGATACTGTATCCCATCCGTACAAGCTCCTCTCTGCCAGCCGTTGCCGGCCTCATCTATATAGTAAAAGTACCATCAATCCGTTTCTATGAACAGTCACTCTATGATTCTATTGACTTACACCTAACTCTAAGGTCTAAGCTTACACTATACCTTCATTTAAGGAGTGAATAATTAATGGTAAAAAGAATTAATGTAGCTAACGGCGCACTTGAGGTTTCCGAGATTTCCCTCGGTTGTATGCGGATCGCTGATTTGTCGCCCAAAGAGGCTGAAACCCATATCCACAGCGCCCTTGAGGTGGGCATAGACTTTTTCGACCATGCAGATATTTATGCCGGAGGTAAAGCAGAGGAAGTATTCGGTAACGTACTGACGGCAAATCCCGGAATGCGCGACCGGCTGATGATTCAGGCCAAATGCGGCATCCGTAACGGCTTCTTCGACTTCTCTAAGGAGCATATCGTGAGTTCAGTAGAGAACAGCCTGAAGCGGCTGCAGACCGATTATGTAGATGTCCTTCTCCTGCACCGTCCTGACACCCTGATGGAGCCGGAGGAAGTGGCGGAAGCCTTCGATAATCTGGAGAGCAGAGGGCTGGTCAAGCACTTCGGTGTCAGCAACCAGAACCCGTTACAGATTGAGCTGCTGAAGAAGAACGTCAAGCAGCCCCTTTTGTTCAACCAGCTTCAGCTCAGCATCATGGTAACTGGAATGATTGATTCGGGCTTCAACGTCAACATGACCAATGCCGGTTCCGTAGTCCACGACGGCGGAATCCTGGAGTACAGCCGCCTGCATGATATGACCATCCAGCCATGGTCTCCGTTCCAGTACGGCTTCTTCGAAGGCGTATTCCTGGGCAGCGAGAAGTTCCCTAAGGTGAACGAAGTCATTAACCGTATTGCCGGGGACAAAGGAGTAGCCGACACCGCGATCGCTATTGCCTGGCTGCTCAGACACCCGGCCAAAATGCAGCCGATTGTCGGCACCACCAACACCGCCCGCCTGCTCGACATCGCTAAGGCTTCAAGCATCACCCTCAGCCGCGAAGAATGGTACGAGATTTACCGCGCAGCCGGAAATGTCCTGCCTTAACGCAGAAGGCAAAAATACACCGCCAGCTATAGACGGAAGAGGTCTAAAGTCTGGCGGTGTTTTTTTACTACCTCGCGATTGGGCTTGCTTTTTTACCCATCTTATAAATTCCAATCCAGGCTAACAATAATACGATTTGAGCCAGAACGACCAGCCACAATACCTCCGTGAAACCTCCTATGAGACAAAATATAGTGTTAACCAGCGGGAATCCTACGAAAGTAAACATGATCGGAAAATCTTTTTTGGGAGTGATTGAATAATTAGCCTTCCGGTCCCAGAACTTTGTGAAAGCCAAGGCTAACACTCCGATTGTAATTACAGAAAGTGCAATCAACATCACCCATTGCATATTAGATTCCCTGGCGAAGAACGGCCCCATGTAATTAAAGAAGTTGGATAAAGGTGAGAACATACAAGCCAATGACGCAAGGGACGCCAAAAACGGATAGATATAACCCACGGTTTTACTGTAGCCTTTCTTCTTATGCCACCATTCACCGATCAGGATAAAGACTGTCCAATATCCCGCGATATAAATCCATCCTGTAAAATTCATCACCGGTTCCCCATAGATTTGAGGTTCACCGGCCAGCGGATAATAACTCCATCTTGCAATGGTTCCATCCATGGTCTCAAAAATCTGTTTAACGGCCACCGGGTCGAGTGAAAAGTCAAACACCATCGCACTTAATCCCGTAATAAACGGTTTCGTCCAGGACGGTATATTTACAGACTTTAGAACACGCAAAGTGGAATAGATGATCAGAAACTCAATAATAGGGACAGTAATTGGTATGTTAAATAACATTAAAATACTGCGCCCATAGGCGTAGAACCCTTCCCCAAGCGATGAAGCAGTAATTTCAAAAACGGCGGCGTAAAAGAACACAAAACCTATAAATTGCAGTAAAACCGTTTTGGGATGTGTTTCCTTATCAAGGATATAGAACACCATTAGGACAGCAGCAATTAAGACAAGAATGTCTTGAATAACCCATACAGGCACTACAGTTATACTACCCATTTTCTTCCTCCAATTAATTTAATTTGAATCGAACGTTTAAATAAATTATAATGTCACCATGTTAGTTAAACAACAGGCTGTTCGTTTGGATTATGTTAGTTACCATACAAATCATATTAGATTTGTTCATTAACCATTTTATTATTTTAAATTAGGAGGTTACGATGGCAGACAAAAAAACAGATCACCGGGTGAGATATACAAAAATGGTTATTAAAGAAAGCCTGTTGAAGCTGATGACAGAACGGTCTATCAATAAAGTTACCGTGACCGACATTTGCAGCGAAGCAGGGATTAACCGCAACACCTTTTATTCACACTATGCGAATCAGTTTGAGCTTCTTTCAACAATCGAAAATGATCTATATGAAGAAATTAAGCAACTTGGGATTAGTTCTGCAAGCCCTCAAAAGCTTTCTTATGAATTATGTAAATATATAAAAGCGAATAAAACGATATGTGAGGTTCTGTTCTCGGAGCATGGCAACAAAGAATTATTGGAAAGAATCCTATATATCAGTCACGACCTAACGATTGAGCGCTGGAAGCAGGAATTAAAATATTTTGATCCGCAATTATTTGAATCCTGGTATACGTTCACCGCTCATGGCAGTATAGCTATTATTAAAAAGTGGGTGAGCAGCGGTCTGAAGGAAAGCCCGGGTAAGGTTGCAGTTTTTATTGATAAAGCCACAGAGGCCGTATCCAAAGCATTTTATTCCGAGGAATCATAAATCATAAAAAATGAAGCGGTCCCTCTTTGTTGAAGGCCGCTTCTCTGCTCTTTTTCCAATTCATTTCATTCCTTATTCCTTACTCATTCTGATTGCTCTAATTGATCCTTTGCCTTTTGTAAAAGTGCAGTCTCTTGAGCGGAAAGCTCATTTAAAGTCGTAAAAAAAGGTTCTATGGGTACCATCACACCACAGGTTGAACCTAATCCCAGCATCAATCTGAGGTAAAATTGAACCTTTCTTTTCTCACTGGCAATTTGCTCTAATTCTGAGAGACCCGAGTTTTTTTCTTCATCTCCTGATGCTTCCTTCCGTCTCGAATTAAATATCTTCATTTCCATTAAACTTCCCCTCGGAGTATTCTTCGGCGCGCGCCAACAAATCACTCATGAATTTCCCGATCGTCTGTAACTCAGCCTCTGAATAAGATTCAATAAACTGATAAAAGTTGTCTTCTTTCGCTTGATGCATCTTTTGATGCAGTTGATATACCTGTCTTCCCTTATCCGTTAAGCTAAAATAAATCTCCTTCCGGTTGTTATTTAGTTGATTTTTCATAATGAAGCCTGTTTCCAACAGCTTGGAACTAATACTTGTAATGCTTGCTTTGGACAGATTCATTCTTTTGGTAATTCCGGTATGATTGATCGGCTCATGATCACCAATGCAATCAATAACATGCACACTGGTAATATTATTGGACAGCATATCGATCTGAAGCTTTTTGGCTTGCTCACGAAACAGATTAATTTCATGTTCTGTATATAATTCGTTCAAATGCAGCATTCTGATATATTGCTCATAAAGGTGACCTTTAGAATGATTTTGAAATTCCACTTGCCAAATCTCTCCTCTCTTGTACTTAATGCAGACTAGGGTCAAAGGCAGCAATCAATTGCTTTTTATTTTTGTTCACTACTGAACAAAATCATATTAGCACGAATGATATTGAGAATCAATATCATTTTCATCTTTTCAAGCCGAAATGAATCTGCTATAATCAACCAGAGTACCAAACATCCTACGTTTGTAAAGGAATGATACAATTGTTAGCTCAGACTCAACGTTTAACCTTGGTGGAACAGGTGGCCTACCAGATCCAAGAGAAGATCGAAAGCAGCGAATGGCAAGTAGGGACGCGTATTCCTCCAGAGCCGGAGCTAATGGAGCAGCTTCAAGTCAGTCGTAATACCTTAAGGGAAGCAATTCGGGCTCTAACCTACGCGGGTCTGCTCAAGACCAGACAAGGGGATGGGACTTATGTATGCTCCTCCAGTGTTTTAGGGTCAGTGATTAGAAAAGTAATAGAGCATACCGATAAGTTTGAGAGCCTGGAGGTCCGGTATGCATTAGAACGAGAGGCGGCTGCCCTGGCTGCGCTCAGGAGAGACGAGGAAGATTTGGCGGCACTTCGGACATGTCTTGACCAGTGCAGACAAGCAGCCGTCCAGCAAGATCTTGAAGCGTATGCTCACTGGGACGTGGAGTTTCACAAAATGGTGATAGCCGCTTCACATAATCAATTGATGTCGAATTTATACAATCATATTTCTGAGGCGCTGCAAAACATGATTTTAGAAATGAAGGATCTCAAAACCGTGGATTTCTATATCGACTCTCATGCCCTGCTCTATCAGGCCATTGCGGATCAGAATGGTCATCAAGCGGAGGAGGCTGTTCGTTTATACATTGACAAAGCCCGTACACAGGAGGCACATCTATGAGTTCACCAGAACAATTGTTAAACAAGCAAGATGGAATATCCAATACCGGTATTCGGAAGCAAGCGACACTCTGGTTCATGATCATAGGAATTATTTTTATCGCAGCGAATTTGCGCGCACCCCTCACCTCAGTGGGACCCTTGGTCAGTCTTATTCGGGACAACGTGCATATTTCTAATACTTTAGCAGGCCTGATTACTACAGTTCCACTAATTGCATTTGCCCTATTATCACCTTTTGTACCCAAATTAGGACATAAATATGGTATAGAACGAATTATCCTGATTTCTCTTATTTTTTTAGTCATCGGTATTGCTGTTCGGTCGTTATCCGGAGCAGCGACTTTATATGTTGGAACTGCAATTCTGGGATTTGCTATTACTATATGTAATGTATTACTTCCCAGTCTGATTAAACGGGAATTTCCGCAGCAAATGGGGACTATGACAGGGGTCTATTCGGTTTCCATGAATCTATGCGGGGCAATTGCTTCCGGTATTAGTATTCCCTTAGCTGTGGGAGCAGGTATGAACTGGCAAGGTGCCCTTGGAGTATGGGGAATACTTAGCTTCATCTCTATTCTCTTTTGGATACCGCTGCTCAAGACTCCAACGAACCCCGCCATTATTGGTAGCAGCACAGATAAGAACCATCAGGTTAAAATATGGCGCTCCCCATTAGCCTGGCAGGTGACTCTCTTTATGGGAATACAATCAGCCATTTTCTATGTGCTGGTTGCCTGGCTGCCTGAAATCCTAAAAGAACAAGGCATCAGTTCGAGTCAATCCGGCTGGTTTCTATCGGTTCTGATTATGGCGTCCCTCCCCTTTGCCTTTATCGTTCCTGTTATGGCAGGGCGTATGTCTAACCAGCGGTCCTTGGTGGTTATTACAACAATCCTACTTTTGATCGGAACACTTGGGCTTCTCTATAGCAGTGTCCAACTGCTTCTGTTGTGGGTGATTATTCTTGGAATTGGAGCGGGCTTTGCCTTTGGCTTATCTATGATGTTTTTCGGTTTACGCACTCAAAGTGCCCATCAGGCGGCGGAACTATCGGGCATGGCCCAATCCATAGGATATCTGCTGGCAGCCATCGGCCCGGCGCTGATAGGTTACTTGCATGACGCCACTCATAGTTGGAGTGCTCCACTCCTGATCTTGGTTGGCGCTTCTGCCCTACTCGGTATCATTGGTCTTGGGGCGGCCAGAAATCAATTTGTGGGTTCTACGAAGTAAGTTCATGATATAAACGACTTAACATATAAGCAGATGACATATAAATTAAAAGAAACAGGCCCTGTGTAGTAAGATACACAGGGCCTGTCTTGTTCTCAGATACATATGGGATAAGGTACGAAAGCTCAAAGAACATAATCATCCTGCAAATGAACGATGCTGGCGCCTCAGTCTTGTTCATGTGCCGATATAACAGATAATGCGTGCCTCTAGGTATACACACAATAAAAAAGCCCACCAGAGAATATCTCTGATGAACTCTTTTAGCGTAATACCGGCGAGAGGACTCGAACCTCCACGGTTTCCCACTCGATTTTGAGTCGAGCGCGTCTGCCATTCCGCCACGCCGGCAAATATTTAAAATGGAGGTGCCACCCAGATTTGAACTGGGGATAAAGCTTTTGCAGAGCTTTGCCTTACCACTTGGCTATGGCACCACATGAAATGGAGCGGACGACGGGAATCGAACCCGCGACCCTCGCCTTGGCAAGGCGATGCTCTACCGCTGAGCCACGTCCGCATATAATGGCTGGGGATATAGGAATCGAACCTATGAATGACGGAGTCAAAGTCCGTTGCCTTACCGCTTGGCTAATCCCCAATATATTTTTTGAAAGAAAATGGGGCGACCGATGGGTCTCGAACCCACGAATGCCGGAACCACAATCCGGTGCGTTAACCCCTTCGCCACGGTCGCCATGTGAAGCTTTTAAGTTGTATTGCTATGTAATTCTTATAAAAGAAATGGGGCGACCGATGGGTCTCGAACCCACGAATGCCGGAACCACAATCCGGTGCGTTAACCCCTTCGCCACGGTCGCCATATGATTCTTTTATATGAAATTACTTGGCAGGGGCAGCAGGAATTGAACCCACACCAACGGTTTTGGAGACCGTTGTTCTACCTTTAAACTATGCCCCTAAAAAATGGTGGAGGCTGATGGATTCGAACCACCGAACACGTACGTGAGCAGATTTACAGTCTGATGCGTTTGGCCACTTCGCTAAGCCTCCACGGTATGGTGCCGGCGAGAGGACTTGAACCCCCAACCTACTGATTACAAGTCAGTTGCTCTACCAATTGAGCTACACCGGCATATTAAGTTGTGTATGGTGGCGCGGGAGGGAATCGAACCCCCGACACAAGGATTTTCAGTCCTTTGCTCTACCGACTGAGCTACCGAGCCATAAAAATGATTCTGTAAAGATGGCGGAACCGACGGGATTCGAACCCGCGGTCTCCTGCGTGACAGGCAGGCATGTTAGGCCAACTACACCACGGTTCCATGTTTGGTACTTTATGGAGATTGGTTGCGGGGGCAGGATTTGAACCTGCGGCCTTCGGGTTATGAGCCCGACGAGCTACCGGGCTGCTCCACCCCGCGTCATTGTACAAAATCTATTCAGTTAAGATAGATGGTGGAGGCTGAGGGGTTCGAACCCCCGACCCTCTGCTTGTAAGGCAGATGCTCTCCCAGCTGAGCTAAGCCTCCATATATGACTCGTATGGGATTCGAACCCATGTTACCTCCGTGAAAGGGAGGTGTCTTAACCCCTTGACCAACGAGCCATGCTGTGTAAAAGTATTGCTACGGAGAGAGGGATACTCTTCACTTCGTTACGAGATTGCGAAGCAGTGCTAACGAAGCCTATGCTCCAACGAACCACTGAGGGTTCTCATCCCTATTCAATGAAGTATTGCTACGGAGAGAGAGGGATTCGAACCCTCGAGACGCTTGTGGCGCCTACACGATTTCCAATCGTGCTCCTTCGGCCAAACTCGGACACCTCTCCATATGGCTCCCCGAACAGGACTCGAACCTGTGACAACTCGATTAACAGTCGAGTGCTCTACCAACTGAGCTATCAGGGAATATACATACCAGGCTTGATCACCTGAAAACTGAATCCGAAACGAATCTGCGTGTTAGAAATTTGGATAAGCCCTCGACCGATTAGTATTGGTCAGCTCCATGCATTGCTGCACTTCCACCTCCAACCTATCTACCTCGTCGTCTTCAAGGGGTCTTACATACTGGGAAATCTCATCTTGAGGGGGGCTTCACGCTTAGATGCTTTCAGCGCTTATCCCGTCCGTACGTAGCTACTCAGCCATGCTCCTGGCGGAACAACTGATGCACCAGCGGTACGTCCATCCCGGTCCTCTCGTACTAAGGACAGCTCCTCTCAAATTTCCTGCGCCCACGACAGATAGGGACCGAACTGTCTCACGACGTTCTGAACCCAGCTCGCGTACCGCTTTAATGGGCGAACAGCCCAACCCTTGGGACCTACTTCAGCCCCAGGATGCGATGAGCCGACATCGAGGTGCCAAACCTCCCCGTCGATGTGGACTCTTGGGGGAGATAAGCCTGTTATCCCCAGGGTAGCTTTTATCCGTTGAGCGATGGCCCTTCCATGCGGTACCACCGGATCACTAAGTCCGACTTTCGTCCCTGCTCGACTTGTAGGTCTCGCAGTCAAGCTCCCTTATGCCTTTGCACTCTGCGAATGATTTCCAACCATTCTGAGGGAACCTTTGAACGCCTCCGTTACTCTTTAGGAGGCGACCGCCCCAGTCAAACTGCCCGCCTGACACGGTCCCCGTACCCGATAAGGGCACTAGGTTAGAACCTAGATACGATCAGGGTGGTATCCCAACGGCGCCTCCGCAGAAGCTTGCGCTCCTGCCTCCACGGCTCCCACCTATCCTGTACAGATCGTACCCAAATTCAATATCAAGCTGCAGTAAAGCTCCATGGGGTCTTTCCGTCTTGTCGCGGGTAACCTGCATCTTCACAGGTATTAAAATTTCACCGGATCTCTCGTTGAGACAGCGCCCAAGTCGTTACGCCATTCGTGCGGGTCAGAATTTACCTGACAAGGAATTTCGCTACCTTAGGACCGTTATAGTTACGGCCGCCGTTTACTGGGGCTTCGGTTCACAGCTTCGGACTAAGTCCTAACCGCTCCCCTTAACCTTCCAGCACCGGGCAGGCGTCAGCCCGTATACTTCGCCTTACGGCTTCGCACAGACCTGTGTTTTTGCTAAACAGTCGCTTGGGCCTTTTCACTGCGGCCCCCTCGGGCTATTCACCCTACCGAGGCACCCCTTCTCCCGAAGTTACGGGGTCATTTTGCCGAGTTCCTTAACGAGAGTTCTTCCGCGCGCCTTAGAATTCTCTTCTCGCCTACCTGTGTCGGTTTGCGGTACGGGCACCTTCTCCTGACTAGAGGCTTTTCTTGGCAGTGTGAGATCATGACCTTCGCTACTGTAATTTTCGCTCCCCATCACAGCCCAGCCTTACGGTGTGCGGATTTGCCTACACACCAGCCTCACTGCTTAGACGGACATCCATCAGTCCGCGTCACTACCCTCCTGCGTCACCCCATCGCTCATAGCGGATTACGGTGGTACAGTAATTTCAAACTGTTGTCCTTCGACTACGCCTTTCGGCCTCGCCTTAGGTCCCGACTTACCCTGAGCGGACGAGCCTTCCTCAGGAAACCTTGGGCTTTCGGCGGATCAGATTCTCACTGATCTTTTCGTTACTCATACCGGCATTCTCACTTGTATACTCTCCAGCGCTCCTTACGGTACACCTTCAACGTATATACAACGCTCCCCTACCCCAGATACAAAGTATCTAGCCATAGCTTCGGTGGTGTGTTTAGCCCCGTTACATTTTCGGCGCAGAGTCACTCGACCAGTGAGCTATTACGCACTCTTTCAATGGTGGCTGCTTCTAAGCCAACATCCTGGTTGTCTGTGCAACTCCACATCCTTTCCCACTTAACACACACTTGGGGACCTTAGCTGATGGTCTGGGCTGTTTCCCTTTTGACAATGGATCTTAGCACTCACTGTCTGACTCCCGGCAAGAAGTAAATGGCATTCGGAGTTTGACTGAGCTTGGTAACCCTTGCGGGCCCCGCACCCAATCAGTGCTCTACCTCCACCACTCCATTCACCGAGGCTAGCCCTAAAGCTATTTCGGGGAGAACCAGCTATCTCCGAGTTCGATTGGAATTTCTCCGCTACCCCCACCTCATCCCCGCATTTTTCAACATGCGTGGGTTCGGGCCTCCAGTGCGTGTTACCGCACCTTCACCCTGGACAGGGGTAGATCACACGGTTTCGGGTCTACGTCCACATACTAAATCGCCCTATTCAGACTCGCTTTCGCTGCGGCTCCGGCTTCTCACCTTAACCTTGCATGTTAAACGTAACTCGCCGGTTCATTCTACAAAAGGCACGCCATCACCCATAGAAAGGGCTCTGACTTTTTGTAAGCACACGGTTTCAGGTTCTATTTCACTCCCCTTCCGGGGTGCTTTTCACCTTTCCCTCACGGTACTGTTTCACTATCGGTCGCCAGGTAGTATTTAGCCTTAGCAGATGGTCCTGCTGGATTCATACGGGGTTTCACGTGCCCCGCACTACTCGGGATCCGTCTCGGAGAGAATACCATTTCGGCTACAGGGCTTTTACCTCTATCGCGGGCCTTTCCAGACCTCTTCGCCTACCATATTCCTTTGTAACTCCATGTGAGACGTCCCACAACCCCAAGAGGCAAGCCTCTTGGTTTAGGCTGTTCCGCGTTCGCTCGCCGCTACTGACGGAATCACTATTGTTTTCTCTTCCTCAGGGTACTTAGATGTTTCAGTTCCCCTGGTCTGCCTCTGCGTATCCTATGTATTCAGATACGAGTAACTGCGAATTACCACAGCTGGGTTTCCCCATTCGGACACCCCCGGATCAAAGCTTGCTTACAGCTCCCCGAGGCAGTTTCGTTGTTCGCCACGTCCTTCGTCGGCTCCTGGCGCCTAGGCATCCTCCGTGTGCTCTTAGTAGCTTAACCAATGTGTTTTCCCTAAGGAAAATCACGGTAGCAACTAATAACTATTTCCACTTGCTTACACAAGTTTCAGCTAAAAGATGTTCTAAAACGCAAATTCGTTTCGGTATCCAGTTTTCAAGGATCAAAGGTAAAGATGAGAGCTTAAACTCTCAAAACTGACCAACGAGTGAGTAACAGGCCTAAACCTGATTGGTTTGGAAGCGAAGCTTCCGATTTGAATGTTTCCGTTGCAGGAAACGATTCTCCATAGAAAGGAGGTGATCCAGCCGCACCTTCCGATACGGCTACCTTGTTACGACTTCACCCCAATCATCTACCCCACCTTCGGCGGCTGGCTCCCTTGCGGGTTACCCCACCGACTTCGGGTGTTGTAAACTCTCGTGGTGTGACGGGCGGTGTGTACAAGACCCGGGAACGTATTCACCGCGGCATGCTGATCCGCGATTACTAGCAATTCCGACTTCATGCAGGCGAGTTGCAGCCTGCAATCCGAACTGAGACCGGCTTTGCTGGGATTGGCTCCACCTCGCGGCTTCGCTTCCCGTTGTACCGGCCATTGTAGTACGTGTGTAGCCCAGGTCATAAGGGGCATGATGATTTGACGTCATCCCCACCTTCCTCCGGTTTGTCACCGGCAGTCACTCTAGAGTGCCCAGCTCAACCTGCTGGCAACTAAAGTCAAGGGTTGCGCTCGTTGCGGGACTTAACCCAACATCTCACGACACGAGCTGACGACAACCATGCACCACCTGTCTCAACTTTCCCCGAAGGGCACCTGATGCATCTCTGCTTCGTTAGTTGGATGTCAAGACCTGGTAAGGTTCTTCGCGTTGCTTCGAATTAAACCACATACTCCACTGCTTGTGCGGGTCCCCGTCAATTCCTTTGAGTTTCAGTCTTGCGACCGTACTCCCCAGGCGGAGTGCTTACTGTGTTAACTTCGGCACCAAGGGTATCGAAACCCCTAACACCTAGCACTCATCGTTTACGGCGTGGACTACCAGGGTATCTAATCCTGTTTGCTCCCCACGCTTTCGCGCCTCAGCGTCAGTTACAGCCCAGAAAGTCGCCTTCGCCACTGGTGTTCCTCCACATATCTACGCATTTCACCGCTACACGTGGAATTCCACTTTCCTCTTCTGTACTCAAGTCACCCAGTTTCCAGTGCGACCTCAGGTTGAGCCCAAGGTTTAAACACCAGACTTAAATAACCGCCTGCGCGCGCTTTACGCCCAATAATTCCGGACAACGCTTGCCCCCTACGTATTACCGCGGCTGCTGGCACGTAGTTAGCCGGGGCTTTCTTCTCAGGTACCGTCACTCCGGTAGCAGTTACTCTACCGGACGTTCTTCCCTGGCAACAGAGCTTTACGATCCGAAAACCTTCATCACTCACGCGGCGTTGCTCCGTCAGGCTTGCGCCCATTGCGGAAGATTCCCTACTGCTGCCTCCCGTAGGAGTCTGGGCCGTGTCTCAGTCCCAGTGTGGCCGTTCACCCTCTCAGGTCGGCTACGCATCGTCGCCTTGGTGGGCCGTTACCCCACCAACTAGCTAATGCGCCGCAGGCCCATCCCCAAGCAGCAGATTGCTCCGCCTTTCATTCTCTCCTCAGGAGAAGAAAGAAATTATCCGGTATTAGCTACCGTTTCCGGTAGTTATCCCAGGCTTGAGGGCAGGTTGCCTACGTGTTACTCACCCGTCCGCCGCTAAGTTTGAAAGGAAGCAAGCTTCCTCTCAAACTCCGCTCGACTTGCATGTATTAGGCACGCCGCCAGCGTTCGTCCTGAGCCAGGATCAAACTCTCCAAATTGGTATTTAGAAAGAGCGATTGCTCATTTTGAAACATCTGACGAGAATTTACATTCTCTAATTTGGATCTCACCGAAGTGATTTCCGATACTCACTCGTTGTTCAGTTTTCAAAGATCAAGTTCATCTTTCGTCGCCGTTTTTTGTCTCAGCAGCGACCTTTATAATATATCACAGCGTCCTCGTTTTAGTCAACCTTTTTTTTATTTTCTTTTTTCGGCTGATTTACGACTGCATTACTGCGCATCGTTATGTCAGAGGGACGAGTTATAATTTATCATAAGAACTGCACCCTAGTCAACCCTAAATATTCTCTTCCCCTTCGGCTCTTCTGCAAACCCGGACAAATAAAATAACCCCACAAAGTGAGGCTTTAGCTTCGATGATGACTCAGGTACTCTGCGGGGGGCCCAAACATATAAATTCTATAAAAAAAGAGAGTACATTCACCCTCTCCATTCTCCCGCTGATGCTATCTATATAGAGCTATTCCCGTCAGTTGGCGATTTGTTAATTTTAGAGCGTATAACGAATGGCATGACCATCTCCGGCATCCACTGCCCACGAGGCGATCTCCCGAATTAATGAACGGGATACCAGCTTGCGAAGCACAAGCGGCAATTCTGCCTGGAGCGGGCTGAGCCCCGAATGCTGCAGAAGCTCCTTAATACTCCACGCCTCCTTACGGCTGCCCAGGATATGAAGCAGCATGGTACAGCAATCCTCCATTTTTGACATGAGGGCAAATTCACAGGCAAGCAGGATAAGCTCGATTCTCTGGTCCAGCGTCTCTGTGCTGATAGTCAATTCTTCATATAGCTTATGGACCGGTGAGTTCAGGCTTTTCACCTGTCCCCATACTGCCGGTTCCGGGAAATACCCCGCTTCACTCACTTCAATGCGCGCCCAATGATACAAGGCAATGAGTACGCAATTATAGGCATCCATGGTACAGCCTGCTTCAATGTAACGCTTGGACTTAATATACATATGTAAAAAACGGGCGAATTCCATAAACAGCACCCGTTCTTTAAGCGGGCCCTCAAACTGAATGAGCTGCTTGCGCATCTCCGCCAAGATTCCCTTCGGATCCCAGAGTACCTCTCCGGATATCAGGCTGCTCAGAAGCTCGTTGTTATCCCCGGCCATGACAGCACGTTCCAGTGCAGACAGCCCTACATGTACCGATTGTGTCCGCGTATCACCGGCAATGCTATGGGTTATGATGCGTTCCGTCTCCTGTTCCTCGTGCAGCAGAAGGACCACCATATCAAAATCGTGCAACAGTGCACTTTGAAACGTGGCATCCCCTCTTTGCCGCCAAGCAACGGCTCCCAGAACATTCTCCTCAAATGTCTCCCCGCTTAATAGGGTCAAATTGGACAGTTCCATACTTCCCTCCATCAAATTTGGCGATTTTGCGTCCGTCAGTTATAATCTCTATACATAAGCTTATTCTACATATTCATGCCAGTTCCTCCTGAACAACCGAACTATATTTCAGTTAGGAGATCATACTCATGAAATTTAAATCGGCTAAAATCAATGCTTTTCGCACCTGGGGATTGCTTCTGACCATGCTGGGCATGGGTCTCATGATCATGGGAACCGCAGGCATTGTATTCTGGGGATCTGCCGGAAAAGTCGTCGCTGCTGTCGGTCTTGTCATTGGACTCGTCTCCATGATGGCCAGTCTGGCTATTTATTTCTGGGCGGGCATGCTCTCCACCAGTGCGGTTCAGGTGGAATGTCCGGAGTGCCATAAGCTGACCAAAATGCTGGGCAAAACTGACCGCTGTATGTTCTGCCATACCATCCTCACCATGGACGCTGCACAAGCTACCATTACTGCCGAAGAGCTTGAAGCCCAGCAACTGAAACACTAATCCTCTGCAAGCAGCGCTTACTGACATTATGCATTTATTAAGAGACAAGGTAATGTAAGAATAGTATTGTCTGCCAAAAAAGGTGTTGTCCACTGTAGGACAACACCTTTTTATAATGAAATCATCTTATTTAATAATTCCCTTCAACGCTTCCCATGCCTCCGGACTGGCGAAGCTCCGGTTCCAGGCTGCCACACCGCCCAGCTTCAAGGACTGGGCCAGCTCTACCCTGGCTGTGAGCGAGGTGCTGTCCTCGATCCAGATTTTGCGGAGAACATCATCTTCCTTATACTCCACGTAGTTCTGTCCGGCTTCCTTATCGAATACCGGTGTCAGCTTCTTCTCGGCAATGATCTCCTTGACCGCATTCATGCTGACGGCCTTGGAGCTTACTTTGGTCTTGCCCTTCTCGGTGGCTTCCGTCCAGATCCGCGTATAGAGCGGCACTCCCAGAATCAGCTTCTCTGACGGCACCTTATCCTCCTCGATAATCCGGTTCATAGAGGTCTTAACCCATGGTAGAGAGGCTACTGATCCCGCAACCGGACTGGCTGCCCAGTGCTCATCGTAGGCCATTACAACCAGGAAGTCGGATACGGCGGCAAGCGCCGGACGGTCGAGGAACAGGGACCACATCTCGCTCTTAGATTTCGGCGTTACGTCAATAGAGACAATCAGATTCCGGCTCTGGGCCATCGGCTTCAGTTCCCGCATGAACTGGGTTACGTTCGGTCCATCCTTGGTGTACACATTCTCGAAGTCGATATTAATCCCGTCTAAGTTATACAGGTCTGCATACTTAAGCATCTGCACAATGGCATTCATCCGATTGTCGTACGTAGATAAGGCTCCAGTAGTCAAGTCTGGTTCAAAGCTGTTGCTCAGCAGCCCCCATACTTCCATACCATGATTATGCGCCCAATCCACATAAGAGCGGTCCGCCTGGCTGCGTACATTCCCCTTCACATCAATAATACTGAACCAGGTGGGGCTAACCACGTTAATTCCAGGCAAGGCTGCAAATTTGGCCGGGTTCGGCTTGCGTTCGTACACGGCTTCCCAGAACATGTTAACCGGCTTGCCCTTCCAGCTGCGTTCAGCTCGTGTAGGTGTTTCGGGCTTTTTTTCTACCGTTCGGGTACCGTCTTCGGTAATATCATCCGCCTGGGCGTAGCCCGAATAACCGTTATCAAGCTGGGCGTATACCCAGTCCTTGGTGTCCGTATTCCAGATTCGTACGACATCCCCAGGATTCATATCTGCAAAAATCGGTGCATGCACCGAGGGTTCACTGCGCAGGGCTTTCGTTTTGCCGCCTTCTTTGCCCTTCACCTTGCCAAGCGGCACCGATTCTCCCGCAGTCATAAGCAGCACCGCACCAGTAGCTGTATCCTCTTCGATCTCGAAGCCGTACAGATTCTCCAGTGTATCTGCCGGAAGATAGGTCACTTTATCTTTAACCTCGGGAGCAAGGCGAAGCTGCAGAGGTTCATTGTTCAGAGCTGCGGCCTTGGATTCCTCCTGCATGTACAACAGACTGCTGTCCGTTGAGAGGATAACTGATTTGCTCTCTTTTTCATAGCGGATAGAAGGATCTACATATTCCTGCAAAAAAGGCAGCGGTAAAAGCAGTCCGTCCCCTGTGCCCGATGCTGAATAGCCGGTAAGCTGTCCCTTCACAAAAATCGGCTTGTCCAGGCCCTTCCAGTCCGGGTCCAGATGCTGGCGGTTCGGCAGTACATAATAAACAACCCAAAAGGCTGCGGCGGCTATGATGACAAGTCCCAATAAGCGGCGAGTAAGACTTCCACGCTTCGTGACGCGTCTTTGTCTCTGTCTTCTGTCCAAAATAGGTCCTCCAAACCGTTCGTTGAATTTTAAAAGCAGGCAACACTTCTGTTAAGTATACGCCATGCAGGCGAGCTTGGTTGCGCGAATCTCTTGGAAGGTTTGTATTTTTGTAACAGCTTGATTCTCTATCTATACAAAAAAACGTGCAGAATCCGCTCTCGGACCCTACACGTTTATAAATATTATTCCATTCAGTGCTGCTTCTCGCCGCAGCCTTTGCATACACCGTACAGCTCCATACGCAATCCATGAATCTTAAAGCCTGTGGCCTGTTCGGCCTGCCGCTCTACTTCATGAAGAGTAGAATAGCTGAAATCCTCAATCTTACCGCATTCCTGGCAGATAACATGATAATGATCAGATACATTGGCGTCGAAACGGCTGGAATTATCACCGTAGGTCAGCTCACGGACCATACCTGCTTCCATGAACATCTTAAGATTGTTATACACAGTTGCCACACTCATGCTCGGAAACTGAGGCTCAAGCGCCCGGTAGATGTCGTCTGCCGTAGGATGATTCATCGCTTCCATCAGATACGTTAGAATCGCATGACGCTGAGGCGTAATACGGACACCGGTTGTCTTGAGTTGCTCCAATGCATGCTGTACGCCACTACCCATCCATGCCACCGCCTTTGATTATACAACTTAATAATAATTCTAATGTAATTGTATGACTCTGCTTTCTACGTTGTCAATGAAGTCATTACATTATATTTATTATTATATAATAAATATTCCTTATTTCAATATTTGCTCACATTTAAATTGCTGTTTCCGTCTACCCGCAGCTTGAATTCGCCGGTTCCGATCTGGCCGGAAAGCACTTTTTTATCAATCACGAGTCCTGGCAGGTCTGTTACGATATCTCCATAGCCGCTGGAGCCCTCCACCGTATAATTACCCGTTAGCGGCAGAAACAGTTCAATATCCCCCACCGCACTGTAAATATCCCAGTCTCCCCCGAAATCCCCGGAGCGGATGCTGATCCGGCCATTCAGCGATTCGGCATGCAGCTTGGCTCTCGCTCCGGAGACCTCCACATTGCCGTTCTTTGTGGACAGATCCAGCGCATCCCCGCTGTCATATGCCGTGATGTTGCCGACCGCCGTTGACAGCTTCAGGGCGCCTCTGACGTCCCAAGCCCCCATATCGCCTCCGCTTGTCCCCAGCTCCACATTGCCCAGGACATCTCTGGCACGCACCGCTCCGTTTAAGGTTTTACCTTTTACATTGCCGTAAATGCGGTGCAGGATCAGCTCCCCGTTCCCGGTCTCCAGCGAGATGTCGGCAATAGCTTCTACATTCTGCAGGGTAATTCCGCCATTCATTGTACGGACATTCAAGTCAAACCGCCGGTCTTCCGGCAGGGAGATATCGAGGTTGATCCGCGGCTGGCGTTTGCCGGATTCACCGTACGCCTTACTCTGGGGTGTAATCTTGATCGTTGTGCCCTCTGTCACCTCGACAAAAGACTGATCGGCTATGGATTCAGCCAGTACCCCGTCCAACTGGTCCACCCATACGGTTGCCGTAATCTCGATATCCTCCACAGCAGCCCGGTGAATGAGAATGTCTCCATTAATAGCGTCAATATTGACCTTGGAGGTGTTCAGTTCGACCGGCACCATTACCGGAGCCTTCGTATAAGAGCTTCCTTCCGCTTCCCCGTAATCGACCGCCGCCACGGTCAGGTTAAGACTCACCTTATTCCACAAATGCAGATAGTGCTCCTGCTCGGTTACGATAAACACACAGGCAGCCAGTATTACCGCAGAGAACAATCCCCGCAGATCCATCCGCGCTCTTCCAGCCGTACCATTCTGCTTCAGCCGGCGGAAAAGAATATAGATCAGCAGATACTCTACTCCCCATAATACCGGAATGATGGGCCACCATTTGAGCAGCAGCATCATATAATCTGTTCCATCGCGCCAGTCCAGAAGAAGCAGGATTCCGACAGCAGCCAGCGTTACTGAGGCCGTATATCTGCCGATCCGCCGTTTCTTACGCTCCTTGTCCTGACGCGCTATGGAGTCCCTGGCCATTTCTCTGATTCCCATAAGCAAGCCAAGTCCTATCAGCACCACGGAGGCGGCAGCACCGGCAGAGGTCTCAATAAATTCCCGAAGCCAGGGTGGCCTTTGCTGGAAAAGAAAGAGCAGCGCCCCGCCGATAAGCAGCAGGAGGCCAAAGGAGATCCCCGGCTCGCTGATCCTTACCCGGCGTCTTGAGGTTGTACTGGCACTCATGGTCTCCAGCTCTTCAGGATCATGCTCTTCAGGATAACGCAGAATCCGGTCTGCAGTCTGGAGCGCGTCAAACACATTATAGAAGTATAATACCGGGATCAGCAGCCCCAGCAAAATCAGCAGCGGTACATTAATTTGCATCCCGATAGATGAGAAATACAGCAGTGCCACAATATCCAGCACAATAAGGAAAATGACAGAAATCCCTTTGCGGAGCAGCCCGAGATAGAGGTGTCCCGTGCCGGGAAGCACTGCAGCAAGCAGGCCGGCTATAAATTTACGTTTGCGCGGACGGCGCTTGGGACGGGGAGGGATGTAGGGGGCCTTCAATTCTCCGTCTGCTTCAGACAGCGGCATGCCTGCCCCGTTCTCTTCCTCCCGTACGGGAAGCTCCTCATGATTCTGATAACCGGAATTCATTCTCGGTACTCCTCCTTTCTAAAATGGGATGCACTTGTCATTTCAGCCTGCCTGTCCGGTGGAATTCCAGCAGCTCTACTCCCGGAACCACCTCTTCGGACCCCACAGGAATGAACCCGTGCTTGGTATAGAGCGTCACTGCCGGAAGATTCAGCTTCCCCGTAGATACGATAAACTGCTCCATCTCCGCATAACGGGCAAAGATAAATTCTAATAGTCTTCCGGCCACGCCTTGGCGGAAATGGTCCGGGCTGACCATCATCCGGGTAACGGTTAGCTTGCCGGGAGACTCCTGGGTAACTGCAACAGCACCGAGCAGCTCCTCCGTCTCATCGAAGCAGCCATAGAAATCCTCTGTAACCCGGCTGAGCATGTCCCTCGTCTCCAGCAGCGGCGGTATGTCACGAAACCCGATGATCTCCGCCTCCAGGCGGTATGCCTTATGCTGAAGGCTCCACAGCTCATCAAGTAGGAACTCATCCTGCAGGTTCAGTCTCACGATTGTATCCATCCGTACATTCCCCTTATATACTGCACAGGGGCCTGCCGTTGCCGACAAGCCCTGTGCCCAAGATTCTATGATCTATTACCCAAAAGCAGTCTATCTGTTCAGCACTTCTGCGAGCAGAGTGTTCGCAAGCCCCGGGTTAGCCTTCCCTTTGCTCGCCTTCATGACCTGTCCTACAAGGAAGCCGATGGCTTTTTGCTTGCCTGCCTTGTAATCTTCGACCGATTGCGGATTGGCTGCGACCACTTCCTCAACAATTCGTTTGATCGCCCCTTCATCGCTGATCTGAACGAGGCCTTGCTCTTCCACAATTACCGCCGGCAGCTTTCCGCTTTCCAGCATTTCTTTGAATACCGTTTTGGCGATTTTGCTGCTGATGGTCCCGCCTGCAATCAGGCCGATCATCTCGCCCAGTCCCTGCGGCGTAATCTTCACCTGGGATAATTCCAGATTGTTGCTGTTCAGATAACCGAGCAGATCGCCCATCATCCAGTTGGCGACAGCCTTGGCATCCTGCGTGAAGGCAAGACTGCCCTCGAAGAAGTCAGCAAGCGGCTTGGAGGAGGTGAGCACTCCGGCATCATAGGCAGTCAGACCAAACTCCTCACTGTACCGGGCCTGCCGGGCATCCGGCAGCTCAGGGATTGTGGAGCGGATCGCTTCCTTCCAGTCCTCCCCAATATGCAGCACAATCAGATCCGGGTCCGGGAAATAACGGTAATCATGGGCTTCCTCCTTGCCGCGCATGGACAAGGTCTTGCCTCCGGCTTCATCCCAGCGGCGTGTCTCCTGTACAACAGTTCCCCCGTCATCCAGAATCTCCGCCTGGCGGAACTGCTCATATTCAAGGCCACGGAGCACACCGCGGAAGGAGTTCATATTCTTCAGCTCCGCACGGATACCGAATTCTTCCTGGCCTGCCGGCCGCAGGCTGATGTTGGCATCACAACGCATGGAGCCTTCCTCCATCTTCACATCGGACACATCGCAGTACTGCATAATAGCGCGGATCTTCTCCAGGTAAGCACGCGCTTCCTCCGGCGAACGCAGATCAGGCTCAGACACAATCTCAATCAGCGGCGTCCCCACACGGTTGAAGTCAACCAGGGAAGCGAAGCCTCCATCCACATGAGTCAGCTTACCGGCGTCCTCTTCCAGATGAAGGCGGGTGATCCCGATCCGCTTGGTCTCTCCGTTCACTTCAATATCAATCCAGCCGCCCAGGCCGATAGGCTGATCGTATTGCGAGATCTGGTAGGCTTTTGGAGAGTCGGGGTAAAAATAGTTTTTGCGGTCGAATTTGCTGACATCTCCAATCGTACAGTTAAGCGCCATTGCCGCTTTCATGGCATACTCCACCGCTTGGCGGTTCAGCACCGGCAGTACACCGGGGTGGCCGAGACAGACCGGACAGGTGTGCGTATTAGGCGGCGCGCCGAATTCAGTGGAGCAGCCGCAGAAGATTTTGGACTTGGTATGAAGCTCCACATGAACTTCCAGCCCGATGACCGTTTCATATTTAGACATAGATAATCTCATCCCTTAAAAGTTTTGTGGTCAACTACTTCAAGCTACAGTTGCGGGCGGGCCTTGTGATGCTCTGTATGTTGTTCAAAGGCATGCGCAACGCGCAGTACCGTACTCTCATCAAACTCCTTGCCGATAATCTGCAGGCCGACAGGCAGACCTTCCGCGAAGCCGCAAGGAATGCTGATGGCAGGAATACCGGCCAGGCTGACAGGAATGGTAAGGATATCATTCAGATACATGGTCAGCGGATCTTCGGTCTGCGAGCCCAGCTTGAAGGCTGTGGTTGGCGCAGTCGGCCCGATGACAACATCATACTTGCGGAATACTTCGTCGAAATCCTGCTTAATCAAGGTGCGGACCTTCTGTGCCTTCAAATAATAGGCATCATAATATCCGGAGCTGAGCGCGTAGGTGCCGAGCATAATCCGGCGTTTGACTTCAGGGCCGAAGCCCTGGCTGCGGGAATTATGGTACAAATCCAGTAATCCGCCCCCATCATCCACACGCACTCCGTAACGGACACCGTCAAAACGGGCCAGGTTGGAGGAAGCCTCCGAGGAGGAGAGCAGATAATAAGCGGCTACAGCGTATTCCGTATGCGGAAGGGAAACCTCTTCCCATACTGCGCCAAGGCCTTCCAGCACTTTAAGCGCTACGAGCACCGATTCACGGACCTTGGCATCCACACCTTCACCCAGGTATTCCTTAGGTACGGCAATCCGCAGACCCGAGACGTCGCCGGTCAGTGAGTTCAGATAATCAGGTATGTTAACCTTAGCTGAGGTGGAATCCTGGGCATCGTAACCGGCAATTGCCTGCAGGACGTATGCGGAATCCTCCACGGTACGGGTAATCGGACCGATCTGATCCAGTGAGGAGGCAAAAGCGACCAGCCCGTAGCGGGAGACGAGACCGTAAGTCGGCTTAAGGCCAACGACTCCGCAATAAGAAGCGGGCTGGCGGATGGAGCCGCCTGTGTCGGAGCCGAGCGTAAAGAATACTTCCCCGGCTGCAACCGCTGCTGCCGAACCGCCGCTCGAACCGCCTGGAACACGCTCAAGGTCCCATGGATTGCGTACAGCGCCGAAGCTGGAATTCTCATTGGACCCGCCCATGGCGAACTCGTCCATGTTCAGCTTGCCCATAGTGACGGCATCAGCCTGACGCAGCTTGGAGACTACGGTCGCATCATACACCGGCTGGAAATTGGTGAGAAATTGGCTGGCACAGGTGGTGCGCAGACCTTGGGTCACGATATTATCCTTAATACCAGCAGGCAGTCCGAAGAGCAGACCGCGTGAAGCCCCGGATGCCAGCTTGTCATCAAGCTCGCGTGCCTTGGCACGGGCTCCCTCTTCATTCAGTGTCAAAAAGGCATGAACCTTGCGCTCACGCTCCGTAATAACGGATAGTGAATCTTCGGTCAGCTCACTGACCGAGACCGCTTTGGTGTTCAGCATGTTATGTAATTCAGGTAATCGGTATTGAAACAGGCTCAACTTGCTTCCTCCTCTCAGGTATGGGGTTATTCCAGAACAGCGGGAACCTTGAAATGCCCTTCTTCGTCTTCTGGTGCGTTAAGCAGAGCTGCCTCCTGGGTCAGGCTCTCCTTGACCACATCGTCACGCATTACATTGCTTACCTGCAACACATGGGTGGTCGGCGGAACGTTCTCGGTATCCAGCTCATTCAACTTCTCGGCATATTGTAAAATAGCATTCATTTGTTCGGTGAAGGTAGCCTCTTCTTCCGGGCTTAATTGCAGGCGGGCCAGCTTGGCCACATGCTGCACATCTTTGACGGTAATGCTCATAATGGATATCCCTCCTGTTTAAAGGGCTAAAGCGCCCGGATAACGTTTTTAATTATAGGGTAGACGGCCTTACAATTCAATGCGCTTGTCGATTGATGGAGCAAAAAGACCCGCACCTGCTATTGTGGCAGGAAGCGGATCTTTGAGTGATCAAGCATTTATCCGGCTAATGATTCAACCGGTAATACAGGTCATTCCAGCGCAGCTCATTT
This sequence comes from Paenibacillus sp. FSL H3-0469, assembly GCF_038051945.1. NCBI lineage: Bacteria > Bacillati > Bacillota > Bacilli > Caryophanales > Paenibacillaceae > Paenibacillus > Paenibacillus sp. FSL H3-0469. The sequence goes on from NZ_CP150302.1 coordinate 3,326,809, forward strand.
TCAATTGAAGCCAAAGTGCTGGAGGCGTCAATGACGAGACACTCGATTCCTGCCATGCGCGCCCAATCCCGGAGCTGTTCACTTGTGGTATGGAAGGAAAAGGCGAAGTGATGTGCACCGCCGGCCAGAATCCAGGCTTCCGAAGCCCCGGTCAAGGAGGGTTCCGGTTGCCAGAGCAGGCGCGCTACCGGCAGATGAGGCATGCTGTGTTCATTCCGCACGGCATTCACTTCATTGATGATCAGACGGAACCGGTCGCCCATATCCACCAGCGTGACATTGATTCCCGGGCCGCTTGCTCCGTTAAAAATCAGCCGCGCCGGAGCCTCCTTGCCGCCTACAAACAAGGGATGCACTTCAATTCTCGGTCTGTCGGCAGCCAGAGACGGACAGACCTCCAGCATATGTGAACCCAGTACCATTTCATTGCCTTTTTGCAGATGATAGGTGTAATCCTCCATGAATGAGGTGCCTTGGTTACCGGCCATAATCTTCATCATCCGTACCAGCGCAGCCGTCTTCCAATCCCCTTCACCGCCGAAGCCATAGCCTGCCGCCATCAGCCGCTGAGCCGCCAGTCCAGGCAATTGCTTCAAGCCATGCAGGTCCTGAAAGCTGGTCACGAACGCTGTATATCCGCCCTCCTCCAAAAATTCACCCAGCGCAATCTCCATCCGCGCCTGTTCACGAATCGCTTCCCGTTCAGCACCATCCGTACGTCCCTGATCCGTAAAGTCGTACAATTCGGCGTATTCATCCATAAGCTGGCGCAGCCTGGCTTCGCTTACACTCCGAACCCGTTCAGCCAGATCGCCGGCCGGATAACCGTTGACCGTCCATCCTAACTTGATTTGCGCCTCCACCTTATCGCCTTCTGTAACTGCAACATCACGCATGTTGTCGCCGAACCTTGCGATCCTCATCGTCTGGCTCCCGGTATAGCCCGCTGCCGTCTTCATCCACCCTCCGATTCTTGCACGCACCTCTTCATCCTTCCAGTGGCCGGCAATAATCTTCCTCGGCATCCGCAGGCGGGCACCGATGAACCCGAACTCACGGTCGCCGTGCGCCGCCTGATTGAGGTTCATAAATTCCATGTCTATACTGTCCCAAGGAATCTCGACATTGAACTGGGTATGCAGATGCAACAGCGGCTTGCGCAGCTGGGTCAGCCCCGAGATCCACATTTTGGCCGGTGAGAAGGTGTGCATCCAGGTGATTACCCCCGCACAGGTTCCGCTGGAATTCGCTTCAAGACAAACCCGCAGAATCGCTTCCGGAGCTGTGACTGTTTCCCGGAATTCTACCGGATACGGAAGGCCTCCTTCGCGGTTTAACTCGGCAACCATTGTCCGGGAGTTCTCCTCCACTTGCGCCAGTACATCCTCCCCGTATAATCCCTGGCTCCCTGTTACGAACCAGAATACATAAGGCTTAGCCTGCAGCATATCATATTCCTCCATTTGTTCAGTTCGTTGTGAATTTCAATTCAATCTCGTAATGAACGGCTGCTCCAGGCTCAAGCAGTTGCAGCGAATCCGCTTCCTGTTCCTCCGCCCTTCCCCGGGTCCAGCAATTAGACGGCTCAAGTCCCAGCACATGCTCGCCAGCTCCCGGCATTCTCCACTGCACCAGTCTGGGGAGCGTCCGCCGGTTCCACTTCAGTTCTAAAGTCAGGCCGCCGGCAGAAGAAGCTGCGCCGGGGATTGGAAATGAAGGGCTGTTAATTTGTGCGCAGATATAGGTTTCCTGTGACAAGGGTTCATGATAATACACCTGTTCTGCATGCCGATGATCCGGCGTCTGCCATTCATTCATCCGTGACATCTCCATATCAGCATCACGTGCAGCACATGTGCTTTCCGGCAATATGATCCTTGTATCTTCCGCCAGCAGAGGATAGCCGAAGTTGAAATGATACAGCATCAGATGCGGGGCGGGTGTGAAGCCTGCATTCTCCACGGTATCGTTAAGCTGAAGGCTGTTCTCGCCGAGCCTGCTTGTAATCGTGCGGGTCAAACGCAGCTTATGTCCAAAAATAGACGTTTCCTCTACAACTCCCCGCAGGCGCATCTCATATTCATCGCCTTGCCATTCTGTCTGATACGCAGCCTGCCGCGCGGGTGTATGGTGAATTCGTCCATGTAATCCATAGGCTCCGTACTGGTCTTGACCGGCTGCACCAGCTTGCGACAATCCGCAGGTCATCAACAAGCCGCCGGAAGCTGTCCGCAGCCAGTAATTCCCCTCTTCCCTGAAATAAGCAGCGTGGGGATCGCCGTTGCCGGCAGACCAGCTAACCGGAATACCGCAGAATTCAGCCAAAGAGATATCCATGCCTTTCCCGGGATGCACCCAATAGGAGAGGCCCGAGCCGGTCCGCACACGGAATACTTCCTGAGCGGCCTCCGGCCCTTCTCTCATGACAAAGGGCTGCACTCCCCCAAGCTGCTCGATCCGGCCTACTCTGGCTTCCAGCTCACGCCGGGTCCATTCTCTGCCATAAAGTCTTGCCATACCGCCATTCCTCCTGTAAAGGGCAGGTAAGCCTCAGGCTTGTCCGGCACTCCCGAAAATTCTCATCGTTCTCACAATATCCTGCTGTACCGCTTCCATAGCCCATGCGGAAATGTCATGATAATAGCTTTTGCGCTGCTTCGCGCTGTTGGCCGCCAATTTCGCCTGAAGCGTATTCGCCACTTCATGCGCCATGTTGGAATAATAGTTGAGCTTGCGGATGCCGCACTGTATGGAGGTGACATAAGCAGCCTCATCCAGGCCGGACCCGCCATGCATCACCAGCGGCAGGCCGGTAAGCTGCTTGATGAGCTTCAAACGTTCAAAATCCAGAACCGGCTCTTGCAGATAAACACCATGTGCTGTCCCGTAAGCGACGGCAAGGGCATCGATATCGGTATGTTCAATAAAGACTTGCGCCTCTTTGGGATTGGTGTACACATCATCCGGATCATATTCTTCTATCTCTTCCTCGTCTCCGCCGCCCTCCGGACGCAGGATCCGGCCAAGCTCGGCTTCTACGGAAACGCCGAGCGCCTTGGCGATCTTGCTGATCTCATTGGTCTGGCGGATATTCTCTTCCAGCGGCAGATGCGCGCCGTCGAACATCACCGACGAGAAGCCCAGCTTCATCGCACGGACCAGAATTTCATGATCCTGGCCATGGTCCAGGTGTACCGCAACCGGAACCCGTGCCTGCCTCGCGGCCGCAAGTATAACCGGAGCGATCACTTCTAGCGGAACAAGCGGAATATGTACTTCCGCAAAGGAAAGAATGACCGGCGAGTTCACCTCCTCGGCCGCAGCAATGATTCCCCGGATCATCTCCAAATTAATTACATTGTACGCGCCGACGGCATAACGCTTGGCTTCGGCATCCTTCATCAACTCTTTGAGGGTCACTAATGGCATTCTTCAGCATCTCCTATGGGTATGACATGACGTTGTTCACCGCTTGATACAGCCGATTATATTTGGCGTAATTCTCATCGTAGTGTTTACGGTTATCCGGACGTGGATAGTAGGTGGTATTCACCTTCACCAGATGGTGCGCCGCATCCTCAAAGGATGGGAACACTCCCAGTGCCACGCCGGCCAACATAATTGCGCCCAATATACCTGCCTCTTCAATATCAAGGGCGGTGATGGGCCTATTCATAATGTCTGCCTTGATCTGCAGCCACAGCCCGGACTTGGCGCCGCCGCCGCAGGCCTTGATCTCTCCAATACTCATGCCCGCTTGCTCCAGGCAATCCAGATTAAGTCTCATTTCATAGGTGACGCCTTCCATTAAAGCTCTATACAGCTCACCCTTGGTGGTATTAAAATTCAAGCCCGCAATGACCCCAGCAGCAGCCGGATTCATGTATGGAGTTCCTGAACCGGCAAAATGGGGCAGTACCAGGAGATCAGTGGGACCTTCTCCGGCGTTCTCGCCCATAATCTCATAGACACTTCGGCCGGACTCATCTGCCGCGCATTTTTCTTCGTAGCCGAACTGATCCCTGAACCACTTGAGCAAGGAACCTCCGGTAAAATTAAAGGCATACGTGGTATATTTCCCCTGAATATAAGGGACTAGCGCCAGCTTGCTGGCGGCAAGCGCCTGGTCATTGACCTGCATTTTACGGAAAACGGGCGTGATGCACTCTACGGTGCCGATGCCGTCTACAGCCGAGCCTTCTTCCGTAACTCCCGCGCCTATAGCCGCGCATACCTGGTCATGTCCGCCGAGCACGAGCTGGAGATGGGCAGGCAAACCTAGCGCCTCAGCTGCTGAGGGTAAAATCTGGCCGATCCGTGATCCAAGCTCCTGCGCCTCGGGAAATATCCCGCGCTTAAGCCGTGCCGCCTGGATAATATCTTCATCCCATCCAAGCCGATGGACATCAAAGGCCATCGTTCGGGATGCCAGCGAATAGTCGATCACTGGTCTTGCACCGAGCTTGAACAGAATAAATGATCCAAACGGCAGAAATGTATGAAGCCGCTCATAAATGTCCGGCTGCTCTTCCCGGTACCACATCAATTTGGAGAGGGTGTACATCGGATGGGGGTGAAGGCCCGTCTTGCTGGTGATGTTCTCCTCCCCAATGTGCTCCACCAATGCCTCCAGTTGCCTGCTTCCCCGCTTGTCGATATACAGGAGGCTGTTCCCGAGCACGTTGCCTCCGTTGTCGAGGAGGACGGCAGCCTCGCCAAAGGAAGAAACGGACAGGCCGGCAAGCCGGGTATGAGGCCTGTCATACATGTTCATTGCGGAACCCAGTACAGCCTTAACCGCTTCCCACACCTTCTGCGGATTCAGCTCGTAACAGCCGCTTGCCGGTGATTCCATGGCGTATTCCCTGTATGCCTGGGCCAGCACTTCACCCGTTGAAGCCATGATCAGGCATTTCGTGCCTGTTGATCCGATATCTAAGCCTATGAGATCCACAGCGGCCCTCCTTTCTCTACAGCACGTATTTCACACCGGCTATACTATAGCGCTCGGAGACTTTTTCTTGTTCTTGTTCCTCTATGCTCACAATGCCTTCTCCGGCAATCTTTATTTTGGCAAAAGGCAGACTCTCAGAAATCGTTGCATAGCTGACTGCATCATCACATAAAAGCAAGCATTCTCCTGCTTCTGCACCGTACAGTACAGGCTCTATATTAAAAACCGTATGATCCCGGACACATAGAACGGGCTCTGCCCAAGGAATCAGCGCACCCTGTTTGATATACACAGGCACTTCATCCTCTGGGACCTGACGCGTGATCCATTGTCCGCCATCCAGCCACTCGCCGGTCAGCCATTCGTACCAGCGGCCTCCGGGTAAGTAGATCTCACGCGTGTCACCGTTGCCGTAGACAACGGGAGCAGCCATCAGATCGTCTCCCACCATAAACTGGTCGAAGCAATCCAGCACCTCGCGGTCCTCCGGGTAATCCATCACCAAGGGACGGATAGGCGGCGCCCCTTGCTTACTGTATTTTCCAAATGTAGCATACAGGTAGGGAATCAGGCTCATCCTGAACTGCATCAGCTTTCTGCATTGCTGCGCGAGCTGCGGCCAGTCCTCCAGCCACTCACCGGCATGGTTACGGTCATGATCGAATTGCTTCCAGGGCGGCGAAGGGATCATATAACAGTTAAGTACAGCCATTGGCGAGAAAATCACAGCACCGATCCGGCGCAGCAGTTCCTCCCTTGTAGCGGTCTGGCGAACCTCCGGCGACCAGAGGAGACCTGAAAACGAAGCGGTGGCCATTCCCCGTACAAAGTCTTCATGATCGTACAGGTCGCTGTACAGCACATAAGGATAAGGCGCCGCGAGCGCGTGCGAAGCACGCACCTGTCCATAGGTCCGGCGGTCCGCTGCCTTGAACGGGGCGAGCATCGTTTGCTGATAGAGCTGGCCGAACAAGCTGTGCATCTGCTCCCCGTCCGCACCTCCCGGAAAACGGGCGAAATCAGGAAATCCCCAGTTGCCGATATAATCGCCGTTGTCGCATTCATCCAGCTTGAAGCCTGACAATCCCGCCTCTATGAATGGCTGATGAATTCCCGTGAAGGCTTCGCGTGCCTCGGCTTGCGTGAAATCCGGCACCAGGCCGTCCCACACATAGCTGTCTGCCGAATGGGGCCTCAGCTCCGGGAAGATAGGGCTCTCCGGATGCACATAAGCATGTTCCCAGAGATTGAGCCGGTATCCCATTTCATTCAGCTCCCGGATAAGCCCTTTTTCATCCGGGAATCTGCTTTTGTCCCATACATAGGTGCAGGAGTAGGCGTTCGTCTGCCAGCCCGGCTCCAGACCGAACATGTCGCAAGGCATTTCATCATCCCTGATTTGCCGGGCAAGCTGCAGGACATCCTCTTGATCCGCATGCCAGTCAGCGCGGTACATCATCCCGAGACCCCACATGGGCGGCAATGCCCCCCCGCCGCTGAACAGATTATAGCGGGAGACCGCATCCTTCATATCCTTGCCGCAAAAAATATAGACATCCACGCCTTCCGCTGCCGGAATGTCGATCAGCATATTGCCGCTGCCTTTTTTCACTTCCCAGTGACCCTTGCCGGTGCCTGCCGATTTGAACTGCTCCAGATCCTGCCGGCTGCCCACCCGCTTGCATCCTCCGCAGAAAAAGGTGGCATACCGGGCCGTGTCCACCAGAACTCCATAACCGGCGGTGCTTACATAGAAAGGAACCGGCGCATGGGAGTCGCCCAAATCCGCGGACGGGTCGGAGTTCGTGCGCAGCTTCTTCTTGCTGCCGCTCTGCCTGAACGATTTGAGCTGCAGGCCCAAACCGTATACCTCCTCCTTCGGGTCCAAGGGAAGCTCCAGCAATACGGAGCCTTGGCGGGGCTGAAAATGAATGTCCTCCCTTGTAAAGGGAAGCGGATGATCGTCAAGCGCATTCAGCGCTTCGAGGCAGGTGTCGGGCTTCAATACCGATACCGGTGTAATTTCTTCGGGTGTTCCGAAGGTCAGCTTATAGATCCCGCTGGCAATTTTCTGCATAATTCATTTCTCCTACTGTAAATATATTTTGGAACTATCCCTTCACGCTTCCCAGAACGAGACCAGAAACGAAATAACGCTGTAAAAAAGGGTACACACACAAGATCGGCAACGTGGCCAGAATGATCTGCGCGCTCTTGGTCGTACGCGGTGAGATGCTGGCCAGGAGTGCGGCATCCTCAGACCTCACATTGGTAAAATCAAAGCTGACTATAATGGAGCGTAAATAAGTGGCTAACGGATAGTTCTCGGTCTGATTCATGAAGATCATCCCGTCAAACCAGCTATTCCAGTGACCCACCATAGCCAGCAGCAGGATGGTCGCAAACGCCGGCATGGACAGAGGGAAATACAGCTTCCACAGGATGGTCCAGTGTCCCGCTCCATCTATGCGGAAGGACTCATCCAGTTCCCGGGGCAAGCCTCTGAAAAAGTTGATCATTAGAACAATGTTAAAGACGGCCAGTGCTGTGGGCAGGACCAGCACCAGCATGGTGTCCAGCATGTGCAAAGTTTTCACCTGCATGTACAGGGGAACGATGCCTCCGCTGAACAGGATGGTGAACATGAAAAACCATACATAAAAGGTTCGCATGCTGAAGTCCCTGTTCTCCCTTGACAGAGGATAAGCCGAAATAAAGGTAATAAGCATCTGCAGGGCGCTGCCCACAAGCACCCGGATCACCGCTACGCCCAGGGACCGCAGAAACTCCGGACGGGTAGCGATAAATTTATAAGCGTCGAGTGAAAAGTCCGACGGAAAAAACCGTACCTTCCCCATGGCCACCGCTGAGGCTGAGCTGAAGGAAATGGCCAACGTATTGACAATCGGCGCAATGCAGAGGATTGCCAAGAGAATGAGAAACAGTTTGTTGAAAATTGAGAACACGGCACTGCCGTCCAAACGATATTTCATCTTTCTCACCCTTTTCAAAAAATGCGGTAATCGGCAAACTTATAAGCCATATAATAAGAAACTGAAATGAGCACTCCGGACACCAGCGATTTAAACAGTCCTACAGCTGTCGCTACGCTATACTGTGCCTGATTGAACGCCAGCCGGTAGACCAGTGTGTCCAGGATATCACCTGAATTGACAACGAGCGGATTGATTAGCATAAATACCTGTTCAAACCCGGCGTTCAGCACATTGCCCAGACTGAGGGTAGCCAGAAGAATGATCGTAGGACGAATGCCGGGCAAAGTAACATGCCAGATCTGCCGCCAGCGGCTGGCTCCGTCAATCATGGCTGCTTCATATAAATCGGGATTGATGGAGGTTAGCGCAGCCATATAAATAATCGTATTGAATCCAAAGTTCTTCCACACCTCAGTGGTGACCAGTACGCCGGGAAACAGCCGGTTGCTGGACAGAAAGCCTACCGGCTCTCCCCCAAAGGCCTGGATGAGGCTGTTAATCACCCCCTCCAGACTGAGGACATCCAGGATGATACCGCCGAGCACCACCCAGGACAGGAAATAAGGCAGGTACATCGCCGTTTGCAGCACCCGTTTCATCCGCTGGCCGCGCATTTCGTTCAGCAGCAGTGCGACCACGATAGGCACGAGCAACGAAAAGACTATTTTCAAAACCGAGATATAGATCGTGTTATACATGACTTGCCCGAAGCGGGGCATGGAGATGATATATTTGAAATTGTCCATCCCGACCCACGGACCCGCAAGCCAGCCCTTGAACACGCTGAAGTTCTGAAAGGCCATGACAATCCCCATCATCGGGATATAACAGAACAGAATAGCCAGTATAATCCCCGGTATCAAAAACAGATGGTACGGTAATTCATGTCTGAAGCGGCTCTTCAGGCGGAAAACTCTCACAGTTGGAACCCCCTTTCATCACAGGCTGGCGTTAATCTCATCCAGAATCTGCTGGCCCCCCAGTTTGTGCCACTCGGATACAAAAGTATCGAATGCATCGATAGGCTCCGCACCCATGATGATCTTTGTGAAGATTTCACGTTCATAATCGCCGAGGATGCCCATTTTATTCAGCATCGTTTCCGTGGTGCCTCCGTAAGCCTGGGGAATCAGATGATCCGTGCCGTAGCCCTCCACAATGGTTTTGAAGGCTTTGACCTGATGATATTCCATATAACCGGTCCCTTTGCCGTCCAGATAAGCTACACTCGGCTCGTATTTCCCCGTCTCGGTAAGTGCCTGATCCAGCTTGCTGGGATCGCGCTTCTCGATCGCTTCAATCAGATATTCCAGTGATTTCACGGTGGCATCGTCGGTTGTCAGGGTCCGGGCCAGCGATAAATGACCCTGTTCCACAATGGTCTGACCTTTTTCAAAGGCAAAGAATTTCTTGACTTCGGGATCATTCCGGTTAGGGCCGTAGGCCATTTCATTGTAATCATTCAATAATTGGACCAGGATTTCGGGATGCTCATAGTCCTTGTTCACCGCGTAATAGCTCACCACAGTGGTGCCTACATTGGCAAACACATCCTCACCGTCGGCGCTCGGAGCCGCCACTGGCGTCCAGATCATATCCGGCTGTCCCTCCAGGCCCGTACCGTACATGTATACATTCCAGCAACGCCCGTAGCTGATGCCGTATTTACCGCCGCTGACTTCCTCCGTTACCTTGGTCGTATCCTTCATGCCGAACTCAGGATCAATTAAGCCTGCGTCATACATTTCTCTCAGCTTGGCTAAGGCATTCTTCATTTCAGGCTGTACGCTGCCGTAGGTGATTTTGCCGTCTTCTCCCTTCAGCCAGCTCTGCGGATAGGCATGGTAACCGTTGAAGAATCCGGTTGTGGAGGTAATCCCGTCGAACAGCCAGTTGCTGAACGCCAGCCCGCCGGTATCGTCGATGCCGTTGCCGTCCGGGTCCTGCTCCTTGAAGGCCTTGGCCACTGCGATCACCTCGTCGATGGTCTTCGGCACAGGCAGCTTCAGCTTATCCAGCCAGTCCTGCCGCACCCACAACAGACTAGGCTCATAGATGACCGAGGTTGTGTAAGGCAATGCCATGAGCTTCCCGTCAAAGGTAGCCGAATCCATCGCAAGGCCGCCGTCACCGGTGAGAATCTCTTTGGTCAAATCCGAAGCATTCTTCTCGAAAACATCGGTCAGATCCGCTGTCATCCCGGCCTTCACCATAGTTTCCAGCTGATTGGTGGAGGCTTCGATGACGATATCCGGAATCGACCCCGAGGCAATGACGATGTTCAGCTTCTCATTGTATTCATTCTGCAGAGCTGTCCAATCGTGTACGACCTTCAGATTGAATTTGTCAGCATAATGCCGGTACCAGATGTTATTCGCAAAATCATCCCCTGCGGGATAACCCCAGGTGGGCAGGGAATATCGGCCTACCCGCAGTTCGATGGGCTTATTTGAATCGGCAGTGGCACTCCCATTGGAAGTGGCGGTGTCTTTGGTATTGGATGGCGAGCTGCAGGCTGTTAGGGCCAGAAGAACGGTACTAATCGATAAAGCGGCAATTTTTCTCATGATTTTGCTTCCCCCTCATATTCGGTATCTGCATGATCCGTTTACTGCGCAATCAGAGCCGGCTCACCCCAGAAAGCCCGGTCATATCCATAATCGCCCAAGGAATCGGTGATTAGCGTAATAATGACCGAAGTTCCGGCATACTCGGCCAGGGGGATACTGAACGGCGTCCAGGCCCCACCCGGCATCATATCCTGCGACCACTTTATCTCCCCGTTCACCGCTATACGGAAGCCTGCGCCTTGGGATTGTTCCGATCCGTCCTTGATGCCGGCGAATCCTTGCAGTACAGCCGGAGTGCCTGCCGGTAAATTCAAGGCATATTCAATATGCGTCTGACCATGTTGCGGCGGGTGGGCATCCAGCCCCTGCTTCTCAACACTGAGCACAGCACCGCTTCCCGGGAATCCGCCGAACGGAGACTGAGACGGCCCCTCGCTTCCATTCCCGAACACCAGGCTCGAATGAAACGGAGCCCCGCGTAACGTCAACGGCAGCTGCACGGGAGCAGAAACAGTGTTAATCAGATATACCGTACCCGAAGCGGGTGCCGTGATTTCGTAGCGGTTGTTGCCCAGACTTACGGATGAAGCCGCTCCATAGGTGGAATGCACAACACTGAAGGGCTGCGGGCTGTTCACCTTGAAGCTTGCGCTGCGGTTGCCGCCGTATGTTGCGACAGCAACCGTCGGCGCGACCCATACGGCAGAGTCATTGTCTACCGTCACACCGGGATGCGTCTCCAGCCTGAGGGTCACTTCTTTGCCCGCCAATTCCGACAGGTCCAGCTCCACGGCGGTCGGCGTGGCACTTCTGCTGAACTGCTCTTCACTCAGCACCGTGCGATTCTCAGGCGCTGCTGCCTTATCCCAGGCAGATACCTTGAAGGTTACACCGTCACTGCTCGCAACATTCTGCTCGGAGCCTAGCTGCACCCCGGCTTGAAAGCTCGCTGCCGCTGCCGCCGGCAGGCTGAGGTCAAATTCCAGCCATGTCTGTCCGCCCTGCCATGCTCCTGCATAAGGCGGATGGGCCAGTATCCGGTCGCCCCAGTGCTGCACGGTTCCTCCTCCTGGGAAGGAATAGGAGAATCCGCCCGTGGTAGAGAACGGGGCTGCGGTCATATGGACGGTCCCGTCTCCCATGACCTCTCCTGCTCTGACCGGTCCGTCGTAATTCAGCAGATCCATATCACCGGACTGAAGCTTATCCTCCATAACGATGGCAGTGTGGGTGGACCGGCTGGACAGCCGCTTTAGTGCCACATCCTCCGGCCACTCATAGACATGGAAAGCTGAGGAATCACGGGCCTGGTTCAAATACAGATAGGTTCTAAGCGGGTCCAGTCCGAAAAGCCTGTTCTGGTCGTACAGCACCCATCCGGGTATGCTTCCCGGCAACGGATAGCTCTCTGCCCCGTACAAATAACGCATGATGTCGGTGCCCCCGCCGGAAGGATTTCCGTCATAGGCAGTCAGCTTCTCGCCGTAGGAATCAAGCACATATTCGGCACTGCCGCCGCCCGCTGTCTTGAAAGCAAACAGAGTGGAATTTGACCTGTTGCTAAAATCGGCTCTAGGCTGTGCGCTCTGGTACCAATTCGCTTCATCCAGCAATTGCTCCATCAGCGGAGTGGCATTGGCGAGCTGGCCCAGATTGGGTCTGGTGAGCATCGGAATCGCGCCGAGCCTATTCTGAACGACTTTATGCCAGGCCATGTAATAGTCCTCCGTCATCGGGTTGGCATGATCGGGATGGCCGTAAATGGTCGTATAGGGTGCAAAAATCGCTGAGCTGGCCGGAACCACCTGGTCGATTTTGCTCTCATCCCAGGTGCCGCTCGCGGCGAAGATGCCATAGGCATGACGCTGTGCAAAAGACTCGTACCGGGTCGTGATTTCATTCAGGCTTTCTCCGCCCAAGGCGATATTCTCCGGCAGCGCTTCTCTCAGCTCGCGGTGCAGAGCGATATTACCCTGCATCATATTGCTGCCGTCAATCAGACCGTTGGCATCGTTATACATGAGCAGCGACTGGTCCAGATGCAGCGCATCCGGTCCGACTTCATTTACCAAGGCAGTCATCTTGCCAACGAAGAGCTCCCGCCACGCCTCTGCTGCCGGATTAATAACGGCAAATGAAATCTGTTCCGAGCCTGCGGTATACTCCCAACGTTTCCTCTCCAGCGTGAACGGGTCCTTCACCTGATAGGGCTGCATCTGTGTATAATTTTCGTTGTTAAACGATGTTCCAAAGATGTTAACATACAGCATCACGCGGAAACCCAGCGCCTGAGCGGCGTCAACCTTGGCAGCGATATCCGGCTTAGGTTCATAATTAGGAAAATTCACATCATAGGGGTCCGCTCTCCAGCCAGGAACGACCAGCAGCGTCCGCTCCGCATCTACCCGCTGTGCAAGCTCCTCAAGCATTGGCATGTCTTCCAGATCCGTCAGCACCGTGAATCCGATATCCTTGGCCCAATCCGGTTCCTTCGCGGAAGATTCAGACAACCCGAAAGCGCCGTCTGCCCACTCCCGGTACATCGTAGAGCCGTTGGTCCAGTCACCAGCGTAGGCTTTGAGCCGCCAATCGGTGGATACCGCCTTGACCGTCTGCTGAAATGGCGCCGGCGCTTGCGTCTCTATTCCAACATAGAAGCTGCCATTCTCATGCTTCACATGCAAGGTTTTGAAGAACCCTGCGTTGTCATCCGCATGAACCAGCAGTCCGCCATTTGCCCCCTGCACAAGAAACATCTGTGCCTCCCACACATCGGGATAGGTGAACTGGGAGAAGCCATAGGCAGCGTCCGGTGATTCGGCGGTGAGCCGAATCCCTCCCAGCGCGGGAATAATCAGATCATACGTATCCGGGACAATCATTCCCCACTGCACACCTGATATGCCGGGCTGCCCTGTCTCCGCATGCTGGCTGAAAGTCAATGTACCGTCATATTTACGGGCAACCGTCGTCTCCAGTTCAGCCAGCGTAGAGCCTGAGCCCCAGGTGTGTTCATAAGTGACATGCCCCTTCTTCGCAGAAACAGCGGAAGATGCTGCATCATTCCACAGATTGTTCTGCGCCAGATGGCGGATGCCGGTCAGCTTACCGTCGTTTCCGCCGCGGGCCAGTTGCACCGTGCCGTAAGTGAAGTTGATGGCGGCTGTGCCGGAATCAATCGTTACCTTCCCTGTGATTGGATCTGCGGAACTTAAGCCCGGCAGAAGGCTATACAACAGCATACACGCCACACACACTATCACTGTTCTTCTAACCATATTGATCATTACCTATCCCCTCTCTTGATCCGGATTGGAATGAATCTGCATTTCAAACTGTCTGAGCCTGAATTCCGCACTCCCCTCACTTACGAACAATCCCTTCCCTCCCTGCTTAAAATCATACAGCCGCGTGCTTAATGCGATCTCCCCGTTCACATAGACTACGCAAACCTGATCTTCCAGATAGACGCTTAACGAGCATGGAGTTCCGGGCAGCAATGGCAGCGGCCGCTCCATGCCGATAGCGTAAGGGATATCTCCCTTTCTCGGCCACTGGTCTACGACAATCCGGTTACGCCCGGGCTCCAGCCGGATCATATATCCCTGCCCGAAGTCCTGATCTGTCCGCAGAATAAGGCCGCAGCCGCGAGTACCGGGGGTAAACGTTATCGTTGCCGCAAGCTTGCAGGCGCCTTCCGGCAGCGGCCCTGCATAAGCACCGGCGAAGGAATCGGTTGCTACTGCTGCGGCTGTGCTTCCGCTAAATTCCCAGTGCCCGAGCACCTCCGTGAAGGATAAAGCGCTTTCTATACTCAGCGCAGCATTTAAGGGTTCCGGCACTTTTACAAGCAGTGAGCCGTCGGTGCCCTGCATGATCTCATGCACCACCAGATGCCCGCCCCATTGCCAGGTGCCGCCGTCATGCTCGCCTTCACGCGTCGGATTCCATCCGAACGCATAACGACGCTCACCATCGGTCCAGGTCTTCGCGGCATAGAAAGCCCGGGTGTCGAGTGCATCGTTCTCGGGGGCCAGCCAGGGACCCTCCAGCGAGCGGCTCATCCGGTAATGGGTGACCGTCCGGTCCGAGAATGTCGAGTACAGCAGGTACCACCATTCCCCCATCCGGAACAGATCCGGGCATTCATGAGTCGTATACAAGTAGGGGGCCCAGAATGGCTCGCGCACCTCCCAGGTGTTCAAATCCTTAGAGGCGCACAGGGCAACACAGCCGCGGCGGCCCGCAGGCCCTTCCTTCAAACGGGCGGCAAGCAGCATCCAATATTCCCCTGCTTCCTCGTTCCAGAACACAAACGGATCGCGCCAGTCATGCTCCTCGTAACGGTCGGTTGGCGCGTAGAAAGCATCCTCCGGCCGTTTGTCCCAATGCAGGAAGTCGCTGCTGACCGCATGCATCACCGCCTGCTGAGCTTTGCCCTGAGCCGGATAATGAAAATTGTTGCCGGTATAGAAGATATGATAAAGCCCGTCTTTCTTCAGCACGCAGCCCGTATAGATATATAAGTCCTGCTCGGCTTCCCCTCCCCGCTGAAGAACCTCTCCATATTCCTTGTAGTGAATAAAATCGTTGGTCCCCAGCAGAAACCAGGGTGTGCCCTCACCGTGCCCTTCTCTGTCACGCCAATCTTTCAAGTACAGCAGCTTGAACTCGCCGTCTTCATAAAAGGGGATAACATCGGCCAGCCAGCCGTCTTCAGGCTTGTAGAATAATTTGCTCATGCTGTATGTTCACGCTCCTCATTACGGTTCATTAATTTCTTCCAGAATTGCTTTGCCGCCAAGCCGGTTCCATTCCTTTACGAAGCTATCGAATTCATCAATGGAAACGGCCCCCATAATGATTTTGGTGAAGGTTTCTTTCTCGAGCCGGTCCAGCATGGCCCACTTCTCAGTCATTGTAGGTGTTTGACCGCCAAAGGCAGTCATCAGCAGCCGGTCGCCGCTATAGTGGTCCATAGTGATCTCAAAACCGAAATACTGATGGGCAACATCCCAATTTTCCATGTTCCCGGTGTTCAGATAATCGAGCGCCGGCCCATATTTATCAGTTTCAGTGAGCGCATCCTTCAGCAGGCTCTCATCCTCGTTCTGGATAGCCTCGCGGAGTAACGACAACGACTCTGCCACATCTTCGTTCGATACGCCGGATTGGACGATGGATAGTCTGGAAGTGTTGATTCGTTCGCCGCCGTCTCCTTCCATCGTGATGAACTCGCCTTCGCCGCGTCTTGCGCCGTGAACCACCTCTTCATGCAGGTTCAGCATTTTCACCACTGCCTCCGGGTGCTCGAAGCCTTTGCGCACTACGACATAGCCGCTGGCCGAGAAGCCGACACTGGCCTTGGCCGGCATGCCGTCCACTGAAGGCACCGGAAACGGCTTCCACTCCATTCCAGGGTTGTGCCGCACGGCATCAAGGAATACATAGGGATTCCAGTTGGCGCCGAACGTCATGCCGAGCTTGTTCCCAGTGATATCTTCCATTACCTGGTTGCTGTCCTTGACTCCGAATTCCCGGTCAAGCTGCCCGGTCTTATACATCTCCTGAAGCTTGCCCAGCGCATGCTTCATCTCCGGCTGTATGGAGCCGTAAATGACTTGGCCGTTCCCGTCTTTGATCCAGGTCTGCGGATAGGCATGAAAGGCATTAAAGAACCCGGTAAGCGAGGCAAAGCCGCCATACAGATAATTATTGAGGGCCAGGCCGAAGGTATCCGCTTGGTTATTGCCGTCCGGATCTTCTTTGGCAAATGCTTCAGCAATCGCAAATACCTCTTCCAGCGTCCCGGGCTCCGGCAAACCCAGTCTCTCCAGCCAATCCGTCCGCACCCACAGCAGATTGGCTTCATAGATGGGAGCATTGACGATAGGTATAGCGAGCAGCTTGCCATTGAATGTGGCTGAAGCCAGTGCTGCACCGCCGTCTCCCATCTGCAGCTTTTTGGTGCGGTCTGAAGCATAGCGTTCGTAGACCTTTGTCAGATCTTCCAGCTGATCCGCATCCGCCAGCCCTTTGAGCTGGGCGGCCGAGACGGAGAACATTTCCGGCAGACTGCCCAAGGCGATCATGACATTCAGCTTACGGTTGTATTCGCCCGGCAAGGCGGTCCAATCGTGTATAATTTCAATTCCCAGCAGGTTCCGGTACTCCCGGTACCAGATATTATCTTCGATGCTGTCGCCGCCGGGATAGGTCCAGCTCTGGTCAACCGGACGCGCGATGTGAAGCTGAACCGGCGGATCGTATGTCCCGAACGGATCGGCTTCATATTGCTGGCTGTGCTGCCCTTCATCCGGCGGTCTGGAAGCTTTCTCAGTATTCGAACCTCCGCCCGTTCCGGGACTGCACGCGCTCAGCAAAAGCGACAACACTATTCCGTAAGACGTCAAGACTGCCCATCTCTTTCCCTTCACTTCTTATCCCCCCTGAATCTTGGTGGGTCCGCGTGAAAGTTCGCCTTATTTAGCATTATTATAGGCTGGCTTCCTCTCGCCCCTCTACTCGCCGATTTTCACTTTTGATTATCCGATTTGGATAATGCATGCCTCTCTCTGTATTCCTGGGGGGTGATACCAGTCTCCTTCTTGAAAAAACGGTAGAAGGATTGCTCCGTCATAAAGCCGACCGCTTTGGAAATATCCTGAACGATCAGGCTGCCGCCTTCCAGCAGTTTCTGGGCTTCCGTGAGCCGGGAGTCTGCCACGTAATCTGCCAACGACTGGCCCGTTAAGCGTTTATACAACCGGGTCAAGTAATACGGATTGTAGCCTACGACATCACCGATCCTGGTGAGCGACAAATCCCCGGCCAAATGGTGCTCTACGTACAGCCGGACGCGGGTGATTAAATCATGCTCACGGTAGACCTGATCATTTTGCTTTTGTTCAAACAAAAGCATAGCCAGCGCCGATAAGTAGGCTTCTGCGCTATCCCAGGACAGGTGAGCCTCATATCTTGTCAGCTTGTCCAAATCAATGGAGTCTCCGATGACCTCATGCAATTCCCAGCGGTTCATATAAGACAGAAATAAACACATGAGGGAATAGTAGATCTCCAGCTTCAGCCGGTGACCGGTGCCGCGCTGCGGGGAGGCCAAGGCCGCCAGTTTGCCGAATTCGAGAAAGAAATGCTCCTGCTGCCCGTTGTCCAAATAAGCCGCCATGGCCCCCAGCTTACCCAATTGGCTGCTGACTTCATGATTATGCAGTTCCGTCTCCAGCGAAGCATCGCCGATTTCCTTGCACTCTTCGATTAGGACAAGCTCCTTGCCCATGCCCAGTCCCCGGCCCAGCAATGCCTTCAAGGTGCTGAACTGCCGGGGCGCATCCTCCCAGGGGCGAAACACTGCACCGGCTGAGAAAGAGATCCGCAGTTTCAGCAGCCGCTTACAGCACATTGCGATCGTCTCCAGCGTCCCGTGAATGAAACGGATTGCCCGCTTCTTTTCCTCCGGAGCATCGTTCAGGGGCTGCAGCAGCCATAACAGCTTGTTCTTGTCATAACGCAGACTGAGGCAGCGGACGGAGGGGTGCCAGTATTCCTCGGCAATATTCCGGATAGCGTACAGCATCAGCTCCCTGTCTGCCACACTGAGCTCATCCCGCCAATCATCCACGCGTCCGATGGTGAGCAATACGCCGCAGCCGGCATCCAGCGGACACTCAAGCTCATGAAATTTATGTGCAAGCTGGCTTAAGACCGGGCTGTCTCCCTGCAGCAGCTCCAGTAAATAATCGCCCAGCAGCAGCGGACGGACCAGCTGAAGCTGCCGGTGAGCCCGGCCGATCAGCTCCTCTGCTTCCACCGCGGCATCCAGCTGCGCAGCAGCCTGCTCCACGGCATGAAGAATCGCTTCCTCGCCCTCCGTCTTTAACAGGTAGTCCACCCCGCCGCCGCGCATGACCTGCTGTATATAATCAAACTCATCATATCCGCTCAAGAAAATAATTTTGCACCACGGCCAGTGACGCCTGATTTCCTGCTGCAGCTCAATCCCGTCCATTCCCGGCATGCGGATATCGGACAATACAATATCGAACTTCATCTTTCCCAGCAGCTCCAGCGCCTCCGCTGCGGAATACACGCCGTATACCTCCAGCTCCAGCTTGTCCCAATGCCCGAACAAATCAAGCAGGTTCTGCACAATCCACCGTTCGTTATCGACAATCAGCAGTCTGATCATGGCTGTTCCCCCTCTTCCCGTCTCATACTCAGCAGCACCTTCAACCCGCCCAGCTCGCTGCGTGAAACCTCAATTCCAAACTCCGGCCCATATTTCAGTTGAAGCCGGCGGTGCACATTGAGGACCCCTGTCGTTTCCATAGCTTCTTCAGCCAGAGTCAGCGTTCTTCGCAGCGCCTCCAGCTTTCCGTCGTCCAGCGCTTCGCCGTTATCCTCAACCCCGATAACAAGCCGGTCCGTTCCTTCCTCCCGGAAGGATACCCGCAGAATTCCTCCTGCCAGCTTGTTCTCCAATCCGTAGGCATAGGCGTTCTCAATTAATGGTTGTACAATGAGCCGGGGCACCATGGAAGACTCCCATCCCTGAGGTATGGGCTCCAGTTCGGATATGACCGTACCGGAGAAGCGGATGTTCTGAATTTCCACATAGGACCAGGCATGCTTCATCTCAGCAAGCAAACTGACCTGCTCCGCCCCATTTCGTGTGATGAATTGGAAATAACCGCTGAGATGACGAAGCATCCGGTCGGCTACTTCAAATTCCCTCATCCGGACAAGACCCTGCAGAATAAAGAAGGTGTTGTAGAAAAAATGGGGGTTAATCTGCGATTGCAGTTGCTTCAGCTCAGACTGCTGGGATCGGATTCTCTGCTCATACACTTCATGAATTAATTCCTGAATCCGTTCCAGCATGTGGTTGAAGTGATTATACACATAATTGAATTCATCCTGATTGCCGTGATATAGCCTGACGCTCAGGTCCCCTCTCTCCACTCTCCGGAAGGAAGTAATCAGCCGCCTCATCGGCTTATGAATAAAGCGGTAAATCCAGTAGGAGAAAACTACGACGAGCAGCAAAGCGATCAGCGACACCCCCCAAATCCAGCGCCGGTGCTTGCTCAGAGGCTCAAGGACCGTTTCCGCAGGAACAAAAACAGCCAGCGTCGTCCCTAGCAGCGGTGAATATTCACTGGCTCCAAAATAGTCAATTCCCTCAGATTCCAGCCGGTATTGACCGGATGTGCCGCCTTCATTGAGCAGTTCACCCTGCAGACCTTCCCCGAGCGCAGCCAGCAGCGAGTCCTCCACACCGGAAGCAATCTGCCACTGCCCGCCCGTATCCATCCATACTGCTCCGCCGCCTTCCCCCTCGGCCATGCTGGAGAGTGCACGGAGAATTTCCGGGCGGGACAGCTGAATCTCAATGGCCAGCACAGGCGGCCGGCCGGCGTACACAGCATCAGGATACACCCCGCTCATCAGCAGCTTCTCCCCCAAACCGAAAATCGGCGATTTCATATGGGCCGGGTTCAGAAGTTCTTCCAGCTCTTCAGGCGGCATCGCACTGTCGAAATTGTTGGCATTAATACTTCTGTCCATGGAGGGAATATACAGCTTAACGTTCTCCACGAACGGGCTGGAGCTTTTGAGCAAATACAATTTATTCTTGGCAGATAATAAGGCGCGGATTCGTTCGTAGTCATTCAACTGATCCGGAACCGTCGCCAGCAAGAGCAGGTCGTCATCATTGACATACTCCAGCTTCAGCCGCGTAAGCCGTGTCAGCTCTGTCTCCAGCGAAGTCAGATAGAAGTGGACACGGCTGGCCATGGATTCCGAGATTTGCTTCTGGACAACCTCTTGCCCGGATTGATTCATGATCAGCCCTGACAGGTAGAGCGGAATAATAACAAGCAAGAAAGCCATAACAAGTTTGGGATAAATTGAAAGCGCTCTCATAAATCTTGTCAATAGTATCTCTCCTTCAAAAGCTTTCCTTCGTATCGACATCATACCTCTGTAACAGGTCCTGGAACAACAAAACAACCCCACAAGCTATCCATGCCGCTGGCGCGGCACCACAGAAAATGGAAATGGGGAAGTAAAGTTATTTCCAAGGTAGGCTTCGCGGTTTTTTGGTGCATGAAATAAATAATTTGGGTGATTGCCGGACTGGGCGTCTCTTATATTGCCAAAAAGACACCTATTCTGCTGATTGCGGACTGAGTGGCCGTTATTGGGTCTGGACGAGCCGAAAACAAGAGCAAATAAGTTAGTTAAGAGCACCTCAGTCCGCCGAGCGTGCAGAATAGCCCAAACGTCTGAAATAACGGCCTTCCAGTCCGCATGGATTGCAGTAGCATGGATGATGTACGGCTGCGATAGGCAAAACTACTGAATTCTACGTACATACCCAAGACTATACAAAATACCCCCACAAAGCCATCCATGCCCTGACGCGGCACCACAGAAGATGGAAATGGGGAAGTAAAGCTATTTCCAGGGTAGTGAGGCTTTAGCGTAGGTGTTGACTCAGGTACTTTGCGGGGACCCCAAAACATATAAATTCTATCTATCAAGAAAGAGAGGCGGTTCGCCTCTCACATTTCAAGCAGAAATTGTATCGTCTTGTCCTCGAAGCCCGGCAGCCGTTCATGAATAAAATCGGGGTAAATCTCCAGTGTCTTCTCGCTGCGGATGCGGTTGTAGGCAGCGAACTGAGTGGAAGGCGGGCACACCGTGTCCAGCAAGCCCACACCCAGCATCACTTTTCCTTGAATCCGGTCCGCCAGATGTTGAACATCAATGTATCCGAGCCGTTCAAAAATCTCGTCCTCCCGCAGGTGCTGGGGATCGCGGTGACGAAAAAAAGTCCGCAGTTCCTCGTAGGCATCTCTGGCCAGGTCCATTTCCCAGACCCGTTTGTAATCACACAGGAACGGAACACTGGGCGCAGCCCGGTTGATCCGCGGCTCAAGCGCCGCACAGGCCAGCGCCAGCCCTCCTCCCTGCGATCCTCCGATTGCCGCGACACGGGCAGCATCCACTTCCGGCATGTCCATTACAATCGCGGCCAGCTGCGCCGCATCAAGAAAGATCTGCCGGAACAGCAACTGTTCGGCTGAATCATCCAGTCCGCGAATCAGGTGCCCTTTATGTGTGGTTCCTTTGACCCCTCCGACATCTTCGGACAATCCTCCCTGACCTCTGCAATCCATTGCAGCTATAGTAAAGCCCAAGGAAGCATAGATCAGCTTGTCGGCCCAGTCATCCGAGTGGTGGGCGTACCCGTGGAACTGCACCACCGCCGGATGCGGGCCGGCAGCACGCTTCGGCTTGATCAGCTTCGCGTGGATACGCGCTCCACCTGTCCCTGTAAAATATAAATGAAAGCATTCAGCGTACGGAACCTGAAACTCGCTTCTCACCAATTCAACTTGGGCATCCGTCGTTCTCATCTCTTGCAATGCTTGTTCCCAATAAGCCTCGAAGTTGGCCGGACGGGGGGTCCGTCCCTCGTAAGTCAATAATTGCTCCAGCGGCAGATCGATAAGCGGCATTCTAAAAGCACCTCGTCTCTTTTTTTTGTTTGTATGTCACACATAAGATACAGTACAATGTTGCCAGCAACGAGTGATCCATCCGGAAGAAGAGGAGGCAGCATAATGGGCTTGTTGTTCAACTTATCGGACGTCAAGGAACTGCTGCGCAATTTTTATACATTGACCGGTATCCGCACAGTGATTTTCGACAATTCCTTTCATGAGCTGGCTGCTTATCCCACCCGCCATTCGACCTATTGCCATATCATCCGGAGTGATCCGCGCGCGGAGGCCCAGTGCATCCTCTGCGACCAGCAGGCCTGTACCCAAGTGAAAAAGGAGAAGCAGCTATATACCTATCAATGTCATGCCGGACTTACAGAAACGGTGGTTCCTATTCAAACGGATAATCAGGTCATCGGGTATATTATGTTCGGCCAACTGCTGCAGACCGGAGAACGCGATGAGCTATGGCAGAGGGTCTATGAGAATATAGGCGTCTATCAGGTGGATATGGATAAACTGCACCATGCCTTTCAGCAAAAAAAACAGATCTCCAAGGAAATCATTGATGCTTATGCCAAAACCATGGAGATGAGCGCCAGCTACCTGTATCTGTCCCGGATGCTGATTCTGAAGGAGGATTCGCTCGCACAAAAGATTGACAGTTATATTACAGATCATATTAAGGAGCATCTGTCCGTTCCTGTTCTGTGCAGGGAGTTCAGCATCAGCAAATCCCATCTCTACAAGCTCTCGGAGCAGAACTTTGGCATGGGCATTGCGGAATATATCCGCAACCTGCGCATTCAAATGGCCAAACGGCTGCTGGGTGACACCGACAGTCCGATCTACGAAATTGCGGAGCAAGTCGGCATTCCCGATTATAATTACTTTACCAAAGCCTTTAAAAAGGTCACCGGCACATTGCCCAGAGTCTACCGCAAAGAAAATCCTTTGCAGGGACGCACTATGGACCGGTTCTGATTATAAGTGGAAGCGTATACAGGAGGGGAGGCGTCATGGCTGTCTCCCGCAAGCAGCCGATTGTTATCACCCCCGGTTTATAGATCTATTGCCCTGCTCTTTGCTGATCTTATCATCCGTTCCCTAGACCAAAATAGTAATAATCGTTTGAATTAATAGTCATTTTGTTTGTAAAGGTGTGGACTGCAGGCGGCATGCTTAGCTTATCACTAGACAAAAAAAAGCCGGCATTTCGCCGGCTCTTACTTAAATCCAAGCGCGAAGATTCACCTGTTTGATGAAATCCGCCTGGGACAAACTTTCTGGGGATGTTGTCTCTATCTCTTCCGCTTCAACTTCTTCCCCGTTCATCAGGTGATGGAACAGCTTCTCGTTGTACGTTGACAATGCATAATCTATCAGCGCTTCGTGCGTGGCTCTCTCGGCTTCTGCTACCAGCAATTGCTCCTCGGCCTCAATATCCTCTGCCGTAACATAGAAATTCCGGTTAGCTTCGGGAACACGAATGACATAATCAAACGCATTATCAGGATTGCGGTCGTAAGCAATCAGGTAGCCATAGTCTCCGATAGGAAGACTTTGCTCAAAAGCGTCTGCGACAATGACAATTTTCTCTCCTAAACGCAGCATCATCCTACCTCCTGACCAAAATCTATCATGGTTCTGCT
Source organism: Paenibacillus sp. FSL H3-0469 (assembly GCF_038051945.1). Lineage (NCBI taxonomy): Bacteria > Bacillati > Bacillota > Bacilli > Caryophanales > Paenibacillaceae > Paenibacillus > Paenibacillus sp. FSL H3-0469. The sequence continues at coordinate 3,350,512 of NZ_CP150302.1, forward strand.
TGTTTCAACAGTCTACTAAAAAAAGATAGAGCTGTCCAGCAGCAGGATGATTGTACGATGAATTTCCGCAGAAAACACTCTGAAAATTCATGAAAGATGGCTTTCTTATTGTAAAGCTTGCTAAACTGGCAATTTATTCCTTCCAGCCAGCAGTGCGGCACCGGCAATACAAATCACAATCAGGAGCACGGCGGAGACAATCGGTGCCAAGCCCACTCCGGTGCCTCCATCTGCAAGCACACCGGCAGACATTCCGGGCAGAGCAGCAGGCATCCAGCTCAGCTTAACTGGCAACAGGCCATGGACGAGACTCATGACTGCTGCCAGCAGGAGAGACAGGCCGGCAGCTGCAGGCCCGCGCAGCCAGGCACTGAAGAGCAGGGTAAGCGACACCGCACAGAGCAGCCACAATGCATACAGTCCGGACGCTGCGATCACATCCCGCCAGGATAAAGCTCCCATAAGCTGTATTGTATAATAAGCCGCTCCCGCTGCCCCCAGCCCAATGGCAATAACCAGTACCGTGAAGTTCGCGGTCCATTTGGCCGCAACAACGGATATAGGGGAGACCGGCTTCGCCATTAACAGTTCGGAGGTGCCGCTGCTGCGCTCTCCTGCCAGGCTGTTCATCGTTCCCAGCACCAGAATCAGCATACCAATTGTTCCATACTGGCCCAAGGCCTGAACCATTACAGAGGACGCGGCCGGTCTCTCCATATTCTCCATCAACCCAGCCGGGACATTGGAAGAGAACGCCAGGATATCCGCCATATAAAAGCTCACCAGCGGCTGCATAATTCCCAGAACAATAAACACCACGGGAACCCATATCAGCTTATAGCTGCGCACATTCTCCAGCATCTCCTTCAAATATAGAGCCCAAAGCTTCCTCATGTTCCCACCACCTTCATGAACAGGTCCTCCAGTGTCGATGAGCCTGCTTCAAATTGCAGCAGCGGAATATCCAGCTCTACGGCTTCCTGTAATAGCGTCCGGCGGGCAAGCCCTACATCCGTGACGTTGAACACGGCCTTGCCCTCCGAAATAAGCGCTTCTTCAATAAAATCCCTGTGTCTAAGCTCCTCCAGCCACCGGATAGCCGAAGCTTCCTTCCCTGTAGTGAGCCGGATTACCGGCAGACTGTATTCTGCGCGGAGACTGGACAAGGTTCCTTGAACGGCTATGGTCCCCTGGTTCATCAATACGACATCATCGCATATCTCTTCCGCATCATGCAGCACATGCGTGGAGAAAATAACGGTTGTCTGCTCCCGGATGTCCCTAAGCAGTTCCATGACTTCCCGGCGTCCGATAGGATCAAGCGCGGAGACCGGCTCATCCAGCAGAAGCAGGCGCGGGCGGTGTACCAGGGCCTGGGCCAGCCCCAAGCGCTGCTTCATCCCCCCGGAATATCCGCCAATCCGCCGCCGTGCCGCAGAGCCTAGTCCCACACGCTCCAGCACAACGCCCGATGCCGCTGCAGCCTCCCGTGCATTCAATCCGCTCATCTTGGCGGCAAATAAGATATATTCGTGCCCGCTCATCCAATTGTAAAAAGCCGGGGCTTGCGGCAGATAGCCCAGTTGCCGGCGGTAATCCGTCCCCGGAGACCCGTCAAAAGTGATCGTTCCCGCAGTCTGCGGCAGAAGGCCGGCAAGCATGCGCAGCGTTGTAGTCTTCCCGGCTCCATTGGGTCCGAGCAGGGCGACACAGCGTCCTGCTTCAATTCCAAAGCTGATGCCATTCACTGAGGGATGTCCCTTAAAGCTCTTGTGAAGATCCTTAACCTCTAGCAGCGGCATCAGAACTCTTTCCTTCCCAGTGTGAAATAAGCCACACTGCCCAGCAGGTTGCCAAAAATCAAGAATAGAACCCACATCCATTTCGGTCCGCGTACCTGCTCTGTCTTGCTCAGAGAAATCAGACCGATGATTGCCAGTATTACCTGCAATGCAAGCAGCGGCCCAATCAATCCCCAATTCAAATCATTCATAGCCGTATCCTCCTTATCTCCCGGGCAATCAGCTATTGTCTCAGCGGCTCCTTCCGGCCTTCCGTTTGCGCTTATCTGGAAGAACTACAAACAGCAGGTAACATACTGCCGGTGAGGGCGCCCCGGTAAGTCCCCAGATTCCCCACAACCAGGCCTTCATCCCCTGACCTCTGTCTCTGGCATCATGGAACAGCCAGGTTCCCTGCAGCAGCAGTAAGGCCGCAATAATCATCCAGAGCCAAATAGGTATCTCCTGCAGCTCCTTCACAATTATAATTCCTCCCGCCCGTGTCTGATCCGCGCTGCTCCCAGGCTGCCAAGTGCGCTCAGAATGAACACTGCCTGCAGACTCCAATACAGCACCGGCGCCGTGCTTAGAATAGAAATCACTATGGTAACCAGTACAAGAGCCACCAATAGGAAGATCAGCAGCTCCTTACGGCGCCGCTTCCTCCGGCGGACAGCTTCCCCGGCAATAAGCTGCTCCAGCTCCGGCAAGGAGGGCGGAGTAACATCGGCATACAGCATATCCAGATGATCCAGCTCCGCGGACAGCTTACCCAGCAGCTCCTCGTCACTCTTAAACCTCATCCTCATTCAGCTCCTTTCGCAGTTGACCCAGTCCGGCAGCTACCCGTGATTTGACCGTTCCGGAAGGAATCTCCAGCATCTCCCCGATCTCATCATAGCTGTACCCGTAATAATGCTTCAGCAGTACAGCCATTCTGTGCGCAGAGGATAGACGCGACAAGGCGTCAAGCACTTCACTCCACTCCATATTCCGGCTCTCAAAGCTCCAGCGTAAACTGCGGTTCCCCTGCTCCTGCATCTGCCCTTCCCGCCACTGCGCCTCACGGCTCCAGCGCCGCTTACGGTCGATGTAGAGCCGGCTGCCAATGGTAATCAGCCATGAAGAGAATGCCGAGGTCCCGTTATAAGTCCCGATCTTCTCCATACATCTGACCATCGTGTCCTGAGCAATCTCTTCCGCAAGCAAAGGGTCAAGTGTCGCTTTGATCAGATACTTGTACAGGAAGGGATAATGCTCCCGCAGCAGCACGGCCAGTGCAGCAGCGTCACCCTGCTGTGCCTGGCTGATGTTCTCCAGCGTCCTGTCGCCCATAGCCCCTCCCCTTATCTCTTCTGTCACACCTGTAATACGTCTATGTAATAGCTATCGTTCATTCAGAGTCCGAATTATTCTGCAGCTCCCACAGTCTGCGTCTCCATGGCTGTACAGCCCCCTTGCCTCCGGGAAAGCTCCAGAACAGCGTATACTTAGTATCACTCTTCCCGGTCAGATCATTCCCTTCATTCCGCTCTGCTATCAATGAATCATTCGCTTCCAATTCCCCGTAATCCAGCTGGCAATGCATATTATTCTTCATTCTGCTTCCCCCTAAAAAAATTCATATCTATAGGCAAATCTATAGGCAAAAAAAAGAACGCAAACCGGGATTATTCCACAGTCTGCGTGCTTCGCGAGGTAAATGTTACATTTAATTAACCATATTGTAACAACCTGGCCCCTGCTTGTCCACCTCTAATTTCCCGGTTTGTGTCAAATCAGGCCAGAAGATGTCGTTCCTACATCGGAACATACGGGTTGTGAAGCTTCTCATAGCCGATTGAGGTTCGCGGACCATGTCCGGGGAACACTCTCACTTCCTCATCCAGCCGGTAGAGCTTGCCGCGGATCGAATCAATCAGATCCCGTTCTCTGCCGCCCGGAAGATCGGTACGTCCCACTCCCATTTTGAACAAGACATCACCGGCGAACAGATCATTCCCGCATAAAAAGCTGACGCTGCCCGGCGAATGTCCCGGCGTATGCAGTACACGGAAAGAAAGGCCGAGCAGCTTCAGAATCTGGCCTTCCGCCAGATCGTATTCTGCCGGATCTGTGCTGATGGGAGGCGTGGTATCAGGCCACATCAAGGAGCCGTTCAGCTTCGGGCTGCCCAGCCACTCACTCTCCAGCGGATGGATATAGACCGGGCACTTCTTGGCCTTGCGGACCTCGTCCAGCCCGGCAATATGGTCGAAATGGGCATGTGTCAGCAGAATCGCCTCAATCTCCATTCCCTCAGACGCGCGCAGAAGGGCAGCTGGATTAGCACCAGGATCGATGATGACACCGCGCTTAGGGTCTGCCCCCGTCAGAAGATAGGCATTGGTCTGGAGTGCCCCCAGATTATAAGAACGAATATCAAGCATCGGCATTAGAATCCGGAGATCAGACTGCGCAGCTCTTTGGCGATAACTGCGTGTGATTCCGTTCCTTCTCCGTAGGCTTGCCCCATTGCTTTGCGCACTTCGGTAATTTTGCTGTCATAGTCCGCTGCTTCGCGGTCCGGGTTCTCCCGTTTGAATTCTCTCATCAGGGTCTGGACATGCTCCGGACGCGGTCCCCACTGCCCCAGTACATAACCTCCGGTATCCGCAAAAATCACGATGGGAACGGAGCGTCCGCCCATGGTCAGGAAATTGTCCATCAGCTCCTGGTTCTCTTCGAGAATCAGCACTTCCGTCTTAATGCCCGCAGTCTCCAGAATCCGGAAGACGACCGGAACATTGCGGACCACATCTCCGCACCAGTCCGCAGCCAGAATCAGCACACGCAGATCATCACGGTGATTCAGGCTCTCGAAATATTCCCGGTCACTCTCGTCTTCCCAGGCGAACTTCTCATACCAGGATTCAAAAGCCTGCTGGTTCTTCGTCATGGCTTCCACGAACTGGCGCGGAGTCAGGCCTTGGCCAAATTTGGATGCTACATTCTGCTTCATACTGCACTACCCTTCTTTTTGGATTTGTACCACTTGAACAGGAAATACAGAATAATTACCGCAATAGCGCCAAGAAGAATCTCATGAGTATACTTGGCTGCGACCTCATCAATGGTCTCCCACTTGTCTCCAAGCGTGTACCCCAGATAGACAAACAACGCGCTCCACGGGATAACTGCAAGGGTTGTCAGCATAGTGAATTTGCCCAGCGGCATGCGGGAAATACCGGCCGGAACGGATATGGCATGGCGGACAACCGGGATAAAACGGGCTGTGAAAATCACACCGGTCCCATACTTTTGAAACCATTCTTCGGAGTGGTCAATATGCTTTTTGGAGATGAAAATGTACTTGCCGTACTTCTCCAGCACAGGCCTGCCGCCATAACGGCCAATCCAATAAACAAAGATCTGGGCGATTACTCCCCCAACGGTACCGAACAGCACCGCACCAAAAAAGTTAATATCGCCTTGTGAGACCAAATAGCCGCCAAAAGCCAGGACAATCTCACTTGGAATGACTTCAATCATGAGCCCGATCATAATCCCGAAGTAGCCCAGAGACTGAATCCATTCAAACAATTGTGAAATGACATCAGATATAAAATGCACTGCAGGTCTCCTCCCGTATGGCGTAATAGCCTGGTATTCTGCTGGCAGAACCCATCTGCTTAACCGCTCTATGTATCCAGCTTCTCCTAGCCTATTCTAGCATATGCAGGCTTACGACTTCTACTTAAGGAATACAAGCGTAAACGGCTCTGCTGTTCTTTGCAGGACGGTAGCGGTTTGGCGGGAAATAGAAGGATAATTTATAGCGTGAAGCATATAAATTCTTCTATTTGGAAGAAAAGCGCCTTCGCTGAAACATATGTGTGAGTTTTCCGTGTTGACAAAGATTGGAATCGAGTCATATTATACATTTAGATAATTATTTAAATATCGAAAGGAGGACATGGAGTTGAATGAATCGTTCAAAGCGCTCGCCGACCCGACCCGGAGACAAATTCTCCGGCTGCTGCGTGAAAAGGACCGGACGGCCGGGGAAATCGCCGATTTTTTCAATATGACGAAGCCCAGCATCTCTCACCACCTCAATGCGCTGAAGCACGCAGGACTGGTGCAGGACGAACGTAACGGGCAATTCATCGTCTATTCGCTGGACTCCACGGTACTTGAAGAGGTACTTGGCTGGTTCCTGGAATTAACGGGTACGGGCAAGGGCAGCACGGACGGCCAACCGGAAACTCAGACAGATTCTGGCTCGAAGGGCTCCGGGACCAAAGGGAAAAGTGAACCGCCCGCTATTAAACATACGGAGGATGAACATTGATGAAGAATTTCACATGGAAGTGGCAGGATACGCTGATTGTCATTCTCGGGCTCCTCTCACTGGGCTACGCGCTGGTGAATTACGGCAGGCTGCCGGATCAGCTGCCCGCCCAATTCAGTATAACGGGCAAGGTCAATACTTACTGGAGCAAGGGTTCGGTTATTATCTTGTTCTCTTTTTTGGGCTTGATTTTTCCGCTCGCGATGCAGTTCATACGCAATGTTGACCCCAAGGGAGAGAATTATAATAAGTTCCCCGGCCCTTACAAAATGATCCGTCTCACCGTTGCCGTCATCTGTGATGCCGCTCTAGTCCTGTCGGTCAGCTTCGGGCTCGATGAGCAATTTGCCGCCGGAAAATGGGCTACTGTGAGCGTAGGGCTGCTGCTGGCTGTAATCGGAAATTTCCTGCCGCAGATCAGGGATAATTATTTCACAGGAATCCGCACGCCCTGGACGCTGCATGACCCTGCCGTATGGCGGAGAACCCACCGTTTCTCCGGAAGAATGTGGGTGACTGGCGGTCTGCTGATTGCGCTTGCCACCTTCATGCCCGTTACGCTGTCGATCAGCATGATCATCACCGCTCTGGTAATCATGACTATTGTTCCAATTGTGTACTCATGGCTGATCTCGCGGCGTGTTAAAGCCTGAGATAAGCCGGGGGATGGGTAGGAACTGCGGCTCGGGGGATGGGCGGTGGTGGGAAGTCCTAGTACAGCAGTCATTCGGATGCTGCAGGCGCTCGAACGATAGTAACTGCATTTTGTACAATGGAATGCTGTAAAATAGGCTCCGAAATAGAATCTATTGTATTCCGTACAATGGAATGTTGAACAAAGGCCAGTTTTCACCCAAAACACAACATTCTACTGTATGAAATACAATAGAATCTCATTCTACGGTCAGTAATCCATTTTCTATTGCAGGAAATACAATCACCTACTTGAATGCAAGAGTAGAAGTCTGCAACGGGTGCAGCATCAGCTTAATATCAGCTTGATGTTCATGGATGTTCATGTTCACACGTTAACACTCCTGAGGTCTTCCTTACAGTTTTAAAGCTGATGGGCTACTAGTACAGTGTCAGATTGAAAAGGGCGGATACGCTTTTGATACTCAGGGGTTCGTGTAATGAAACCTTATCATCTCAAAAAATCTAACGGACTGAAAAGACCTTATTCCCACGAGAACGCCACCTTTTGCAGCGTAACGGAATCAGGCGACCTTAGACTCTCTCTAGGAGACGTTTCGGAGCTGAAGTGCAAAGGATAAGGCCTGTGGAGTCCGTTACTCGCCCAATAGGCGAATTTCTTCCCGGATAAGAGCATCTCTGTCCTTTACGCGAAGCCAAACGCCCCTAAAAACAACCCCCGCTTGGAAAAGTTGCAATTTGAAGGGGAATTGCTTCTGCTCCACTATTTTAAAGCTGATGAGCTACTTGGTTGAAGCTGCGGTCATTGTGCTAATGTGTTTACCCCATTCGCGATCAAACTTCGAGTTCCATACTGAGGTACGTCTTATTTATTATTGGAGCTAAGGGCCGCCTGGGACTGTAAATGTGTTAACGCAAGATAGATCCCTTCGCTCTGCGGAAGTAGGGTGAAGTTGCGGTCATTGTGCTGCGGTCCTCTGTCCTGCTCCATGGTGGTCAGCAGGCTGTACTGCCGCAGCAGCTCTAGTCCCGCCGTCGCGCTGTCCTCCGCTATACGTCTGTCTCCCTCTGCCAAGCTGCGTTCCCCCATCTCAAGCATTCCTCTTAGAGCAGCAAGCCGCCCCGAAGCATTAAAGTGATCCGTCTGTTGACTTCGGCGGACCCAGTACAACGCTTCACCAGGATCACTGCCCCGCAGATAATTTGCCGCAAGCTCCCCATGCAGAGCAACATTCCCTGGAGAGAATGACAGGCTGCGCAATAACAGATCAACCCCTTGGTTTTGTGGGAGCAGCCGTGATAAAGCAACCGCAGTCTGCGGCTCTCTCGGATTCCATCTCAGTGATTGCTGCAGCAGTGTAATTCGTACCGCAGGATCATTCTCTCTGACCGCCTGCTTGAATAGAGCAGCCCCTTTCATGACCTGGAAGGAAAGGCCGCTGTATAGGACGGTCAGCCCGCAGAGAACGGTTATGCCTGCATAAACCCATAACCGGCGCGGCCGCTTCCTTCGCTGGCCAGTCAGCTTGCTGCGCTGCCAACGGGAGTCATGCTGAGCTGGAGAGTTAACCGTCCTAATAGTCAGGCTATTAGCTTCGGCAACTGCCCAGGCGGGCAGCAGGAGCAGCAGCAGCCAGACCAGTCCATAGCTCCAGTCGAAATCGGCTGCGCTATGCAGCACGATCACAAGCAAGGGCGGAAGCAGCCTTGGTGACGCCTTGAATACCAGCCCTCCTGCGGCCAGGAGCAGCAGGAGGAGCGCAGCCAGACCCGCCATCCCGAGGTTCAGGAGGATGTCGAGGTAACCGCTGTGCACCTGGCTGCCTACGTAGGGGCGGGACTGGGCGGCAAGGTACGCATGCCGCCAAGTCTCGCCCCCGCGCCCCAGCCAGGGCGCTTCTGCCGCGAGCTTCCAGGCGTCGCGGTAGAACAGCCCGCGCGCGGCGGCCGTCGGTGACGGCCCGGTGATCCGCGCGCGTACCAGCAGCAGGACGGCGCTGGCCGCCGCCGTCCAGCCCGCCGCCGCCAGTGCCAGCACGGCGGCGCGGACCCTGCCCGCCGCATGGCAGCTGCGGCGGTGCAGCCATAGGCCGGCCAGCCACGCGCCGGCCCAGAGCCCGGCCAGCAGCAGCAGGCCGGGCAGGGGCTCTGCCGCCAGCCCGGAGCGGGCCAGCTGGCGGTAGAGCAGCGCCGCCGCGGCAACGGGGGCGGCGCCGGTGATTAGAAGCGGCACGAACAGTTGCCGCTTCAGGAGAAGGGCTGCGGCACTGGCGGCAGCCGCAGCCAGCCATGCGCCGCGCGACTCGCTGAGCAGCAGCGCGGCGGCGTACGGGAAGAGCGGCAGCAGGCGCGCCGCTCTCAGCCAGTGCGAAGCGGACCAGGTTCTGGTCAGCTTCGCACTGCTGCCTGCATCTCCTGCACCTGACTCACCTGACTCACCTACTCCGCTGACACCTGAACGTACCACATTATTGCCCGCACCCGCAGTTTCTGCAACTGACTCATCTACTCCGCCGACACCCGCGCATACCCAATTATTGCCCGCGTTCACACCTTCTGTACCTACCTCACCCTCTCCGCTGACACTCGCACGTACCGAATTATTGCCCGCACCCGCAGTTTCTACCCCTACCTCACCCGCTCCACCGACACTTGCACGCACCGCACTGATGCCTGCACCTCCCTGAGAATCTTCACGCCTGAAGCTATAAGCGGCAGCAAACAGCCGTTCCAGCAGATATACGGCCATCACCGCACCAAAGGCATTCGGATACTGAAGCAGCCCGGCCAGTCTCGCACCAGTGGCACTGACCCCAGGCGATTCGGTATACGCCACCGCATAAGGAACCGGCAGACCTCCGCAGACCGCTAAGAGGGCCGACAAACTAATAGTGATTCCAAGCAGATGCCACACTGCTGCAAGAAGGGCCCCTCCCCGGCGGGTTCGTGCCGCCAACAAAGCGAATATCACAAAGCTAGTATAGAAGCCTGAGCGCAGCATTTCATTCAGTGTTCCTTGCGCGGACACGGGACTGCCCAGTGCATGGATAGCATACAATAGACAGAGTAGCAGACAACCGCTGAGTAACCCCCATACAGCCAGCCGCCCCCTCCCGCCACCTATATTGTCAGCCAACTCCCGGGTATTCTCTCTGCGTTCAGACTGTTCCTCAATTTGCGTCCTATTCAAGTAACCACCAGACAACTTCGGATCTACCTTGTGCAGCCTCAGCCCAGCCCCTCTACCAACCGCCATATAGATTAGTACCGATCCCAGCAAGACCCCGCACAAGCCAAACCACACCGTCAGGAACAAATACATCTCCCCGGTGAAAAAGAACCCTCTCAGCACACAGGCCGCAACCCCCGCTGCTATTAACGCCAACCCGCAAACCAAAGTAACCAACCAGTCACTTGGCCGTCCATACTTGTTCACCTGCATCCTAAATCTCCTATTACTCATGATGCTTAACAGTCTGCCCATATTTACTGGAAAACAGAAGAGGCAACTGGTCCCCCTAAGTTAACTCGAACGCGCGAATGAAGAGCACTTCTGCACCTGATTCCACCAAAAGTAGCTCTCACGCTCAAATGAAGAGCACTTCTGCACCTGATTCCACCAAACGCAGCTCATACGCTCAAATGAAGAGCACTTATACACCTGATTCCACCAAAAGTAGCTCACACGCTCAAATGAAGAGCACTTATACACCTGATTCCACCAAAAGTAGCTCACACGCTCAAATGAAGAGCACTTATACACCTGATTCCACCAAACGCAGCTCACACGCTCAAATGAAGAGCACTTCTGCACCTGATTCCACCAAAAGTAGCTCTCACGCTAAAATGAAGAGCACTCCTGCTCCTCATTCCACCAAACGCAGCTCTCACGCTAAAATGAAGAGCACTTCTGCTCCTCATTCCACCCAAATTGGCACTCCGCCAATTCAGGAACACTATTGTCTATCAAAGCTCCTATAGGCTCCAATTTGCATTCGGTTTTCCACTTGCATAGGCTCTATCCCCTTGATCAACCAGTCCATACAGCCTCAAACCGCAAAAAAACAGCCGCCCCCATCAGGAAGCGGCCTTTCTGTCATACCCTAAACTATTCATCACGTAAATTAAGCTTCCGGACTGCCGGCAGGCAGCAGGTCGGAGCAGACGCGCTCCAGGTAAGGCTTGGCGCCGAGGAAATCGCGGAATGCGGTGTATTCGCGCCATTTGGCGGCCTGGTCGCCGCTGTCGCTGCGGACGGCGCGGATCAGGATGTTCTTCGGGGTATGTTCCATGTCGATGAATTCCAGCAGCTGGCTGCGGTAGCCCATCAGGTCCAGCAGCTTCGCCCGGATCGCATCGGTGGCCAGCGCTGAGAACCGCTCCTTCAGGATACCGTGGGACAGCAGCGGATTCAGCACCTCGCTCTCCACCTGCGCGAACAGCTCATGCTGGCAGCAGGGCACCGAGAGAATCACCGATGCGCCCCAGCGCACCGCCTTCTCCAGTGCAGCATCGGTGGCGGTATCACAAGCATGCAGCGTGACCACCATGTCCACCTGATCCAGCTCATTATAGTCGGCGATATCCCCCACCAGGAACTTCAGCCGGTCATAGCCCAGCTTGGCAGCCAGCGCACCACAGTGCGCAATGACATCCGCCTTAAGGTCAAGGCCGACAATATTCAGCTCCCGCTGCTCGCGGACAGCAAGATAATGGTACAGGGCGAAGGTCAAATAAGACTTCCCGCAGCCAAAATCCACAATCGTCAGCGGACGGCCTGCCGGCAGATCGCCCAGCACATCCTGAACCATCTCCAGGAACCGGTTGATCTGGCGGAACTTATCATATTTCTTGGCCAGCACCTTGCCTTCGCTGTTCATAATACCAAGCTCGACCAGGAACGGCACCGGCTCCCCCTCATCCAGCACATACTGCTTCCGGCGGTTATGGGCCAGATCTGGCGCTTCCTGCTTGCTGGCTGATTTGGTCAGAATAGATACCTTGTATTTCTTGCTGATCAGCACCTGATAGTCGGCACCTGCCGTACACAGCAGGCCTTGGCGGAAGGTGTCCCTCAGCAAGGAGAGCATCTCTTCAGCAGCATCCTCTGCGGGAATGTTGCGGTGTTCTACCTTAGGGCCGATATAATAGGCAAACTGATAATGCAGCTTCCCTTTTAGCTCAACAGGCTTAACCTGTACTTTATTGTAGGCGGCATCGCCCTTACTGCGCAGTTGGCTTAGTGTAGCCGTAATCAGAGTGCGGCCGGTTATCACTTGCTCGATCAATTCCTTCAAAGCTTCCAAATGGGTACATCTCACTTTCGGATATATAAAATAGAGCACGTAGTCTCCTGAATATCGTTACATTATAGCATTAACTGTCAGCTTGCTCCATTGTTCCATGCCCTGCTGTACTTCCTCTAGTGGAAGACTGCCCTGGGCTAACTGCTCCGGACTTAACATCAGCAGCCGTTCATACAGCTCCCTGCCTTCCTCCGCTACATTCTCCCCCTGCTCCCAGAGCCGGTAGAGACTATTCTCCGCCTTGGCGTAATGTCCCAGAGATTCGTGGTAAGCCATCAGGAGACGTTCGGTCTTGGCGGGAAGGCGGTACGGCTCCACTTCCTCAAGCAGCTCATGGATCTCTTCCGTCATATTCAGCAGCTCACGGTCCGCGCCATGAAGATCGGCATAGATGAATAAATGCAGGGAACGCATCGCCCTGAACAGGGCTGCATCCCGGTCTCCTTTGGCCGCGTAAATCCCGCCTTCCTCCTTCAGCAGCCGGGCTACCCCTTGCAGCCTATCGGCCTCAAGCACCCCTCCAAGACGAAACATATCAGTAATATCCTCTACGGACAACGAATTGAGCAGACGCGAATTCAGGCGAAAATGCCGCATCAGCAGCTCATCTACTTCCCACAGGGCCTCCGTTGTTTTTTTATCCTGCTTCAAGGTCAGCACCTTGGCGACCATAGCTGTCATATCCTCGATCATCCGCACAATATAATCTCTCCGGAACATACTGAGCTCCTTTCGTTACGCAACTGCTTCTCTTCTGTATCCTCTGCTTGCTGTTGGACTCATCTTAAACCATTCGTCTCTCCGGCGCCACTCTGCGGAGTTAAGTCTTGACCCCACTATAATGATAAACTATAATTCAGTTACCCAATCTGCATTACAGATCGAACTATTTAACAGATCGAAATTTGGATACAGATGGTATACATGTTAATACGGACCCTACAGAGGAGGCTTATTGATGACCAAGCCAACTGGCAAAACGCAAGACTCGACCACAGCGGCCGTTTCAGATCAACAGGATCTGCAGACAAGTAACCAGCTTTTGAACGTTACGCCGGAACAGGATAAGCTGCTGGAGAGCGCCTTACGGATTAAGATTATGCACACGCTGTCGGCAGAGCCGCTTACCTCCAAGCAGGTTGCGGAGAAGCTGAACAAGACTCCAGGTAATATTCACTACCATATCGTCAAGCTCTATGAAGGCGGTCTGCTGGAGCTTGTCCGTACAGAAGCCGCAGGAGGCATCATCCAGAAATTTTACCGTTCCAAAGGTACGATGTTCCACTCGGAGGCGCTTCGCAGCCTTCACTTCCGCAAAGAAGACCAGACCCGGCATTTCACTACCAGGCTTACTCTCTCTCCTCAGGAGCTTGCCGAATTCCACCAGGAGCTGCTGGAGCTGATTACTGCCTGGGAGTCCAAGGTAACGGAAGGTGACGAATACGGTGTGGAAGTGATGCTGGGCCGTCTGCAGTCTGCCGATGCTGCTGCGCAGCCGGAAGAGGAGGTACAGCAATAGATGAGCACCGCTGGCCCTTCCGGACAACCGAAGCATCATCCGCTTGAGGGCTTCGCCGCCCCTTTCCGGCAATCCCGCGCCTTTCCTTACCTGTGGCTGGGACATTTAGTTTCTTTTTTGGGCAGCTCGGTAACCATGGTTATCCTGCCTGTCCTAGTCTATTCCCTGACCGGCTCCACCACCATTATGGGGATGGTCATGGCCGCCTATATGCTGCCTAATGTAATCATGCTGCCGGTATCCGGACATATTGTTGACCGCTACGACCGGGTACGGATTATGATGCTGGCCGATATTGCCCGGTTCATCGTTATGATTACGACGGCTGTGCTGTCCTTGACCGGAGTACTGAGCATTCCGTTGCTCTATGGACTTGTTGCCTGCTACGGCCTGCTGGACGGCTTATTCCAGCCCGCCTACGCTGCCGTCCGCGCTACCGTATTCACTCCGGATATCCGCGTAGCAGCGAATTCTTTAACTCAGATCACGACCCAGTCCGTGCGGCTGATCGGTCCCGCGTTAGGGGGACTGCTGATTACCCACCTGTCCGCAGGCTTCGGCTTCGGAATTGATGCCTTCACCTATCTTATCTCCCTCATCTGCCTGATCTATCTGCGCAGAGTGATGATGACCCGGCTGCAGTCTGCTGCCGCTGAGACTGAAATCCCGGCTAAGCCTGCTGCCGGGACCTCTCCAGCTCCGCACTGGAGGCAGGATTTCGCCGAAGGAATACTTGTTCTTCGCAGCCAGCCCTGGCTCTGGATTACAATTCTCGCCTTCTGCTTCGTCAATATATGTTATACGGGCGTAATCAGCATCCTTCTTCCCTGGCTGTTCAAGGTCCATCACGGCTGGCCTCCTTATCTCTACGGCCTGGCCGTTACATTCTCCGGTGTCGGGGCCATAACGGCCGGCCTGCTGTACGGCCTGCGGCCAAAATGGAATCACCGCGGCATCCTGGCTTACGGCGGCGCCATGATCAGCGGGGCTGCCCTGCTGCTGCTCCCGTTCGCAGGCACCCCGGCAGCAGCCATCACCTTATTTGCCGTAGAAGGCTTCGGATTAATGATCTTCGGGCTGATCTGGGAGATCAGCCTGCAGGAGCTTGTTCCGAAGGAAGCCTTCGGACGGGTAGCCAGTCTGGATATGTTCGGTTCCTTCGCCCTGCTGCCGGTCGGATATATCTTAGTCGGCTGGCTGGCCGACCGGATCGGAGGCGTACCGACCATTATTATTTTTTCCGGCCTGGGTCTCTCTTGTGTTGCCCTGGTGCTGTGCATTCCGGCGATCCGTAAGTTTCAATAAAATATATAAATTTGCACAACAAAAAGAAGGCAGCACCCCGCCGGAGAGCGGGAGTGTTGCCTTCTGTCCCTATTGCCTGATGTAATTTATTGCTGCACAGGAGCATGCACGAAATCCTTAATAATCTTCGCCAGCTGCTCCGGTGCTTCAAACATGCCCATATGGCCAACACCCGGCAGCGTCACCTTGGTGATGTTCCGGTTGTCTGAGGTGAACGTCCGCTCCGGCGTCACCTTCGAATCCTCTGCTCCGGCAACCAGCAGCACCGGCAGCGCCGTTGCCGAGATCACATCGCGGCGGTCGGGGCGCTCACGCATAGCCAAGGACGCGCCAACTGCTCCTTGCGGCGGAGTCTTGTAGCCAATCTCCTTGGCACGTTCCAGCAGCCGTGGGGCCGCTTCAGGAGCAAACAGTCCAGGCACCAGCTGATCCACAAAAGCAAAGATGCCTTCGCTCTGGATCATGGTGACGCTCTTGAGCCGGTTCTCCTTGGCTTCTTCACTGTCCGGATAGCCGGAGGAATGAATCAGCCCGAAGCCCTTCAACCGGGAGGCATGGCGCTGGGCAAATGACAGGGTGATATAGCCTCCGAGAGAATGTCCGAGCAGATAGCATTCAGGAATCTCCAGGGCATTCAGCAGCGACAGCACATCGTCGGCCATCTGCTCAATGGTATAGGCTCCAAGCGGAGCATCCGAAGCCCCGTGCCCGCGCAGATCCGGGGCTATGACCCGGTAATGGGCGGTCAGGTCTGGAATTACATTTTCCCAGTACTCAGCACTCCCGCAGAATCCGTGCAGCAGCACGATTACATCCCCTTTGCCTTGATCACTGTAGCAGATGTTGCTTCCCTCGCATCGAACATTTTCCATGGCTGCTTACCCTCTTTCTATGTAGTGGTCTATATTAATAAGCTAGAACAAGGTGATTTGAAACGCTCTCAATCCGTAAGTCCGAATCCCTGGGCGGCTGCCTTGGCAATCTGATCTGCCATACTCATTACCCGGTAGAGCGGGGTAGTCTGTATCGTCCGGTAAGGGCGCGGACTGTTCACATCAACGATTGCTGCCAGACTGTAATTCCCTACAGCAGGCAAGAGTCCCCCTACCGATTCTGCCGGACGCAGCGGCTGCGCTGCCGCAAAATAACAGCCGAGTGCGGCCGGCGGTCCCAGGCAGGCATCAACAGCGATAATAATCTGCCCTTCCGGAATCTCTGTTATCCGCTGAACGAGATTATCCGCATCACAGGGCGCCGGAAGCGTACCCGTCACATTCGGAAATCCGTACTCCAGCAGGCGGCTTCCCGTCAGCGGTCCCAATGCATCTCCGGTGGAGCGGTCTGTTCCGATGCAGAGGAAGGTCAGCTGCTCAGCGGAATACATGTCTGCGATCCCGCGGAAGAAAGCTGCCAGCTCTCCGGCATTCATTTTACGCCGTTTTCTGCTCTCTTCTTCTCTGATGGCCAATGCCTCACTCCCCCTCACTCAGCAGCCTGTTATATTTACCTTTAATTTAACATGTTTGCGGGATCTGGACAAAAAAATGGTCATCCCCTGCCCAAACATGATAAGATATTTGAACTATACCAGTTCAAATTCTATTACACAGGAAGGACGGTTATACTCAATGGATTTGTCGAACCCAAGCCAGGAGAACGTTGAATATATGATTGAAGGCATCAAAAACAAGCTGAAAATGGCAAGTAGCGCTGCAATGCAGGCGTCTGCCTTTTCGGTGGAGCAGTATGAGGATATTCAGGATATTTACGAGGTGGCAATGGGCAGTGACCGGCTCAGTATCTCCCAGGTGGAGGCGCTCGTCTCAGAGCTTGGCCGCCTGCGCAAGAAATAACAACAGCTAGGTACACAAAATACCCCACAAAGTGAGGCTTCGGCTTCGAAGTTTACTCAGGTACTTTGCGGGGACCCCGAAATCTATCATGAGAAAGCCCTTCAGCTTCAACGTCCCGACTAACGGGCAATGAAGCTGAAGGGCTTTTGTGTGCGGCTACGGGAGATCAATCAGAATGAATTCTGCATCCCCTGAGCTGCTTATGCCTTTGAGCGTAAGCTCGCAGCTCTTGCGGATACGCGCCGCATCCCCCTGCTGGAGCTGGAATGTACCATCTGCGCATGAGATCTCCAGATTCCCGGAAATGACATACAGATGGGTGCGCCGCTCTTCCTGCTGAGGATAACTCAGCTCCCGGTTCGTCTGCAGCACGGACAGATAGATGTTAACGTCATTGTCCAGCTGCAGCGAACCCTGTGTCCCATCTCCTGTAGCAACGGGCAACAAGTGATTAAGCTTGAGCTCCGTAGGGAAGAACCGGGCATCCCATTTCGGCGGTTTACCGGGCCGGTCGGGCAAAAGCCAGATCTGCAGGAACCGGACATCCACATGGTCCGAGGGATTCGTCTCTGAATGATTAATGCCTGTTCCTGCGCTCATCAGCTGTACACTTCCTGCCTGCAGATCTGCATGATTCCCCAGATCATCCTGATGCTTCAGCACACCGGATACCACATATGTGATAATCTCCAGATCATGATGCGGGTGCTCATGCATGCCTTGCTCCGGCTTCAACTCATTGTCGTTATGCGCCAGCAGGGCACCGAAGTGGGCGTTGCTGGGATCATCGTAATCGGCAAAGGAGAAGCTGAATTCACTGTGTATCCATTCTCTATTCGAAGTATGACGCTCGGCTGCTGTGACTACTTTAATCATAATGCTGCACCTCCATAGATGTTGTTATTTTATCAATATCCTAAGCAGGGGAATGAATGCTCCTCAATATGAGATGTATATAGGCGCTATAATTTACTATTTCTTACCCCCTTCCCTTCGTGATCAATCAAACTTGTAAAGCCGCAAATTCTTCGGAATAGGTGTATAAAAGCTCGTTTTTAGCTGGGATGCTCCCTTATCCTCCGGCAATCTTTGCCAAGCTATTCCGCTGTTTCAGCCGATAGCCCAAAGTTTATATACGAAGTAAGAACATTCAGGCTAACCTGAATTTGAATGACAATTCTGATAAGGAGTGATTGATAATGAATAAAGCAGAGAAGGAATTTCCGGTAGAAAGCGGCAGCACGTTCTTTAAAGGGATCTTCATCGGCGGTCTGCTCGGAGCAGCAGCGGCCCTGTTATTCGCACCGAAGCCAGGGCGTGAGATGCGCAGTGACCTGTCCGACAAGCTGACTGTAGCTACGGACAAGACGAAAGAGGTCGCAGGAACGGTAACGGATAAAACTAAATCCTTGGCCACAACAGTTAGCGAAAAGGCTACCGATCTGGCCGGCACAGTCTCCGCCAAGGCCTCTGATATCTTCACAACAGTTAGTGACAGCAAGCAGCAGATTGCAGCCACTCTGGCCGAAACAGGTAAAAAGATTGGCGAAACAGTTACGGATGCTTCCAAGGATATTTCGGAGAACGTCAAGGATGCCTCCGGCGAGGTAGCCGACAAGGCGAAGGATGCTTCCAAAGAAGTCGCAGACGAAGCGAAGGATGCCAAAGAGGAAGTTAAGAATACTTACAAATCTTCTTATTAAGGCCGGGTCTCTGGCTGAACAGACATTCAAGAGAGCGGCCAGATCGTCTATAGCTGGCTGCTCTCTATTTATGCATGCCTTATATTCCAATAAAGCCTGGTTCAGGCTACAGAAAGCAGGTACGCCTTATGGGAGAAGCGGACAACAGAACCAAAGCTTATGACGTAGATGAGCATCCCTTCGAGCTGCGGCATGAGGTCAAACGCTTGAATGCGAGGCTCGACAAGATTGCCGACTCACTGGAGAAATCCGAGTTCAAGGATATCCTGGAGAACTATACAGACCCTAAGAAGCGGATCATCACCAATCTGATGGCCGGGATCTCCAGAGGCCTGGGCCTCTCACTCGGTACCTTTGTCATTCTCGGTATTCTTGGCTATATCCTCAGTTTGTTTCTCAATGTACCGGTTATCGGGGAATATCTTGGAGAAATCAAAAAGTATATCGATGCGAACTAAACACATTTCCCGCGCATCCCTCCTGCAGCCTACTCTACCGTGAATAGACTGCAGGAGGGATGTTGCTCTTTAGCCCCACAAAGTGGGGCTTTAGCGTAGGTGATGACTCAGGTACTTTGCGGGGACCCCAAAACATAAAATTCTTATCTACCTAAAAAAGGGCAGGTTCCATCCCGTAAGGGATAGAGCCTGCCCTGATAACTATAATGGCATTGATATTTAATAGGATGAATTAGCCATGATCTGCTTCAGCTTCTCGGTGGCCCGCTTTTGGATACGGGAGACACTCATCTGCGACACACCCAGCTTCTGGGCAATTGCCCGCTGGGATTGGCCGTCCTGGAAGGCCAGCAGCAGCACCTGCTGCTCCTGCTCCTTCAGCTGTCCAAGCGCCTGCTGGAGATCCATGCGCTTCTCCACCGTCTCGTAGTCATTCGCATCGGAGCTGATCAATTCGCCCAGTGTGGCCCCGCTCTCTTCCTGAGAGAGCGGTGAATCCAGGGAGACATAATGATAACATTCTCTGCCGGCCAGTACTTCTACAGTTTCTTCTACAGTAAGATCCAGATAATGGGCAATCTCTTCAACCGCCGGAGAACGTTCTAACCGGATGGTCAGTTCATCGATGGCCTGCTGAACAAGCGCGCCTTTTTCCTTAATCCGCCGCGGAACCTGTATGTACCAGGATTTATCACGCAAAAAGTTTTTCATATGTCCAATCATACTCTTCATCGCATACGGCTCGAAGGGAATCCCCAAGCTGATGTCGTATTGCTGCAGCAGCCGAATCAGCGCCATTTGCCCCACCTGGTACAGATCCTCGTAGAGATCCGGACGGTTACGGGCAATTTTGCCGGCAGCCATCTTCACCATGGGTTCATATTTGCGGATGAGCACTGTTGCAATTTCATTGTCTTTCGTCTGCTGGTATTCCCAGATCAGGCTTACCGCTTCATTCATGGACTCTGGGGGAGTCACTTTGTCATTCATACTTTCTCCTCGCTGTAATTGAGCCGTTTAGTCAGGGTAACGACTGTCCCTTTCCCTGCTTCGCTAACGACGCTAACGTCATCCATCAGCGCCTGCATTAGGTAGAATCCCAGTCCGCCCACCTGAACATCATTCAGCTCCTTATCATGCAGCGTCAGACGTTCTCCGGACGCGTCCATACCGTCAAAGCTCTCCCCCTCATCTTTGACAGTAATGGATAAGACACTTGATCCTACCTCAAAGATTACATCAACCATACCGTCCGCCTGCCCATAGGCATAGAGCACGGAGTTATTACAGGCTTCCGAGACTGCTACCTTCATATCTTCAATGTCTTCATAAGTGAAACCCATTTTCGAGGCAATGCCATATAAATTAAGCCGGACAATATCGACATATTCTGCACTGGCGGGTAACTGAAGAACTACTCTTTGTATGTCATCACTCATTCTTAGTTCGATCCTTTCCTAGTGGGAATTCTCTTGGGAGGCAAAAAATTTGGAAATGCCGGTCATGTCAAACAGCTTCTGTATTTGCGGAGGAACTTCAGCAACGGTAAATTTGACATCCATTCCGTGTCTTGCTTTGAGGATTGACAACAGAATTCCGATCCCGGTGCTGTCAATATACTTCAGATCCTTCAGATTAATCACGAGGTCAAGCCCCGTATCTCCCACTAGCGGCTCCATCACCAAACGGAAATCAGGGGCCACAGACAAATCAAGCTCACCCACCAGATAAACAGTGCATACTGTACCTACGGTTTCGGTTTTTGCATGAAACTTTTCGCTTTTATGTGTATTCATAGACAACTCTCCTGATTAAATGTTTTCTTTACCAATAACCCTAATAGCACACTGTTGAAACAACAAATGAGACTGTACAGCAGCGGTAATTCCTGGATTATGCGTTGAAAAGCGAGGTGTTCCGCTGGGTTGCGGGGTTATCCTTGCCTGAATATCTGGAGATCATTTGTTTGATGCTGCTAAGCTTGAGCGGCTTGCTGATGTATCCGTCCATCCCGGCAGCGGTACAGCGGTCTTGAATCCCCTCCATCACATTCGCAGTCATCGCAATGATCACTGTCTTGTCGGGAGAACCGCTGCTTTCCTGACGAATCAGGGAGGTTGCTTCAAGTCCATCCATCACCGGCATCTGCAGGTCCATGAAGATAAAATCATAAGCACATTTCCGGGCCAGCTCTACAGCCTGGTTCCCGTCCTCGGCCACATCAGCGCGGTACCCGAGCTTATCCAGCATGCTAACCATAAGCCGCTGGTTAATCGGATGGTCATCCACGACCAGCACTTTGCTCCGGTTTGCCTCGTCTACCTGGTCCGCTGTGCCTTCCTCTTCCCGGCTGCAGCCCTCCAGCTCATGCTCAGGCACGGCTACCTGAATACTGAATACAAAGGTAGCCCCCTTCTCTTCCATCGACTCAACACGGATATCTCCGCCCATCATGCCCACGAGGGATTTGCAGATGGCGAGGCCCAGACCTGTGCCTCCGTACTTACGGGTCATGGAGGAATCAAGCTGGGAGAATGGCTGGAACAGCCGGTCGCATTTCTCCGGCGAGATTCCGATGCCGGTATCTTTAACCGTAAATTCCACTACCAGTTTATTATCCACTGTAGGCAGGCTGGAAGCAACCAAATACACGCCGCCCTGGTTGGTAAATTTCACCGCATTGGATACAAGGTTAATGAGCACCTGGCGCAGACGGGCCATATCTCCATAGATCAGCCGCGGGAGCTTCTGGTCGATGAAATAGGCCAGCTCCAGATTTTTTTTGCCGGCTTCGGCAGAGAACAGACTGAACACCTCCTGAATGGTGGTATTCAGCTCGAATAATTGCTCTTCCATCTCCATCTTGCCCGATTCCATCTTGGTGAAGTCAAGAATATCGTTAATCACAGTAATTAGTGTGTCCGCACTTTTACGGATAATCTCAGTATATTCCTTCTGTTCCGGAGCAAGCTGGGTCTCCATCAAAAGATCAATCATGCCCACTACGCCATTCATCGGCGTGCGGATCTCATGGCTCATCATCGCCAGAAACTCGGTCTTAGCCTTAGCCGCGATCTCTGCTTCTTCCTTGGCTTTGATTAATTCGCCGTTCATGCGCTCAAGCTCCAGCGTCTTTTGCTGCAGCTGCATCGCTTGAATCTGCTGCTTCTTGCTGGTCAGATACATATTCACAAAGCCTTCAATCTTCGACTTCAGAATCTGCGGGATAAACGGTTTGACCATATAATCAATAGCACCGGCAGAATACCCTGCGAACAGATGCTCCGACTCCCTGCTGTTGGCTGAGATGAAGATGATCGGAATATCCTTGGTTTTCTCCCTGGCCTTGATTAATTTGGCGGTTTCGATCCCGTCCATACCTGGCATCTGAACGTCCAGAACAATCACGGCGAATTCATATTTCAATAAGCACCGCAGTGCTTCTTCTCCAGAATTGGCTTTGACAAGCTTGTAATGCTGACTCTCAAGGACGGCTTCGAGTGCCAGCAAATTCTCGGGACGGTCGTCAACCAGCAGTATATGAATCGGTTCCTGAACCCCCATAGGTCCCTCCTTACCCGCTATTTATTTTTGCGGTATATTTTCTCAACCCGGTCCAGAGGCTCATAGCTGTCACTGTAACGAGTGAAATGAATGGATTCCTTGGAACCGAGGACCAGCACTCCGAACCGGCTGAGGCTCTCATGGAACAAGCCATGCACATGATCGCGGAGTTCGTCGTTGAAGTAGATCATTACGTTCCGGCACAGGATCACATTGAATTCATTGAAGGAAGTGTCCGTTGCCAGATTATGCTCTGCAAAAATGATGTTCTTGCGCAAATACGGCTGCAGAATCACTGAGTTATATTTCGCTGTATAGTATTCCGAGAAGACACCTGTGCCTCCGGCCTCCAGGTAGTTCTTGGTGTATTGTTTCATCTTGCCGATCTCATACACGCCTTCTTTGGCCTGCTGCAAGGAACGGGCGTTCATGTCCGTGGCATAAATTCTTGCCTTGTCATATAGTCCTTCCTCATGCAGCATAATTGCCATCGAATAGACCTCTTCGCCTGTGGAGCAGCCGGCGTGCCAGATCCGGATATACGGATAGGTCCGCAGGAGCGGAATGACCTTCTGACGGAAGGTCAGGAAGAGTCCGGGATCACGGAACATCTCAGTCACAGGGATCGAGAGACTGTACACGAACCGCTCGAAGCATGCACGGTCATGCAGCACCTTTTCCTGCAGGGCAGAAATGGTAGGTAAGCTCTCTGCATGGACATGATGCCAAATGCGCCGCTTCAAGGAAGGCAGGGCATAATTCCTGAAATCATATCCATACAAACGATGTACTCCGTTCAGAAGCAGCTCAATCTCAATCTGTTCAAGCTCCTGCTTGCTCTCCTGCGGATTCCCCTGCCCCTCATATCCGTGCTCCATCGCTGCCATTGTCATCAATACTCCCTTGCCTGTGCCGTATTTCCGTACTTGGTTTGAACCTGCTGTATAGCTATTACCCCGAAATCACCCTTACGAATACAACCAGACGCGCATTAACGAAAGAAGCTGATCTGTACTGATCGGTTTCTTCATGTAATCGGAGGCTCCGGCTTCAATACACTTGGCCCGGTCCTCCTTCATAGCCTTGGCTGTGAGGGCGATAATCGGCAATTTCTGGTACTGCGGCATCTGCCGGATGCGGCGCATAGCTTCATACCCGTCCATCTCGGGCATCATCATATCCATCAGCACCAGGTCATAATCAGTCTGTTCGACAAGCATGTCGATGGCCTCGCGGCCGTTCTCGGCAAATTTCACTTCCATGTGATAGCCTTCGAGCACACTGGAGAGGGCAAAGACGTTGCGGATATCATCATCGACGAGCAGAATTTTTTTGCCGTCAAACAGCTCCTCTTTATTGTGCAGCTTTTGCAGGATTTTACGCTTATCCTCCGGCAGATTTGCTTCTACCCGGTGCATGAACAGTGTGGTCTCATCCAAAAGCCGTTCCGGCGAGCGGACATCCTTGATGATAATGGATTCCGCATATTTGCGCAGCTTGGTCTCTTCCTTGCTGTCCAGATCCTTGCCGGTATAAATAATAATCGGCAGATCGTTCAGCTCCTCATCGTCGCGGATCTGATCCAGCAGCTCGAAGCCGGTCATATCATCCAGCATCAGATCAAGCACCATACAGTCATATCTCTGCTTGTGCAGTTCATTCAAAGCCTCTTGGCCCGAAGACACCGCCGTAATCACTACATCATCATGTCCGATAAGCTCCTCAATGGAGCGGCGCTGGATATCGTCGTCCTCGACAATCAAGAGATGCTTCATCGTGCTGGCGGTATAGTTCTCAATCTGCGAGAAGGCCCGGTCCAGCGCTTCGCGCGAGGACGGCTTTCTGAGATAGGCCATCGCTCCCATCATGAGTCCCTGCTTCATTTCATCATTCACAGAGATCACATGCACCGGAATATGACGCGTCTGGGAATCGCTCTTGAGCTCCCTCAGAATCGACCAGCCATCCATGACCGGCAGCTGGATGTCGAGGATGATCGCGTCCGGCAGCAGGGTCTTGGCCATCTGCAGGCCGATATCACCCTGCAGGGCTACCAGTCCCTTAAAGCCGCGCCCGCGGGCCATGCTCAGCAGGATCTTGGCAAAGCTCTCGTCATCCTCAATAATCAGCAGCACTTTGTCGCCGCTGGCCAAAGAATCGCGGTCATCTTCCACAACTACAGGCATAGCAGGTGTAGGCGCGATATCCCCTGCTTTATCCCATGGCAGTTCCTCACGGAACTCCTCAAGCTGCAAGGGCTCCCCGGCAGGAGCGGCTTCTACCGCTCCCGGCAACAGGCTGAAGTTCCCCTGAACCGGCAGATACAGTGTGAATATACTGCCCTGCCCTTCACGGGACTCCAGTCCGATGGCTCCGCCCATCAGGCGGGCTAATTCGCGGCTGATCGAGAGGCCAAGCCCCGTACCGCCATATTTGCGGCTCGTCGTACCGTCAACCTGCTGGAACGCCTCGAAGACGATATCCATCTTATCAGACGGGATACCGATGCCGCTATCCTTGACAGCTATGGCAATATAATCATAATCATGCGGCAGATAGGCAGGCAGCCGCTTGACGTCCGCACGGCTGACAGAGAACTCCACATACCCTTCGCTGGTGAATTTGAAGGCATTGGACAACAGGTTACGCAGAATCTGCTTCAGTCTGTGACTGTCGCTATATACACTGTCCGGCAGCGGCTCGTCAAAGGACAGGCGCAGCGACAGCCCCTTCTGCCCAGCCAGCGGAGCAAAGTTCTGCTTCACGAAGGTCTTCAGCTCAATCAGCGGAATCTCTTCATGATTCAGCTCCATTTTGCCGGCATCGACCTTGGACAGATCAAGAATCTCGTCAATCATCTTAAGCAGATCTGCACCTGACATATAGATGGTATGGGCAAATTCCACCTGCTTCTCGCTCAGATTGCCCTCCTTATTCTCTGTAAGGAGCTGCGAGAGAATGAGCAGGCTGTTCAGCGGGGTGCGCAGCTCATGGGACATATTGGCCAGGAATTCGGATTTGTATTTGCTGGTTACCGCAAGCTGCATGGCCTGCTTCTCCAGCTGCATGCGGGCATGCTCGATTTCATCCTTCTTCTCTTCAACCTCCTGCACCTGATCCTGCAGTGCACGGGTCTTGGAGACCAGCTCTGTATTGTAATGCTCCAGCTCTTCCTGCTGGCGCTGCAGCAGCTCCTCTGAGCGCTTCAGGGCATCTGTCTGCTCCTCCAGATTCTCGTTGGAGCGGCGCAATTCCTCCTGCTGGGTCTGCAGCTCTTCCGACTGGCATTGCAGTTCTTCGGTCAGTGCCTGCGATTCGCGCAGCAATTCCTCAACCACAAGCCTGCGGCTGATGTTGTTCAGAATAATCCCCAGATTACTGGAGAGCTGATGAAGCAGTTCATTCTGCAGCACCGAGAACGGTGTGAAGGAAGCGAATTCCACTACACCCAGCACTTCATCCTCGAATAAAAGCGGGTGAATGGAAATATAACTCGGATGCGCTTCCCCGAATCCCGAAGAAACCGAGATATAGTTGTCTGGTGCCTCTGTCAGCTTGATCGGCAGCTTATCCAAGGCGCTCTGCCCGATCAGCCCCTGACCAATCTCGAAGCTCTCCTTCGGCGTAACTCCCTCCTCACCGGCATAGAAGGCGCTGCTGACCAGCAGGTTCGGATTGTCCTGGCTCTTCAGGTAGACGGCACCATACTGCGCTCCCAGCACCGGCGTGAACTCACTGATGAAGGTCTGGGATACCTGATCCAGTGAGCTGACACCGCGCAGCAGCTCAGTAACCCGGGCAATGTTGGCATTCAGCCAAGCCTGATCACTCTGTGCCTGGGAATAGGATCTCTCCAGCTCCTGCTTTTGCTCAATATCCTCAGCCATCCGCTGAAATACCCGTGCTACATCACCAATCTCATCCTTCGACCTCACCTTGATCCTGCGGATCGCCCGCATTTTGCCGTTGCCGAAGCTGGTAATCATCATGGAGACGACGCTTAGGCCGCGCGTGATACTCGGTATCACCCACAGAATGACACCCAGCCCGAGCAGCAGCCCCAAGACCATGATCAGGGTGACCATCTGAATCGATCTGCTCGAAGCCTCCTGGGCATTGGCAGTCTCCTCGGTCATGCGGAAGGCATTGTAATCAGACAACGCATTCAGACTGTTCAGCACCTCGTTCTGAACATCCTGCCCTTCTGCGTTGCGGTACGTGTTGGCATTCTGAAAGTATCCGGCTCCCAGCATCTCCAGAACCTTATCCTGATATTTCAGATACGCAGAATAGGAGTTCTCAATCCGGGATAATATTTGCAGTTCCTCTGCCGTCTTCAGCGTGGCCTTAATGTTCTCCAGATGCTCCGCAGACTTGAGGACCTTACTGTCAATCTCGGCCTTCTGCGCTTCCAGGGTTACAGTATCGGCATTAAGCATGGAAGTCGTCAATATCCTTGCCATGTCGTTTACTTCCCCGCGAAGTCCTGAAGAAGCCCGGCCCTTGCTATACCTCTCCTGGTAGCTGTCCAGCTGACTGCTCATATAATGAAGCCTGTCATAGCCGATCAGGGTCAGCGCAAGCATAATCGCCAGCATGGCACTGAAGCCGATCAGCAGTTTAGCCTTTATCTTCATTCCATATCGGTTCCTTTCTTCAGCGAGATCCAGACCAGACATTTATCGTCATCACGGTCCGCGTTAACAGGCTCGCTCAGGAATGCGGCGCGCACCAGGTCTTCCTGCCAGTCATGAGTGGTATTCAAGTGTCCGATCATGAATTGCAGCTGCTCCTCCTGGCCGCCCTCGACCATCTCCAAAAGGCCGTCCGTGAACAGCACCAGATGCCCCTCATCCTCATAGCTCAGGCTCTGCTGCTGGATATCGATCCGGTCAAACAGTCCCACAGGGTGGCAATTGCTCTCAAGCAGCACCGGAGTCTTAGCGTCTCCTTCAAAGAACAGCGCCGGCGGATGCCCTGCATTCACATAATTAATCCGCTTCATGCGGGTATCAATGACAAGATAAATGGCCGTGAAATAATACTGGACCAGCTGCTTCTCAATATAGAGCTGATTGAATCGTCTGTTCAGCTCCTGAATGACTTTCTCCGGCTCCACATACGTAGTTACGGTATCCTTCAGTACAGAGGCCAGGAACATACAGAACAGGGAAGATGAGATGCCGTGCCCCATCATATCCAGCAGGATCACCGCATAACGCCCGTCCCCCAGCGGATACCAGGCATACAGATCTCCAGCCAGCTCGAAGGAAGGCTGATAGATGGCATGCACCTCCAGAGTCTCCTCGGCCAGCGGCAGACTGAGTACCGCATTCTGCACCAGGGCAGCCAGCTTCAATTCATCCTGTATCCGCTGGTCCCGCTCCTTATGCCAGTCCTTCTCACGCTTCAGCCGCAGCGCGAGGCGGATGCGGGCCATCAGCTCCACCTTGTTGATCGGCTTCGTCACATAATCCACCGCTCCGGCATCCAGCGCCTCGGCGAGCTTCTTAGAGTCACCTACAGCCGTAACCATAATAATAGGAATATCCTTCAGATGCTCATATTGCTGAACTACACGGCAGGCTTCAATCCCATCCATTTCCGGCATCATCATATCCAGCAGAATCAGGTCCACGTCAGAGGGCCGTGGCTGCCCGTTCTCTTCCCCTGCACCGACGCCCAGCAGCTTCAGCATATCTTTAGCGGACGAAGCCGTTATGAAATTCCGGTAATCTTCCTTCTTGAGGATTTCACGAATGATAATTACATTGGTAGGATTGTCGTCTACGATTAATATTCTCAAGCTCTTCACCTCACACGAATAATATTAAGACCCTAAACCCGCAACTCTATCGTTCTATCATACGATATTTACACGGCCTGTTACCATCCAGCTAGATATTGGCATAAAACAGGTTCCGGCTTCAACAAAGTAACCTCCAGCTCCACTACATCTAGTGGGACTGGAGGTTACGCTATTGTACTATTGATGTCAACAAATGAGGCCAACGAAGCTCACCCGCGATTATTGTGGGTTTCTTTTGGCAATAACCAGAACCTTGCCTGTATCCAGCTCTTTCTCGTAAAATGCCGCCTCCGCTGCGCTGAAGCCCAGTGAAGTAATCTTGAAGCGTAAAGCGTCGCCACGCGAACGGAAGAGGTTGGCAATGGCACCGAACAGCCCTTCTTCGCTCAGCCCCACTTCATTAGTATCTGCGGCGTCTACAATACGCCCTTCGCGGTCTTCATCGTGACTAATCACATAAAGATCCTCTCTGGTGTAGCCGCTGCTGCGGAGCCGATTCACTTCTTCTATCGCCTGAACGCCGTTCTCCAGCAGCTTGGCATAAGCCTGTGTACCGGTTGAATCCATGAAATCACTCTCCTTCATAATGAATAAGGGCTTAGCCACCGGATAGATGACTGACCATTCATTAACCAATACCGCCGTATTTGAATCAGCTTCAGAAGGAATACGCGTCGAACAAATCCACGCCGTCCCATTCCCCGCTTTTCATATTACGGTAGATCTTGAGCGCGGCCTCTCCTCTAATGTAAACATCCCCATCCTCGGCTTCAAAATCAGGCGCTCCCAGCATATCCTGCACGTTCATCGTCTGGGGATGGAGCACCTGCCCGTTAAGACTCAGACCGTATTGCCCTGCATGAGCAGGCGAAACATGTACATAGAGGACGACACCGCCGCATACCCCCGCCGAGCTATCGGCATATTGATATTCAAGGCAACCCGCCCAAGGATCTTCAGCAATCTGCTGTGGCGTTCCCTTGGCCTGCAGCAGCTTCTCTTCCGTCATATATAAGCTAATCCCGGACAAAGAATCGAAGCTGCTTATGTAAGGATCGGCAACTGCGCTATGCTCGAAGGCGAACATTGCCGGCAGCTGTGCGGCGGTACCGGGAGCGGGCGTAACCGTCTCTCCTTGCGGCGGTGCAGATATGAAGGGAGAAAGCAGACTAAGCAGTAGAATAACCATTTTCATAGGATTCCCGCCTTTCATGAGCTTTCATGAGCTGGTATTGCCCCGTCCTGTGCCCCGCCGCATATCATGTCATCAAGGTATTAGTGGCGGAATTTCTGCCAGATCGCGGCGGCTGCATCCACGCCTTTGAGGGCTGTAGCAATCTTGCCCTTGGATTTGCTTGAACTCACTGCCTCATAGGATTGAACGGTTCTCTCCTCCGCCGGTGTTAACGGGACTTCTGCGATAGAGACCGATTTTGCCTTATCCTTCAGTTCACGTGATTTACGGAACTTCTCAATTACCGTTACCGATACCTGCTTCACGGTCAATGTCAGCTCGTTCATGACATCGCCCAGATTCTTCACGGAATCCACGATCGGGTCAATCTTCTGGATTTTGCCCTGGACATCGGCAGTGATGTCATTGGCATGCCGGACTGTTGTTTTCACTTCATAGGTTAGCTCATCGATAGTCTTCTGAACCTCCTGCAGCGTCTGGCTGACCTTGTCGAGCGAGTCCTTCGCCGATTTCAAGGTTTTGATTAAGAAGAATACGAGTACTGCAAAGGCGATAGCAACCAGTGCTACGCTAAGTTCAATGATCATAGTAGATAACCCCTTCCAAAAGTGTTTAAATTGTCAGTTTCCCCTGTGTGATACTGCATAGTTACCCTTACAGAATTCGGCCGAAACAAAGGCCAAGCCCCTGGAATCCTCTTCCTTTCCTCCCTGTTTCAAATGGATAAGCCCCGTTTAAACAATGATTACATCAAGCGCACAGAAAGGATGACATCTCATGCTAAGATGGTCTATAATTCTGCTGGTAGTGGCCCTGATTGCGGGTATCTTCGGATTCTTCAATATTGTGGCGGCAGCTGTCGGCATCGCCAAAGTATTGTTCTACATCTTCCTGATCCTCTTCGTGGTCTCACTCTTTATGGGGCGCAGGGGACGATCAATGTAGGCAAGCATACCGTTAACTGACTGCCGGCCAGGCAGTGCTCAAGGCCCGGAGGTCTTTCGTGAGAAAGCCTCCGGGCTTCTTGCTGCCCTTCAAAAAGTATAGGCCTTTCCGCTCAGAATGTCATCGGTGATTCAAACCGGAAGGAAGCGGTTCCCCTCAAGCTGGACAAGAAAAATAAAATTTATTGCTTACGCTGGTTCATTCAATGCAAATTATGTTTACATCCATATTAGCACAGCAAGAACATAGAACATCACACCAACATACCTAGGAGGAATCATCGATGAAAAAATTAGCCAGTTTAACAGTAGCAATGGGTCTTATGGCTTCCCTTGCAGCAACAGCTTCCGCAGCTGAGGTAGTAACAGGAACAACAGATACTACCAAAACCACTTCTTCCGATGCAGTAACCACTGTAACCGGAGCAACTTATCTGAATCCGGCAGACCCGGTCATTACGGCATCTGATATTAAGCCAGCAACACCTCAGATCATTCTGACCAAACTTACAGCATTCCATCTGTCTGCGGGAAGCACGACTGCTATTGGCTGGCTGGGTGCACAGACTGTTGATACTACTGGTGTGATTACGAAAGACGCTATGGGCAACGAATGGAGAGAAATCTACACTTGGCTGGGTAAAGCCTGGATCAAGGTTCCTGCCTCCGCTTACGTAATCAATCCATAAGCGATTCGACTCATAGAGTCATAGCTGCTCATCTCATATGCTGCAGCTATGACTCAACGGATGTACCCTGACAAGGCACGTGGACGCTAATCCAAACGGCCTTTTTTTTGTGTCTATTGACAGTAAAAAGAGGTTATCCCTTCAGTAGAATCTTCTACTGAAGGGATAACCTCGCCATACACCCGCTTGTAGTTCACCCGTCACAAACTTGTACTGCCTGTCGCTTCTTGCTGTCCTCGCTGTATATATTAGCGGATGACCGAGCCTCCGTACAGGAAACGGTTCATCCAAGAAGCGCTAAGATTATCTACTCTTACACCGCCGGAGCTTACTGAATAGGTATGCAGCAGCTTCCCGTCACCTAAATACATGGCGACATGCGTAATTCTTGCCGTAGACTTGTTGATTCCGGTATAAGCAGAGGGAGAAGTTCCTTTATAATCCATGAAGAACATCAAATCGCCCCGCTTCAAGCCGGATACATCCGTAGTTACACCACTGTTCTGCTTCACCCAGTCCCCTTGCTGCCGGGAATCGGCAGGCAGCTTCAAGTCCGCTGCATCCATGAAGATCTGGCGGATGAAATCCGAACAATCGAAGGTACGCGTATCATTACGGCTGGAACCAAATTCATATGGTGTACCCAGATAGCCCATCCCCGCTGCGATCACACGTTCAATCACAGCCGTCTGCCCGGCTGTAGGTACAGGTGCCGGTGTTGGTGTTGGAACAGGCGTCGGCACCGGCGTCTGAACAGGTACCGGTGTTGGAGCTGGAGTGGCTGGAGCAGACGGCGATGAAGCACCCGCTGTAATATATTGATCGGATGAGCTGGTATAACCCACCGTCCCGTTTGCCATTCTTATTTTGTACCAATAGCTGTTGGTCTCTTCAAGAATGGTTACCTGGTCATTCTTATAGAGATATCCAACCACTTGACCGCTGGTTGCAGGGGTCTCCCTTACACGGACCGTGGCCTGAATCACCGCTGTCCGGGACGCAGGTGCGGAAGCCGTAAGCAATCGGATGTAGGAATCTCCCGAGCTCATATACCCCACAATTCCCTCTGCCGTTCTTACTTTGTACCAGTAGCTGTTAGCAGCTTCCAGAATAACGACCTGGTCGCCTTTATTTAGATATTTCAGTACCGTGCTGCTGGTAGACGGATCTGTGCGCAGCCGGACCGAAGCTTGAATAATGCCTGTCTGTCCAGCAGACGCCGCCAATGTTGTAATCGAAGAATCCGTTGCAGCGAAAGCCTGTCCTGGACTGAACACTCCCAAGGATAATGCCAGTGATGCGGAAACCCATAACGATGCTGTAAGTTTCTTGCGTGATACGATCATAGCGTTCCCCCGCTTAGCGTATTAAGAAATTCAACAACGGCGCGCGCTACGTTTGTTGCTTTCTGCCCTCATTATAGGCTGGCCCGGGATTTGGAACATGCTCCAAATTTCACAAAAAACCTTTCCATCTTATGGTAACATGCAGGTCTAAAGTCGCTATTTCTCCTTGGATTTGGTGGAAATTACAGCTAACTAGGAGAAATCATGGAATGTTACTCCTTGGGCTCCACGTGAACTTGCACATGCATAATGTTGTGCAGCTTGGTCATCCGCTCTTCAATCGAATCGCTGATCTCATGCCCTTCCATGACTGTCATGCGGGCATTCACCTCTACGACTACATCCACCAGCACATGATTGCCGTGTACACGGGCCTTCAAATCCTTGATTCCCTCTACGCCAGGGGTCCGGGCAATGGTGCTTCGCAGGTCAAGCAGCTTATCTTCGTCAAAGCCGTCCGTCAGCCGGTACGTGGAATCGCGGAAAATATCCCAGGCTGTCTTGATAATCAGCAAGCCGACTCCGATAGCAGCCGCCGAATCAATCCACGGCAGTCCGAACTGCGCCCCTACAATCCCTACAGCTGCCCCAACGCTTACAATGGCATCCGAGAAATTATCCTTCGCAGCAGCCATCAGCGCGTGGTTATTAATTCGCTCTGCCAGTCGCTTGTTATATATATATACCCCCATCATCGCTACCGCACACACCAGCGCAACACCCGCAGACCAGAGCTGCGGCGTGGCCTTCTCGCCCTCGAACAGCGAACGCACCGCCTCCACAATAACCTGAATGCCCACCAGCGCCATAATAAAAGAGGCCATCAGGGCCGCAATCGTCTCGGCCCGGAAATGTCCGTAGGTGTGATCGGAATCCGGCGGCTTCCGCGAGATGCGCAGCCCGATCAGCACCGCCAGCGAGGCCACAATATCAGTTAAATTGTTGAATCCGTCCGCCAGGAGCGCGCTGGAGGCGAACAGGTAGCCGCAGATCAGCTTAAAGGCTGACAGAATCAGATAAGCGGCGATACTGACCAGCGCACCCTTCTCACCCTTGCGAATATCTTCATAAATGTCGGTCATCTCTGCCTCTCCCCCTATTCCTGCCGCATAAATACAGGAAAACTTTCTTTGAGTTATTCTTGCCCTTGTAGCAGCATTTAAAAACATTTAGAATAAGGAAAAGGACTTGCTGCCTAAGGGGGTAACATAATGAGCGAGAACAACGAGAAACCAAAAATTAATTTGGCTGATGCCATCCGCCAGAAGCTGGAGCAGAAGAAACAGCATGCTTCGGGAAAACCGGGTTCAACCTTTCAGGCCGGCTCCGCGAAGCCGCTGAAAAGCCAGAATAACAAGAAGCCTAACAATCAGCGCCGCCGGACCGGCGGTTCCTAGACCTTAGATTTCAAGTGGAAACGGCTGCGTTATCCCTCCGGGGACGACGCAGCCGTTTTTCGTATGAACTCAGTACTGTCCATTCTAGTATATCTACTTCTTAAACCTCTACAGGATACATGCGGGCACGCATTTCCTTAATCTCCGGGTTCTCCAGATACTCATCATAGCTCATCGTACGGTCAATGATGCCAGCCGGTGTAATCTCAATGATGCGGTTGGCAATCGTCTGAATGAACTGATGGTCATGGGAGGTGAACAGGATCGTGCCGTCAAAGTCAATCAGGCCGTTATTGAGCGCGGTGATCGATTCCAGGTCCAAGTGATTGGTAGGCTCATCGAATACCAGTACGTTCGCTCCGTTCAGCATCATCTTGGCCAGCATACAGCGGACCTTCTCACCCCCGGACAATACGCTTGCCTTCTTCAGTGCTTCTTCGCCGGCGAACAGCATCCGGCCGAGGAATCCGCGCAGGAAGGTTTCGTCCTGATCCTTGGAATACTGGCGCAGCCATTCAACCAGGTTCATGTTCACCCCGTCGAAGTACTTGGAGTTATCCTTAGGGAAATACGCCTGGGTTGTGGTCACCCCCCAAGTATATTCACCCTCATCTGCTTCCTTCTCACCCATAATCACATCGAACAGCAGAGATTTAGGCTGGGAATACGGTCCTACAAAAGCGATCTTATCCCCTTTGTTGACTACAAAGCTGACTTCATCCAGTACCTTCTCGCCGTCCACCGACTTGGTCAGGCCGCTGATCGTAAGCAGCTGTTTGCCGGCTTCACGTTCAGGCTTGAAGTTCAGGAACGGGTATTTACGGTTGGACGGACGGATGTCATCCAGGGTAATCTTCTCGAGCTGCTTCTTACGGGAAGTCGCCTGCTTCGATTTCGAGGCATTGGCCGAGAAGCGCTGAATGAAGGCTTGCAGCTCCTTCATCTTGTCTTCCTTCTTCTTGTTGGCATCGCGCTGCAGTGCCTGGGCCAATTGGCTGGATTCATACCAGAAGTCGTAGTTGCCGACATACATTTGGATTTTGCCGAAATCGATATCCGCAATATGCGTACAGACCTTGTTCAGGAAGTGACGGTCATGGGATACCACGATAACGGTGCCTTCGTAGTCCATGAGGAAATTCTCCAGCCAGCCAATCGATTCAAGATCCAAATGGTTGGTAGGCTCATCGAGCAGCAGGTTGTTCGGACGTCCGAACAGGGCCTGGGCCAGCAGGACCCGTACCTTCTCGTTGCCGCTGAGTTCGGCCATTTTCTTGTCGTGCATCTCACGCATGATCCCAAGACCAATCAGCATAGCAGCAGCATCAGGCTCTGCATCCCAGCCGTTCAGCTCCGCGAATTCGCCTTCCAGCTCACCGGCGCGAAGTCCGTCTGCTTCGGTGAAGTCGCTCTTTGCGTACAGGGCGTCCTTTTCCTTCATAATTTCATACAGGCGGGTATGACCCATAATTACGGTCTCCAGCACCTGAAACTCGTCATACTCGAAATGGTTCTGTTTCAGTACGGCCAGCCGTTCACCGGGTGTGATATGCACATCGCCGATGTTCGCTTCGATCTCTCCGGACAGAATCTTTAGGAAGGTCGATTTGCCGGCGCCGTTCGCGCCAATCAGACCGTAGCAGTTGCCGGGTGTGAATTTTATGTTTACATCCTCAAATAGTGCGCGTTTTCCGTAGCGGAGTGTTATACCGCTTGTGCTAATCATTAAGCATTACCATCCTTTTCGCATAGGTTCCGGCTCATTATAGCATAAAATCAAGCAAAATGGCCCTTATTACGGCTCTTATTTAAGTAGAAGTGTTTAATACAAGCCTTCTCCGGGTTATTGCCCCGCCGGGCGTTCCTCAGGCTGGACGACCAGTGTCTCCCCATAGCCCAAGGTACGGATACGCTCCTCACCAAGCCCTTGCGCCACCCTCGCCTGCTCCATCCGGTCCAGCGCTTCGCGCGCGGTATCATCGGCCAGCCTGAAGGTTCCGAAGTGCATCGGAATCATCAGTTCGGCGCCTACATCAAGGAAGGCCTGCACGGCCTCCTCGGGATTCACATGCTGGGAGTTCATGAACCATTCAGGCTCATAAGCGCCAATCGGCATCAGCGCGACATGCAGCTTGAAGCGTCTGCCGATTTCCTTGAAGCCCGGGAAGAAGCCGCTGTCTCCGGCAAAATAGAGGTTCGGCGGAAGCAGCTTATGCTGCGCCTTGCCCTCCTCCCCCTCCGGGTGCTTCTGCGGGTCTGCCGGCTGAAGCACATAACCGCCCCAGTGCGAGGAATTCGTATCGAACGGCGTTCTGCGCGTCCAGTGCTGGGTCGGGACAAACGTCAGCTTGACGGCGCCCAGCGTAATCTCCTGCCACCACTGCATTTCCCGGCAGTTCGGGAAGCCTTTGCGGAGCATTTTGCGCTTAAGCCCGGCAGGCACCACAATGGTTGTTCCTGCCCGGTACAGCTTGCGGATGGACGCGATATGCAGATGGTCATAGTGGGAATGGGAGATCAGAATCAGATCGATCGGCGGGATATCCGCGAGCGGAATGCCCGGCTGACCGATCCGCTTCTCGAAGCCCAGCCGCCGTGCCCAGATCGGGTCGGTGATGATATTAAGCCCTTCGTATTGCAGAAAAAAAGTGGAATGCCCGATCCACGTAATCGTCGTCTCCAGCCGGTTCCCGGCCAGATAGTCGAGGCGCGGCGGATGATTCGGCACTTTATAGGTGTAATCCTTCTTTTTCTTGCGGCGGTCCTCACGCCATTGGCGGAATTCCTTAAGTGTTTTATCGGTGCTGACATTATCGATGTTGTTGTAACGTATTCTGGCCATAATCTGGAACACTCCTTCTGGTTGAAACAGATACCCATTACAAATTTTACCCAAATGGCTCCAGCGGAAACGTCCGGGAGAGATTGGCAGCGCGATTTCTGGGTGGAGCGTGTGTGTAGCCGTCAGATTAGCCGCCAGGCCGTTGCTTCTCTGGCCTCATATTCGCAAAATCCTGCCCAAAATGCAACATTCGCCTCTACTTTTGGTCTAATACCCGAAATTGTTGCATAAAAAGCAGCATCTCCCCGCCAACTCACGACTTAAACACTGGAATTCTGCATTTTATGCAACATATTCTCCACACCTCAGGGTTCCGCGGATTCAGAATTGCATAATGTGCAACATTAGTATGGGGATGCCTGCGCCAGAGGTTGGAAATGACGGGAACGGATAAATAATAACTAAAATTTCAGCTAATATAGTCCCCGGCCGCTTTGTATTCGTCTGCTGAAAGAGGTAAAATGCGGGTAACGCAATCGGTATAGCATTTATGCGATTTTATTGTCAAAAAGAGGAGCTGACGTATGAAGATCACCTTTATTGAACCGACCCCCAGTCCAAATACCATGAAGCTTCATCTGGACGAAAGCCTTGCCCCCGGTATCCGCCGGACCTATACCCCGGAGACCCGGCGCTCCGCCCCTTCCTGGGCGCAGGAGATGCTGGAGATTCCTGGCGTCACCAGTATTTATCATGCCGCTGATTTCGCCGCGCTGGAACGCAAGGGCAGCGCGGACTGGGCAGCGATTCTGCGCGAGGTCCAGAACCGCTTCGGGGCGGACGGCCTCAGCGCGGAATATAGTCTTGGCGATGAGAATGACGGCGCCCACTTCGGGGAGTCCCAGGTCTTCGTGCAGATGTTCCGCGGCATCCCGATTCAGATCCGGGTCAAGACCGGCGCGAAGGAGGAGCGCATCGCCCTCTCCAGCCGCTTCACCCAGGCGGTGACCGATGTGGCCAGCGCCGTGATGATCAAGGAGCGCAAGCTCAGCGATTACGGCGTGCGCTACGGCGAGCCGCCGGAGATTGCCCGCGAGGTCGAGCAGGAGCTGGAAGCGGCGTATCCGCAGGAACGCCTCGACTCCCTCGTGCAGCAGGCCATCGCGCACGGGGCTGCCGGCGAGTTCGTCGAGCAGCGGCACAAGAAAGAGCAGGCCGAGCTGCTGCGCGACCTGCACGATGAAGACTGGCGCGTGCGCTATGCCGCGCTGGAGGATTTGGCGCCGGGCGAGCAGCTCCTGCCGGAGCTGCGGGCGGCGCTGCACGACCCCAAGCTGCAGATCCGCAGGCTTGCGGTCGTGTACCTGGGCGACATCCGCACGCCAGGTGCGATGGAGCTGCTCTATGAGGCGATGAAGGACAGCGCCCCGGCCGTGCGGCGCACCGCCGGGGACACGCTCTCCGACATCGGCGACCCGGCAGCGACGCCGGTGATGACGGCGTCGCTGAGTGATGCCAGCAAGCTGGTGCGCTGGCGGGCGGCACGCTTCCTCTACGAAGTCGGGACCGCCGAGGCCCAGGAAGCGCTGAGCGTTGCTGCCGAAGACCCCGAATTCGAGGTCGGGCTCCAGGCCAAGATGGCGCTGGAGCGGATTCTGTCCGGCGAGGAAGCGGCGGGCACGGTCTGGCAGCAGATGTCAGAGCGCCGGCGGAGCTGACGTGAAACTGCCGTATTTTGTCATTGCCTGAGAAGCTGGTATGCCTTATACTGATTCCTGTTGTTCATATCGTTCAAAGATAGCCTCATCATACCTAGGATGAGGTAGAGGTCGCGGATAAGAAGAGTAAGCGCGTGGAGATGCCTAAGAGCCATCGGTGATACGCGCCCAAAGGAATATCCGCCGAAATCGTAACTGCTGCTCTTAGTCCGCAGCTACGATTGGGGCCGTTTGCCGAAAGGCGCGGAACTGTCACTGTGTATTGCTGCCTGTCAGGAGACTGCGGGAGCTGCACCGTGTTGCGCTATCTTAACAGGGAGTATGATGCGGAGCCAATAATCAGGAAACCGCAGCGTCCGTCTGCGGTTTTTTTGCGTGCAGCATGCCGGGAAGAAGACACCGGCACATGCAGGCAGCGGCACTCCCCTGTGAACAGAACCATCAATCTAAAGGGAGTGTCCTATTCATGCAAGAACAGCAGCCTAAACGGCCGGCAGTACAGGCAGGTAACGCCAATACGCCAGGCCTGCGCAAATCCTTCAAAGCAAGACATCTGACCATGATCGCCCTCGGCGGCTCGATCGGAACCGGACTGTTCCTCGCCAGCGGCGGGGCCATAGCCTCCTCCGGTCCGGGCGGAGCACTGCTCGCCTACACGGCCGTCGGTATTATGGTCTATTTTCTGATGACCAGCCTTGGGGAGCTGGCCACCTATCTGCCCGATTCCGGTTCCTTCAGCACTTATGGTACACGGTTCGTCAGCCCCGCCTTCGGCTTCGCTATCGGCTGGAACTTTTGGTACAACTGGGCAGTGACCATTGCAGCCGAACTCTCAGCAGCTACCGTTATCATTAAGTACTGGTTCCCGGACAGTCCTTCGTTCCTGTGGAGTCTGCTCTTCCTGGCGCTCATGTTCGGCCTGAACTTCCTGTCTGCGCGGGGGTACGGTGAGTCAGAATACTGGTTCGCCATTATCAAGATTATTACGGTGGTCGTCTTCCTGACGGTCGGCGTCCTGATGATCTTCGGGATTCTGGGCGGCAAGGCGGTGGGCTTCAGCAACTTCCAGCTAGGAGGCAGTTCCTTCCATGGCGGCTTCTTCGCCTTCGTCGGGGTCTTCATGGCCGCCGGTTTCTCCTTCCAGGGAACAGAGCTGGTCGGTGTCGCCGCAGGGGAGAGCGAGAATCCGCGCCGCAACGTGCCGATCGCGATCCGCCAGGTGTTCTGGCGCATCCTGATCTTCTATATTTTCGCGATTGCCGTCATCGGTATGCTGATTCCTTATACGAATCCCGATCTGCTCCGCGGCGGCATTGATGATATCGGCGTCAGCCCGTTCACCATCGTCTTCAACAAAGCAGGGCTGGCGATTGCCGCCTCGGTAATGAATGCCGTTATCCTCAGCTCCGTGCTGTCTGCCGGGAACTCCGGGATGTACGCCTCCACCCGTGTCCTGTACGCCATGGCCAAGGATGGAATGGCACCGCGCGTGCTCGGCAAGCTGAACCGCAGAGGCGTTCCTGTAGGCGCACTGCTCGTGACAACCGCTGTCGGCATGCTCGCCTTCCTCGCCTCCTTCTTCGGAGACGGCGCAGTGTACAATTGGCTGCTTAACGCTTCCGGGATGTGCGGCTTCATCAACTGGCTCGGAATTGCCGTCTGCCATTACCGGTTCCGCCGGGCCTTTGTGAAGCAGGGCCATTCCCTGGAGGAGCTGCCTTACCGGGCAAGATGGTTCCCGTTCGGTCCGCTGTTTGCCTTCGCTCTGTGTATGGTCGCCGTATTCGGCCAGAACATGGGTGCCTTCACCGGTGCGAAGATCGACTGGTACGGCATTCTGGTCTCCTACGTCAGCGTGCCGCTGTTCCTGCTGATCTGGCTGGGCTATGGCTGGTTCCGCAAAAGCAGTCTTATCCCGCTGGATAAGTGTGATCTGAGCACCCACACAGACTGATTCATTATTGCAACTTATCTTTCAGCAAAAGACCGGTTTTGATCCCGCAGCAACGGGCCAAAACCGGTC
Organism: Paenibacillus sp. FSL H3-0469; assembly: GCF_038051945.1. Taxonomy (NCBI): domain Bacteria; kingdom Bacillati; phylum Bacillota; class Bacilli; order Caryophanales; family Paenibacillaceae; genus Paenibacillus; species Paenibacillus sp. FSL H3-0469. Next base: position 3,390,891 of record NZ_CP150302.1, read on the forward strand.
TTTTAAATATAGACAGTACCTTATCAGATTTAAAATAGTGGATCAGACGCAATTCCCCTTCAAATAATTCTCGTAACGGCCTGAGGTGCTTTTATTTGGGAAGAAATTCGCCAATTGGGCGAGTAACGGACTCCACAGGCCTTATCCTTTGCACTTCAGCTCCGATACGTCTCATAGAGAGACTATAAGGTCGCCTGAGTCCGTTACGCTACAAAAAGTGGCGTTTTTGCGGGGATAAGATCTCTCCGGTCCGTTAGATTTTGGGTGGATAGGGTTTAACAACCTTACATCCTTTTAAATCTGACGCTTTACTAGCTTAAGTTTGCTTCTATTCGTGGGAATTCCTGCAACTGTTGCTTACGCCCAGGTTGTGATCGTATCGACCGGCAGACAGTAAGATGGATAGCCTTCCTTGGCAGCTCATAGCAAGAACAAACCATGAGGTGATGGCATGCAGATCAGTGAAGTCGCAACACAGGTGGGCCTTCCTATTTCAACCCTGCGTTATTATGAGAAAATGGGCATCATTACGGAGGAGTATATCCTCAGAGAAGAGAATAATTACCGGAATTATGTCCCGGAAACCGTTCAATATATCGAAGTGGTAAAGAATTGTATAGCGGTTGGATTTTCAATTCAGGATATTAAAGACATGATTGCCAAGCATGGAATGTCCAAGGATGAGCAAGCACGCATTATACATCACAAAATAGCAGAGATTGAAAACACGCAGAAAAAAATGGAGGCTTCCAAGCAATCTCTGTACAATATTCTGGACATGAACATAACGTGTGAGGACGGGTTCGGAAAAACCTGAATCCTGTAAGAAGCAAGCCAGGCATAGAAGCGCCTTCGAAGGGACACGCTACCAGTATTCACAACCCAAGGAGGCCGCTATGAAAATGAAAAAAAACTGGATGATAGCCTTGCTGATGCTCCTGCTTGTCACCGCCGCCCCTGTTAGCCGGAGCTCCGCTGCGCCTGACTATGCCCGGTGGGGAACCATCGCCGTGAAGGAGACGCAGCAGAAATATAACGCCGAAATCATCGATTACAAGCACATCGGCCGGACCCAGATCAAGCCAAAGCTTACCGAAGAGAAGTTCAAGCTGCTGGTCCGCAGCAAAACGGGCCGGGAATTCGGCGTAGTCGTGATGGTCCGCTTCAACCCTTCAACAAACAAGCTTCAGACCATTCAATTCCTGGAAACCACTGCTTGAAACTCCACCTGACGGGTTCGCCGGTTAGCTGACACTTTTTATTTCCAGGTCACATATACCTTAAGATCTCCTGTATTCTCGAACGGCGAGCTGTTGAAGGCCAAGTTGTTCAGTCCCAGACCGTAGAGCACCTGCAGATCCTGTCTCAGCAGCTTGTCGCTTCCGCGATAGCGGAACAGCAGCGATTGCTGTCCGGCCTCTGCCGCCTGCTTCGCAAGCTTCTTGAGCTGTTCCGCCGACGAAATCACCTGATTCTCCTCGTACAGCCAGTAATTCAGGTCCTTCTGCAGCGTCTTGTATGCCTCCACCCCCTGGCCCCCTTGATTAACCAGCTTAGTCAAGGTCTGGGCATAACTGGTGGAGGCCGCCGGATAGGACTTGGTCCAAGTGTGGTCAAGGCGCATCTGGGCATCGGTCCTCATATAATAGAGCGTACTGATTCCACCCTCCGGACTCGGGTCCGGGTCATCCCAGGTGGTGTCGAGATGATACCATGCCCCATTCAAAAGCACCAGATTCCAGGCATGCGACTGAGTCACACCGTCTGCGGCCCTGGCCGTCCCTTCCACAATCCTGTTCGGAATTCCCGCCCCCAGCAGCAGCTTATAGGTTAGCAGCGTATAGCCTTGGCAGACCGCACTCCCAGTCTGAAGTCCCTCATAAGCGGTGTATTTGCGGTGCGAGTGATCGTATTCCAAATTCAGCACGACCCAGTCATGGATCGCTTTTACCTTCTGGTGATTGTTCATCCCCGGTGTTATGATCTGCTGCAGAATAGCCTTCACCTGCTTGTTAACATATGCCGTCTGCTGCAGCGTCTCCCGGTATTCCACCTGAACCGTCACATGAACAGCCCGTGTGCTTCCACGGTAAGAGAAAGCATAGCTGTCAATAATATAATACAGGTACGGGTCGCTCCCCATCGCCTGATTGATGGCCGTCTGGATCTCACTTTTCAGCTTGGCGGTCTTGCCCTGATAAGTGAAGGTGATCGTCTCTCTGCGGTTACTCATTGCTCCGGCCAGCTTCTGCGTCATTCCTTGTGTGGTCTGCACCACCGCCGAATCCGCTGCAGCATACGCATGCTCGTATCCCCAGTACATCGCAGGCGGTATAGCTGCACACACAAGCATAAGTCCAACCGCCGTCTTCATCAGCGATCTATATCTCTTCCCCATATGATCCGCGCGCCTCCTGCAATCTATATTATCGGCAATAGCCGTATACTCTATAGTTAATGCCAATAAACCCCTAATTACAACTTCAACCTGAAGAATGCAGGCGTTCGTGCCTTACTATCCATTATATCGGCTCTGACCTTTCCGTGCATAATAAGCAAATCTCTCCCCGCTGCGAGCAGTAAACCAAAGTGTAGAGGTGAACACAGGAATATACGCCCCCTCACACCCCCACAAAGTACACCCCGCCAGCCGTAACCTGAAGCGCACCGTTCAGCGCCCGGCGGCTGCCGTCTGCAAGCTGCAGGTGCAGCTCTTGCGCGTAGCCAAGGCGCAGCGTTCCATCGAACCGGGCTGTAATCCGCGCGGATACCAGAACCCCAGCCTGCCATTCGATGTCCACCTCATACCCCCCGCGTGCCTTCAGGCCGCTGATACGGCCGTTCTTCCAGGCTTCCGGCAGCGCGGGAAGCAGCGTAAGCTCCCCCAGATGACTCTGCAGCAGCATCTCTGCGATCCCGGCGGCCGCACCGAAATTACCGTCAATCTGAAACGGCGGATGCGCATCGAACAGGTTGGTGTAGACGGAACGGGTTAGCAGCGTGCGCACATAGCCGTAAGCCGCATCGCCGTCTGCGAGCCGGGCATAGAGATTGATCAGCCAAGCACAGCTCCAGCCGGTATGTCCCCCGCCGGAAGCAACCCGCTGCTCCAGCGTTAAACGGCTGGCTTCCAGCAGCTCCGGCGTGTCCCGCCTGTTAATCCGGTTGCCCGGATACAGGCTGTACAGGTGGGAGACATGGCGGTGCCCCGGCTCAGCTTCGGCGAAGTCATAGAGCCATTCCAGCACCCGTCCGCTCTCGCTGATCTTCAGCGGAGACAGACGTACGAGTGTCTGCTCCAGCTCCTCCTGAAACTCAGCGTCTACGTCAAGAATACGTGCAGCCTCCAGGCAGTGCTGCATCAGCTCAGCGATGAGGCTCATATCCATGGCCGAGCCCACAGATATACTGCAAGCTCTGCCGTCCTCCGCGATGAACCGGTTCTCCGGCGAAGTAGACGGGCTGGTAACCAGCCGGCCCTCCGGTCCTTCCACCAGCCAATCCAGGCAGAAGAGGGCTGCTCCTTTCATTAGCGGATAAGCGGTCTCGCCCAAATACTCCAAATTGGGGTTGAATTCGTAATGCTCCCACAGGTGACGGCATAGCCACACGCCGCCCATGGGCCAGAAGGCCCAACTGGCATCTCCGCCAGACGGTGTGGAAGCCTTCCACAGATCCACATTATGATGGGCTGCCCAGCCGCGCGCTCCATAATGGATGGCAGCCGTTCTGGCTCCGGTCTCACTAAGCTCCTTAATCAGCTCAAGGAGCGGTTCATGGCATTCGCTGAGATTACAGACCTCCGCCAGCCAGTAGTTCATCTGTGTATTGATATTGGTTGTGTAATTGCTGTTCCATGGCGGCTGAACATGGGGATTCCAGATCCCCTGCAGATTCGCTGCCTGTGTTCCGGCCCGTGAGCTGCCCATCAGCAGATAGCGGCCATATTGGAACAATAGGGCCTCCAGTGCCGGGTCTTCTGCCCCCTCCTGATAGGCTGCTAGACGTTCATCGGTTGGCCGCTCCTCCGCCTCGTGACCGCCGAGATCCAGATCCATCCGGCGGAAGATCGCCTGATGATCCCCGGTATGCCTTCTACGCAGCTCCTCATAAGTCATACCCGCCGCAGCGCTTAATCTGCTGGCGCATAGCTCCGCCGGGCTTAGCATAGCTGTGGAATACTGAGCTGGCGCTGCGGCTCTATGACTTGCTCTTGACCGCACCTCCTCATAGTCCGTTCCGGCAGCCAGCAGCAGCAGCACACGCTCCGCGCCACGGATTACCAGCTTGCCTGCGGAATGCCCGATACTTCCCCCGGTGACCTGTACATGCAGGTGCAGCTCGAACGCAACTCCAAGCCCCTCCTCATAGAGCACCGCAAGCGGATGATCCTGGTGGTAATTGTCAGCAATATGCGAGGGGCAGCGCCCCTGCATTACCAGCCCGTTCCCCTCCGCTGGACTAACGCTATGCTGTAATTGGCTGTCCAGCGCAAGCTCCAGGTGAATTCCTCCCGGCTGACCGCTTGTCAGATGCACAACACCAACCTGGTCCGGTGTGCTGATGAACACCTCACGGGTGAAGTTGCCCTGCTCCGTCTGATAGGTCACTTTGGCAACTCCGCTATCCAGATCAAGCTCTCTTTCATAGCTCCGGTAATTCTCTGCGCCCGGCTGCGTAAGAATCAGGTCCCCGAGCGGCAGGTAGGCCTGGGCGTTGACCCCCAGCATATGGGCATTCACCATATCCTCGGCCTCGCCATAGTGGCCTGCAGCGATTAGCTCCCGGGTTCTTTTCAAATACCTGAGCGCTTCGTAATTATTGGTATCCCGGGGGAACCCGGACCATAGGGTATCTTCATTCAGCCGGATCAGCTCTCTCCCCGTACCACCGAATACCATCGCCCCCATATGCCCGTTCCCGAGCGGCAGCGCCTCTTCCCAGACGGCTGCGGGCTGGCTGTATCTAAGCTTCCACGCGGAGTTCCTTTGTTCAGTTTCCATATTCTCCTCATCCTTCCTGCTAAGAGTTCTGAATACAGCAAAAGGCCCTGACCTAAGTCGGGCCTTTCTGCCTCCTGCTCTACTCTAAATCATGCTACATTTCATTAAGGATTACAGATTTTTTCCTGTCCACAGGGATACTCTCTTCTTCACCAGCTCAGTAAATTCTTTTTCCATATCCTGAGCGCCGGCTTTGTCCAGCTCAGCCAGGAAGGCGTCATAGACTTTATCGAAATCAGCCGGTTTGGACAGAATCGCTTCCGGGATACGCTTACGTACGATATCCTGGGTCTTTTTGAAGATGACCTGATATTTACCGTCTGTCGGAACCGGCAGGTTGTACAGGGCGCCTGTTTCTTTTACAGGGAATTCATCCTCTTTCGGGAACAGGTCCTTCCAGGTAGTCGCCTTATATCCGGCAAGGGATTCCTTCTCAGCTTCTGAATAGGAAGCAACGATCTGTTCAGGGAAGCTTGTAGTGTAGTAGTTGTCTGTTGAATCCTTCACCCCGTCACCATACCGTGCACCGAAGATCAGGTACTGGCCGATCCCGGTTGTTTTTTGGGTGTTCGCTGTATCATTGGCTAAGCCGTCACGGATTTCAGGCAGAACCTCACGTTTGCCGTTCGCATCCACAGTATAGTGCTTGTCTTTAATCCCCCAGGTTCTCAGGATCTGGCCTTCATCGGAGGACATCCAGTCCAGCCATTTGATGATCCGCTCAGGATCTTTGGCCGCTGTAGTAATTGCGATACCGTAACCGTCGATACCGGTCTGCATGAAGGAATGATCCTTATACTCTTCGGTCAGGGTTACAGGGAAGTGTCCATAGGTATACTCGTCTTTGCCGGCAGCCTTCAGGGCATTCTCACCATCAGAGTATTCCCATTCCTGGGAGATCAGACCGAGTACACGGCCGCTGGCCACTTTCGCTTTGTATTGGTCATCCTTTTGTACGAAGGTATCCTTATCAAGCAGTCCTTGATTGTACATGCCGTTCAGCCAGCGGAAATATTCCTTTTCTTCGGCGCGTTTGTAGTGAAGCTTCGCTTCGAAGGTCTCAGGGTCCACATAGTATTCACCATCATCCGGTGCGCCGGTTGTAGTGAAGGCCGGGTTCGTCACGGTGATCATAATCTTCCAGTCATCAGCGTTCAGCGTCAGCGGAATGGTAGGCTGCCCATCGGTTTCAGGATGCAGAGCGACATAATCCTTCAGCACCTTTTCAAAATCAGCTACAGTCCGCACCTTTGGATAGCCGAGCTCTTTGAGCACACGATGCTGAATTTCAAATCCGCCTGTGGCATCGAAGGACTTCTGGCCGACACCCATATTCGTAGGAATCTGATAAATACTCTGATCGTCCAGGCTGTACTTCAGACGGTTCATGTTCTCGCCGTAGACTTTCTTGAGGTTGGGGCCATATTTGTCAATCAGGTCCGTCATATCAATGATTAGGCCCGCATCCACCAGGGTACTCAGACTTCCTTTAGCGAAAATAATATCAGGAACGTCGCCGCTCGCCGCCATCATCGCAATCTTCTGGTCGCCGCCGCCGCTGCCTACATCGAATTCAGCTTCAAGGGTGACGCCTGTCTTTTCTGTAATGGCTTTACCGACATCATCCTGCATCTTGTTCCAGTTCGGGCTGGCATCCGCTCCAAAGAAGGTGAATGTAGCCGGTGAGGTATCTAGAGCCGTATCATCTGCTGCGGCAGTAGCATCAGGTGTAGTTCCTGAGTTGTTAGGCGTCGTATTGTTGGCTGCATTATTGCCGTTCCCTCCACAACCGGCGATCAGCATCGAGCTCATCAGCAGGAGTGTGAAGATCGTTTTGGTACTCTTGCGGTTCATTGTGTATCCCCCTTGTATCTTAGTATGTTGCCTCTATGCATATCAGGTGAGACCTGAATATACCATTGTGAACGCTTGCAAAACTACCATAAATATAAATTACCACTAATTAACACTTTGCCCTAAGCGGGTTAGCTGCCAGGCTCTGCACTGAACCCGGCAGCTTCTCCACTGTTGCTCTGGGTGAAGGTTTATGCCTTAACTGCACCCAGCGTCATCCCGCCGACAAAATATTTTTGCAGGAACGGATAGACCACGAGAATCGGCACGGTTACGACAATGGTAATCGCCATCTTGATCGACTCCGGTGAAATCTGCGCCATCTGTCTGGCCATATCATTCGCATTTGCCATGCCGCTGCCCTGATTGGTCGAAGACAGGACCTTCATCAGCTCGTACTGCAGCGTAGTCAGATGCGGCTTGTTGCCGTTGTAGAGATAGGTGGTGAACCACTCATTCCATTGTCCTACAGCCAGGAACAGCGCGACAGTTGCGAGTACCGGCTTGCAGAGCGGAAGGATGATTTTGTAGAAAATCATAAAGTCATTCGCCCCGTCCAGCTTAGCCGATTCCTGCAGGGCAAAGGGCAGTCCGTCCATAAAGGAGCGGATAATGAACACATTAAATGCGGCAACCGCACCCGGCAAAATGTAGATCCAGAACGTCCCGATCAGATGCAAATCCTTCATCAGAATATACATCGGCACCATACCGCCCGAGAAATACATGGTCAGGGCCAGAAAAACCGAGATGAACCTTCTCGCTCTGAATTCCGGACGGCTGAGCGTAAACGCCAGCATAGAGGAACTCACCAGACCCAGCAGTGTACCTGAAACGGTACGCAGAATCGATATTTTGAAACCTTGAATCAGACCGGTATAGCTGAAGATCCGCTGGTAATTCTCCAGAGTCCAGACCCGCGGGAAGATATAGATGCCGCCCCGGACCGTATCTGTAGATTCATTGAAGGAAATTGCCAGCACGTTCAGAAAGGGATATAAGGTCACAATCATGACTAATCCCAGAGTGATGTAGAGAAACACGTCGAATACGCGTTCACCTTTAGACATTTGAAAAGCTTTGCCGCCCATTTGATCCCCTCCTTACATAATGCTTTCTTTCGTTAATTTCTTCATCACTCCGTTAGCCGTAAACAGCAGAATGACACTGACTACCGAGGTGAACATACTTATCGCTGTACCATAGGAGAACCGTCCAATCTGTATCCCGTATTTAAGCGCATACAAATCCAGCACTTCCGAATAATCGGTAACGAGATTGTTCTGCAATTGGAACTGCTTCTCAAAGCCGATTCCGACCAGATGACCAATCGACATGATCAGGAGTACTGTAATCGTCGTACGAATCCCCGGCAATGTAATATTGAACATCTGCTTGACCCGTCCTGCTCCATCCACTTTAGCCGCTTCATACAGTTCTTTATCAATGCCTGTAATCGCTGCCAGATAGATGATCGCGTTCCAGCCCGTTTCCTTCCAGATGTCAGCAGCCGTTAAGACTCCCCAGAAGTATTTCCCTTTGGCCATGAACTGGATCGGCTCATCAATCACATTCATCCAGAGCAGCAAATCATTCACGATCCCCCCGTCAATCGCAAGCGTCTTGTAGACAATTCCGCCTACAACCACCCAGGATACAAAGTGTGGCAGGTAAGATATCGTCTGGACCGTTCTTTTGAAGACGCTTCCGCGCAGCTCGTTGAGCAGGACCGCAAACAGAATCGGAACCACGAAGCCGAAGATCAGCCCCAGCATACTCATCGCCAGTGTATTTCTTAATACGAGGTAGAAGCGTTCATCCTGGAACAGCTCCTTGAAGTTGTCCAGTCCGACCCATTTCTGCTCGCTGAACGATCTGACCGGCTTATAATTCTGAAAGGCCATTAGCCATCCCCATATGGGCACATAGCTGAATATAAATACCCAGATTACGAATGGAAGGGACATCAGGTATAAGTACTTTTGCTGGAGTACGCTTTTCCAAAATCCACTATTCCGTTTCGCAGGTGGGCGGGGGGTTACGCTTTCATTTGTTGTAACACCGCTTTCAGTGAGCGCTTTCACGATCAATATTCCCCCTTCGCTTTGATAGCTTTATCTTATCCCAGCGCCGGGGGCGAGAATACCCAACAGATTTCACGTAAAAACCTATAGAAATTAGACATTCTCCCCGCCTGTATCCCCTTAAGCCTTCAAATCACTGTCCCTTCGGGATTGAAAATGTAATCCGGGTCCCCTCTCCTTCCCGGCTTGAGATGTTCAGCCCGTGCTCCGCTCCGTAATACAGAGTCAGTCTCTGCTGCACATTGCGCAGCCCGATCCGGCCCTGCTCCTCTTCCTCCACCTTGGTGATGACCTCCATAATCTCGGACAGCCGTCCTTCCTTCATCCCGATCCCGTCATCCATTACAATCACCTCAATCTCCTGTTTCTCCGTGAGGGTAATGGCGATGCTGACATGCACCGTGCCCTCCTTATTCTCCAGACCGTGAACGACCGAATTCTCCACCAGCGGCTGGATAATCAACGGCGGAATCATCACCTCAGCGGTGGCGGGATCCAAGGTAATCTCATATTCCAGCCTGTCCTCGTACCGGAACTTCTGAATCTCCAGATAGGAGCGGATCATCTCAATCTCTTCCTTGATCGGCGCTCTCTCCCGGCCGACTTCCAGATTCTTGCGCATCAGCTTGCCCAGCAGCCGGACAATATTAGCGATCTCCTTCTCTCCCCGCAGATGGGCGTTCATACGGATCGACTCCAGCGCGTTGAACAGAAAATGCGGATGAATCTGGCTCGCCATCATCTTCAGCTTAATCTCGCGCTGCGCAATCTCCAGCGTGCTGTTCTTCTCATTGCTCTCTATCACCTGGTTAATCAGCTGGTTGATGCTGGCTACCATGTAGTTGAACTGGCGCGACAGCTGGCCGATCTCGTCTGTTCCGTCAATGCGGGAGACGACATTCAGGTTCCCGAGGGCCACTTGATTGAGCTGGCGGCTCAGCCGCAGCAGCCGGTTGCTCGTCAGCAGCGAGATCGTGTAGACCAATACAAGCGCAACCAGCAGCACCCCGATTACGATAAACAGGCCCAGCTGACTCACCTTGTTGGCATCGCTCAGAATGCTTTTGGTCTCGAATACGGAAATGATTTTTAACTTGCTGACACTCAGCTCAGGGATCATCTCATCGATGATGACGTAAGAATCCTTGGCCTTCACCTGGGTCGTGAACACGCCCTTGGACTGCGCCTGCACATCAATCCCTATGTCAAAAGCATCCACCGTGCTGCCCACCAGCTGCGGATTTTTAGCGGATACAATATAGCCCTGCTCATCGATAATAATGGTCTCGAACGGCTCCTGGTGCAGCATCTGGTTCAGCTCATTCTGATTCACCTGCACCATCAGAATTCCTGACTTGCTGTATTCTGGGTAGGGCACCTGGCGGACCAGGCTCAGCTTGTTGATGGTTCCTTTGGGGCTGTTGATATAAGGGTCCTTGTCGTGGATATACATCCAGTAGATCTGATTGTTCTGCATAGCCTGTGTATACCAGTTTCTCGTGCGGATCTCCGGCGTTACCGGCGCGATGGACATATCGTCCACCAGAGTGGGATTATCGATGAAGAAGCGGATATTGGAGATTTCCCGGTACCGCAGCACGTATTCCTTGAGGTCGGTATAATTCAGGTAAGCCTTGGTCAGCTCCAGGATACTCGGATAATGCGTATTAACCAGCCGCTCCAGATCCTCATCGAAATAGAGCAGATTCGAAATATCTGTAGGGACACGCAGCTTGCTGTACAACTGGCTTTTGATCTTTTCCACGTTGTTGGTGGCCTGATCAATCGCTCTGTTCAAGGCTCCTTCCCGAAAATAATTTGTCAGAATAATCCCTGCAATCAGCACGGGAATCATCACCACTATGATATAAAAGAAGATCAGCTTGTATTTCAGCTTCATATTATTGACCATCCGCACCAGCTTCTTGATATCAATCTCCCCTCTCTATACAAACAGGCTGCTCCCGGTCTTCTGTAAGAAGGGGAACAGCCTGTATATCATAAGCCTCATACCTGATTTTCTGCAAGCTTGCCGGCCTACAGTTCCAAATTTCCCCTCCGCTTCTTTTTGCTTTTCGTTAAGTGCTTTAGCGCTTCTTAGATAAGTCTAGTTCTCCTTGCGGTAGGCGCTTGGGGAGACGCCGACATATTTGCGGAATTTGGCGTTGAAGTAATCGGAGTTCATGTATCCAACCTGCTCGGCCACCTCATAGACCTTCATGCCCTGGGTCAGCAGCTGCTTGGCCTTCTCGATCCGCACCTTATCCAGATACGTATTGAAGTGCTCGCCCACCTGGTTCTTGAACATTTTACCCAAATAGGCACTATTGTAGTTAAAAATCTCCGCAAGGGTGCCCAGCTTCAAATTCTCCTTATACCGCCGCTGGATCAAATCGGTGATCCGCTTAATCTCATCGCCGCGTCCGCCTCCGCTGCCCGTCAGCCGGGAGAGCTGCTCCATGTAGCCCGACACCAGCCGCTCTGCATCATGCAGGTACCTGCTGCTGTAGACCTCGCCCATCGGCGAAGCTTGTCCGGCAATCAGCGGGCGCAGCTCGGGACTCGCCGCCTCCAGCCGGGCAATTGTACTGCTGACAATCCGCAGCAGCTGATCCTTGATATAGGTCTCATCCCGCTGGGTATGCACAAGCTGGCGTATAATCTGCAGCGTAAGCTCCCTGGCCACCTCGCTGCTTCCAGCCTCCACTGCCAGTAACAGCTGCACCTCAATATCACGCTCGGGGTCCGGCTCCTCCTCCAGTTCCACCGCGCCTTGTGCAGGCTCCTCCCACAGGTCCGGCATTTCGCAGAGGAGGGTATTCTTCTGCCCGAAGAAGGCATCGTCCAGCCGGGCGCGTGCGGCCCCGAAGGACTCTCCAGCCTCCTCCGGCCGGGCAGCTGCTCCGCCCGCTGCGGCCACGAACTCCAGCCCCTCCTTCGAGATCAGGTGATGCAGCTCCTGCCAGAGGGCCGCCCGGGCGCGTTCATCCCGGAGCGGCTCCTTCAGCAGAATTCCCATATACGGGGGAAGGGTGAAGAAGAAGAAGCCCTCCGCCTCCTGCCAATGCCGCTCCATCAGCCGCTTCACTGCATCTTCGCGGGCATCCTCGCCCTTGTTAAGCCCTTTCAATTCCAGCAGCACCACTTCGCAGCTGCTGTCCTTAAGACCCAGCTCAGCCGCCGCCTCTCCGGCTTCCTTCGACTGCAGCAGCTCCCGCACCAGCACCTCGGTGGTTCTTGCCGGCTCCAGCGCCTGCCATTCGTTGATCCGTTCTTCCTGGCTGATCTTCTCCCGCAGCTCCTGCAGATAGCTGATCAGCTCCTCCTCATCCACCGGCTTAAGCAAATATCCGTCAATATGATAGGAGATGGCCTGCTTCGCATATTCAAAATCGGCATAGCCGCTCAGAATCAGCACATGGCAGCCTGGATTCTCCTTGCGCAGCTCAGCGATCAATTCCAGCCCGGTCATTCCCGGCATACGGATATCCGCCATCACAAGTCCAGGTTTCAACTCACGGAATTTGTCCAGCGCTTCATAACCGTTAGCCGCTGTCGCCACCACGGTATACCCCTCTTCCTCCCAGGGAATCAAGGTGCGCATCCCTTCCCTCAGCTTGGGCTCATCATCCACAATCAGTACTTTGATCAATTGGGGCCTCCCTTCACAGAGCTTATTACAAACTTTACAGCAAGCTTATACCATAACCTATATAAGTGGAAACGGCATTGCCGTCCTTTTAAAGGACGGTACCGTTTCAGCGAGAAATAGAAGGATAAATTATCGTGTGAAACATATAAATTCTTATATTTTAAAAGAAAATAAGCTGCCACCCTGTACAGGATGGCAGTCATTCCGTGCGGATATTCTATTTCCGGTAAGAAGCCAGCTTCTCATTCAGCTCGCGGGTCTGGCCGTATACATCCTGATACAAAGCGAAGATTCCGTCATATAGCGCCGCCTGCTCTGCATTAGGGGTATAGGTCTCTGCCGGACGGATGAAGGCTTCCGCACATGCACCAAGAGATTCGAACCAGCCTGCACCATAGGCTGCCAGCATAGCTGCGCCCATAGCCGGACCCTGCTCGCTCTCCAGCTTGATGATCGTAGCGCCGAAGATATCGGCCTGCATCTGCAGCCAGGCTTCATTCTTCGCCCCGCCGCCGATCGCCACAACCTCGGTAATCTCTTTGCCGGATTCACGCACAATCTCGATGGATTCGCGCAGCGAGAAGGTGATGCCTTCCAGCACAGCCCGGGTAAAGTGGGACAGCGTATGTCCGGAATCCATACCGATGAAGCTGCCGCGGATGCTCGCATCCGGGTGCGGTGTACGTTCCCCGCTGATGTAAGGGGTGAACAAGAGACCGCTGCTGCCAGCCGGGATTTCGTTCACTCCCTGCAGCAATTCGTCGAAGCTCTTGTCTTGCGCAAAGGTCTCCTTGAACCAGGTCAGGCTGTGTCCTGCCGCCAGGGTCACGCCCATAATGTAGAAGGCATCCTTCTCACTGTGGTTGAAGAAATGCACTTTGCCTTCGAGGTTAAGATCCTTGTTGCTCTCATAGGACAATACCACACCGGAGGTCCCGATGCTGCACATCGTCCGGCCTTCGCCCAGAATGCCGGCTCCCAGTGCGCCGCAGGCATTGTCTGCCCCGCCGGCGAACACCTTGGTGGTAGGCAGCAGGCCGGAGGCTTCGGCAACTGCCGGAAGCAGGGTTCCGGTCTGCTCGAAGGATTCCACGAGTCTCGGGCAGAGGGAGACCGGCAGATCGAACGCTCCGGCAATCTCCGCACTCCACTGCTTCGCGCCAACGTCGAGCAGCAGGGTTCCGGCTGCATCGGAGTAGTCCATGGCATAGTCACCTGTCAGGTGATAACGCACATAATCCTTCGGCAGGAGGAATAATTCAGCCTTCGCGAGCACCTCCGGCTCATGCTCCTGGACCCACAGAATCTTCGGAAGCGTGAAGCCTTCGAGCGCGCGGTTTCTGGCGATATCGATCAGCTTGCTGCCAAGCTTCTTCTCAATCTTACGGCATTCCGCAGTCGTACGTGTATCATTCCATAGAATGGCGGGACGCAGCGCCTTGCCTTCACCGTCAACGAGCACAAGCCCGTGCATCTGGCCGGAGAAGCTGATACCGTCGATCTGTTCAGGCTTAGCGCCGGATACTTCCATCAGACGCTTCAGACTGGCGATGGTTCCCTTCACCCAATCCTCCGGATTCTGCTCACTCCAGTTCGGCTGGGGTCTGCTGAGCGGATACGCCTCAGAGTGCTCAAAAGCCACTTTGCCCTGAGGATCTACCAGTACAGTTTTTACCGCGCTGGTTCCAAGATCGACACCAATTACATATTTCATAGTTATCCTCCTAAAAGTTATATGTAGCATTACTTCTTATGAAACTTCTCTGCAGCCGTTCAAAAGCACCTTCCACTAAAAGGTAAGGCGAAAGTAAGCGAGAGGTACGCCTAAGATGCGGCTACGATTGTATTTTCTGCAATAGATTCTCGTTAAATCGGCCGAAAATCGCAGGCTATTGCACTTTGTACACTAGAACTTGTTGAAAAGGCTGTTTTGTAGGGTACGCTCAAATATCTGTTGTACCAAATACAGCAGAATGCTATTTTCCAGCCAAATCAGATCATTCTGCTGCACAAAATACACTCACACGGTCCTGGTAGAGTATCAGATTAAAAGGATGGATAAGCTTATTAAACCCTATCCACCCAAAATCTAACGGACCGGAGAGATCTTATCCCCGCGAAAACGCCACTTTTGGCAGCGTAACGGACTCAGGCGACCTCATAGTCTCTCTATGAGACGTTTCTTAGCTGAAGTGCAAAGGATAAGGCCTGTGGAGTCCGTTAATCGCTCAAGTGACGACTTTCTTCCCGGATAAGAGCACCTCAGTCCGTTACGCTAAGCCAAACGTCCCCTGAAGAACAACACCCGCTTGGAAAAGATGTAATTGGAAGGGGCATTGCGTCTGATCCACTATTTTAAATCTGATGAAGTACTTGTAGAGTATCAGAACCATTCCGCCACTCAAGTATTCCAGTATTAAAAAAGGGGGCTGCCGAAGAATGCTCTCTTCAGCAACCCCCGTTGCGTGTATTCTCTAATGAATCTGCGGGCAATCCCGCAAATCCGGCAGCGTCTTACTCAGCAGTCAGGATGTACTGGTTAAGTGTAGCTCTCAGCAGTTCCTGACGTCCGGATTTGTTCGGACGCGGGCTCTCGTTGTTCAGCGCGTAGTCAGCCAGCGAAGCCAGTGTCGCTTTGCCGGATACGATGTCAGCGCCAACGCCTTCGTTGAAGCTGCTGTAACGATCAGCAATGAAGTTCTCGAATACGCCGTCTTCCAGCAGCTTAGCAGCTACCTTCAGGCCCTTAGCGTATACGTCCATACCGGAGATGTGTGCCAGGAACAGATCCTCAGGCTCGAAGGAAGGACGGCGTACCTTGGAGTCAAAGTTGATTCCGCCTTTGCCCAGACCATCGTTCTTCAGTACTTCATACAGAGTCAGTGTAGCATCGTAGATGCTTGCAGGGAATTCATCTGTATCCCAGCCGAGCAATGGATCGCCCTGGTTCGCATCGAGTGATCCCAGCATGCCGTTGATACGGGCTACATGCAGCTCGTGCTCGAAGGTGTGGCCAGCCAGTGTAGCATGGTTCGCTTCAAGGTTCAGCTTGAAGTGCTTATCCAGGTTATACTTCTGCAGGAATGCGATGCAGGTTGCTGCATCGAAGTCATATTGGTGCTTGGTAGGCTCTTTCGGCTTAGGCTCGATCAGGAACTGGCCGTCGAAGCCGATTTCCTTCGCATAATCAACAGCCATAGTGAACAGACGGGCAATGTTGTCCTGCTCCAGCTGCATGTTGGTGTTGAGCAGAGTCTCGTAACCTTCACGGCCGCCCCAGAACACATAGTTATCAGCGCCCAGACGTTTACCCACTTCCAGACCTTTCTTCACTTGTGCAGCAGCGTGTGCGAATACGTCAGCGTTGCAGGTGGAGCCTGCACCGTGCATGTAGCGCGGGTTGGTGAACATGTTGGCAGTGTTCCACAGCAGTTTTTTGCCGGAAGCCTTCATGCCTTGTTCAAGGATATCTACGATGGTATCGATGTTGCTGTAGAATTCACGCAGGGACGCGCCTTCAGGAGCGATGTCCACATCATGGAAGCAGTAGTACTGCAGGTCCATCTTCTCCATGAATTCGAATGCAGCTTCCGCACGGGCTTTAGCCTTGTCCAATGTGCTCAGTTTGTCCCAAGCGCGGACTGCAGTTTCAGCGCCGAACGGATCGGAACCGCCAGCTGTTAATGTATGCCAGTAAGCCATTGCAAATTTCAGGTGCTCTTCCATTGTTTTGCCGGCTACGATTTCTGTAGGATTGTAGAATTTGAATGCATAAGGGTTGGTGGAACGGCTTCCCTCGTAAGAGATCTTGCTCACTGTTTCAAAATAAGCCATTTGTAAAATCCTCCTCAATATTTGCTTTATCCGCAAGCGTTTACAGCAACATCTTAACACATCCCTCTGACTTTGTATATTGGTTAAACAAAGTTTTTTTATTTTTATTTTTCCCGCTGTTTCACAGAGATCCCGGAGCTTAATTTCACCTCCAGAAGTTCGGGTTATACAAAAATATGTTGCGGCGGGTTCGTCCGGATTCAACGGATTCAGTTGCATTTTTGCGCTCTTCATTCTAGACTAGGGGGCATACCCGCGCAGCGGAGCCTAGCTTCACAGCTACCCTCTTCCTGCACGTGCAAAGCCCCCGTTCTATCCTGAAACAACGGCTTTCCTCATTGTTACATGCCGCCGATCAGCAGACCGGACAAAACTTATGGTGTGAAACCTATAAATTCTTATATTGTAAAAGGAAGTGTGCTGCTTGAAAGTTACCGGTGATCAGGCGCTGGTCAAAAAAATAAACAAATCGATTATTTTACATACCATCCGTATGCATTCCCCCATCTCACGGGCCAAGGTATCCGAGGTGACTGGCCTTAATAAAGCCACCGTCTCCAATCTGGTAGCCGAGCTATGCGGGCAGCAGCTGGTTACCGAGGCTGGACCCGGAGAATCCAGCGGCGGGCGCAAGCCGCTGATGCTGCATTTTAATGAGATGGCGGGAAGTGTGATCGGGATCGAGCTGCGCGTGAAACAGCTTAAGGCCGTACTCTGCGATCTGGGGGGCGGCATTCTTCATGAACGGGACAGTGTGCTGGAGAACCACGACTTCCCTTATGTGCTCGGGCAGATGCAGCAGATGATCTCGGAGCTGATCGCTACGGCCCCGCCTTCTCATTACGGACTAGTCGGCATTGGTGTCGGCGTCCCGGGAATGGTCGATGAGCAAGGCGTTGTCCTGTTCGCGCCCAACCTGGGCTGGGAGATGGTAGACCTGCGTTCGATTCTGGAAAGCGCCTTCGCGGTGCCGGTCACCATTGATAATGAGGCCAATGCAGGCGCCCAGGGTGAGCTGAACTTCGGAGCGGCCCGCGATGTGCGGCATCTGCTCTATATCAGCGCAGGGTCGGGGATCGGGTCGGGGATTATTATCGGCGGAGAGTTGTATAAGGGCGCGCGCGGCTATGCGGGCGAGACCGGACATATGACGATTGAAGCGGAAGGCAAGCCCTGCAGCTGCGGCAGCCGGGGCTGCTGGGAGCTGTATGCCTCTGAGAAAACCTATGATAATCCAGGTCTCTCCCTCCCGTCGCGCACAACGACCGGGCTGGTCAAGTATGCACTTGAGGGGCAGCCCGATACGCTAAGCCATTTCAACTCCATTGGCGAGTATCTGGGGATCGGAGTTACCAATCTGATCAACAGCTTCAACCCCGAGCTGATCGTTATCGGCGGCGCTTTATCGGAGGCAGAGCCGTGGCTCGGCGAGCCGCTGCGCCGGGTAGTAGCTGAGCGTACCCTCCCCTACCACAAGCAGCAGCTCGAAATCACCTTCTCCAGGCTGGGAAGCCGGGGAACCATGATTGGAGCGGGTTTTTCAGCGGTGATGCATTTTCTGGGCAACATCCGCGTGACCCTATAGAGCACACTACAAGCGGAACGGCTGCGGCATACTTTATATGACGCGGCTTGTTTTTGCGTGAAGGTGGAGGATCACTTTTGGTCTACGGCATAAATTCATATATTTCTTAAAATCGCCGCATTTTTTTCTGCATTTCCTGCTCTAAAAGGAGTAGCTATCCTATATAATAAGGATACTTGTGTGACATTTGTCACCATACCCTTTTTTCTGAAATGGAGAGAGAATCCATGACTTATGTTGATACGTCTGATATTTCGGCGAAGATGTTCATCGCAGTGCTGCTGCTGCTGCTCATCATTGCTCCGCTCGTCAGCCTCGGTGTCCTGCGCCTGTTCCAGTCGCGGAAGAAATCGGGATTCCTCCTTATCGCCAGCGGCATTGCCGTCTATGCTGTCTTTCAGATGTTCATGTCACTTACCTGAGACCTGCTAGGAGACAGCAATGACGTAAGCAAGTGGAGAAGCAGTATTTAAGATTGTTCATATTCGCTGAAGCAGGCCAGGCCCATGGGCAGATTTAAATGTTGTTTTTCCGCCGCCGCACGCAAAGAGCCGCCTCCCACCGGGAAGCGGCTCTATATATTTCAGGATTGCCGGCTATTATTCCGTTGCAGCCAGAGCCTTGTCGAACTTGGTCTTGTTCATGCCTACGATCTTCATATCCCCGATCACCGTAATCGGTACGGCTCTCATGCCCATATCCCACACCTGCTGGGCGTACTCTTCGTTCTGCTCGATGTTGCGTTCTTCGTACGCTACCCCTTTATCGCTCAGGAAGCTTTTCACCTGACGGCAATGCGGGCAATTCGTCGATGTGTATACAATTACATTCTCCATAGTATGATTTCCTCCTCGTATCTAAGTATTAGACTCTGAGATCTATTGTAGCACCGGAATCCTTGCTTCTCCAAATGCCAGACTTACATAATTACTGCGCTGTGCTCCAGGCTCTCGATATATTTCTCGGCATCCATAGCCGCCATACAGCCGCTGCCAGCAGCCGTGATGGCCTGTCTGTAACGGGTATCCTGCACATCGCCGCAGGCGAATACGCCGGGAATGTTCGTCTCGGAGGTTCCGGGATTCGATACGATATAGCCGTTCGCATCCGTAGTGATCTGTCCGCCCAGGAATGCCGTATTCGGATGATGGCCGACCGCCACGAATACCCCGCTGGCTTCAATGAACTCTTCTTCGCCAGTCTCGTTGTTGACAACCTTCAGCCCGGTTACGCCCTTATCTCCGGCAATCACTTCAACAGGGGTACGGTTCAGTCCCCAGGTCACTTTGGCGTTATCGCGGACACGGTCCTGCATAATCTTCGAGGCCCGCAGCTCTTCACGGCGGTGAACCAGGGTTACCTTGGAAGCAAAACGTGTCAGGAAGCCCGCTTCTTCAAGCGCGGAATCGCCGCCGCCGACCACCACGATCTCTTTGCCGCGGAAGAAAAATCCGTCACAGGTAGCACAAGTGCTGACCCCGCGTCCGATGTTATCCTGCTCCCCGGGAATCCCGAGATACTTGGCTGTAGCACCCGTGGAGATAATCAGCGTATCCGTAATCAGCGTGCCCATGCCTTCCACGTTCAGCTTGAACGGACGGTCGCCCAGCTCCACGCTGTTCACCCAGCCGGTCACGAACTGTGCACCGAAACGCTCTGCCTGCTTGCGCATATTATCCATCAGATCGGGACCCAGAATGCCTTCCGGGAATCCCGGGAAGTTCTCGATCTCAGTTGTAGTGGTAAGCTGTCCGCCTGGCTGCGGACCTTCGATAACGAGCGGGTTCAGGTTCGCACGGGCCAAATATATAGCAGCTGTCAATCCGGCCGGTCCAGTACCGACAATAATTGATTTGTACATGATGATATCCCCCTTGAGATGGACGGAAAAGACGCCATTCCTTATTTAAAATAATTATAATCTAGTATTTATTATGATCACCTCAAGGGGAGTTGTCAATATGTCAGACCCGTTGTAAACGCTCCTTTTTGTGAACAATTCAATTTTAAGCAATTTAAAATAAACGGGCGCACATATTCTGCTGCTCCCTCCATTGTACCGGCTTCTAACGCAGCAGACGCAATCCGTTAAGGATGACGAGAATCGTGCTTCCCTCATGCCCGACCACCCCGAACGGCAGCGCAATCCCCTGCACAAAGTTGCTGATCATCAAGGCGGCAATGACCGTTACGGCAAAAATCATATTCTGCTTCACAATCCGCTGTGTCCGGCGCGCCAGGGCAATCGTTCCGGCAATCTCTTCAATATTGTCATTCATCAGCACCACATCGGCAATCTCCAGGGCAGCCCCGCTGCCCTTCATCCCCATGCCCATGCCAACCGTTGCGGTAGCGAGCGCAGGGGCATCATTCACCCCGTCGCCTACCATGACCACATGGCCGTATTGCTCCCGAAGCGCCTTGACATGCGATACCTTATCTTCCGGCAAAAGTCCCGCGAACACGAGGTCAACGCCGCTCTGTCCCGCAATTACCCGGGCTGTAGCCTCGCGGTCTCCGGTCAGCATCGCTACCTTGATCCCCAGATCATGCAGCTTGCGCACGGCAGCCGCCGCCTGGGGGCGTACGGTGTCCTGCAGGGCAATCATTCCGGCGATGGTCTCTCCGGCAAGGATCAGCGATACCGTTTTCCCTTCCTGTTCCAGACTGCTGCGCAGAGCCTTCCAATGGTCCGTGGCCGCCCCGGCAGCCGACCCTTCCGCTTCATCCAGCAGATTGGACTTGCCGATCCTCCACAGCTGGCCGTCGATGACGCCTTCAATTCCCCAGCCGGTAACCGACTGGCTCTCTTCAATATCCCGCAGTCCGATCTGCTCCGTTTCCGCCAGCGCGACAATGGCCTCTGCCAGCGGATGCCCCGACAGCTTCTCGATGGAGGCACTCACGGCCAGCAGTTCTTCCCGCACATACCCTTCTCCGGCGATGAAGTCCGTGACCTGCGGAATGCCTTCCGTCAGAGTACCCGTTTTGTCAAAAGCAACAACCGAGGTCCGCGCCATATTCTCCAGATGAACCCCGCCTTTGAACAGGATGCCTTTGCGGGCGCTCTTGGAGATAGCCGACAGCATGGCGGGCATGATTGAGGATACCAGCGCACACGGGGACGCCACGACCAGGAAGACCATAGCCTTGTAGAACGTATCGCTCCAGCTCCAGTCCAGCACAAACGGCGGCAAGGTGATCAGCAGAACTGTTGCAGCTACCACTACACGGGCATACACGGATTCAAGCCGTTTAATGAAACGCTGTGAATCCGGCACTTCGTTCTCTGCCTCTTCTACCATGCGGATGATTTTGGCGAACAGCGTATTCTCGGCAGTCTTCGTTACTTCTATATAGAGGGGGCCTTCTCCATTAACGGTACCGGCGAATACTTCACTGCCAACAGTTTTGTCTACAGGAAGCGATTCTCCCGTGATGGAGGCCTGATTCACAGATGATTCCCCCCGGCACACCTTGCCGTCAGCAGGAACCAGTTCACCCGGACGGATCAGCAGCAGATCGCCCAGCATGAGCTGATCAATGGTAACCTCACTCATCGCTCCCTGTTCAATGCGCACGGCGGTAGCAGGCTTGAGGGCCAGCAAAGCGGAGATGTCCTTTTTGCTGCGCTCCATCGTGTAGCTCTCCAGCGCTCCGCTCAGGGCAAAGATGAAGATCAGCATCGCCCCTTCATTCCAGTACCCGATAGAGGCGGCACCCAGCGCTGCGGCAATCATCAGCAGATTAACATCCAGGTCACGCTCCTTGACCAGCGTCTCCACGCCTTCCTTCGCCTTCATCCAGCCGCCTAGTGTATAAGAGATCACGTAGAGAATGACGGATAAAACCTCCGACCAGCCGCTGGTAGCCCAGGCTACCAGCATAATCAGCCCGCTCCCAAGAGCGGCCTGCATTTCGGAGTTGCTGAGCATCGCCAGCGGATCGAAGCGGCGCGGCCCCGGAGTGCGGGGCTGCTGCGCCCCTCCTTGACGCGCTATGGATTTGGGCATTGATTTCGAGGTTGCTTGCATAATAAATCACCTTCCTGAATGGTTTTGGTTAAGCGCACACTTGAGAATGAGAGCCATTATTAACACCCTTAAAATGACACATGCTGCCCCGGCATCGCCGGGACAGCATGTTGAATAGGTATGGTTGTTGAGGATAATGACTGGGATGATGGCATGACTCAAAGTGATGACTAAAAGAAAGACATGCCTGAGAGATAAATGAGAATGATAATCATTGTTGCAACAGAGAAACTATATTTCCTTCATGCAACTTATACCTATACTATACCACGCAAGGCGTAAAAGTAAACCCGGGGGCAAGCCTGATTTTCGGGAAAGAGGGTTGGCCTGGAGAAAGAGTCAGGATTGCTGGGGGCAGATGAAGAGAATTCCGATTAGGGAGGTTATTGAATGTACTTGGGAATTGGTGGAGTTAATGAGGTTGCGATTAATGAGGTTAATAGAAAGATGAATTTGTTTAACGTCATTAACAGTAACTTCTGGTTCACCTGCGAATTCAGGTGTACTTCTGCACCTCATTTCCTCATATCTCTCACTTTAGGCGAATTCAGGTGCACTTCTGCACCTCATTGATCCAGCGGTTCCATGGCGGGTTCCAAGCTGCGTAGTTCCTGGTTGCATCAGCCGGCTGTTCGTTGAACGCCAAAAAAATGTCCCGCACGGGCGTTGCTAGGAGCCGCCTACGGGACACTTTTTATATACTGCTTGTAAACTCTGTATCTAACTTAGTCCCTCTGTCTCTACAGAAAGCCTACCGTTACAGTATGACTTCCACTTTCACGGATTGTTTGTGCGGGTATGGGGGGATGACTGTCCCTTCGAGCCGTTCGCCGTCCACCCGGATTTCTTGAACGCCAGAGCAGACATGGCTGTTGTTCTTCACGGTAATCTCATACTCGCAGCCACGGAACCGGCGGGTGACCGAGAAGCCCTCCCAGGCAGACGGGATGCACGGGTTAATGGACAGTCCGGCCAGCACAGGCTTGATGCCCATAATATACTGCGTAGCGGCTACATACATCCACGCGGCCGTCCCGGTCAGCCACGATACATTCGCCAGACCGAATCTGTCCGACTCCGGCCCGAACAGGTTCGAGGCATAGACATACGGCTCTGCTTTGTAGCGCCAGATTCCGGCCTGCTCCATGGCGATGTTCGGGATCAGCTGGCGGTAATATTTGTACGCCTGGTCCCCTCTGCCCAGCATACACTCCGCAATAATCGCCCAGGTATTGGCGTGGCAGAAGACGGCCCCGTTCTCCCCGGTTCCTTTGTTATAGTTGGTTAACGGATCGGCGGGATCGGGGAAGTTCGTGATGGACGGATGCAGTTTTTTGATGCCCAGCTCTGTATCGAGAATGTCGCGCACACTGTCCATCGCCTTCAGCCCCTTGTCAGCCTCAGCCATCCCGGACAGGGTCGCCCAGGTCTGCGCATTGAGCCAGATCTGGGCCTCCTCATGCTCAGCGGTACCCAGATAACGCCCGTCATCCATCACCGCCCGCCGGAACCATTGCCCGTCCCAGCCCAGCGTGTTCACAAGCGACTTCTGCTCATCGTAGAGCCGGTCATACTCCGCCGCATGCTCCGGGTAGCCGGAGGCCGCCGCCAGATCCTTCATGCGCAGCAGCACGGTCCCGAACTGCATCGCTGTCCAGATGCTCTCTCCCCTGCCCTCACGGCATACGCGGAAAAGCTGGTCATTCCAGTCCGAGCGCAGCATCAGCGGGAAGCCGTTTGGCCCCAGCCGGGAGACGGTGAAGTCCACCGCCCGCTTCAAATGATCATACAGCGGCGCTTCACCGCCATCATAGAACGGGATACTCTCCTGAAGGAACGCCGCGTCCCCGGTCTCAGCCAGAATGTCCCATACGGCAAGCGCCGTCCACAGGTGATCATCCGAATGGATGCTGGTCACCGGGTCCCATCCCTCATTCGGGAAAAAGTAATGATTCACATGCCCGTCCTGATACTGCTGCCCCACAAGCAGGCGTACCTTATCCTTGGCTGCCTCGGGATCGTACGGTACGACCGCCAGAATATCCTGGGCGGTATCCCGGTAGCCTACGCCCCGGAAGGTTCCGGTAGCATAATACGAAATATTGCGCGAGAACAGGAAATTCCGCTGCGCTTGGTACGGATTCCAGGTGTTAAGCATACGCTGTGCATCCTGATCCGGCAGCTCGCAGCTCCAGGCCCCGAGGTAACGCTCCCAGTTCTCCTGAAGCGCCGCGTAGGAACGGGTGACGAAATCCGCCTCCCGCGAATGGCCGATGGCCCGTTCAATCTCGTCCTCGTTCATCGCTGTCCCGAGGAAAAAGTTCACGGTGCGCGTCTCACCGGGCGCAAGTCTTACCCGAACCTGGAGTGCGCCGCAGGGGTCGCCTCCCAGAATCGCCGAGCCAGTGCAGCCCCCCTGCTCAATAGCGGCCGGATTGGATTCGCTGCGGTAGCTGCCGATGAATTCTTCACGGTCTCCGTCATATCCGGCAAGCGGTGCATCGGACATCATATAGACCAGCGGGGTTTCGTCCGGCTTGGGCTGGTTTTCCACCCCGTATTTGTAGATCAGCGCTTCCTTGTCATGGTACTGCACCGACACCTGATGCTTGTTATAGCATTGCCATTGCAGCTCGCGCATGAATTCCATCATCCCAAATTCGGCGTAGGCATACACGTTCAGCTCTTTGACCTCTGCGCTATTGTTCGTCAGCGTCAGATTCCAGATCAGGGAATTCTCATAGGGCCCGACAAAATAAACCGTCTTCGCCGCCAGCTCATCCGCCTGTGCTTCAAAGCGGGTATAGCCCATGCCATGGCTGCTCCGCCATTCCTGCGGCTTCCGGAAGGCCGGCTCATACGTGGGACACCAGTAGCTGCCTGTTCCGGCATCCTGCAAGTAAATATACGGGCCGGAGCGGTCGGTCGGCAGATGGAAGAAACGGTAACGGGTAATCCGCCAGATCTGCGGAGATTTATAGAAAGATAGTCCCCCGCCTGCATGGGACAGCATCGTATGGAAGGTCCCGTTGGATAAATAGTTCAGCCAGGGGGTCGGCATATCATGCCGCTTGAACTCTACCTCCCTCGCCTCATCGTTGAAGGCAAAATACTGGTCCAGCTCATTTGTACGCGCAAGCAGACTGACTCCATTAGGCGGTTCTACAGCCTTGTTACTCTGTGCGTGGGCGGATGGGCCTGCGGGTGGTGCGGATGATGCAGATGCTGCGGATGGTACCGGTTCATTGCCGTTCATATCGGTCTGCTCCTCTCCATTGCTCTTGCTCATTTGGGCTCCACCTCATCCATCGTCAGGCGGAACTCCAGATCATTCATATACGTGCCGTCTGTATTCAGGAACACCATGCCGAAGGCGATATCCTCCTGCGCTCCCCGGACGATGGCGATCAGGCGGTTGATCCCGCTTACCAGCGAAATCTCCTGTTCAGGATTTGCCACCAGCCGTCCATTCATATAGATCTCAAAAGCGCAGGCCGAGTTCACCCGGAGTCTGCCGGTTCTTGTTTTGCCCACTGTCTCCGGCAGATGCACGAAGCAGCTCAGGAACAGAGGGCGTCCATCCGGTGCGGGGATGAGGAAGGTTCCGTCCGGGCGGCGTTCTTTTTTCTTCATCCAGCCATATAGGCCTTCCCCCAGGTTATTCAGGGAGAATTCGGGGTCTGTATAGTAGTCCTTCATCGCCTCGTAGTCGATGTGCGGCGGACAGAACAGCGTCATTGCGGCCTCCACCGCCCACTGCGCATCCTCCTTGTCATGAAGCAGCAGCTCATCGGCGAACGCGCCTCCGAGATTGCCGAGCAGGCGGGTGTAAAGCCTGATGCTTTTGTCGCTGTCCTGGTCCACAAGCAGCTGCGAGCAGAGGATCTCTCCCGCTCCGGCCGCCTGCCGGATCACAAAGGCCCCCGGAGCTGCGGCCTGGCGGCGGTTCAGCTCGACCAACGCCAGCCGGCTGTATTCCGCCGTATGCTGCCCGGCGAAATAGTCCTTCCAGGCTGTGCCTTCCACGCTGGTGCACAGCACCTCCGCGTCCGGCACCTCCAGCCTGCATACGGCCAGCTCCCAGTTGACGACATCCCGGGGCGAGAGATGCACCTTGTCGAAGCCGAACAGGTCGACCGGGCTGATGCCCTGGACGGCGGCGTGCGCATAGTCCGCCGCCATATGATACGTCCCGTGCGGCGCGATGCGCACGGGAGCGTCCAGCAGGCGGGCGAGGGCCTCCTGCCCGCCGGGCTCTGCCGGCAGCACCAGCACGCTGCCGCCGGCCAGGGCCGCCTGGCGCACGGCTTCCGCCGCGCCCGGCCCGCCCAGCAGTTCGGCCTCCACGACGAGGAGGCCGGGGGGCAGGCCGGACAAGCCTGCGGCGCTGTCCAGCATGTGGCCCTTGAGGCGGAGCTTGCTGAGCAAGGCCTCCGCCATTCCGCCGCTGCGGACCCACACCGCAGCGGACCTTGCCGCCGCGGGCACCAGCGCGGCGGCGGGCTCGGCTGCGACGGATCGCGCAGCCGTTGGAACGGCCGCGTGGACCGCGCGGCCCGCATACTGCAGCAGGCTGCGCAACAGCAGCAGTGCCTGGGGAACCCGCTGGAGATGGTCCATAATCTCCAGCTGATTCGCCAGGAACATGCCCGCTCCGCTGCGGTATTCCAGCAGCGGCGACCACAGATCGCCGCCGTCTCCAAAGTCCCCTGCGCTGCATTCCAGCAACAGGGTGAAGTCGCCGGTTACCGGCTTCTCGAAGGCCGCCCGGATGATCGGCAGCGGCCCGTCCTCGCGCAGCTCCTCATGCCAGTACATCAGATCCTCTGCGCCTAATCCCCGGAGCACCGGATGCCCGTAATCCCCGCTATGTGCACGGATGAATTCCCTGCGGTTGAGCGGCAGCCTGCCGGGAGAGAGATGAAGCTGCTCCAGCAGCAGCAGCCGGCCGCCCTGCTGCACGAACCCTCGCAGCCTCCGGTCCAGCGTACCGTCCTTATCCTCCATCTTGCTGCCGACAATCAGCAGAGTCCCGGCCGCAAGCTTCTCTACCGCGTCCGGCTCTGCCCGGACCAGTGCGGGCACCAGCGCGTGAATTGCCTGGAAGTCCCGGTCAGAACCGATGTAAGCTGCGGACAGGGCGATCTCCACCGGCTCGGTCCGGCAGCTCCCGGACACCAAACGGTAGCTTACGTTCAGTTCATGCATCAGCTCGCCGCCATGGAACAGCCGGGCGGACAGCTTGGCTTCCCCTTCGCCTACTGGTGCGCCTACTCTAGCCCCCTCTCCTCCCGCTGGTCCTATTCCTACTCCGGCCCCATCGCTTCCTACAGAACCTTCCCCGGAGACCGCCTCCGGCATCCATTCCAGCCGGATGCTTCTGCGCTGAGCAGGCTCATGACGGAAGCGGAAGGTCTCGCTGTGTACCCTGCGCCCGCCCTGCATGACCTCACATTCGACCGTTACTTCCTGAGCTGACAGTGTATCGTTATAGACATCGAAGCTGCGGGAGACCGGCGCATCATCGAAGAAGCAGCGGTTGTATTCGGCGGCAATCAGCGTGACCGGCTTGAAGGCCGCGGCCATAATGGCAAAAGCCGGATTAGGCCTGTAGACCGGATATTCCTCCGGCAGCAGCCCGTTGTTCAGCGAAAGCGAGTAGGCCGGAATTACGGCAGGCTTGGGACCGGGTGTGGTCAGGTCGGCCTGCGGCAGCTTGATCTCCTGCTCCGGCATCGCCCGCATGAAGTAGTGGACAAAGTTGAAGGTAGAGATACCTGATACGCCCTGCCGCCGTGCATATTCCACGAACAGCCGCTCCTTGATGGCCAGCCCGGCAGCACTTGCGTCCGAATCCTTATATACATCCATTCCCGAGTACATGCTGCTGTTCTGCGGACAGATGTACCACCAGCCGCCATGCTCGCCGAAGGTGAGCGGAACCTGCCGGTCCCACTGCGCGATCGTGCCGTCAATGTTGTAATGGCGGCTCTCCACCTCAGTCTGCTGCTTGGAGACCAGGCGGTTATCCCCTTCCACCATGACCGGGCGGGTGTCATCCAGCGCCTTCATCAGTTCAATCAGGCCGGGGATATGCTGCTTGTAGTGATCGCGTCCGTCCACCCAGCGCATCTCGTTCTGCACACTCCACAGAATGACCGAAGGATGATTCTTGTCCCGCTGCACCAGCCGCTGCACATGCGCGCAGCAATTGCCGATGAAATCGGGATGAGCCGCATCCATGCTTTTGCTGGAGCCGTAGATGGCCGTCTCATCGACAATCAGCACCCCCTCCTCATCGGCAATCCGCAGATAATCTGACGGATACGGCTGCGCATGCAGCCGGATGCTGTTAATGCCCGCTTGCCGGCACATCCGGTACCAGCCCCGGATATAGTCCTCTGTCTGCTGGGCCGCCCCCTGAAAATGCCAGGAGTCCCCCCGCAGATTAACGGGAATCCCGTTCAGCATAAATTGCGGACCCTCGCACCAGAACTCCCGGAAACCGAAGGTCTCGCTCCGGCGGTCCAGAACCACACTATCCGATTGCAGCACAAGCTCCAGCTCATACAGAACAGGGGAATCCGGGCTCCACAGCATAGCCTCCTGCCAGGGCAGGCTGAAGGCCGCTCCGCCCCATTCCCGGCTGCCGGTATTGCTGCATAACTGCCGCCCGGCAACATCCTCCGCAGGGCGGGACGCTACTGCTGCTTCCGCTTCAAGGACGGGCAGCGAACGGGCGGCCGCCAGCGGCTGCGGCCGATTCTGCGGCTCTGCCAGTGCGGACTGGACGACGGAATCCCGCTCGCGAACCTGCAGGAGCACCCGCAGTCCTTCGGGTAAGAGCCCCTCTTCAGTGCTGCTGATCAGAGCGTCCACTTTCAGCCTGCCCTGCCGGACTGAGGTGCGGATCGTAAGATCCTCCAGCGTAACCAGCGGATAAGCCTCCAGGAAGACATCCTGCCAGATGCCCCGGGCGATTCTGCCGAACCAGGAGCCGGAGAGTCCGGTGATTTTTGTCTCCCCGGAGGGGAGCACCGCCGTGTCAAAGCTGCCGCAGACTACATGCAGCTGCTGCTCCCGGCCGGGCTTCACCAGCGCGGTGATATCCAGCCGCAAGGGCAGGAATCCGTCCTCCCAGAGCGCAACCCGCTCGCGGTCCAGATAGATGGCCGCTTTTTGCATAATGCCGTCGAACCGCAGTACGATCCGCTGCCCCAGCATCGTCTCCGGCACCTGGAAGCTGCGGTGGAGTACCCCGGCTTCAGCCTCATTCCATTCCTCGGGGTATCTGTACACATCGAAGGGCTGGAATTGATATTCGGGGACTTCGCCGAATTTGCTGCCCGAAGGCGCAGTATAGCTGTAGCGCCAGCTCGAGGGAACCTGTATTTTGCGGGCCTCGTATTGCAATCTCTCCGGAAGCGCGCGGCTGCGCGGCTGGTCATAAAGCGGCATGAAATCCCACTCACCATTGAGACATATGGATGTACGTAGCATAATCATTCTCCTTTTCCTGTATGGGGGCGGGGGATGGTTAGGACTAGCGCAAGCTTTTTCCAAATGGCCTGATCCGGCTGCACCCCACTCCATTTCCTGAAATGCGGGTCCATCACCTCACCCCAGTTCTCCGGCCGGAGATTCGTGGCAAGCTTCCCGGCGTACGGGGCAGGCTCTACCGTTGCAGGCAGCTCGGAATAAAAAAACAGCAGGTTCTCATGCAGCCCGATGATCCCGTACTTGTCGCCGTCTCCCGGGCGCTCCTCCTGATACTGGTAATGGTGATACACGTAGCTTGCGACCTGCTCCGGCTTCAGCGCCGCCACTCGTCCGTAGGGGGTTCCCGCCGAATGACTGCGCTTCCAATGCTCTGCGGAGACCGGCTGCTGATAATGAAAAATATCCATCATAGGCACCCACAACCGGGGCTGCCCCCCTCCCGGCCATTCCTTAAGAATCTCTGCCGCACCCTGAAATAACTGCTCCGGCTCCACCTCCCGGCTGGTGCACTCATAGTACAGAAACAGCTCCTTGCCATCCTGAAAAATACTAAGCCGTGCAAGGCCCAGCCTGTCCATGTGTTCACTCAGCAGTCCGGTCTGTGCGCCCCAGTACGCTGACGGATTAGCATCCTCCCTGCACTCGGCTCTATATAAACAACGCTGCATCGTGTCCCTCCAACCTTATGTCATCTCCCCCTTTAGAGTAGCGTATCCGGCGGGCCGATTCCTTGACGATCATGCCCTTCTTTAGCATAATAACGACATACG
Source organism: Paenibacillus sp. FSL H3-0469 (assembly GCF_038051945.1). Lineage (NCBI taxonomy): Bacteria > Bacillati > Bacillota > Bacilli > Caryophanales > Paenibacillaceae > Paenibacillus > Paenibacillus sp. FSL H3-0469. The sequence continues at coordinate 3,421,207 of NZ_CP150302.1, forward strand.
AAAATTCAGCCATAAGCTCATGTGTTGCGGTAGCGGAATCCGGCTTAATCTTAGCGCAGTGCAGACTGCCCGCCGATGGTTGGGGAATAAGGAGAGGCGTGTTCCGGGAGAAAAAAAGAGGCTGATCGAGACCTGCCAACGGCGGCGTTGGGGGCACATATACACTTGACTCATGCGCCAACGGCAGATTTTCAGAAATGTGGTGTATTTATACCCTTCTCCCTCGCTCCCACGGCGGATTTCCGAAAATGTGGTGTATTTATACCCTTCATCCGCGCACCAACGGCCGATTTACGGAAATGTAGTGTATTTATACCCTTCATCCGCTCACCAACGGCGGATTTCCGAAAATGTGGTGTATTTATACCCTTCATTCGCTCACCAGGGCCAATTTACGGAAATGTGGTGTATTTATACCCTTCATCCGCGCTCCGATGAGAGGATTGAGGGGGTGGAAGGATTGGAGGGATTGGCGAAATAGCCGAATGTAGTGTATTTACAGCAGCGCCTGCGCAGCAGCAAGCACGCGAACAAGACGGCCAGGTTCCCCGGCCGTCTTGCTACACACCTATCAGCTCGTAATCGCTGGGCCCCCCGCTAATGCCACGCGCCCATGAGCCTAATCCTTCCCAACACCATCCCCATCCCCCTCAAGATCACCACCATTCAGGGGACTGCCCTGGGCTTTGCGGTATTCGCCCGGCGTGATGCCTTCAAGCTTCTTGAAGACGCGGATGAAGGACATGGGGTACAAATACCCCACACGCTCCGCAATGCTCTGCACCGGATCGGAGGTCCCGGTCAGCAGGCGCTTGGCCTCCTCCATCCGCAGGCGGGCCAGATAATCGACGAAGTTCTCGCCGATCTCCTCCTTGAAGATCCGGCTTACCGTCTTGGTATTCATGGCGAAGCTGTCAGCGACATGGGTCAGGGAGAAGTCGGGATCAGCGTAATTGCAGCCGATGTATTCGCGTACCTTATTGGCGAGCGTGTACTGCTCACGGTTCATCCGCAGACTGCGCAGCGCCTCCTCCATCTCTTCCAGCGAAGAGACCAGCTCCCCGTGCAGCTCCTCAATCCATTCAAAAGACTCCGGCGATTGCGGAATTCCCCGCAGCCGCCCGTTGTTCCAGATTCCCCGCATCTCCGGCGGCAGCTCCTGCATCTCCCGGGCCAGCCCGGTCTCCAGCAGCCTCAGCAGCCGGACGATATCCTCCTTGGAGTAGTTGCCGCCTGCCAGCAATTCAAAGATCCGCTCGATCAGCGGCTTCCACTCCGCGTTCCCCAGCCGGTACAGCTGGGGAACGGCGCCGATGGCCTGGACCAGCACATCCATGCCTTCTGCCGGAGGCAGCGGTCTTCCGGCTGGCGCCGCATAGACGCGGCCGGGACCGCCGGTGATTTTGCGCTCCAGCGCCCCCAGGGCCTTGCGGTACGCATCCGATAATCCGCTGAGACCCGCTACAGGTCCGCTGAGGCCGAAGGTTGCCGTGAATTTGAGATGCTGCTTCACCCAGGAGCAGGCACTCTCGGCAATCATTAGGGCCTTCTCCGCTGCACCATCGGCGTTCTCCCCACCGGCAGAACGGCGGAACAGCAGACCCAGACGACCAGGTCCGATCCACTCTGTCCAGAGAGCTTCCCCTTCCTTCTCGGCGATCTCCTGAATCACACTGCGAAGCGTGAATTTGAATAAGGCCTGGTCCCGGGCAGAGTAGCCTGCAGCAAAAGCCTCATAGAAATCAATCTCGGCAATTCCCACAACCGCGCCGGCAAATTCACCGGTCATTCCAATCCGCTCCGCTTCCCGGCTCCATACTTCCGCCGACTCCTGCCCGCTATTCTCCAGCAGTTCCTTGAACAATTGATTCCGCCTGTGCAGGATGCCTTCCGCCTGCTGCTTCTCATAGCTGTTGGTCTGTTCAATAAGACTCTCCAGCGCATGGCCGATGAAAGAGAATTCATCATCCTCCTTGCTCTGCGGCTTCCAGCCGAAGGAACGGTCCTCTCCGAACCTGTAGATCCGGCTCATGACCTGCTCAATCGGACGGTAATTCCGGTGGCTGATATAGGTCATGGCCGCAATCCCGCCAACGACTGCAGCGAAGCCCAGGACCGCCCAGACATTGGAGAAGGCCGACAGCAGCGAGAAGGCCTCTGCCCGCGCCATTCCCACCTGGATCGACCATCCGGTATAGGAGGAGCTGCGGCTGACCGCCTGCTTCTGAAGCTGCGGGTCAGAACAGGTATCCGCACCGGCAAAGGCACGCCCTCCGGCATCTTTTAGGCAGATTTCCGTATTCGCCATATTCATATCCTGAATCAGTGCCTGCAGAGATTCCTTGCGCACGTTGATGACGATCATCCCCTGCTCGCCGGAGAAGTAAGGCACCTGCTCCACAAGTGAAATGACTGATTTCGGCCGATCCTCCCCGGAGAAAAGCTGCAAGTCACGGATGCCGCTCCAGACATAGCCGCCGGTATTTCCCGTCGCCGTCTCAATAAAGCTGCGGTCCCCAAAGTCCGGCAGGCGGGATGCGAAATGCTGCATCAGCACTTTGCCGTCAGACGCACGGTATAAATAGACCGAATCAATCATCGGCAGCGGCGACATGAAATCCAGCAGCACCTCCGTTACCCTGTAATCCTGATAAGGGTCAAGCTTCCCCGGCCGGTCAAAATAACTGCCAACCTTCTCATCCAGCAGCAGGCTTTTGATCGTTGTTGTCTCCAGGTTGCGCAAGGTGGTATCCACGATCTGCAGCACATTCTCTGCGTACACGCCGTTCGCCTTGGCTGTCTGTCTCTCCATCGCTTCATTTAAGGTCAGGAAGAACAGGATAATCAGGCAGAATACCACGGCAAACAGGATCGGCAGGTAGGAAAGAATCAGTCGGTACAGCCATTTCTTATGCATCGGTGTCATCCCCTGTAAGTCCAGATGTTGGCTATCATCGCTTAATAATATCGGCTACGGGGCCGGATTGGGAAGCATCGTCTGTCAGTACCCCAGTTCTGTGCTCGCATTGCGGGAGACCAGCCCGAAGTACCCCGCTTCACCGATGGCTCCTGCGGCGGTGTCCAGATAATTAAAGATCTGCACCCCGTTAACCTTGAGGATCAGCCGTACACCCCCGGATTCTTGAAAAGCACCCAGCTGAACGCGGCTCTGCACCCCGAAGGTGATCGCCGTATTCGGAATCGCCGGCCCGCCAAGGCTGGTCAGGCCGTCAATCTTGCCATAGATCACGGTGCGTACCCCTTCGTTGAAGCGGTGCAGCTCAATCCCCGATGTCCCTATGACCACCAGATACATGCTGCCGGTGCTATAGCTTAGCTCCTTGCTCTGGTTATTGAGCATCAGGGCGTACCAGTTGGAGGAGGCCGCGCTGTCATTGATCTTCATTTTGAAATCCAGCAGCTCATTCTGATACTTGCGGTTCTGGTAGATGACATGCCCTCCGGGGGCCCTCAGCGTAAGGCTGTCTTGCCAGGTCTCCTTCAGCCCGTTCGCGGTTGCCGATACGTACCAGCCATCCGGGTCCTGCAGCTCTGCCGTCAGGGGATGTTCGTATTGGCTGGCCTCATCCCATACCTTAACCTCATATTGCCCCTGGGTCACGGTGCCCAGATATTCGGCCGATAACGTGAGGGTAGCCGAGCCGGTCTGATGCCCCGTCAACAGGCCGCCCCCGCTGACGCTGACGATGGAAGGATCGCTGCTCGTATAGGTGACTTCCTCCAGCTCCTCGCAGTTGCCGAACAGCGTCTCGCCGTAAGGCTGCAATTGCAGGTCTGTGCCTTCACGGATATACGCCACATTGCCGTCATGCCCCTCCAGGCGGACTGTGGCTAAGGTATCGCCCACAAATACATCTGTTGTGATGGTCCGCAGAATGGAGCCGTTAATGATGTTCACGATAAGCTTCGTCTGTCCCTGGCTGATTCCGGTGACCACACCCCCGCTACTCACCGAGGCTACAGCCGGATCAAGAATGCCGTAATAGAAGGTGCTGGTTTCCTTGCCCAGCGGCTGGTCTTTGCCATCCATGGCATGGATTGAGACCTGTCCGCTGCCACCCGCGGCCAGCTTAAGCGGATCAAGCTTCCAGCGGCGGACCTGACCGTCTGCTGCAGAGGCATATTCCGGCTGAAGCCCGGCCTGATCAATGATCGAGCGTGCCGCCTGAGGCCACTGTGCATCCGGCTGGACCGTATTGTTCTCGAACAGAACATTGCGCCCGTTGTTGGTATAGCCGTCCGTCGTTGTATAATTGTTCACGAAATCCACATCATGGATGGTCGGCACATACGCCATCGCCCAGCGGAACGCTGAATGCCATAGCGGAGCATCCTTCAGGTCGATCACATTGTGCTCAAATTTCCAGTAGGCGGAGCCTTCATCCGTGTACAGGGCAGAATTGCCGTCCATCTGGTTGCGGATGTAGTTGCCGCTGACCAGATTTTTGTCCTCTGCGGTGGCTCCGGTAGGTCCGAGACTGTAGATGGCGCCTCCGTCACGCAAGCCCATTCCCATGAGGTCATAGATCAGGTTATCCTGAATCTTCACGTTCCGGGTAGCGGCGTCGAACAGCTTATCCCAGCCATACCCGATATGGGTTCCGCTGTAAGGCAGATTGTACATTTCATTATGACTGATATCCATGTCTATCGGATACCCGGCAGATACGGCGGAAGCCGATTTGTAGTCAATCCCGATGTCGTGGATCACGTTGTTCAGCACATCATTATTCTTCATCAGCAGCCTGTGGTCTGCCGGATGATAGATATTCCGGTCGGAGGAATTCGGCTGTCCCACGTTCAGCGCACTGCCTGAAATGTCATAGAAGCGGTTGCCTTCCATCCGGCTGTTCTGTACACCGTTCTGCATCCGTACGGCCGTAATGCCCAGCTTGGTGAATTCATTGTTGCGGAAATTCACCGTATTGGCCAGCTCCAGCATCACCGCCGCATCGGTCAGCTCATCGGGGATCGACGGATAACGCAGATGGTTGTTCTGGGAATCGGAGTGTCCCGCTGCCGTACTCGGCCGGTTCCAGGTGGTATACATGAATTTCAGGCCTTCAAAATTCAGATTGCGCACCGGCTCGTCAGCCGAGCTGCCATAGACTGTGGCAAGCTGTTCCAGTACAGGAACCACAACCTTGGCCGTGGACAGATTCTCCCAGGCACGCGGTTTGTAATACAGCATACCTTCATTCCGGTTATAGTACCATTCCCCGGCCTCATCCAGCAGCTCCATAGCATTCTCATAATAGACAGGTACAGTCGCCGAGGTTAATCCCCGGTTAAAGACCGCGCTCCGGCCCGGCTCCTGCAGGACGATCTGTGCTTTGCCGCCTGAAGCGGTTACCGACCCTACCTTAATCCGGGAATTCGTCCACAGCTCATTGAAGACCAGCTCTATATCGGACGTATTGTTCCACCCGGCAAGCTCCGTATTATCCGAGGTATAGCCGGTTGCCGTCTTCAGCGGATTCACGAGTCCCGCAGTGCTCCGGGCCCGGACTGCCCGGATGCCATCTACGAACAGCTGCCTTGTCTGAAGGCCGGTTCCGACATCCGCCCGGTAGATGCCCTTGGCGCTGTCGAACACCGTCCAGCCTGTGACGGACCGCCCGCCGCTGATGGCTGCCTGCTCCCCGGGGTAGCTGCGGTAAGTGACAAAATAGCCGTTCGTCCCCGAATCCTCCGGTGTGAATTCCAGCGGCTCCGTCAGCGTATACATCCCTTCCCTCAGATTGACAACAATGTCGGCGTCCATATCCTCATTCAACAGGCGTACCGCCTGCTGGGCACGGGCAATCGTCCGGAAAGGCGCCGCTTCGGTACCATTATTGCTGTCGTTCCCGCCAGGAGCGACATACAGCTCTTGACCTGTCGTTCTTCCGGTGACGGTGACTTCCGTCTCCGCGCGGACGCTTCCGGTCTCATCCGTGACGAACACTTCAGTCGTTCCGGCGCTTACCCCCGTCAGCTCTCCATAGCGGTCAATCACGGCAATGCTCTCGTCCTCTGTTCCCCACCGGATGCCTGTATCCGTGTTGTCTTCCGGTGATACTGTTGCCTGTAACACCACACGGGAGCCTACAGGAACCGCCCGCTGAAGCGGAGCGAGTACAATATCCGTGATCGGATCTTCGTAGACGGCTACCGTAGCGGTTACCGCCGGAAGCGCCTCGTTCGGCTGTGCCGTAACGGTCGTCACCCCCTCGCGGATACCAGTAACCAGACCGTTGGCGTCCACCGTTGCCACCTCTGCGCTGCCGGTGGACCAGGCTGCCGTCTGATCCGTAGCATCTGCAGGTGTGAACTGGAGCGGCAAGGACAGCTTCTCCCCTCTTCGCAGCCCGTAAGACTGCTGGGAGAAGGCTGCACTTACCGCCTGTTTGTATCCGCTTACAATAAAATCGTCAAAACCTATCTTGCCGATGCTGTCCTTATAAAAACCCATGTAGAATAAGGATAACGCTCCTCCCTCGGCCATGGGCTCCTTCGTCAGCAGACGATTGCCGTCAATGGACAGATCGAAGTTGTAGCTGCCGCTGTCGAAGGCCACCCGTACGTCATACCACACCCCTGCCGATATTGGCATTACAGAGGTCCATGATCCGGCACCTTTTTTCATATAACTGAACGCACCATTATTAATGGCGAACTTCACCAGCGTGACAGAGCCGCTCTGCGGGGTGGGCAGGTAGATCACCGCTCCGGTCTGCTCCGCTCTGAACGAATAGCTTAACAGGCTTCTGTACGTAACATCCGTAACGGATCTGCTTATAATATAGCTGCCCGCTGTTTTGGCTGCCTGCTGAATCTCCAGCAGCTTGCCAGCGTAGCCTTCCCAGGTCTGTACGGCAACGCTCACCCCCTGCGGCGGCGTCTTGATGGTCCAGCCGGCCGGCTTCGTGCCGGGGCTATACGACTCGAACGTCTCATCCAGCTTATAGGTGCTGTCTGCCCGGGCCACCGAACCAGGATTTGCCGGGAGAAGACCTGTCAGCAGCAGCATAATGATAGCGCATACAAAGAACGGTTTCCGATTGGATTGTCTCATAATAGCCACCTTTCCGTATGGAAGCATGTATAGTGTTCCGGTTGAGCATCCGAACTTAAGCAGTGAATTCATTCCATAGATGCAGCCCATAGATACGGAAATTAAGTGGAAACGGCCTTGCCGTCCTTTTAGGGGCGGCACCGTTTCAGCGATAAATGCGGCCTCTATGGAACTGCGTTCGACGCGAACATTTAGCGATAGTTGTATTTTGTACATTTAAAAACCGTGAAACGGAAGGATTTCGTCTTCTAACTGCATTCTGTACAACTAAATTCACCCAAATGGGTGAGAAGCGGGGTATAGGGGGATTTTAGTTGTACCAAATACAGCTAAATGGATATTCGGCGGTACATCGGACGATTTAGTTGTATGGAGTGCAATTAAGCCTACTGCTTCCGCCTGCACCTTAATCGGGACACGGCAACCCCTGAGGCATGCAATGGGTCAAAGGACCATGCAAGGAACAGAAAGGAATACAGTAATGAATAACAACGAACAGAAAGGCTTGCCGCTTGAACTGCGCGGCTTGGTTAAGTTGGTTAAGGGGCGTACGGATCAACGGTGAGCTGAACCGGGGGCTGGTGGCCCGCAGTCAGCTTAATGCTGCGGATCTGAGCCCATGGCTCCCGCGGCACCTCCCGATCGTCCGTCTCGATGTCTTCGATCCGCACCGCATCCAGCAGTCTGCGGACATCGCCAGCTTCCGCTGCCTCGTCCAGACATACTACCGCCCAGCCCGTTTCCAGGCGGGACTGCGCCAGCAGGGTGCTGTCGCCGGAATAGAGGACCTGGCGGAGCCTGATCCTCCCTTCCTCCCGCACCACAGTGACAGGCTGCGCGGCACGCGCCTCCGCTCCGGCACAAATCCCACTGAGCGCCGTGACCGCCACCGCACAGCCCGGATAACGCAGGACCAGCCATTCCCGGTCCCCGGCGGCGTTCACTACCCGCTCCACCTCACCGTCATAGCGGTGGATGACCCATTCATCCGCGATCTCCGCAGCCCGGTTATGCAGCCGGGTCATTGAGCGGACCACCACCAGCGCATTCGCCTGCTGGGCCGAGCGGGTCTTCACCTCCGGGTACAGCGGTTTTGCAAACAGCGCGGGCATCAGATAGGCGGTCCGGTAATCCTCCGCCGGATGCGTCCGCACGGCTGTGGAATCATCCACGTACCACCGCAGATAGGATACCTGCTGATCCTTCACGCTGAAGCTGACCGGAAAGCTCTGCCAGCCCAGCCCCCAGGTGGGATGCTGGTAGCTGCCCGGCATCACCGGAAAGCGGTTGATGCTGCCCAGCCGGGTATGCCGTCCGATCCAGCTGTAGGAACACGAGGCATCGAAGATCCGTTCCTCCAGCATCCGGGGTACGGGCAGCGCAGCCAAGGGGGCACCCCCTTGAAGCAGCTCCTCTTCAAACAGGAGCAGTGCCGCCACATCATTAAGCGAAAACTTCTGTTCCGCCAGACGGCTGAACTCGGCTACACCCGCAATCGCCCACAGCAGGCTCGGCCGCTGCGTCTCTCCCCGGAAGTTGTAGCTGCGGATGGTGGGAACCAATTCCTCCCCGTCATGGAACACGAGAATGCTCTTCAGGGTATCCATATGCTCTGACAGCCGCCCGGCCAGCTCCCGGTCATGCTGCTGAAGCACCGAACCGGCAATCCTCAGCGCATTCATCATCACCCCCTGGTAGACGAGGCTGATATTCTCTCCCCAGCCCCAGCCCCGGCGGCCGGTATATTCCGCCCATCTGGCGAAATATCCGCATGCGGTCTGCAGATGCTCAGGCTCCTCCAGGAAGTGGGCGATGGCCAGCAGCATGGCGCCGTCGCTCATCGTCTTGTTCGGGTAGAACAGCTCCGGGGTCCGGCATTCCCTGGAGAACCAGGCCGCCGCATGGCCGAACATCCGCTGCATCACCTCCAGATGACTGGCCGGGAATACCTCCGGCTTGCTAAGACGTACCGTTATAAGCGGCATGAGGATAAAAAATGCCGCATTCGAATCCTGTATCCCGCTCTCCTCCCGGTACCAGAGGAATCCCCCGTAATCCGGATGCTCCGGATCTGTAAACTGCAGCCGGGCGATGGCCTCAAGCATCTCCAGCCCGGCCTGCTCCTCCAGCCGGCCCAGCAGTGTGCCATAGGCATAATACCCTGCTGAGAACCGCGCCTCATGACAGTACGGCAGCTGTGATACCTGCCGGGTGTGGCCGGGCCAATTGTAGCGCACCAGCCCTTCCTCCACCACAATCCCCTCCGAGGCAGCCGCAAAGCTCTGCTCCAGAATTGCCCTTACCCCATTGTTCAACGCTTGCTCGCCTCCTATGCCGGAATTCCGTTTATTCGGCCGTGTCCAGCTGTTTGCCCATCTCATAAATATCCTTCAGCATGATCGCATCCGCTTTATGGTCCTGATACCAGGCTGCATAGAACTCATCGACCTTGGGTCCGCCTGCCTTCTCCCAGATTCCTTTCGCTTCTGCAATGAACTGGTCCACTGAACCGGGATCAGAGCTGACAATGGCCTGCATGGCCCGGTCGAGAATCGTTTTATTCGCGTTCGTGTTGATCTGGGTCAGATCCTGCGGCAGCAGCGGCAGGAAAGCCTTTTGCGTAATGCCGACAATCGGGCGGGCAGGATCCATATACAGCTTTTCAGACATTTCATAGATTTTGATTAAACTCTGCTCGGCAGGGGTAGGGTTAACCTTGTTCTTCAGCCCGTAATTCTTGCCGATCAGCGGAGTCAGCATGCCCATATCGCGGTTGTACTCCAGCTCCTTCTTGTTCTTCTCAGGGTCGATTACCTCCGCACGGCCGTCGGCAGTTTTCTTGTAGTGCACGCCTTCAATGCCGTTCTGGATCGTAGTGGTGTACTGCTCCGTGACCATGAAATCAATCATTTTCATTACAGACTCAGGGTCCTTGGCCGCTGCGTTCACCATACCGGTCATTTGGATCGGGGTGGTCAGGGTCGGGCTGAACTGCCCGAACTCTGTCGTCGGCAAGGCAATCGGAATGACCTCGGCTTCAGGAGAATTCTTCATCAGCGTCTCATAGGTGCCGATATCGGCACCGTTGGCCCCGTAAATCCCCAGCTTGCCGGAGATCCAGTCCTGCTTCTGCTTCTCGCCGTTCTTATCGGTGACGAAATCCTTATCCGCCACACCGGCCGCATACAGCTGCTTCTGGAAGGAGAGCGCCGCCTGAATCCGGTCCCAGTCATGCACCACCTGGTCATTCTCCAGCACCCACGGGTACTGGTCTTCGCCGAACAGCGTAAATCCGGTACCGAACATGTTGTTCAGAATAATGCCGGCCACGAAGCTGAGTCCGGTCCCGTACGTATCCGCCTTGCCGTTGCCGTCCGGGTCCTGCTCGGTGAACGCTTTTGCCACATTCAGCAGTTCTTCGGGTGTAGTAGGCACCTGCAAATTCAGCTTCTTCAGCCAGTCATTGCGGATAAACAGATAGTGCTGCGGGCCGAACTGGACCGGACGCCCCACCGTATACAGCTTGCCGTCCGCCATAGTGCCTGCCTTGCGCAGCGCCGGATATTTCTCCAGCATCGCTTTATACTCTGTACTGCTGTTCTTGATCAGGTCATCCAGCGGAAGCAGCTGCTTCTGGTTATAGAGCTGGCCCTGGTAAGCGGTATCAAATTCAAAGATCAGATCCGGGGCAGACTTCGACGCGAACAGCACATTGAACTTTTGCAGGGATTCGAAGCGCGGAACCGTAATGTATTTGACGTTCACCGGGCCGTTCTCGTTGACCCATTTCGTCCAGCGGTTGTCGCTCATTGTCCCCTCTTCCGCCGGCACGCTGCCGCGGTCATATAGAGAGACGGTGATGGAGCCGCGTTTCCCCGAAGCTTCTCCCTTGCCCCCGTCTGCGCCCTGCGTGGCGGCATTATTGCCGCCGCAGCCTGTGACAGCGATAACGAGCATCAGGGAGGCTGCTCCGGCAGCGGTTTTTTTTCTAAACCATAGTGGTTTGGACATATGAATGTGACCCTCCTATTGTGGTGTTCTTGATCGTTCGGATAGGATGCAGCGGTTAACCCTTGATCGCACCGATAGTCACGCCTTTGACAAAATACCGTTGCAGCAGCGGATACACGATCAGCATCGGAATAACCATCACCATAATCCCGGCGGCCTTGATGCCCTCCGGTGTAATATTGACAACCTCCTGCGAGTTCATCGTATTCAGCTCCTGCAGGACGGCCTGGCTCTTCACCATCTGCTGGATGAGCACGGTCAGATTGATTTTCTCCGGGCTGTTCATATAGATCATTACGTTAAAGAAGGAATTCCAGTAATACACGCCGTAGAAGAGGCCGATGGTCGCCAGCACAGGCAGGGACAGTGGCAGAATAATGCCCGCCAGCAGCCGCCATTCGCCGGAGCCGTCAATTCGGGCCGCTTCTACCAGCTCCTCCGGGATGTTCTCGAAAAAAGACCGCATGATCATCATATTATAAGTGCTGACCAGAGCGGGCAGCCACAGTGCCGAATACGAATCCACCAGGCCGAGACTGCTGACCACGAGATAGGTCGGAATCAGTCCGCCCGTGAACAGCATGGTGAACACAATCGCCAGGGTCAGCGTGCGTCTTCCGTAGAAATCACGGCGGGATAAGGGATAAGCGGCGAAGATGGTGAACAGCATGCTGGCGGCCACACCGACCAGAGTAATCAGCAGGCTGTTGCCAAAAGCGCGTACCACCGGCGTTCCCTCGAACAGCATGGTATACGAGCTGAGTGTGAATTCCACCGGCCATAGGGTGACAAAGCCGGAGAGCACCGCATCCTTGCCGCTGAGCGACAGGGAGGCCAGATGGAGCAGCGGCAGCAGACAGAGAATGCCTGCGAGCGTAAGCAGCAGATAATTGAAGCTGTAGAATACTTTTTCACCTTTTGTACTTTGCATAAATAGTGTCCTCCTGTTACCACAAGCCTTTATTGAAGCGCCGGGCAATGGCGTTGGAGATCAGCACCAAGGTCAGCGCCACCAGAGAATCGAACATCCCCAGGGCAGCCGTCAGGCTGAACTGTCCGCCTTGCAGGCCAATCGCGTAGATGTAGGTGCTGATGACCTCGGAGATCCCGGATACAATCGAATTCTGCAGCACGTAGACATGGTCGAAGCCCACCTCCATCACCCGTCCCATGGCCAGAATCAGCATAATGACGATGGTCGGACTGATCCCGGGTAGCGTAATATGGCGGATCTGCTTCCATTTGCCTGCCCCGTCCATACTCGCCGCCTCATAGAGACTGGGGTCGATGGAGGTTAGCGCAGCCAGATAGATAATGGCATTGAAGCCCGCATCCTTCCAGATTCCCGAGCCGAGGAAGATCGAGACCCAGGACCACTCCTTGAACAGGAAGGGAAAAGCCTGGCCGGTCAGCTTCTCAACCACCGCATTGGCTACCCCGGTCTGGGCAAAGATCGTTACTACCAGCCCGCCGACAATGACCCAGGAGAAAAAGTAAGGCAGGTAGACGAGGGTCTGGACTGATTTTTTGAAAAACTTGTTCCGGACCTCATTGAGCATAATCGCCAGGGCAATCGGGAACGGAAAGCTGACCAGCACCGACAATATACTGAGCACCAGCGTATTGCGGATAATCTGTACCGATTGCGCCTGGGTGAACAGATTGGTGAAATTGTCCATGCCGACCCACTGGCTGCCCCATACCCCCTCATAGAAGGTATAATCCTTGAAGGCGATGACCAGCCCCAGCATAGGGGTGTATTTGAAAATGATATAAAATGCGATAACCGGAACGAACATGACCCACAGGGGGACATTATTCTTGAAGCGGCGGGTCTGCCAGAAGCGTCTGCGGCTGCTTCCGCTCTGCCGTGAAGTGTCCAGCCGCAGCACCGCCTCATTGCTTGTATTCGCTTTCATTACGGTGCCTCCTTTCACTTGCGTGTGATGCGTGATTGCGTGATGAATGAATGCTATGGAGCTGAAATGGCCGATTTCATGTCCTCACCATAGCTGCTTTAGCGGGCCAGAGCAATATCCAGTTTTTCTGTTAATCGCCGCTGAACCCTTATACCGCCTGGGTTTACAGGATTCCTTCCAGCACCCGGGCCAGATTCTCCCCCATCCGTATATGTCCCTCATCCCCCGGGTGAATCAGGTCGCAGGACAGCCCGGCAAGGTCGTCCAGCACTTTGTTTCCCTCGATCAGGCTCAGCTTCGGGTGGTCCAGACGCTTCACATGACTGCGCAGAATATCGTTGAACTGAACATCCTTCTCCGCTATCCCGCTTCCCGGGAACCCTGCAAAATTGGGGTAGATCGTAATGACCGCCACCGGCTTCTCCGGATGCCTGCTTACCAGCTGGTCCAGCAGATAGCCGGTCCGCTCACGGAATTCGTCCGGGGACATGTGGTCACGCATATTCACGCCCAGCTCCAGCGTCATGAACGACCAGTCCTGCTGCGCCGCAAGATAATTACTCATCTCCCGTTCACAGTGGCAGGAGCCGCTCATGCCGAGACCCAGTACATCGGCGGCCAGCCTTCTTGCCGCGTGGGCAATATACGGCAGGCTGCCGTTCTCTCCATAGGTGATGGATGAGCCGTAAGCAATCCAGCGCTTGCCGGGGGTCTCCCCTTCCACCGGCGGACGGAGTGGATGGCCGAAGGTCTCAATGCCGCAGACCACACAGGCATACCGTCCGAAGCAGATCCGCCATACCTCCGGCGCAAAGCCCGCTGCCATCAGCAGATCACGCTCCGCCACCGCCAGCCTTGGCGGTTCGCTTAACTGGAGGGTGCGGATCGTCCCGGCCTGAAGCTCATGTCTGGAGTGGAACAGCCCGCCCTTGTATACCGTTACGCTGCCGTCAGTCTCAGGTAAAGTAAGCGTGACACGGATATTCGGAGCCGTGGTGACGAACCGGAGCTCGCAGCCGCCCGCTTCCCCGGCGATGAACCGCCCCCGCTCATTCAGATGCTCCCTGACGCTGCGCGGAATGCGGCGGAGATACAATCCGTAGCCCGCTGCCGGTTCCAGCTCGGCAACGTTATGGAAGGCAACCCGGTCCAGCCCCGGCAGCCCCTTGGTGCTGGAAGAATGGGTACTGGCGGAATTATACATGCTTCATCGCCTCCACCAGCAGCAGGAGCGCCATGGATTGCCCGTACGGCATCGGGCAGACCGGAATCTCGCGGTAGTCCTGTAGGGTAGCCCCCATGCCGGTGCCATAGGACACTCCCTGCACCACGCCTTCTTCATCAATCTGGCTCAGCACGTACTGAAGCGCTGCCATTGCAGGCTTGCGGCAGTCCTCAGGCAGCAGACCCTGCCGCACTGCCTTCAGCATGCCGTAAGCAAAGGCGGCGGTAGCCGAGGTCTCCAGATACGAGCTGCTGTCGTCCAGCAGGGTGTGCCATGCCCCTGACGGGTCTTGCAGCTCCGTCAGCTTGTTCACCTGGCGCGTAAGCGAGGACAGCAGGAAGCTGCTCACCCCTGACGGCAGCTCCACCATCTCCAGATAATCCGCCAGCCCGGCGGTATACCAGGAATTGCCGCGCGCCCACAGGGCCCGGGCAAAGTGATGGCTGCCCTCGAAGGTCCAGCCGTGGAAGAACAATCCGGTCACGGGATCAGTCAGATACTTAAGATGGACCAGAAACTGGCGGATGCTCTCCTGAATGCACTCCTCCTCCTTCAGTAAGATCCCCATCCGGGCCACGAACAGCACTGTCATATACAGCGTGTCGTCCCAGAGCTGTCCGGTATTCGGACTGCCGGTCACCTCATGCTGAAGCCCGCCTTCCTCCGTGCGGGGCATGTCATACAGCACGTACTCCAGCCATTCCCGGCATAGCCGGAGATAATCCGCGCGCCCGGTCTCCTCTGCCAGATAGCTTAGGGTAAGCATCGGGCACATGGTATTGACGTTTTTCTCCGGGATGCCCCCGTCAAGCTTGCTGTCGAACCAGCCGGTCAAATAGCGCAGAATCTCCTCCTCCCGGTTCTCCCGGTAGTAGCTGTATAGGGCAAACAGTCCCACCCCCTGCGGCCATTCCCAGTTGTCCATCGAGATGATGCCGATCGGGGCGATCTCCTGAATGGAGCCTTTCATATCCTTCATCCGCTCAATGACGCGGGCGATCTGTTCCTCAAGCGCTGTTCGTGACATGGTGTGCATAATGTTCCCCCTTGTGAATGTCCTGACCAGGGCTTGCCGCTGCTAAACTGCTGCCCAATCGCCCTGTTCGCCACCTCAGTGTAGTCAAGCGGCGGAATGCCGTCCATTAACAAGAATCTTGCTTATGGCTTTCATTTCTGGCATTGTTCTTGGTGGAGCCGTATTCGTCTTAGGCGGGACCGGTGCTCACATGCAAATTCGGTATATTTTATAGTTAGGGAGGATAACAGCAATGAGAATCAAATTCGATCTATTTCCAGGCGGGGTTTCTAAAGCGCTAACAACGAGCTGGGATGATGGGAGAATCCATGACCGGCGGCTTGTTGAGATTCTGAACCAGCATGGGCTAAAGGGGTCTTTTCATCTCAATTCGGGGTTCTTCGGCAATGAAGGCTACATCTCGGGGGACGAAGTGGCTGCGCTCTATGAGGGGCATGAGATTTCGGCGCATACCCGCACTCATCCCTTCCTCTCCATGACCCCGCGCGAGGGCATCGCCGATGAGATTCTGACGGACCGCAAGGCTCTGGAGGCCATCGCCGGTTATCCGGTTCGGGGCATGTCCTATCCGTTCGGCAATTACAGCGATGCGGTGCTGAGCGTGCTTCCGGCCCTCGGGATTGAGTATTCCCGCACAGTGAAGTCGCATGGCAGCTTCAGCCTGCCGGACAACCTGCTGGCCTGGCATCCCACCTGCCATCACCGCGATATGCTCGCCCTGGGCAAGCAATTCCTTGAGGAGAAGCCCCGGTTCCCGCACATGCAGCTGCTGTATGTCTGGGGACACAGCTACGAATTCAACGACAATGACAACTGGCAGGAGCTGGAGCAGTTCGCCGCCATGATGGGCGGCCATGAAGACATCTGGTATGCCACCAATATTGAGATCGTGGACTACCTGTCCGCTGTGCAGGGACTGCGCTTCTCGGCTTCGCAGGAGATGGTGTATAATCCGGCCGCTACGGAGGTATGGATCTCTGTGGGGGATGAAGTGCGCCGTGTTCCGGGCGGGGGGACGGTTAGACTGGGGTAGAAATTGCTGGCCACGAAGGAGAAATGTTGCATAAATTGCAGCTTTGATTCATTACTCCCGGGGTTTTGAGAGGAATGTTGTACAAAATGCAGGAATTGTCTCGCCCATCGGTTCGGGAGATGAGAAATGCTGCATTTCATGCAACAATCCATAGTTACAGCCGACTTAACGCGGGGAATGTTGTATTTAGTGCAGGATTTCGGATACAGCAGCCGGTTAGTTCAAAGGTACACTGTGGTGTGGTAACTCCCTGCTATATGCAGCACAATATAACCCGATTCCGCCGCAGCCTGAATGGCTGGTGGAGTCGGGTTATTGTTATAGTAGAATCGCTTAGGCACTGAGAGTTATCGGTAATGTATATATAGTCTGGCGGCCCAAAGGCCTGATTACCGGCGTGTGACGGTGATAATGCTTCAGGCGGTGGCAGCAGCTTAAGCAGCTTGAGTCGTAGCGCTGGCAGTGCGGATGAATGCAGCCTACAGCCTGATTACCGGCGTGTGACGGTGATAATGCTTCAGGCGGTGGCAGCAGCTTGAGCAGCCTGAGTCCTAGTGCTGGCAGTGCGGATGAATGTAGCCTACAGCCTGATTGCCGGCGTGTGACGGTGATAATGCTCAGGCGGTGGCAGCAGCTTGAACAGCTTGAGTCGTAGCTCTAGATGAATTAGGAGCAGCCGCCCTGTCCGCCTGCTACTGCCACCCTCCGGCGGCGGCATCTGGATTGTCCTGCCGGGCAATCCAGGTCAGGCAGGCCGCCCGCAGCAGCGCGTCGGTCCGCTGGGCCGCGCTGCAAAAGACCCCGCTCATGCCGATCTCATACAGATCGGCCAGCGCATACGCCGCCGGTGCCCCCGCGGCGAGCACTGCCGCCGCCGGCCGCACCCGGCGCACGGCGGCCAGCACCCCAGCCGCCGCCAGCGCGAAGCTCTCGGCGGCGTTCTCTCCGGGCGCGGCCTCCGCCGCCGCGCCGTCCAGCACCAGGAAATCGGCGATACGCGCGATTTCCCCGGCGGCAGCCTGCCCCACATCGGGCGCGAGCAGCGCCCCGATGCGGCAGGCTGCCGCATAAGCGTGGCCGAGGGTCTGCTCGGCCACGCCCTCAATGAATTCGCGCTGCGCCGCGAATTCCTCCAGGCTGGCGGGGTACGGCGCCAGCAAGTCAATGCGGCTGTCGCCGCCCAGCCGCTGGCTGTGCAGCGCGGCGGCGAACAGCGCATCAAGCTGCGCATCCTGAAGCGCAGCGAGTCTGGCCGGGCGGGCAGCGAGCTCCGGCGTATAGAGCAGAGCAACTGCGGCCCAGACGCCGTCCGCCGACTCCAGGAGGTCGGCAGCAGCAGCCCGCAGCCGGTGATAGATCCGCTGCAGGATACGCTCCGCCTGCTCCTCATCACTGCATGACATCCAGCTTGAATAGAGTGCTGCGACCTCCGGCGCAAGCAGCCATTCCTCGCCCCGGATCAGGCAAGGTCCCGCAGGGTAGACACCCGGCTCTGCGCGTTGAAAAGACCGCTCGCCCGCTCCATCACGCAGGACCAGGAATGCCTGACGCTCCCCCGGGCGGCGGGAATAAGTCCGCTCCCGGTTCACTTTTCCCTTACGCGGCTCCCCCTCAGCAAGAAATTCCGCTGCGGCGGAAGCTACAGATGCGGACTGGCTCATCTCTATGCCAATGGTCCGGTCGCCGGTGTTATACTTGAACGGGCGCTCTTCCTTGTTTGGATCATCCTTCTGCTGGCGTTCACCCTTCATCCTCGCACCCACCCTTTACCTTTGAATTACTGCCGCTCCGCTCCCCCTGAGGAGAAGCTGCCAGCATTTTAAGAGGCTTCAATCTATAAATACTGGCAAAGGCACTGAAATATGCAAACGGTATCAAATGAATGCAGCAGCACAATCTTACCCGGATGGGTAGTGGACAAGCGGTGGGGGGACGAGCTTCAATCGGCAGGCGAGCTGAAATAGGCGGGAAGTAACCTTTACATATTCTTTTATTAATCTCTATAGACTTCGAATTGATTTAAGGTTCGGGTTGACGCTTGGTGATCTATTGTATTTACTACAGCAGATCCTCTCATTATCGGCTGTAAAAAGCGATCTGTTGCAGTTTGTACAGCAGATTTTCGCGGAAAGGGTGTTTTGGAGGCGTATGCCGGAAATCTGTTGTATGGAATACATCAGAACGGATTTTAGCGCCAGATATGGCCTAATCTATTGTACAAAATACACTCACTGGCCCATTTCTTGCGAATCAACTCCTTACAAACCGCTTCTCTCACGAACCACTTTTCTCACAAACCCATTTTCTCATTTCCTTGCGAATCAGCTCCTCACAAACCACTTCCTCATTTCTCACATCCTCGCACCCCCGCCTCCCTCTTCCCATTACTCCCACACCCACCCCCTGCTCCCGCAAAAAAAGACCACCGCCTAATACAGAAACATTCTGCATCAAACAGTAGTCTTTAATTTATCTTCCTAATTTTCCAGGAACTGTGATCGATTGAAAGCAGTGGGGGAAATCGACAGCTTTTGCTCACCGTCTATCCAGCTACAACTCTCTAGCAGCTTAGCGGCTCAACCTCTCCCTCCAGCACAGCCCGCTCCCGCTAATCCCGCTTAAGCCTGCTGGCTGGCAGCGATCGCCTGCTCCAGGTCGTAGAGGATATCGTCGATGGATTCGGTGCCGATGGACAAGCGCAGCAGCTCCGGTGTAACACCGGCGGTAATCTGCTCCTCGACCGACAGCTGCTGGTGAGTGGTGCTGGCCGGGTGGATGATCAGCGACTTGGAATCGCCGACATTGGCCAAATGGGAGAACAGCTTCACGTTCTCGATCAGCTTCACCCCTGCGGCCGCCCCGCCCTTAATTCCGAAGGTCAGGATCGCGCCCTGGCCCTTAGGCAGATATTTCTGTGCCAGCTCATACGAAGGGTGACTCTGTAGTCCAGCGTAGCTGACCCATTCTACCGAATCATGCGCCTCCAGATACTGGGCAACCTGGAGTGCATTCTGGCTGTGGCGCTCCAGACGCAGGTGCAGCGTTTCGAGACCCTGCAAAAGCATCCACGAGTTGAACGGTGAAATAGCCGCGCCAAGGTCACGAAGCAGTTGAACCCGCGCTTTGATGATATAAGCAATCGGTCCGACTGCTTCAGTGTAGACTACCCCGTGGTAACTCGGGTCCGGCTCGGTCAGGCCGGGGAATCTGCCGCTGGCCTTCCAGTCGAACTTGCCGCCGTCCACGATGATTCCGCCGATGGAGGTACCGTGGCCGCCGATGAATTTGGTCGCCGAGTGTACGACGATATCCGCCCCGAATTCAATCGGACGCAGCAGATACGGGCTTGGGAAGGTATTATCTACAATCAGCGGAATTCCATGCTCATGAGCGATAGCCGCCACTGCTTCGATATCCAGTACATTCCCTTGCGGGTTGCCAATGGTCTCGGCGTAGAGCGCCTTGGTCTTGTCCGTAATCGCTGCCCGGAAGTTCTCCGGATTGTCGGAATCCACGAACTTCACTTGAATCCCCAGTTTAGGCAACGTTGTAGAGAACAGATTATAAGTCCCGCCGTACAGACTTGCGGAGGATACAATCTCATCCCCTGCTCCGGCAATATTCAGAATAGAGAAGGAAATGGCCGCCATTCCGGAAGCGGTCGCCAGTGCCCCTGCCCCGCCCTCAAGCGCGGCAAGACGCTGTTCAAACACATCCGTCGTCGGATTCATCAGCCGGGTGTAGATATTACCGAACTCCTTCAGCGCGAACAGATTCGCGGCGTGCTCCGCATCACGGAACCCGTAGGATGTGGTCTGATACAAAGGCACGGCACGGGCTAAAGTAGTGGGATCAATCTCCTGGCCTGCGTGGACGGCGAGGGTTTCAAAGGACAGCTTGCGCTCTTCTGACATGGGTGTTTCCTCCTCTAAAATAGGTAATGTCAAATGTTAACTCTACAAGATTGTACCTATTCTCTCACAAACCATGTCATTTGAAAAGATAAAATTCTTATTAATTCACTGTGTTTTATTAAGTTTAGCAAACCCCGGCAGAGCCTCAGGGCTGCTGCGCTATCCCCCTCATGAAGCTCATGAATTTCTCCGCAATTTGCTTGGGATGGGAACGGTATACATAATGATTGGCATCCAGCAGCTCCATTTCTGCATGTACGGAATTCTTAATCAGCTTCTCATGCTCAGGAATCCATTGATCCGTTGCCGGATGCTCCGCCTGGACAAAGAGCAGGACAGGAAGATTGGGAGGGAACGTTACCTTCCGCTGTTCAGCTTTTTCAAAATTGGAAAACATACTCTCCGCCTCATTTAACTGCGTCGTATTGTACATATTTTTCTGTATCAGCAGGTTCAATTGTTCTTTGGTATGTGCATCATAAGACAGTCCCTCATAAGGGTCGGCACTCAGCTTCAATTGCAGCCTTGCGAAGCCCAAATCGCGGAACCATTTAACCATGGTTGTCTCTGAAGACTCAATCTTTTTCTCACTGAGCGAGGGTACACTGCTGTCCAGTCCGACAAATGCACTGACTTCATCTGAATATTTGTTCACATAATAAAGACTATAAATGCCTGAAATAGAATGGCCCATAAGAATGTAACGGTCCATATGGAGCTGCTGTAATGCTTCATGAATTTCACTTACGATATTCTCTGAGGTTCGTTCTTTCTTCGTTGCGTCGCTTAAGCCGTAGCCGAAAGGCTCAACCACTACAACCTTGTAATGTGGTGACAGCTCGTCGATAAGCAGTTTGAAATCAAGCGCCGGTGAAGCAGTTCCGAACCCGGGAAGCAGCACGACCGTGTCCGGGCCAGCGCCCTCTATGAACACATTCATATTCTTGCCGTCTACGGATACATGCTGGCCGTAAGGCTCTATCCTTTTGGCTTCGGCATTGCTGCTGATTACATTCGTGATATACACAATCCCCACAAAAAGTACAACAGCGAGCAGGATGACTCCCAGTATTTTAAGCAGAATGTTGCGCACTTTCTTGAACCCCGTCTGCTTTCCCGTTGTCTTCTTCTCCGGTGATCTCATATTCATCTTCTCCTGTCTTAACTGGTAGTAAGCTTGCGTCCTTGCCGTTCATGCAAGCTTACCGGACGAAGATGTCCTCTCTATGACGACAATATGAACGGAAGATGAACGGAAGATGTACTAAAAATGCTACGGTTACCTACAAGCAAGCTTGTAGGTAACCGTAGCATTGTGATGAGAGTGATGAGAGTGACGAGCCTCAAGTATCATAGCTGACCAGATAATGATGGAGCTCCGTATTATAGCAGCCGATACTGTGTTCGATCAGCCGGCCCTCCCCGTCATAGGAGTTACGCAGACGCTTCAGCACAGGCGTCCCCGGCGGCAGCTTGAGCAGCAGGCATACCTCGGGTGGTGCCGGCTCCACGAAGAAGCGGTCCCTGAAGTTCTCCAGCACAATGTCGTTCTCCTCCAGCGAGTCGTACAGGGACTGGATGTCTGCCCCCATCTCTGCCGCTCCCCCGCCGGGCAGGGCTGCTGCCGTCAGGAAATGCACCAGATGTATATAGGGCTGGCCATCCAGAATATACAAGCGTTCGATCCGCTGGCAATACGGCCCGTAGCGGCTGTATTCCTCTGATCCTGCTTCATTCGCGAGGCGCTGGGATGCGAGCAGCTTCTTTTCCAGCTTATGGCCTGCTTCAACCAGCAATTCCGTGAACCGTTTGCCCTTGGAGAGCTTCTGGTAGGCGGTATTGCGCATGACAATGGTTCCGACGCCGCTTTTCTTCTGCACATAACCTTCCTGGGCCAGCTCCTGGACCGCGCCGCGGACCGTCATTTTGCTGACACCGAACTCTTTCTCGAGCTGAGGCTCGGAGGGGATAATGCTGCCGAGCGGGTATACCCCGTGCAGAATCCGGTCTTTGAGGATCTTCTGGATCTGCTGGTATAAGGGGCCTTGCTTGCGTTTCAGTGACACCTTACGTTCACTACCTTTCAACATCTAAGGTATGGCCATCCAGCGCCCGGAGCACCTCGCTCTCGGTAAACAGCGCGGTATCGCCCGGGAGGGTATGGGCCAGCATCGCTGCGGCTGCTGCCATCTCCACCGTCTGCTGCTGCGGATACTCCTGCAACTCACCATGGATAACAGCGCTGGCAAAAGCATCACCGGCACCAATCCGGTCAAACACCGGGAAGGTCAGCTTGCGGGAGAACGCGAATGAGCCTTGACGGTACAAATATCCTGTCAGGGAATGCGTATTGTCCGCATTAATCTCACGGTGGGTGCCCGCTGCCGCTTTGATTCCGAAGCGCTCCGCTACAGCGGGAACCGCTTGCTTCAACTGTGTTATTCTATCATAATCTGCTGCGGCGGTGCCAAGAATGTACAGCGCATCCTTTTCGTTCATCAGCACCAGATCGGCAAGCGCAAGCAGCTCCTCGTAATGAGGACGGGCTTGGGCATACCCCGCCTCACCCCATAACGCCGGACGGTAATTGCAGTCAAAAACCACCATGCCCCCCGCATGCTTCACCTCCGCCGCAAGCTGCTTCATCTGCCCGCGCACTCCGTCATTCATAGCCAGCGTAATGCCGCATAGATGGAGCACATCCACCCGGGAAGCCAGCGCCGGCATATCATACTTACCAGCCTCAGCGGTATTGAAGCTGCTGCCCAGCCGGTCGGTATACGTGACTCTTCCGGGGCGGGCGCCGAAACCGTTCTCCAGGAAGTACATTCCGAGGTGCTTGCCGCCCCGGCGGATCAGTGACGTATCCACCCCAAGCTTGCGCAGATAGGCCATCGCAGCTTCCCCCACTGGAGTCTCCGGCAAGGTTGTGATCAGTGCTCCATTATGGCCGTATCTGGCGAGCGCCGCCGTTACATTCACCCCGCTGCCCGAAAAAGAGTACTCCAGCCTGCTGCTCTGGGCCAGCGTCTCCACCCCCGGCACCTGCAGCCGCATCATCACTTCGCCGAAGGCCGCGATTCTAGGCATACCGGTCCACCAGCGATTTCATCGTACGGAGCAGCGTGCGGACATCCTGCACCTTCGTGCTTCCGGTCTGCGGATCGATAATGGAAGAATAGATATGCGGGATCACCTGCGGTACGCCTGCCTGAAGCGCAATCTCCAGAATGGGCGCGAAGTTATCGAGATCGATTCCGCCTGTAGGCTCCAGGGCAAATCCGGCTTCTCCGCAGGCCTGGGCCACCGCACGATATTCTTCTTCCAGCTCCAGCCCTTTCATCGGAAAATATTTGAGTGCATTGCCGCCCATATCCCGGACAAGGGCGATGGCGGCGTGAACCGGAACGATGGCCTGCGAAGCATTCCCCGCGCTGACCGGCCCGGTGGAAATATTGACATAGCCCGGCTGTCCGCAGGGAGAGACCAGGCTGTTAATCCAGCTGTCCTTCGCTCCCAGATTAGCACGGGTTGCGCCTACAGCCGGAAAGACCTGGTTGATATGGCTGCCCGCATAGCTTGCAGCAATCTCTGCAACCACCGCCGCCTGGCGGTTGTCCCCGGCGCCAAGCCCGATGGATACGGCATCCTGGATCGCCTGTCCGTACTCCGTCATAGCGGCGGACGCTTCCTGGGCGTTGGCGTAATTTTTGGAGAGTACGCCTACCAGCACATGCCCTTCGGCAGCCTCGTAGATATCCTTGGCGTTCCCGATACTGCCGGCCAGGACATTCAGTGCCGCTCTGTTCTTATAAAAACGCTCCTGAATCTTGCTCATTATGATCTGCCCCCTATAATCTCTTGAATTCTGCTGACGATGACCTGAAGATCATCGCCCTGGAGCGGCCTTGGATCGATATCGAAATACCCCTGCTTCACTCCATAGTCCCGCGTATACACGGCAATACCGCCTTCCCGCAGGCGGTCATTGACCTCCCTTGCATCCACACCCGCAGCAGCGGCATCAATCTGGATGCGTCCCCGGTAAATTGCCCGGCCCGCTTCATCCTGCACGATGCGTACCGACACTCCGGGAAGACCGGCCAGCGGCTGAAGCGCCTCCAGCGCCTGCTTCTCCTGCTGGCTGTTGTCAGCCTTGTCCTGGTATTCGTCCAAAGCCTGGAGCAGTCCGAAGGTGGTCTCTTTGCCCACCTTCATGCTGCGGCCGATCCCGTGCAACTGCACCTTCAGCCACTGGATGTATGTCTTCCCGCCCGCTACAATGCCCGAAGTTGGACCTTCCACAGCCTTCGAGCCGCTGTAGATGGCCAGATCGGAATACTGGACATACTTGCGCAGATCCTCTTCCGCAGCCGCATCCACAATCATCGGCACGCCTCTGCGCTGTGCAACCTCCCAGGCTTCCTCCACAGAGATCATATTCTTCTGAACAGCGTGGTGGGATTTCACATAGAGAATCGCTGCAGTACGTTCCCCGATGGCCTGTTCAATATGCTCCTTGCGGCCTTCGTTGGCATACCCAACTTCGACCACCCGGCCGCCACCGAGGAAGACCATCGTCTCCACCGGCGCTCCATACTGCACATTATGGCCCTTCAGCATGATGATCTCATTCTTCAGCACCGGCTCCTGGTGCAGGCGCAGGCTGAGCCGCGGATCTCCTGCGGTTACAATAGCTGCGACCGACAGCGCAATGCCGCTGGAAGCCGAGTTCACGACAACAGCCCCTTCGGAGCCGAGCAGACGGGCGATATAATCTCCCGATTTGTCCACCAAATCCGCGATTTCCACATACCGCTGCCCTCCTTGCTTCATTGCCTCCATGACTGAATCCGCCGGTGCAGACACGCCAAGGATGCTCATTCTTCCGCTCGCATTAATCACACGCTTCAATCCATATTTAGCCTGTAATGAGTGATCCATTGATAAAGACTCCTTTTGCTTCAATATAGTGGTGCGCGGTCCGGACCTCGCCTTCCGAGTCCTGCAGTTGCTTCTCCCCTGCTTCCAGGGTGAACAAGGTCAGATTCGCCTGCTCCCCTACCCGGATCTGCCCCAGCTCCGGCTTGCCGAGCCACGCTGCGGCGCTGCTGGTGACGGCACGGATTACCTCTTCCAGACTGTAGCCGAGATAGAGGAACTTGGTCAGTACATCCGCCATGCTGTACACCGGACCGTTCAGCCGGTTGCCCCGGTAGATGTCTGTGCTGATCGTATTCAGCACGATACCAGCCGCCTTCGCCTGTTCCGCCACCCGGAAGGAGAAGCTTGCGGTGCCATGCCCTACGTCCAGTTGGACACCCCGGTCTACAGCATCCAGCAGTTCCGGCAGCGGTGTGCCGTCCGCCCGGAACAGATTGTTGGCTTTGCCGTTCAGGTAATGAGTAATTACATCGCCCGCCCGCAGCAGCTCCAGCACTTCAGAGATAGCAGGCGGCGCGGAGCCGATATGCACCATGAGCGGAAGCTTCGTCTCATCCGATAATGCCCGTGCCAGCTTAAGCGGCTCTATGCCGCTGCCCTTAACGACGCTTTGGCTGATGCGGGCTTTCAGGCCGACGATAAATTCAGGATACGCTGCTGCTGCGGCAAGCGCGCAGGTCCGGTCAATCCAGTCTAACTGAGAGAGCTCATCGGTCCGCGCAAGTCCGATTCTTGAGATATTGAGCAGCGCGAATACCCGGGTATCGGCCAGAAGACTCGCACTGTAAAAAGCCCCGATCCGGTCTGCTCCGCAGCTCCCGGCATCCACCAGTGTTGTCACTCCCTGCTTCACCCCGATCTCGTCGATCTGATCGCCGTAGGGGTCAAGCTCCGGCACAGCATGCACATGCAGATCAATCCATCCGCTGGAGCCGTATAATCCGGAGCAGTCCAGCAGGGTCCTGCCTTCCGCCTGGCCCGGCGGGGTAATCGCGGTGATGAGCCCCTCCTTAATGGAGATATCCACACTCCGGCCGTCCACCAGCCGCAAATTGCGCAGCACGTTCTCTGTGCCCACTCGTCCCATCTCCTTCTTCAATTACAGATTTACAGGGGAATTACAAAAAATGATTAATGACATGAACTCCATACATCCTTATATTTAACAATAAGCAACGGCTCTACCGTCCCGTCATTAAAATATAAAGCTGCTTCACTCAAAAGATTATAATGTTATAATGTTTATAGTAGCACAAGTGTAATCCGGAAGAGAACTGCAATTTCTAAATCAACAGGTTCCATCCAAGCTTTCTGGTCCGAATATCTTAACACTGGAGGTACTGCTGCATGTCCAATCCCGCACCCCAGCCATCCTTGCTGAACCGGTTCCGGCTGACCTGGAATCACTTCAAGTCAAGGCTGCTGCTGAAATACGCTTTTTCCTATATCCTCATGTTCCTGATCCCGCTCACCGGCGTTACCATCTTCGTCTATGAAAACGCCGTCAAGGGCCTGCGGGTCGAAATTGAACAATCCAATGTTAATCAGCTTAATCAAGTGAAAAGCACCATCGACGGCCGGATGAATGAGCTTCAGGAGATCGCCGGACGCATCGCTTATGACAAGCATCTGACCCCTTATATGGTCCGGCATCCCTATTACAGTCTGGAGGCAATTCAGGCACTGGCGAATTACAAGGCCAGCAGCAGCATTGCCGAGGATCTGTTCCTCTATTTCCACGGCGATTCCAATATCTATTCTTACCGTGGGCTGGCTGATCTTCACGTCACCTTCGACACCCTCTATCAGTTCGAGCGCTGGACTCCGGAGGAGCTGCGGCGTGACTTGAACGAGACCCGTCAGCCGCTGGTCCGTCCGGCCGAGAATGTGACGGTCAATTCCCGGATGGAACCGATGCTCGCCATGCTCGTCCCGGTGAAGCCGAATGACCCGTTCCCTTACGGAACAGTCGTCTATCTGATGAAGGAATCCAATCTTACCGGCGTCATGGATTCAGTTCTGAGCGATTTCTCCGGCAGCAGCTATATCTTCGGCCCCTCCGGCGAGGTGCTGACCGCGAACAGCCATGGCGTCAGCTTCCCCCAGAACGAGCTGCAGACCCTATCCGCTCTTAAGCCGGGGATTCACAATCTGGAGCTGGACGGGGAGCAGTACTCCGTGGTCTCTGTAAAGTCCGAGGAGAACGGCTGGACCTACGTCACCACGATGCCCAGCTTCCAATTCTTCAGCCGGGTTGCCCATGTTCAGACGCTGATTCTGATTGTCTTCTGTATTACAGTCGTTACCGGCATAGCGGCGGCGCTGCTGCTGGCCAAGCGGCAATACCACCCGATCCGCGATCTGATGGAGTTCGCCAAGCCGCGGGGCAGCAGCAACGAAGCTCCCAAGCTGCGCAATGAATGGGAATCCATCCGCCAGACGCTCCATGACTACAGTGCCCGGATTGATCTTCAGGAGCCTTTTGTCCGCAACCAGTGTATGCTGCTGCTGCTCAAGCACGGCCAGCCGGATGATCCCGAGATTGAACAGATGATCCTGAGCGCAGGCTTCAGGCATCCGCAGGGACAGGGCCTCTACTTCTCGGCCATCCTGTCCTGGGATGATGCAGCGCCGGGCGGCAAGTTCTGGCAGGAACGCCATCTGCTGCAGGAGATGCTCAGCAATATCTGCCTGCCAGGCCCGGATGCGCAGATCTTCGGGATTGAATTCTCGGTCAAGGACCAGTTCGCTCTGATCATCTCCCTGCCAGGGGAGGGGGAGCTGCCCGTTCAGCGCCGGATGGAGCAGGTCATTGAAGGGATTCAGGATGTGATCCGTGAACACTCGCAGCTTGCACTGAGCATCGGTGTCGGCATGGCCTACCGTGATCTCGCCCGGTTGAACCAGTCGTTCATTGAAGCCGCCGCTGCCCTGGAGCACCGGATGATACGGCGCAGCGGCCAGGTCACCTACTTCGAGCAGCTTGCGGAGCTGAATCCCGCCGCGGCCGAGAGCTTCTGGATTCCGCGCAAATCCATGCTGAAGCTGGAGCAGAGTCTGAAGCAAGGGAACGAATCGGTAGCGGCCCAGATGATTGCCGACACCATTGACACGATCAAGGACGAGCCGCTGCAGGTTCATCTGCTGCGGTGTATCTGCTTCGATCTGCTGAATGCTTTTCTGCGCACCGCCTCGGAGCTGGGTATGGATGAGGTGTTCACCAATATGCCGGAGCTGACCTCCTTCGAGACACTGGAGGAGCTGGAGAGCCGGCTGCTCTCGCTGGCTTCCGCCATTTGCGCCCAGGTGGAGCGGAACACCGAGACCAGCGAGTCTTCCCTGATGGATGACATTCTGGCGTATGTGGACCAGCAGTTCGCAGACTATACCCTGAGCCTTGAGCATGTGGCGCTGAAGTTCGCCATCTCGACCTCTTATTTGAGCCGGAGCTTCAAGGAGAAGACCGGCAGCAATTTCTCGCAATATATCTGGCAGCGGCGTGTGGACGAGGTGATCCGGCTGCTGGAGAACACCAGCGCACCGCTCAAGGAGATCATCGAGCAGGTCGGTTACCTGGATGCGCCCAACTTCATCCGCAAGTTCAAAAAAGAAACCGGCCTGACGCCGGGGCAATACCGCAAGGAACATGCCTTGAAGGGGGCCGCTGCGAAAAGACCGGTTTGAAAAACGGGCGGAGCGTCCGCCCTGAATGTTGGCATACAACCAATCCTGCACATAATGCAACATTTTACTCATCCTATGGGCCCGAACGCATAATTGTTGTACAAAAGGCAGGATTCCATCTTTATCGGGCAGCGTGGCAGGTTTATTCCTGCATTCTATGCAACATTCCTCCCGCAAAGCTCGCTATCTGTGAACCGGGGCTGCAAAATGTGCAACATTTATATCACCAGCAGCTATGCAGGTGATTCGCCACTTCGCCATTTGCGGGACGAATCACGCAGCCTGCCTCACCAGTGCTTGGGTTACTCCGCTTCGCGGGGTGATTATCTGGTACTCCGCTTGGCGGGGCGATTATCTGGTACTCCGCTTGGCGGCGGCTTCCTGGCTACTCCGCTTCGTTCAGAATATGCTCCACCAATTCATCCAGCGGCACCGTGGCGAGCGCGATCGCTGTGTCGGTTACCCCGTAATAGATATAGAGCAGGCCGTCCTTGACCACATTGCCGGTCGGGAAGATGACATTCGGAATCTGGAAGCCAAATTTCTCGTAATACGTCTCCGGCTCCATAATGAAGTTATGGGTCCGGGCAATGATTTTCTCCGGCTGCTCCAGATCCAGCAGCATCGCCCCTACACGGTATACGATCTCTTCATCGACGCCGTGATAGAGCACCAGCCAGCCCTTGTCTGTCCGGATTGGAGGCGTTGAGCCGCCGATCTTCCGCGACTCCCAGGACAGGTTCCCGGCGATGGCGAGCAGCTTGGGCTCTTCCCAATTCACGAGATCCTCGGAATAGGTAATCCACATAGCGGCTTTTTCCGTCCCGTAAGCTTCGCCCACATATTCTTCGGGGCGGCGGAGCAGCACGAATTTGCCGTTTATTTTCTCAGGGAACAGGATGTTGTCCCGGTCGTTAATGTCGAGCGGCGTGGTATCGGCCACGAACTCCCAGTCCAGCAAATTGGTTGACTTCAGAATCGAGGAGCGGGTCAGCCAGTGGCCCTCCTCTTCCCCCCAGCCGTCCGGGTAAGTCGGAATGGAGCGCTCAGGGACGCCGCGCCCGGTAGGATAATAGCTCATGGCGCAAGGGCGCAAGGCGTAGTTCAGGTAGAAGGTTCCATCGATCTTCACAATACGCGGGTCCTGCACACTGCCGTACGGGAAGCCCAGCATATCCGGCGTGACAATCGGCTCATCCTTCACATGGGTGAAGTTCACGCCGTCTTCGCTCGTAAGCAGCCCCAGATAGTTCTTGCATGGAGTCAGGGAACCGGCAGTGCGCTCGATCATATAGAACTTGCCGTTATCGATGATAACCGCAGGATTGAACACGGTCACCTTGCGCCATTCATAGCCGCCCGGGACGACAATCGGATTATTGGGATGTCTTGTAATTTGCATGTCTATTCCTCCTGCGAATGATGTTCGTGGTATATAAGAAGCACTTAGGCTTTGAACTTGAAGCTTGATCGTCACTGCGGTGAACATTTGGACTTCCGGCCGCTGTTGTCAACAGATTTCTAGATTTAATCCGCTTTTCAGCGGTTGAAATCCGTTGACTGCTGATGCTTCCGAAGTGAGCTTTCCTGCGGAAAGCTTTCAGGCGGACGCTACCGCTCCTACAGTTCCAAATTCCCCCTCCGCTTCTCTGCTTTCTGTTAATTACTTTCGTGCTTCTTATATAACTTAAGCGTCTGTACCTCATAGGGTCTGAAGGACAGCGGGATGACGCCGCCGGTGGTCTCCACGGAGCCGGTCCTGCTCTCCAGCAGATTGACGCGGCAGGCGCGGACGTCCTCGTCCTTCCAGTCCAGTGCAGCCGTCTCTCTGCTGCCCGCCGCTTCATACAATCGGACAATTGTGCCGCTGCCGTCCTCGGCTGGCTTGATCGTGTCAAGCATGACGTGGCTGCTCTGGAAGGCAAGCCAGGCATGGGTGCTTGGATAGCGGCCGGAATGTGCAGCTTCGTTAATCGCCAGCAGCGGCTCATTCAGCGCTGCCGCTTCCTGTACTGTATCGGCCTGCCGCCACTCTCCGCTGTGCGGATAGAGCGAGTATGTGAATTCATGCTCCCCCTGGTCGGCATTGCGGTCCGGCCAGCGCGGAGAGCGCAGCAGCGAAAGCCGCAGCACTCCGTCATGGATGTCATAGCCGTATTTGCAGTCGTTCAGCAGACTAACGCCGTAGCCGCCTTCGGACAAATCGGCCCAGCGGTGTCCGCAGACCTCGAATTGCGCCTGCTCCCAGCTGGTGTTGCGGTGGGTCGGGCGCTCCAGCGCGCCGAACGGAATCTCATAGGTAGCCTTCGCGGCCACAATGTCCACCGGAAAAGCAACCTTCAGCAGCTTATGCTGCTCCCTCCAGCTTACGCGGGTGCGGAAATCCACTCTGCGGCTGTTCCGGGGCAGTATAATCTCCTGCTCAATCTGCGATTCACCGAGCTGCCAGCGGAACTTCAGCACGGTCTGCACAGGACCGCTGCTGACCACCCGGCGGTCCAGCAGCTTTGCTTTGCCCGCAGGCTGCTGCTCATAACGCGGATCTATATCCCAGGCATCCCACAGCGGCGGGGTGTCATGATAGAACTGCAGCTGGTTCCCGGTTTGGCCGGGCTGGAGCAGCTCGCGGCCAGCGCTTTTGTCATACCAGCGGCTGATCTCTCCATCTTCATTGAAGGTCAGGATATAATGGTCCGTCTCCCATTGCTCCGGGAAGCCGTCTCCATTAGCAGAAGAATCTGCACGCGACACATCCCTTACTCCGGCTGGCTCCGCAGCCTCCCGCAGCCAGATTGCCCGGCAGCCGAAGGCCGGAACCTTGCGGACCTGCACAGCCAGCGTGCAGCTGTCCCCTCCACCCTCTGTGTTCCAGCATTCACTAGGCAACAGGCCATCTTCATCGAAGGCCTGCATAGCAGCCAGCTCAGGCCCCCCCTCCAGCCGAAGCAGCTCCGTCCGCTCCCAGCCCAAGCTGTTGAAGACCACATAGGGACGGCCCTCGCCCGATGTATTCACCTCAGCCGCCAGAGCATGCAAGGAGCGGTCCAGCACCTGCCTGCCCAGACGGAAGATCTCCGCATATTCCTCCCGCGAGGTCGTATACACCTCCGGGATGGAAGTCCCCGGGATGATGTCGTGGAACTGGTTGAGAAGCAGCAGCTTCCAGCCCCCGGCTAGCTCCCCGGAGGGCAACAGATGCTGCACATCCGGCTGATCCGGCTGCTCCAGATCCAGAGCACCGTCCTTCTCCGCCAGCACACTCCAAATCTCCGCCTGCCGGTACAAAATCTCCGCCTTGCGGTTGCTGCGCTTATTGAAGGCATGGGTCGTGAAGGTTCCCCGGTGCAGCTCCAGATAGAGATCGCCGTGCCACGCCGGAAGCTCCGGCTGGCGCGCGCCAATCTCCGAGAAGAAGGCTTCCGCCGTCGAGAATTCGCTAACCGGCTGGCCCGGCGCAAGATCGGTGCGGCTCACATATTCCAGCATCTCGTGGGTGACCCCGCCTCCGCCGTCGCCGTGGCCGTAGAGCAGCATCAGCTCATCGTGCTCTTCCTTCTGGGCGTAGGCCTCCCAGTGCTCCTGCACATCCTTCGGATGCGTATGCTCGTTCACCCCATGGTTCTGATAGGCCACAATCTTCGTCCCGTCAATGCCGACCCAATGGAATAAGGTATGCGGGAAGGGATTGGTATCATTCCAGCCCAGCTTGGTGGTCATGAAATAATCGATGCCCGCCTGCTTCAGCAGCTGCGGCAGGGAGGCGCAATAGCCGAACGTATCCGGCAGCCATTCAATCGTGGACTGCTTGCCGAATTCCTTCATATAGAAGTCCTGGCCGTACAGCATTTGCCGGACCAGCGACTCCCCGCCGGGAATGTTCAGATCGGGCTCCACCCACATGCCTCCGACCAGCTCCCACCGGCCTTCGGCAATCCGCTCCTTGATCCGCCCGTACAGCTCGGGATAATGCTCTTTGGCGAAGGCATAGAGCTGGGGCTGGCTCTGCGAATACCGAAAGTCCGGGTACTTGTCCATCAGGGTGCAGACGGTGGAGAAGGTCCGGCTGACCTTGCGGACCGTCTCCCGGACCGGCCACAGCCAAGCCACATCAATATGCGACTGGCCGACCATGTGCATCGTCCCCGGGTTCAACCCCGCAGGCCGCTCGGCTGCCGCAGCTTCCCGCAGCTGTTGTTCTGCCGCAGTTACGGCACCGCCGTCCAGCAGCAGCTCCTCCTTCATATAAAGCGTGTCCATGACCCGCTCCAGCGCCTTAAGGCTGCGGAGGCGGCGCATGTCTCCCTCCGGCAGCAGGAGGGCCGCTTCGTGTACGATTCGCACCGTATGCAGCAGGCTGTATACCGGACGATTGACGCGCACAAGCTTAATTTCAATGCCCGTCAGCGGCGGCTTAATCACCGCCTGCCGGTTCAGCGGGTCCTCCGGCTCAGGCACCGGATCATACAGCTCGATGTCAAGCGTCAGGCATTCGCCCGCACGGCCGGAAGGCAGCGGAATGAACCAGTGATTGCTGTCCAGGCCATGATAGGGCGTTCCGCCCAGCCTCAGCAGGCCTTCCCCGCGTCCCAGATAGAGCAGCGCCGCTTCTTCCGGTGCCCAGTCTCCCGGAACCGTAATCTCCCGGTGAAGGAAATACGTAGTGCCATACCCACCGTCCAGCAGAGAAATATTGTAT
Organism: Paenibacillus sp. FSL H3-0469; assembly: GCF_038051945.1. Classification (NCBI taxonomy): domain Bacteria; kingdom Bacillati; phylum Bacillota; class Bacilli; order Caryophanales; family Paenibacillaceae; genus Paenibacillus; species Paenibacillus sp. FSL H3-0469. The sequence goes on from NZ_CP150302.1 coordinate 3,454,747, forward strand.
TCCTGATGCACTTCCTCCTCATGCTCATAGCAGCCGGGAGTAAGGTAGCGGGATTTACGCATGCTCCACTCCGCAAGCTCAATCTTCTCAGCCCACTGCCGCTTCGCCAGCCACGCGGTGAACCGGTTCATACGCTTCATGGCTTAGCCCTCCTCCCGGACCCGGAGCGGTGCACTCAGGTACTCGGCGGAGTGCGGGCCTGCCATCACCGTGAATTCACCCGGCTCCACGATCCGCGTCAGATCCGCCGATACATACTCCAGCTCCTCCCGGCCTACACGGAACGTAACCGTCTGCGTGTCTCCCGGCTGAAGGCTGATTTTGCGGAAGCCCTTCAGCTGCTTCTCGGGCCGGGTAATGGAAGAGGCCAAGTCGGAAATATACAGCTGGACCACCTCGCTGCCCGCCCGGTCACCGCTGTTAGTTACATCCACGGAGACAAGCGCTTCTTCATCCGCAGAGATTACAGGAGGCTCCACCTTCAGGTTGCTGTAGTTGAATTCACTGAAGCTAAGACCATAGCCGAAGGGATATTCAGCATGGAAGTCCGTCTCCAGATACCGTTTGCCTCTCGTCCGCCGCTTATAGTAGTACACGGGCAGCTGACCGACATGCTTCGGGATGCTGATCGTCAGCCGCCCGGAAGGATTCACCTCACCGAACAGAATGTCGGCAATCGCATGTCCGCCCTCCTGGCCCGGGTACCATGCCTCCAGAATAGCGTCTGCGTGCTCTACAATCCAAGGCTCGGCAATCGGGCGGCCGTTGATATAGACCACAATCAGCGGCTTGCCCAGCTTGTGTAGCTCCTGCGCCAATTCAAGCTGCACGCCCATCAGATTCAGCGTGGACCGGTCGATGCCCTCCCCGCATTCCATGTCGCTCCAGGAATGCTCCGTCACGACAGAAGCGCCGGTGAGCAGATCAATCGTCCCCTCCCCGAAGTCTCTGGCGCTGGAGCCGCCGATCGCCAGCACTACCGCATCGGCTTCGGCCGCACAGGCCAGCGCAGGGGCAAAGCCTTCCCGGGAATCCCCCTTAATCCGGCAGCCGGGCGCATACAGGACCTTATCCGCTCCGCCGCCCAGCGCCTGCCGGATCCCCTCCAGCACCGTAACAATCGCGCCTGCGGGCTGCGGCGAGGTGTAGTCGCCAAGCTGGTTGTACGGGGCATCCGCATTGGGACCGATCACAGCAAGCTTGCGAATCCCCTTACTCAGCGGCAGCGCTGCGTTCTCATTTTTCAGCATGATGATGCTCTCACCGGCAATCTTCCGGGCCAGCTCACGGTGCTCCGGCTTGCCGATGATGCTCTCCGCCTGCTCAGGATCGGCATAGGGTCGGTCGAACAGCCCGAGCTTGAACTTCAGCTCCAGAATCCGCGCCGCCGCGCGGTCCAGATCGGATTCCTGCAGCCGTCCGTGTGTGATAGCAGCCGCGATATGCTGCTCGAACATCTCGCCCGACATCTCCATATCGATGCCTGCCAGCAGTGCCTGCGCTACAGCTGTTTCTCCGCTATCTGCGGTGTTATGACCATTCGTCAGCATGCCCAGCGCTCCGCAGTCCGTGATCACGAAGCCTTCGAAGCCCCACTCTTCCCGCAGCACATCCTGCAACAGATAACGGTTCGTCGTACACGGCACGCCGTCAATCTCGTTGTACGCTGTCATAATGGACAGCGCACCCGCCTCTACCGCCTTACGGAACGGCAGCAGATCAACCTCATGCAGCTCGCGCAGTCCCATATGCACGGGCGCGGAGTTCCGCCCGCCTTCCGAGCTGCCGTAGGCGGCGAAATGCTTCAAGGTGGCCAGCACGGAATCCTCCGCGTCCAGCCGTTCTCCCTGCAAGCCCTTCACAGCCTCCACACCCATAGCCGCAATCAGGAACGGGTCTTCGCCGAAGGTCTCCTCCGTCCGGCCCCAGCGCGGATCACGCACCACATCCAGCACCGGCGAGTAGGTCGCCGCCCCGCCTTGGCTGCGGGTCTCCAGCGCTACCACCCGGCACATCTCCCGGTACAGCTCCGGGTTCCACATGCTGCCCAGTGCAAGCGGCACCGGAAATACAGTCGCCCCGATCGCCATATGTCCGTGGGAGCATTCCTCCCCGAACAGAATCGGAATCCCGAGCCGGCTCTCCTTCATCGCATAGGCCTGAATCGCATTGACCGCCTCCGCCCCTTCCTTCGGGGACAGGCCGGTCTCCAGCGTAACTCCGGTCCACGGGTCGGCGCGCAGCGTTCCATACAGGGAGCCGACACCTCCGGCGGCCACCTGCCGCTTGAAGGCTTCGGTCATGCCTGTGGTTCCATCCGGCTGCTTCTCATAGCACTGCCAGCCGAAAGGCTGGACTAATTGTCCAGCCTTCTCTCCAAGTGTCATGCGCTGCTGCAGGTCCTGTACCCGATCCGCCACAGATTGTGTTTTATCCTTATAGATCATTTTTACAGCACCTTTCTGCCGAGCCTGAATTAGTTGGTTTTCCAGCGGTCATACGCAGCCTGGTTAATCTCAGCTACACGCTCTCCGCCCATCTTCTTGACAGTAGCCACATAGTTGTCCCAGCCGGTCAGCGGCTCGGCACCGGTGATGAACTTCGCTTCCATCTGCTTCACATAGGTACTCAGGTCGGAATTCAGACTGCTGATTTCCGTCTGCTCTTCCACGGTTAGGAACAGGGCCGGGAACGGAATCCGCGCGCCTTTATCCAGCAGCTTCTGCTTAGTCTCTTGCTCTACCCAGAGGTCAAAGTCTGTCTTCAGCCCCTTGTTAATATCATCCATGGACAGGGTTGGGGCAGGAATGCCGTAGTTCGGCGTCAAGGTGGCCCGGAAATCCTCCATTTCCTTGCCGTCCGGTACAGGCAGGTATTGCTTCACGCGGTTGTCTTTGTCGGTGTACTCCCAGAGCGTACCCTCCGGCCCTTTGTTGAAGAACAGGGCGCCTTCATAGGAATAGAGGTAATCTACCCAGCGGAGCGAGGCTTCCGGTGCAGGGTTACTGTTCGTAATGGCGAATGCGCCTGTTGTAATTCCTCTGTTCTTGGCAATCGCCGGAGCGGACACCGATTCACTGCGCACAGGGGCGAACATCGGATCTGCCGTGGACGGCTCTCCGCCCTTCGTCATATAAGCATGCCAGTCGGAAAAGAGCGCCACGCGGTTATTCTGCGCCTTGGCCTTCTTCTGCTCCGCCGTCTGTGAGAAGCTCTCATGATCCAGCAACTCCTCGGACCACAAGCGGTTCATATACGTCAGGTACTCCTTATAGCCTTCTTCAAGCGGTGTGTAGTGGACCTTGTCCGCATCGTCTACATAGATTTCTTCTTCATAGATGCCAAAAGCGCCCAGCAGCCAGGTACGGATATCGCGGAGGTTCGCAGCAGTTGTAGTCACTGAGGAGATTGGAATCTCATCGGCAGTTCCGTTGCCGTTCGGATCTTCCTCCTTCACGCGCTTCAGGTAGGTGTATAGCTCCTCGGTCGTTTCCGGCAGCTTATCGATGTTCAGCGCCTTCAGGAAGTCGCCGTTGTACCACATCGGGTTACGGTACCAGTGCTGGCTCATTTCCACCACCGGCAGGGAGTAGATATGACCATCCGGGGCGGTAATCGATTTGCGCACATCCGGGTTCTCTTCCAGCAGCGCCTTGAAGTTCGGGGCATACTCTTCGATCAGATCCTCCAGCGGGATTAAAATCCCCTGCTCGCCGTAATTCATCTGCTCGGCAGTCGTCAGACCGGCCGCATAGAAGATATCCGGGTAATCGCCGCTGGCGAACACCAGATTCTTTTTGGTATCGAAGCTGTCCTTCGGCGCATTTTTATATTCCATCGTAATCCCGGTCTTCTCCTTCATCTGCTGGAGCACCGGCATGTTCTCCCAGTTCTGAATGCCTACATCCGGGGCCATCATGCTCAGAGTGATCGGCTCACTCACAATCGGGAAGCCCTCCTTGTTCACCGTAGCCTCGCCAGTACTCTTATTCGCAGTGCCTTCATTGGAGCTCCCGCAGCCTGCCAGCAGCCCAACAATCACAGCCGAAGACAGCAGAATCTTCCATGGTTTACGTGTGATCTGCATTCATAATTCCTCCCTTAGGTTCATTACATTTTAACCTTTAGCCTTTCACAGAGCCAATCATGACCCCTTGGACAAAATAACGCTGCAGGAACGGGTAGACCGCCACAATGGGCAATGTCGAGACAACGATGACTCCATATTTGACCAGCGATGCCGTCTCTGCCTTATTGTTCATGGCCATAGCTACCTCGCCGTTGATCGCTGCACCTGTGGTCTCGGCCGACATCTCCTGTAGGACCAGGATCTGGCGCAGCACCATCTGCAGCGGATATTTGGCTTCATCGTTCAAATAGATCAGGGACGGGAAATAGCTGTTCCAGTGTCCAACCCCGTAGAACAGGGCCATCACGGCGACAATCGGCGCGGACAGCGGCAGGATAATGCGGATGAACAGCTTCAGATTCGTACAGCCGTCGATGTGGGCCGCTTCCTGTAGTTCTTTTGGAATGGTGGACTGGAAAAAGGTGCGGGCGACCACGATGTTCCACACCGATGCGGCCACCGGCAGGATCAGCGCCCCCATGCTGTTAATGAGGCCCAGGTTCTTGACGAGCAGATACGTCGGCACCAGCCCGCCGCTGAAGAACATTGTGAACAGAATGAGGCCCATGAACAGCTGGCGTCCGACAAAATCAGACCGGCTGAGCGCATACGCGGCAGGCAGCGTAACGGCCAAATTAAGCAGCGTGCCAACAGCTGTATAGATGATGGTATTGAGATATCCGTTCCAAATCTTCGGGTTCTCGAACACCAGCTTGTAGCCGTCCAGCGTCACATTCTTCGGGAACAGCCACATGGCGCCCGAATTGACATCCTGCGGCGAACTGATGGACGCGCTGAGGATGTAGATCAGCGGATAGAGGACCACTACCAGCGCAAGGCACAGATAGATGTAGGTGCTGATCAGAAACAGCTTATCTCCCCTGGATTCTTTCATCGCAGTAACCAAAGACTTCAACTCCTTTCTACCAGAGGCTGTTCTCACTGGTGCGTTTGGCAATCCGGTTGACGGTAACGAGCAGTATTACATTGACCACCGAGTTGAACAATCCGACAGCGGTCGAGAAGCTGTATTGGGCGTTCACCAGACCGGCTCGGTAGACATAGGTGGATATGACATCGGAGGCTTCCATATTAAGCGAATTCTGCAGCAGCAGAATTTTCTCGAAGCCCAGGCCCAGAATGTTACCCATGTTCAGAATGAGCATGATCGTAATCGTGGGTATAATCGTCGGCAGATTGATATGCAGTACCCGCTTGATCCGGCTGGCTCCATCCACGATAGCCGCTTCATGCAGCTGCGGATCTACGCCGGACAGCGCCGCGAGATAGATGATCGTCCCCCACCCGGTGCTCTGCCAGACGCCCGAGAAGACGTATACCGTCTTGAACCAGGCAGGATCGGTCAGGAACTGTGCGGGCTCGAAGCCCAGGAATTCAATCGCCCGGACAATCATTCCGCTGGAGGGCGACAGGAAGGTAATAATCATCCCTGCCATGACGACTACTGAAATGAAATGCGGCGCATAGGTAACCGTCTGGACCGACTTCTTGAACGGGCCGTTGCGGACCTCATTGAAGGCCAGGGCCAGAATGATCGGCAGCGGAAACCCGATGGCAAGCTCATAGAAGCTGATGCTGAACGTGTTCCACAGCAAATCCCAGAAGAAATAAGAATTGAAGAACCGTTCGAAATGGTCGAAGCCTACCCAGTCGCTGCCCGTAATTCCTTTGGAGGGTACGAAGTTCTTGAAGGCAATCTGAATGCCGTACATCGGACCATAATGAAAGATGAAGAAGTACAGTAACGCGGGAAGCATGAACAGATAGAGCTCCCAATTCTGCCAGATTCTTTTGCCAAGGGACTTGTTCCCCTTCATTCTCCCACTCCTCTCTATGTTAGTTTTCATTACACATAAATCTGTATCCGCTTCGCATTCTTGCTATGGCCTTGCCTGCTAACGCTTACATCCCAAATTGTAGAGAAACTAAGCTGACATCGTAAATATGTAGGTTGTGCATTGTCATGTTAACCAAGTGTAAAACCGCGCTGCTACGGGGCTTACGGGCTGAATAGCTTGTCTGCGCTGCTCCCCGCTGTCTGCGGTAAATGTGTGAATTATGAACCCTCCTCCCCCCTGCAAAAGTTACATATTGTGCTCCCCCGGCAGGTATGCAAACATTTGCTACGAATGCCAACGCTACAACACCCGACTGACATATAGGAGGTTTCTGTCATGACCCGTACAACTGCCCACCTGATCTCACACACCCATTGGGACCGGGAATGGTATATGCCTTATGAGCGTCACCATGTGCTGCTGGCGAAGCTGATGAACGAGCTGCTGGAGACGCTGGAGCAGGACGAGCGCTACCGGTACTTCCACCTGGACGGACAGACCATAATTATTGAAGACTATCTGCAAGTGCATCCTGAGAAAAGAGAGCAGCTGGAGCGGTTCATCCGCGAAGGCCGGATTGTCATCGGTCCCTGGTATGTGCTCCAGGATGAATTCCTGACCAGCTCCGAGGCCAATGTGCGCAATCTGCTGATCGGCCATCAGGATGCGGCAAAATATGGCGTGATCTCGAAGCTCGGCTACTTCCCCGATTCCTTCGGCAATATGGGCCAAGCCCCCCAGCTGCTCAAGCAGGCTGACATCGAGACTGCGGTGTTCGGCCGTGGCGTGAAGCCGACAGGCTTCGATAATATGGTCGGCGAGCTGAACAGCACCAGCTATGAGTCGCCTTACTCGGAGATGTACTGGGAATCCCCGGATGGCTCGACCGTGCTGGGACTGCTGTTTGCGAACTGGTACAGCAACGGCAATGAGGTGCCTGTAGATGCAGAGGAAGCTCAGGTCTTCTGGGACAAAAAGCTCGCGGATGCCGGCAAATACGCCTCCACCCCGGAGCTGCTGTTCATGAACGGCTGTGATCATCAGCCGGTGCAGCGCGATCTCGCGGATGCGCTGGAGACCGCCCGGAAGCTGTACCCGGACACGGATTTTGTCCACTCCAGCTTCGAGGCTTATCTGAAGGCGCTGGCCCCTTCGCTGCCTGAGGATCTGGTCACCGTGCATGGCGAGCTGCGCAGTCAGCATACAGACGGCTGGGGGACGCTGGTGAATACCGCTTCCGCCCGGGTCTATCTGAAGCAGCTCAACCAGCAGGGCCAGACGCTGCTGGAGAAGGGCGCTGAGCCGCTGGCGGCATTGGCTTATCTGGTTAGCGGGCAGGCTTATCCTCATGCCCTGCTGACCTACGCCTGGAAGACGCTGATGCAGAACCACCCGCATGACAGCATCTGCGGCTGCAGTGTGGATGAGGTTCACCGCGAGATGATCAGCCGCTTCGAGAAGAGCCGCCATGTCGGCGAAGCTATTATTGAAGACAGTCTGAGAGCGGTCTCCGCACAGATTGGAACCCGGAATGTAGCAAGCTGGGGCGAATCGTCCCGGCCGGTGACGGTCTTCAATACTACCGGCTGGGAGCGCAGCGGAACGGTTAGCGTAGCGGTGATCTTCGCCAAGCGTTATTTCAAGGAAGGGCCGAATCCGGCTGCGATTGCTGAAGCGCTGGATCAATTACCGCTTGCGCTTGATAGCGGGCGTCTGCTGGACGCTCAAGGGCGGACTGTGGCTTGCAAGGCGGAGGACCTGGGTACGCGGTTCGGCTATGAGCTGCCGGATGACCAGTTCCGCAAGCCTTATATGGCCCGGATGGTCCGGCTGACCTTCGAGGCTGCGCAGGTGCCGCCGTTAGGCTACAGCACCTACGCCTGGACGGGGTCACTGGATGGTGCATCCGCTCGAGCTGCCGGTGCTGCTGATGCGGGTCCGCTTATGCTCCTTGAACAGGGGATGGAGAATGAATTCCTGGCTGTACGTATCCGCGAGGATGGCTCTTACGATGTGGCCGACAAGCGAACGGGCTGGAGCTTCACCGGACTCGGCGTCTATGAGAATTGCGGCGAAATCGGCAATGAATATGTGTTCCGTCAGCCCGAAGGTGATGCTGCACTGACTACCAGAGGACTCGCTGCCCGCATCTCGCTGGCTGAGCATGAGCCTTACCGCATCACGTATGAAATCGTACACGAATGGACGATTCCTGCCTCCGCAGACGCTTCGTTCGAGGATGAGAAGCGCAGAATGGTGCCGTTCCGGCAGCGCAAGGCCGGACGTTCTGCAGAGCAGATGCCGCTGCGGATCGTGACCCGGATCAGCCTGGAGGCCGGAGGGACCGGCGTTCAGGTCTCAGCCGCGTTCAATAATCAGGCCAAGGATCACCGGCTGCGCGTGCTTTTCCCTACCGGGCTGGCCGCTTCCACCCTGCGGGCCGATTCCATCTTCGAAGCCGCCGAGCGCAACATTGAACCGGCTGCGGACTGGATCAATCCAAGCAATGCCCAGCACCAGCAGGCTTATGTCAGTGTATCGGACGGCAGCGCCGGACTGCTGGTGGCCAACAAGGGGCTGAACGAATACGAGGTGCTGCGGGACGGCAGCAACACGATTGCTGTCACCCTGCTGCGCAGCGTATCGGAGCTGGGCGACTGGGGTGTGTTCCCTACACCGGAGGCCCAGTGCCTCGGCGAGCAGACCGTGGAATTCGCGGTCCGTCCCTTCGCCGGGGATACAGACTGGACGGAGGCTTGTGCCTGGGCCTATCAGTACCAGGTGCCCTGGTTCACGGTTCAGACCGGCTGGCAGGAGGGTTCCCTCCCTGCGGTCTATCAGCCGCTGGAATGGCAGGGCCGCACTTTGGCGCTGTCCGCCTTCAAAATGTCCGCAGAGCATGAGGACATGATCCTGCGCTGGTACAATCTGGCGGGAGTAGAGCAAGAGCTCGCGCTTACGCCGCATTTTCCCGTGGAGGCCATCCATGCCAGTGATATTCTGGAACGGCGCAAACAGCAGGAAGCCCTGGAAGCAGGCACTCTACGCCACTCTGTCGGTAAAGCTCAAATTGTCACCTATGCTCTAAAATCCGCAAAATCCTAAATTCACTATGCCAGGAGGAATTACATCATGAATCTGCCAGCTTCCATTACCGCCTATCTGAATGAGGCCGATGAACGGCTTGCGCATCACCCGAAATTGCAGCAGTTGTTCCGCAACTGCTTCCCGAACACACTGGAGACAACAACCAAGCTGCTGGAGGACGGCACGACCTTCGTGTTCACCGGCGATATTCCGGCCATGTGGCTGCGCGATTCGACGGAGCAGGTGCGGCACTATATTCCTTTTGCCAAGCATGACCCTGAATTGCAGCGGATTCTCCGCGGCCTGATTGCCCGCCAGATGTTCTATGTGAATATTGATCCGTACACCAACGCCTTCAACGAGACGGCAAGCGACAAGCATTACCGCGATACGGACGACTGTAACCTGAACCCGTGGATGTGGGAACGCAAATATGAGCTGGACTCCCTCTGCTTCGTCGTTCAGCTGGCTTATATGTACTGGAAGGAAGCGGAGCAGACCGATATCTTCGATGCTGCCTGCTATCAGGCGCTGACCTCGATTGTGAACACGATTGAGACCGAGCAGCGCCACGGGGAGAAGTCCCCGTACCACTTCGTCCGCCAGACGCTGAAGGATACCGAGACCTTGCAGAATGACGGCCGGGGAATGCCGGTCAACTATACGGGGATGAGCTGGTCGGGCTTCCGCCCAAGCGATGATAGCTGCGAATTCGGCTACAACATTCCTTCGAATATGTTCGCTGTGGTTATTCTGGGATATATTGGCGAGATGGCAACTGAGGTATATAAGGATGAGCGGCTGGCGGCGAGAGCAGCGAAGCTGCGCAAAGAGATCGACTTCGGCATCCGTACCTACGGCATCGTAACCCATCCGAAATACGGCAGAATCTACGCCTATGAGACAGATGGCTACGGCAACTACTCGCTGATGGACGATGCCGGTACGCCGGGGCTGATCTCTATTCCTTATATTGGGTATGTGGGCGTGGAGGATGAGATCTATCAGAACACCCGCCGGTTCGCGCTCAGCTTCGACAACCCCTTCTATTTCGAGGGCAAGCACGCCAAGGGCATCGGCAGCCCGCACACACCGGGCGGTTACGTCTGGCATATGGCACTGTCCATGCAGGCGCTGACGGCTAATAACGATGAGGAGATCAAGGAGCTGATCGACATGTTGATTCGCACCGATGCCGATACCGGCTACATGCACGAGGGCTTCCACCCGGATGATCCGGCTGACTTCTCGCGCGAGTGGTTCGCCTGGTCCAACAGCCTGTTCGCTACGCTGATCGGTAAGGCGATGGATAAAGGGCTGGTGTAGGGGGTAGCGGGAAATCAAACAGAACTTTCGGTTTTGCCACTAATAGAGAAGCTAATACTAGCAATCTCCATAAAAAACAAGGACCTGGATAAGTCCCAGTGTCCTTGTTTTTGCACCCCTGTGAATACCTTCACCTAGCTAATATTGATTCAGACCCTAGCAGTTTACCTTCAATAGTTCTTAAGCTTCCTGCCCCTGAACCATAGATCATTCATCATCTGGTTAATTCCGTCAAGCTTGTTTCCGTTCTATTCTCAAACCAACATATTTTTACTGCGATTCATAATTCCCTTGACTTACGGCTTGTCTGTCCGCTGCATCATCGGGTCCATTGCCCCATACATAGCCTGCTCCATCCGCCCCAGCATATAAAGCTGATAGAGAGAATAAAACACTACCTGTAAATCCATAATTATAGTTCCCAAACCACTCTGAAGTGTGTATTTCGTTATTATATTTTAATAACATTGTCCATTGTTTGTAGTAAGGGGTATATCCTGGAACCGATTTGTAGTCCCAAGCACCACCTGCCTGAACTCTTGCTACCCAGTATCCAAAAGTTGCACTATATGCTGCTGCCGGATCTCCAAAAATACCACCAGCTAATGATTGATAATAGTTAATCATTTGACTTCTATTTGTATAAGCTATGTTGTATGCACTAAGCGTAGGAGGAGCACCTGGATCGCTGAAAGGAACTATAAACGATAATTCATTTGTTGATAGTCTTTTTTGGTCTTTCTCGAATACATCTCTTGTTACTTCTTCTTTTGTGCCAATTTTTACATTGAAATCCTTATCGAAATGTACCCCACCAATTTCAATAGCGAAATTAATACTATTCATATTTTCAAGATATTTATTAAACAGATACTCGTCAACGCCAAGTTCATATGCACTAGTATTAATAGCAATTCTACCTGCGGTATCAATCGTTGCCAGTCCTTTCGAAACGACAGTCTGATGAATCTCCATAATCTCATCAGTTTGACTTTTCTGTCCATCTTGTGGATTTGCTGAAACTAAGCCGGAAAACAGTGAAAACATTACAATGACCAAGCTAAATATTTTCTTCATAAAATCGCCCTCCTAGAATAACATTAAGAACAAAAAATGGAGTATAGGTATTGGGTATGATTGAAGGTGAGGAGAATGTCCTCGAAAATGCAACTATATGTAACATTATGTAATTTAATGACTAAATGAGGTGATTAATTATGCTAAAGCTGAATAATATCAGTTGTATGTATGCTTTATTATTATTCATTGAATTACAATTAATGGGGAATGTAAATAGATTGAGTAGGACAACTGGTTTAGATTTCGTTTTTACAAATAGATTGGTCTCAATTTTTAATATAATATTTTTTATATTAGGCACGGCTTTCTTCGTTTTTTATACCAACAAACATTTTAAAGAATCTAAATTAAATTATTTCACGGCAATTCTATGGTTGCCATACTTCGCCATTTTCGTATTTGTTTTTACCGCAATATGGCCAAATGTGAATCCTGCTGAAATGGTTCCTCCAGTGCATGGACTCCTTGCTATTGGTGCTATGGTTATATATCCTTTTTATATAACTTTTATTAATTTGTTAAGCACCCTTAAATACAATTAATTAAAAAGTGGTTCGGCAGCGCTCATTCGTTCATTAATAGTTGGAAGAGATCCACCCCCTACTTCCTACAAGCAGAAAACGGCTGCGGCTCCCTTGAACTCAAGGAGGCCGCAGCCGTTTCTATGTGTCTAGCCTACCTATGCTTAGTAACCGCTCTGGCTCTGCTCGCCCTTGGCAATGGCTACGCCGCCGCTGGTTCCGATCCGGCTGGCGCCTGCGCCGATCATCACGAGGGCGTCTTCCGCGCTGCGTACACCGCCGGAAGCCTTCACGCCGATCTCAGGACCGACCGTTGCCCGCATCAGGGCGATATCTTCCTTCGTTGCCCCGCCGGTCGAGAAGCCGGTCGAAGTCTTCACGAAGTCTGCGCCCGCTTCTACAGCAAGCTTGCAGGCACGGACCTTCTCCTCTTCCGTCAGCAGGCAGGCCTCAATGATGACCTTGGTCAGCGCTTTGCCGCGCGCTGCTTCAACTACAGCAACCATATCGCGCTTCACCAGCTCGTCATTGCCGTCCTTCAGTGCGCCGATATTGATGACCATGTCCACCTCTCCGGCACCGTTCGCAATAGCATCCTTCGTCTCAAACGCCTTCGTCTCAGGAGTCGAGGCTCCCAGCGGGAAGCCGATTACGGTACATACTTTCACTTCTGGTGTATCCTTCAGCACGGCATGGGCCGTAGCTACCCAGGCCGGATTCACGCACACCGAAGCGAATTTGTAAGCCTTGGCTTCCTCAGCCAGCTTGATAATATCGTCTTTACGGGCATCCGCCTTCAGCAGCGTATGATCAATAATCCCGGATATTGTAGTTTCACTCATGTTCAATTCCTCCATATAATCGGTAATAGATGTTCACGTCCCTTGTAATCATACCAATAGTCGTAAGCTTTTGAAAGCTGGAGGGCATAACATCTGCTAATCCTGTATCCACTCCGGGCAATATAGATCAAGCCCGCCGATCCCCTAGCCCTATACATTCACCTGCCGGATGGCCTCCCGCAGATCGCCCGTACTCGCGCTGACGCTCAGCGAAGCCTCATAGACTTCTTTGATTCGCGCCAATTGCAGATCGGTCAGCTCACGGATCTCCCGGGTCTGCTCCGAGACCTCTCCGGCAATATCGGCCATGCTGCCCACCGCTGCCGCAACCTCCTCCGAGCCGGCGGAGAGCTGCTCCGCTGTCGCAGACACATCAATGATCTGTCCAGCCACCTCCCGGAAGGCGGCGGAGGCCTCCAGCAGAGCAGCCTCCGCCTCGGCTGACATCCGCACCCCTTCCTTCACTTCAGCAGACGCTTCCGTCATCTGTACCCCGATGCTAGCCGAAGCCTGGCTGATATGCAGCAGCAGCTCGGCCACCCGCTCGGCGGAGGCGGTGGAGCCTTCCGCCAGCTTGCGCACTTCACCGGCTACGACCGTGAATCCCCTGCCGTGCTCCCCCGCACGCGCCGCCTCAATCGAGGCATTCAGCGCAAGCAGCTTTGTCTGATCCGCAGACTCCCTGATCGCAGCCAGCGCGCCTTCAATCTCACCGGTATAGCCTTGCAGCCGAAGCACGATATCCAGCGTCTCCCCGGTGGATGCGGAGATCGATTTCATCTGCTGATTGGTATGGTTCATGGCCGTCTGGGATGCCTCTGCAATGTCCAGCGCCTTGACCGCGAATTCCGAGACCGCAGCCGAGGCCTCCGAGATGCGCGAGATACCCAGCGCCATCTCGTCCATGGCCACGGCACTGCTCTGCGCGCCTTCGGTCTGCGAATGGGCACCGGCGTCAATATCGCTGATTCTCCCGCTCACCGTCTCACTCATCTTCAGCACATCATCGGCATTCCTGGCGAAGGTCTCCGAGGAGCCGTAGAGACTGTCGGACGCGGTGGACACCCCGGATACAATCCCCTTCACTCTGGCATTCAGATCTCCCGACATCTGGAGCATCGCCTGATACGCCCTGCCAATCTCATCCCGGGAGGTGACCGGACGGGCATGCAGAGTGCGGGCTGCCCCGGCCAGATCCCCTTCCGCCATGGAGCCCGCACTCTGCGTAATGGTCGCCAGCGGACGCAGGGACCGGGAGACGAACCAGGCCAGCACCGCGAGTGCGCCCAGAGACAGAGCTAGAATAATACTATAGAGCGGCAGGCTCTCCATCAGGACATCACGGGTCAGCGTACTCAGGACAGCCACATCGGTGTCAATGCCCAGCGCCCCGACCAGCCGCCCGCCCGCATCCTTCATAGGGACGAAAGCTGAGATATAATCTCCGTATTCAGGATTGCGGATCAGCGGCGTGCTGGCGTTCTCTCCGGCCAGGACCGACTGCACCGCAGCAGCAGGCATATCCGTAGCCTCATTGATCCCCGATGCCAGCGGGTCTCCCTCCGGCCTGCCGTCAATCATCAGCTGCGGCTGGTTAGCCTCATCAATCCGTACAAAATATACATAACGGGCACCAATCGACTTCCGAAACTGATCCAGTTCATGGCGGAGGGACCAGTAGAGGTCCGACTCCTGCGGATCGGCCAGGAATCCGCTGTAGCGGCCGGCATCAATCTGGGTCACATAATGGCTGGCAATACTCATGTTGTAGCTGCTGATCGTCCCTTTGACCGCTGATCCCGTGTTCATCCATTGAATGGCGGCGTTGCCTGCTGTAATGGATAGAATCACTAAGGTCATAACACAGAGAATACGGGCAATCAGTCTGGTTCGGATAAAAGAAAACATGGAGGCCTTCCCTTTCGCGCATCACAATTGCGTGGTTAAAGTAGGGCCACCCGAATAAGCAAAAGCAATGACAAATGTCCCTCTACCGGAAAATTTCGACAAACTTTTCAAAAATCCTTTTCCCAAAGGGGTACAAACGATTAAATTTTGAACCATTCAAAAAAAAGACTGCTTCTGAAGCTCAACCGCTCCAAAAACAGCCTTCTATCCCTTGTCCGTTAATTATCCGTCAATGGCCGTCCGAAGACGACAATCCAACCCGCTGCACCAGCCGGGCACTTTCTTCATTTAGACCCGTGAGAGTGACCTTAGTACCCAGTGCCGCGTATTTGTCCATCGTCTTGGCAATGGCCCCCACCGCCGACTGATCCCACACATGGGAACGGCTGAAATCGATAATGACCTGTGCCGGATCACTGTCATACATGAATTCATTCACGAAATGGCTCGTGGTTCCGAAGAACAGCTGGCCCGATACCCGATAAGTCGTTACAGATGCTGTAGTATGAACACTCAGCTGGAGGGATGCGATTTTCCAGGCAAAAGACAAAGCACTCAGCAGCACGCCGAACAGCACGCCGATCGACAGATTATCGGTAGCTACTACTGTAACCACAGTGACCACCATGACCAGGGCATCGCTTAGCGGAACCCTCCGCAAGGAGGTCAGGGACTTCCATTCGAAGGTGCTGATGCAGACCATAATCATTACACCGACCAGTGCGCCCATCGGAATCTTCTTAACGACATCACCCAACACAAGAATCAGGAACAATAGGAAGATCCCGGAGACAAAAGTGGACAAGCGTGTCCGTCCGCCTGATTTCATATTGACCATCGACTGGCCGATCATCGCGCAGCCCGCCATGCCTCCGAAGAAACCGGTCACAATGTTGGCCAGCCCCTGCCCCTTCGCTTCCCGGTTCTTATCGCTGCCGGTGCCCGTAATATCATCAATCAGCGTAGCCGTCATCAGCGATTCCAGTAATCCAACTACCGCGAGAGAGAGCGAATACGGCAGAATAATCAGCAGCGTATCCAGCGTCAAGGGAAGGCTCGGCAGATGGAATACCGGCAGTGCCGAAGTAATAGTCCCCATATCGCCTACGGTTCTTACATCCAGCCCCAGCATAATGCTGAGTACCGAGACTACGACAATGGCGACCAGCGCCGACGGCACCGCCTTGGTGACCCGGGGAACCGTATAGATGATGACCAGCGTAAGAGCCACCAATGCGTACATGATCCAGCCCTGTCCTTCGAAATGCACCAGCTGAGCCATAAAGATCAGAATCGCCAGCGCGTTGACAAAGCCCGTCATGACCGGCTGCGGCAGGAAGGTGATGAACCGGCCCAGCTTCAGCAGTCCCATCACAATCTGCAGGATGCCAGCCAGCACCGTAGCCGCGAACAGATACTCAATGCCGTGCGACAGCACCAGGCTGCCGACCAGGAGCGCCATCGCTCCTGTCGCCGCCGAGATCATCCCCGGCCGCCCGCCGGCGAAGGCTGTTACAATAGCGATACAGAAGGAGGCGTACAAACCAACCATCGGGCTTACGCCAGCAAGGATGGAGAAAGCAATCGCTTCAGGAATTAAGGCAATAGCCACGGTCATGCCCGATAAAATATCACTCCGTGTGTTGGAGAACCAACCGTTGTTGTATGAGACGATTTGCTTCAAAATTTCAGTTCCTCCTAGTGCCTGAATTCACCCTTTTCAGCTTAACGGTATAATCCCGAAGCCTTCACTTCATTGAAGAAGGTGTTGAACTCCTCAATATTAAGCTGCTGCGCCGCATCGGACAAGGCGGTAGCCGGATCAGGATGCACCTCTACCATAATCCCGTCGGCTCCGGCAGCGAGCGCGGCCTTAGCACATGGAATCAGGATATCCTTGCGTCCGGTGGAATGGGTGACATCGACCAGCACCGGCAGATGGCATTCCTGCTTAAGAATCGGCACCGCCGAGATATCCAGCGTATTGCGCGTCGACCGCTCATAGGTACGGATACCGCGTTCAATCAGCATAATCTCCATATTGCCGCGGGACATAATATATTCTGCCGCATGAACGAATTCATCCAGCGTGGCGGATAGTCCGCGCTTCAGCAGCACCGGCTTATTCACTTCCCCTACCGCCTTCAGCAGCTCGAAGTTGTGCATGTTCCGCGCGCCGACCTGAATGACATCCACGTAATCCAGCGCTTCTTCAATATGCCGGGGATCTACAATCTCACTGATCGTCAAAAGCCCGTATTCACTCGCCGCCTCACGCAGAATCCGCAGGCCATCCATGCCCAGCCCCTGGAAATCATAAGGGGAGGTCCGGGGTTTGAAGGCGCCGCCGCGCATCACCTTGACGCCTGCCTTCTGCAAGGCTGCAGCCACCGTACGGGTCTGGAGCTCGCTCTCCACCGAGCATGGTCCAGCTACCATCAGCGAGGATAATCCGCCTACAGTAACGCCGCCCGGCAGCTCAATAACGGTATCCTCCGCATGGTCTTTGCGGGCTACCAGCAGGGTCTTCTTATGCTCCGTACTTTGCAGATCAAGCGAAGCAGAGAAAATCTGCTTGAAGAGCGTACGGATGGTTCCATCCGTGAACGGCCCCTTATTGCCGGCCACCATTTTCTCCAGCATCGCCTTCTCCCGTTCAGGATCAAACTTCGGCACGCCCTGCTTCTCTTTGAGCACCCCAATCTCCTGAACGATTCCGGCACGCTCCGAGATCAGCTCCAGCAGCTGACCGTTAATCTCATCCAATCTTGCTCTCAGATCATCCAATTCCACATTACTCATTCCCAGACACTCCTTTGTGATATTAATAATTAAGGCTATGAACGAACGCAAAAAGACCCCCCGCCGCAAGGGACGAGGAGCCGTGGTACCACCCTTATTTAGAGTTGAATCCTGCTGACGCATCAGCATATGACGGCATCCCTGAGGGTTACCGGCCGTGGATTCATTCTGTCTTACATCCGTTAACGCAGGAAGCGGGCCACCCTACCCATACCTGCTGCAGCAGTGTACTTCAGGGACCGACTCGGAAGTGAACTTCGGCACTAAACGTCTCATGAGGGTGCTCTCAGTCTCCGGCACGCCTTCCCTGTTAAGATCCGCTATGAAGTGCTTACTCTCTTCGTCATTGTCATTACAAGCTATATCAGTGCTATATGCACCAGTTTCTGCTATCTTAATCAAAAAGACTTCCATATGCAAGATAGTTCAGCACTGCATTACAGCTTTAACTCAGTATTGTGATTATTTTGTGAAGAGCGGACTGCTTATTCCTGTTCCGCAAAAAATTTCCCGATTACTTTGTCAATGCTGTCGCTTCTCAGCGGCTTGCTGATATACTCGTCCATCCCTGCTTCCAGACATAGCTCCCGGTCGCCCTTAAGCGCGTTGGCCGTCACAGCAACAATGACTGGCTGCTGGTCTGCCGGCTGCTCTGCCCTGATGGCAGCTGTGGCCTCCAGGCCGTTCATCCCGGGCATCTGCACATCCATGAAGATGAGATCATAGCCGTGCCGGGCCGTCATATCGACCGCCTGCCGCCCGTCCTCGGCCACATCGACGGCGAAGCCGCGCTTCTCCAGGATTTTGCGCAGGACGATCTGGTTGATCACATTGTCCTCGGCGACCAGAATATGCAGGGACCGGCCTTCTGATTGCACCTCCGGCAGGTTCCCCTCCGGCCCGTCAGCCGGAAGCGTCTGCGCTTCTGTCCGGAGGACCACGGTGAACACAAAGGTCGCCCCTTGCTCGGCCGCTGTATCCAGATAGATGCCGCCGCCCATCCGCTCGGCCAATTGCTTGCTGATTGCCAGTCCCAGACCTGTGCCTTCCCCCTGGCGGCCCCTGAAATGCTCCAGCTGATAGAACGGCTCGAACAAGCGGCTGCGGGCCTCCTCAGGAATCCCGCTCCCCGTATCCGCCACGGTGAACTGGAGCGTTACGCCTGCCGGGCCATCGGCAATGCGCTTTACGCTTACCTTTACCCCGCCGGTACAGGTGAACTTCACAGCATTGCCGGCCAGATTGAGCAGGATCTGCTTCAGCCGCCCCCCGTCCCCGATCAGCCGCTGCGGCACATCCGGCCCGGTCTCCACGCTAAGGGTCAGCCCCTTGCGCTCCGCCTTGAGCTGAAGCAGCTCCAGCGCGGAATCCATACAGTGCTGGAGAATGAACGGCTCGTCCTGGAGTGAGATTTTGCCTGCCTCAATCTTGGAAAGATCGAGAATGTCGTTGATGATATTGAGCAGGGATTCGCCGCTCTGGCGGATAATCTCCAGGAACTCCCGCTGCTGCGAACCCGGCTCACTGCTCTCCAGCAGCAGGTCGGTCATCCCGATTACCCCGTTCATCGGAGTACGGATTTCGTGGCTCATCATGGCCAGGAACTCACTTTTGGCGCGGTTCGTATTCTCTGCGGTCTCCTTGGCAATCAGCAGCTGCTTCTGCTCGGTAATATCCTTGACGATAATATAAAAGCCTACGTTAGACTCGTTGATAATAATCGGCGCAAGGGTGGTCAGAACCTCCACAGAATGCCCGTCCTTATGCCAGATCAGGTTGATATCCTGTCCCGCGGAGCCGCTCTGCCGGCGGGGACCAATTACATTCTGCAGCTGCTGCTCGCCGATGATCCGGCTGACACTCATGCCCACCATCTCGGCGATCGTATACCCTGTCAGCCGTACCGCCTGTTCATTCCCGTTAATAATATGGCCTTCCAGGTCCAGAGATATGATCGCGTCATGATTATATTTCTTCAGTGAGGTGTACCGTTCGACCGATTCCTGAAGCTTCTGCTCCACAATCTTGCGCCGGGTCACATCGCGGCCGACAGCCAGCACCCCGCGCTCCCCGCCGTCTTCCACCGTTCTCAGAGAGAATTCAATCCAGATATATTGGCCGTTCGCATGTAATATCCGCAGCTGGACATCAGGCGAGTCAGCCATTTGCTGCGCACTGATTAGGGCCAGATCCTCAGAGTGAACCAGTCTGCTGTTGTCCCGGCCGATCAGCTCCTCCGGTCTATACCCGAGCACCTCTTCCACTGAAGGGGAGCAATACCGGCAGACTGAACCCGGCGCCGCATAATAGACAATGTCCCTGATGTTGCCGGCAATCAGCTGGTATAGCCGCTCAGATGTCCCGGGGAGTGCCTCCGCCGGTGCCGCAAGCGGCCTTCCAGCCAAGTGAACAATATAATACAGACCTTCTCCCGTCGAAGGCTCGCTCACCTTCGCCACATGCAGCAGCACCGGAACCGCAGAACCGTCCGCATGGCGCAGCTTGATTTCGGCTTCAAAAAAAGGGGCTGCTCCGCTCCTGAGGCTCCCCATCCTGTAACTATGTATGTTCAGGCTATCTTCATCCCAGAACGCTGTGAAGCTGCGTCCCAGCAACTGTTCTTCGGAATATCCCAGCAAAAGGGTTACCGCCGGATTCACTTTCATCCATTCTTCAGCCATGGAGAGAAAGGCTACTCCGGCAGTTCCTGTCTTAAACGCCTGTTCAAATGGAGAAGACGTCTCCGTATGCTGCCCTAGCATAAGATCCACCGCCCGTTGTGAAGTATTAGATGCAATTCTTTTATATTAAATCTGCAATATAAATATCTTGCATAACCGGGCGAAAGTCAAATCATTATGTCGAATACAAAAAAATCCTTATTCAGCGGATTACAGCAATTCGTGAACCCGCCGTCAGACAGAGATCTCCCCAGTTCCCCACCTTAATGAATCCCCTGTTGCTATTTCGAGCTAAATCTTCTGTAGGTCTTCTCCGTAGAGCAGCCTTTTCACGGTTTCGGTGAACGCTTTAACCTGAAAGGGCTTGGTGATATATTCGGCAAAGCCCTTCTTCCGGGCCTTTTCAATATCCGAGTTTTGTGCAAACGCACTGGTCGCCAGCACCGGAATATGACAAGTCGCCTGTTCCTGCTGCAGTATTTCCAGAGCTTCATATCCGTTAAGTCCGGGAAGCCCGATGTCCAGGATGATCAGATCCGGCAGAGCTTCCCGGGCTATTTGCAGTCCAAGCTCTGCCGTTTCAGCCTTCAGCAGCAATACAGAGGGCAGATTTCTTTTGAAAATATGGTGCACTAAGGCCATATTGAGCTGATTATCTTCCACATATAGTACCGTCCACTTGCCTTCCTCCATCCAGTTTATCCTCCTAAAAAGTCTCAGCCCCCTTGCCTGCAGATGGGCAGAAAATAAAAAAACCGAAGAAAGGGACCATTCCCCCTTCTTCGGCTCATGTTCGGCTCATTTGCATGTCCGACTCATTTCCACCTCATATATATTTAGACTTCAGTGAAAAGTATAGGCTATCACGCTGGTATCTTTGTCGAAATCCCAATCCACATAAATATCCGCCAGCTCTTTGCCAAGCATCTGGGCGATCGTGGTGGTATCATCCAAATACCGCTTCTCCATCTTGCGCTTGGTAGTCTTAAGCGTATTCTCATAGCCGAGGCCAATCAATTCCTTCTCCAAAGGAATCATGATGCCCTCACGCTTAATAATTAGAATGCGGGGTCCCAGCCACCAGGAGTCCGTATGGACCGGTTCCTTCTGGACCTTCCTGGTTACTTCGTTAATCTGAATATGGACTTGTTCGCGCCCGGCATATTCATCAATCGGTACATCGTCATTCTTGATGAGTGCCACGATCATACCCGATGCGTTATGAATGCCCCAATCATAAAAAAGCTCGCCGACCTCAATAGCCATGCTCTCCTTCAGGTAAGCTGCAAGCTCGGGAAGCAGGGACTTCATCAGAAGCTCCCGTGTATAACGAAACGCCTGTTCTTCTTCCTTATTCAATAAAAACCTCTCCACAGGTCCAATGAAATTACGGATATGCAGTGCAATACACTGCTGCCCGATCGAGGCGTGTATCGATTCAGGTCCCTTCCCGAAGCGTTCCCGCAGTAGCCTTCCTGTGAAACTGGAAAGTTGGCTAGTAAGTTCTGTAATGCTCATTCAATTTCCTCCAGCATAATATTGTAGTGTCTGTGTGTGTACATTTGGGGAGACGCTCCGCCTGCTGAAGAAACGGTTCGTTCAACTTAGTATAATCTCAACCGCCCAGTTAGTATATATAAAACTTTATGGGATATCTCCCGGACACTCCGATTGCAGACACAAAAGCTTCTATGCATAGAGTGCCCAAAAATAAAAGTTACCGCAGGACAAGCATTACAAACTTCCACTCATATACTTACAATTAGTAAGTAATTGTGATATACTGGGCTATATCCTTGCACTAACGGACAAGCTTACAAGATAACTGCTGCTTACTATTATGGATGATAAGGGGTCTGTACCATGAATGATCAAGGGAATACTCATGAGAATACGCTAGCGAATGCGCAAGCAAATACACAAGCGAATGCACAAGCGAATGCACAAGCGAATGCACAAGCGAAAGAAGCAAGCCTGCCGGAGTTTGAATTCGGCATATATACACTAGGCGATATAGTTACCGATTGCCATACAGGGCAGCGGATCAGCCCCGCCCAGCGCCTGCAGGAAGTCATTGCAGCCGCGAAGCTGGCCGATGAAGCCGGGCTGGATGTATTCGGCGTAGGCGAGCATCACCGGCTGGATTTCGTAATCTCATCGGTGCCCGTTGTGCTGGCGGCTATTGCCCAGGTTACACAGCGGATCAAGCTCACCAGTGCTACGACCGTGCTAAGTACCATTGATCCGGTCCGTGTCTTCGAGGATTTCGCCACCCTGGACCTGCTGTCGGGCGGCCGAGCCGAGATCATCGCCGGACGCGGCGCTTTTCTGGAATCCTTCCCGCTGTTCGGCTACGAGCTGGAGGATTACAAGCAGCTGTTCAGCGAGAACCTCGACCTGCTGCTCACACTGAACCAGCATGAGGTCATGAACTGGAAGGGCAAATTCCGCTCCCCGCTGCATAACGCCGAGATTGCTCCGCGTCCGCTCCAGCAGAAGCTTCCGCTCTCGGTCGGCATCGGCGGGTCGGCGGAAAGTGCCGAGAAGGCCGGAACCCTTGGCATCGGCATGGCTATCGCGATCCTGAGCGGCAGTCCGGAGCCCTTCCAGAATCTGGCCGGCACCTACCGCCGCGCCGGGGCTGCAGCCGGCCACCAGCCGGAGGACCTGAAGATCGCCATTACCAGCCACGGCTTCATTGCCAAGACCTCTCAGCAAGCACTGGATGAGTATTATCCTTATTACTACAGCTACCGTAACAGCATCAGCCCGCGTCCCGGTCAGGAGTACCGGGTCTCCCGCAGCGATTTCGGCCGGTTCACCTCGCCGGACAATACCCTGGCCGTGGGCAGCCCGCAGCAGATTATCGAGAAGATTCTCTATCAGCATGAGCTGTTCGGCCATAACCGCTTCATGACCCAGCTCGACATCGGCGGCCTCCCTTACCCCAAGGTAGCCGCCGCTATCGAGCTGCTCGCCACCGAGGTCGCCCCGGTGGTGCGCCGCGAGGTTGCGAAGAAGCAGCGCGGAATTTCCTCCGCGCAATAGGGGACTATTGCGCGGGATGGGGTGCCGCCTAACTAATTGGCTCATTTAGCTAACATCTGGTGGACTCAGGGGCACTTGTGCTCCTGATTTACTCATTTAGCCAACTTGCCCTTGATTCAGGTGCACTTGTGCTCCTGATTTACTCATTTAACCAACTTGCACTCCTCATCCGGCCCACTTTTCAGCGCCACCAATGGGATTTATCCCTCTCATTTCCCTATCCAGCCCACTTTCAGCGCCACCAATGGGATTTATCCCTCTCATTTCCCTATCCAGCCCACTTTCAGCGCCACCAAAGGGATTTATCCCTCTCATTTCCCTATCCAGCCCACTTTTAGCGCCACCAAAGGGATTTATCCCTCTCATTTCCCCATCCAGCCCACTTTCAGCGCCACCAAAGGGATTTATCCCTCTCATTTCCCCATCCAGCCCACTTTCAGCTCCACCAAAGGGATTTATCCCTCTCATTTCCCTATCCAGCCCACTTTCAGCGCCACCAAAGGGATTTATCCCTCTCATTTCCCCATCCAGCCCGCTTTCAGCTCCACCAAAGGGATTTATCCCTCTCATTTTCCCATTCAGCCCACTTTCAGCGCCACCAAAGGGATTTATCCCTTTCATTTCCACCTCCAGCCCACTTTCAGCGCCACCAAGGGGATTTACCCCTTTCACTTTTCCTATCCTTCTCCCTTCCCCTCTAGTCCGCTCCACACCACTCGGCCCGCTTCCAGCAGAGTCCACATAATCACCCTAATTCCTTATATTAGTTTAAATTCAAGACCCGGCAGACAGAATGCCACGGATGTGAGTGAGCAGGCGCATCAGGTGAGCGCATAACCTCGCATAACCTAAGTCGGGGCTGCACTCGTTCAAAGGACAAAAAAAGCCCCCAGCAATAGCTGGAGACCTGTTCAATAGTATGATTTAGCCAATGTTCAGGCAAATGATGGCTTGTTATTATCCACTTTACCGCTGACCAGCTTCTTGTACTCGTCGTCGCCACCCTCCACGGATGGTGCCAAATACACGCTTGACGCTGAGGGTGTAAGCTTGGGGCCGGATTTACGTCTGGAGCGGCCTTTGCCTCCCGCGCTGTTGCCGTCACCGCTTGCAGACCGGCGGACAGTACTGGATACACTAACGGCATTCTTCATATTCTTCATCCTGTTAGTCCCCTCCCACTAAATGATTGACGGTGCGGAACAAATCCCGGTTATAGGCCACGACTGCTGTAATATCCTCCGCCGACAATCTCTGACTTCCCGAGAAGTGCACGGACAGCACATGGTTCTCACCTAAAGGATAGCATAGGATATATACCTCCGCAACTTCCGTACGCTGTAAAAAAGTCCATTCTTTTGCCAAAAAAGCATCCAGCACCCCCGGCTTCACACTCCCGTCCCCGAAGGCGGCGAACGGATACATCTGCCCGCGTCCCACATTGCCGCCGACCTGCTTCAGGCCCGCTTCCGCTTCGGCCCGCCACATGGCGGCTCCGATGACCCGGCAATCCTCCGGGGGCAGGAATGAATTGCGGACGGCTTCGCTCAGTGCCTGATATTTCTCGGCTGCCTGAGGCGGGGTTACATTATTATTATATTGCCAAAAGAAGTGAAGGATACTTTCTTTTCGCCTAAGCTCTGCCCGAAGCTGCAACAGCTCTACAGCCGGGTCGTGGTACATCCCCTGCGCCTGAATGCTGTCGATAATCTTGCCGCAGCTCACATCCACTGCCGCTGTAGCATTCTCATGCTGCCACTCATATTCCAGCGGGGTTAGTCCCGACAGATCCGACAGCAGATGATACTCTTCCACATTCTCACCCGGAACAAGATCACTGCGGGCAGGCACCTGATCCGGCAGCAGGCAGAAGACCCTGCCGCGTCGCAGCCTCGCCCAGAACAGGCCCATTTCGAACTGGGTGTTGTCCCGGGTCACATAATAATATTTACCCCTAATCCGGGCGACATCATCCGGCGAGAACACAAAGACGGCAAAATCGCTGATATCCAGATTCCGCTCCAGCGCTTCCATGGTGTATTCATTCGGCCGGAAAGCAGCGGCATACCACGGATGGACCTCGGCGGTCCGCTTCAACTGTTCGTGGATAGCCCTGGCATAGCGGATAGATTCTCTGGAAGAACCAATGAATAATCTAGGTCTGATCACGGCGGCACTCCTTTGTCTGTTTCCCCAATATGTAATAATTATACAGACATTTCCTGCCAACGAATAGGGCCTCGGGCGATATTGGGCAGCCGCAGAAGAATATAATTAACATCGTTGTTAGCAGTAGTTGGAGTAGGTATTTATCTTCAATTTTAATTTTTCGGTATTCTCCGGCCGATGAAACGGGTAATAGAATGTTATCTCTAGGGGAAATGGGGCTTTATTTGTATGCGACAAAAAATACATACCGCAGTTCTGTCAGCCTGTCTGCTGACTTCATCCATACTGGCACCTGTTCTGCCGTCTTCTACCGCTTATGCTGCAACTGCTTATACCGCCAAAGTGTACGCCAGCTCGCTGAATGTACGCAGTGAGCCTGCTGCAAGCGCCGCCGTCACAGGCTCTCTGGCTGCCGGAGCCACCGTTACCGTCACTGAAGAGCAGCATGGCTGGCTCAAGGTCAGGGCCGGCTCTGTCTCCGGCTGGGTAGCCGGTTATTATCTGAAGCGTACCAGCGGAAGCTCCTCCACTAGTACTACTTCCGCCAGCACCTCTTCCAGCTCCGCCGCCTCCAAGGCATCGGCCAAGGCGGCAGTCAAGACCACCTCGGCCTCCAGCGGAACGGCTGTCGTGACCGCGTCTTCCCTGCGTATCCGCAGCGGGCCGGGAACCGGTTATGAGGTGGTCGGCTCCCTGCAATCCGGCAACAAGGTGACGCTCCTGCTCCGTCAGGGAGAGTGGTCGCGGGTCCGCACCGCCGGAGGAACGGTCGGCTGGGTATCCTCCGGCTATCTGTCAGGCGGAACCGTCCGCAGTGCAAGCACGGTCAGCTCAAATAGCCAGACTCCGAGTGTGGTACGGAAATCCGGCAGTATCCGGGGCAAGCTGATCATCGTGGACCCCGGCCACGGCGGCACCGATCCCGGCATGCTCGGGACAACCTATGACACGATGGAGAAGGATCTGACGCTCCAGACCTCCCTCTACCTGCGGGATTATCTGACCGCCAAGGGAGCCAGAGTGGAGATGACCCGGACCCGCGGGGACCAGAAGCCTGCGCTCTCCCAGCGGGTGCAGCTCGGGCGGGCGCTCGGTGCGGACGCTTTTGTCAGCATTCATTATAATTCATCGCCGAAAAATGTCTCCGGCACGCTGACCTTCTTCTATTCGCAGCAGAATGATCTGCGGCTGGCCCGGGCGGTGGAGACCCGGCTGGGTGAGGGCATCGGTCTGCGCAGCAACGGCCTCTCCTTCGGCGACTACCATATTCTGCGGGAGAATCCGCTGCCGGCCACTCTTGTAGAGCTGGGCTTCCTGTCGAACCCGTACGACGAATCGATTGTACGCAAGGCGGCTTATCAGCGCAAGGCAGCTCAGGCAGTCGCTGAGGGAGTGGCCGATTATTTCAGCAAGTAGATCGGAATCAGAGGCTGATCTCCCGGATATTAAGCTCCGTTCTTTTGCTGAGATCAATATATTCATCCCCGATGCGGATCAGCGGAGTCTCGATGTCATGCGGGTTCAGGTAGACAATCTCGCCGACCCGGCCATCGGTTAGGACCACTTCACGCCCGACCGACCGCTTCACGATATTTTCCAGAAAAACGGTTACAATATGCGGGTCCAGCGCGCCGAAGCTGCCTCTTCTCATCTGATCCACAATCATATGGAACGGCGTCGGTTCATGATACGGGCGCTTGCTGGACATCGCATGAAAAATATCGGCCACGGCCACTATTTTGCTGTACGGATCGATCTGTTCGTCCTTCAGCCCCAGCGGATACCCTTTGCCGTCATTTCGCTCATGATGCTGAAGCGCCACCAGGGCAATGCGTGAATTGGCTCCGGCGGTTTCTTTGAGAATCTCGTAGCCGTAGACCGTGTGCTTCTTCACCTGAGCGTATTCCTCGTCCGTCAGCTTGCCGGGCTTATTCAGCAGCTCTGAGGGAATCTTCAGCTTGCCGATGTCATGCAGAGTTGCAGCCATAGAGAGCACGGACAGCTCCGCTTCACTCATCTCCAGCCATCTGCCGATCAGGGTAGAGAGCACCGCAACGCCGACATTGTGCTCATATGTATAATCATCCTTCCCCTGCACCGAATGGAACAAGGCGAAGATATCCGGGTTGCGCGAGATTTCCTGAATGACCGGAAGCACCTCCTTGCGGATATCCGCCAGCGGGATTTTGCGGGAGATTCGGTAAGATTCGAATAATTCCTTGGACAGGTCCACTGTACTGTTGACCATCTTTTGGTAGGAGGGCGCCTGGTCAGCCTCATCTGCAAAAAGGATGTCGAATCTGTCGATTTTTTGTTTGCGGATTAGCTCCAGATGCTCGGCATTCAGTCTGCTTCCCGCCGGAATTACAGTCACTCCATAGGCATTAATCAGGTCATTCTTAATCGTTCTTCCCAGATCATTGTCCATATTATCCAGCTCTCCCCTATAACCGCAGCTATGTATTCATTGCCCATATAGCTATTATCGGTTGCAGACCGGGAAAAGCTGAAAGGTAGACCGTAAACCTTACATACTCAGGCTTCTTCTTCCTGCTTGCGGTATTCTCTTGGCGTGAGGCCGGCGGTTTTCTTGAAAACACGGCTGAAATACTTCTCATCCTCATAGCCCACCAGCTCCGCGATCTGCGACAGCCGCAGATTCGTATTCTGGAGCAGCGCCTTCGCCTTCTCCACCCGGAGGCCGGTCAGATAATCCGACAGATTCTCCCCCGTGACCTGCTTGAATTTGCGCGACACATTCTCCCTGCTGATGAAAAAGCGTTCCGCAATATGCTGCAGCGTCATCTCCTGCGCATAGTTCCGGTCCAGGTACTCCCTGATCTCCTGGACGAGCCGGCTGTCCGGCGCTTGCGGGCTGCTCTTGGATAAGCGGTGCAGCAGCGATTTCAGCCGGAACTGCCAGTTCTCCACCGAGAACAGCCCCTCGGCGTCATAACAGTGCTCCAGGCTGAGCTCCTCCTCCGGCCTCCAGCGCTTCAGAACCTCCAGAATCTCCGTCTGCTGCTGGAGCAGAACGCGCTCCGTGAGCAGCGGCAGCCCGGCCAGATGCCCGGCCCACTCCTCGACCACCCGCTCCATCCGCTCCAGATCGCCGGACAATACGGCGATTCTAAGCTTATCCAGCCGTTCCTCCAGGCCGTAGTCGTTTGTAGGTCTACTCCCGTCCCCGTAACCTCTGAAGGGATGGATTCGCCCGTCCCGCTGCAATAGATTCCGCTCCGCAAGCGCCTGGCCTGCCTGTTCAAAAGCAGACCGCAGCCCCTCCGGCAACGGGTTCAGCGGACTAAGCCCGATATCCAGCTGAACGCCAAACGTCTGGCGGATGGCTTCATTCATCCGGTTAAGCATCTCCTCCGCCTGCGTTACCGCACTCCACAGCAGAACTACAAGCTCTCCTCCGCCCTGCCAGTTGCGGAAGGCATAGCCGCTCTGGTCTGCGGCCATCACTTCATTGCAGACATTAGCCAGCACGAAGGCCGTCAAGGCCACATCCCCGCGGAATCTCCGCAGCAGATGGCAGTCTGCAGCTTGCAGCGGGATTACGGCGATTCTGCACTCCTGCGCCCCAATCGGCATCCCCAGCTCTTCACAGAGGGACAGCTTCAGCTCATGGAACGAGGCCTGTCCGCTCACCAGATCGGACAGCATTTTGTCCCAGTAGAGCGGACGCAGCGCGTTGAGCTGCATGTTCTGGCGCTGGCGCCGCTTCCGTTCCGCCTCCTCCTCCATCCACAGCTTGAAGGCATGCTCCGCAGAGGCAATCAGCTGCTTGCTGTTCAGCGGCTTCAGCAGATAATCCGTACCGCCGTATACGATGGCCGGCTTGACGTAATTGAAATCCTGATACCCGCTGATGACAATCGTCTTCGTATGCGGATAATGCCGGTGCAGCCATTCCAGCAGCTCCGCCCCGTCCATCAGCGGCATCCGCATATCCGTGAACACGACAGCCGGCTGATGCTCCTGCATGATCCGTGTCGCCTCCTGCCCGTTGGTCGCCTCATAGATCCCGGAGATGTTATAGCTGTCCCACGGAACAAAATAACGGATGGCCTCCCGCACATGCTTCTCATCATCTACAATCAGCACCTTCATCTCAGCCGCTCCTTCTAAGGATCATTTATCCTATTAAACATTTATGCTGTGAGCTTCACTGGGCAAAAGCCCAAATTAACCGTCTATCACCTCCAGCGGAATAATCAGCGTAACGGTAAGCCCCTGGCCGTCTTCATTATTCTTAAGCTGCATCTCCGCTGCGCTGCCGAACTGGAGCCGCAGACGGGCCAGCACATTGTACAGGCCGATCTCCTCCTGGCCTTGCTGGCTGCTGCCTCTGAGACAGGCCGTAATCTCCTCCAGCCGCTCCGGGCTCATGCCCCGGCCGTTATCCTTCACGGCAAGCACCAGCCTGGCCGCTCCTTCCAGCCTGCACTCGATCTGGATCAACCCCCCGCTTATGCCGTCAGCGAAGGCATGCTTGAAGATATTCTCCACAATCGGCTGCAGGATCATCTTCGGCAGGATCAGCTCCAGAGCCTCTGGCCCCGCCTGAACCTCCAGCTGCAGATTCTCTTCGCCGAACCGCTCCGTCTGGAGAATCATATAGTTCTGCACATGCTCAATCTCATCCCGCAGCGGCACCTGGGTCCGCTCGGTATTCATCGAATAACGCATCATGCTGCCCAGGGAATAGATGAGATCATATACCTTCGGCGCATTATAGCGCAAGGACAGGCTGGCGATCGATTGCAGCGCATTGTAGAGAAAATGCGGGTTCACCTGGGCCTGTAGCGCCTTCAGCTGATTCGTCTTGTTCGCCAGCTCCAGCCGGTACTCCTTAACGATCAGCTCATTGATCGTGCGGGTCATGCCGGTGATCTTGCGGGTGAGGAGCCCGAACTCGTCCTCCCGCTCGGCATCCATATGCGCATCCAGCTGGCCGGTCTGCACCTTCTGCGTGAAGTGAATCAGCTTCTTGATCGGACGGGTGAAGCCAATGGAGATCAGCACGGCACTGATGCCCCCGATCAGCAGGAACAGCAGCCCGATGCCCATATTGAACCGGGTAATCACCCTTGCGTCTGTGTAGAGATCCTCATAGGGCACCAGCTTGATAATGCTTCCGCTGAACAAAGGGGCCTTGATCTGCTTGAACATTACGATCCCCTGGAAGCCATCCTTCTTCCAGGCGAAATGCCCGCTGTCCTGCTCTGCGGGGAGACGGCTCCAGCCCGCTGCGACCGGCTTCCCGATCCAGTCCGGATCGGAGGCGAACAGCGCCTCGCCTTGCTCATTCAGCACATACAGGCGCTCAGTGTCCGAGGTGTACATCGACTCCACAATCCCCTCCAGCTCCCCCAGCGTATAATCGATCGACAAATCTGCCAGTACACTGTCACTGGGGGTCCGGTAGATGGGGAAATGGGCCGTAAAGACCGGCACGCTCCCCGGCTTCAGATTGGGGAAACCGGACTTCACTCCGTATTGATGATCCATATGCGTCACTTCGAGATACGGGCGGTAAGTCCCTCCAGCTTGCCCCTTGGCGGCATAGTCTGCATTATCCTCACGGCGGAAAAATCCCTTAAGCAGCAGATTGGACTGCCTGGCGGCCCTCACATACAGATGAATCTGATACGTATTGCGGTCGGAGAGAAACAGATTGTACAGCTGGGTGGAGATGATCGCCCGGGTGTCCGGCAGTATGGTGCCGGGCGGGGCCTGGGCGGGGCTTTTGGCGGTAAGCAGAGTGGTGTAGAAGGAGCTGGGAACATTGATCCCGCTGTAAAGCGACATCGCCTGCTGGTTCATGCCGCTGAAATAACTCCGCAGATTCGCCTCCCCCAGCGTCAGCAGCTTCGTATTCTGCTTCACGGACTGGTCTGTAACCGACTGCCTCGTATAGAGATAAGAGAAGGTCACAGAGATGCCTGACGGGATCACTGATGCCAGCAGCACTAAGGCCATCAGCCGTGTCCGGATGCTGTTCTTGAACATGGGGGAACCTCCTAGAAGTTGTGTGGGCCGTATGGCCTGCAATATAATCCACTTTTTCCGGCATGAAATGGAGTGTTGGCGGTGGCCCGGGCTTTCTATAATCAAGCTGTGAACCCGTAGATAGCTTACCCAAACTTACCCAAAGGAGAGTCCATATGAGAAAAACTCTAGGTATACAGCGCGGCTGGGGACAGCAAATCGTATTTCTCGGCCCCTGTCTGCTCTTTTTCCTGACCATTGTGGTCACCCCGTTCTTCCTCGGCTTCTACTACTCCTCCACCGACTGGAACGGGCTGGATCTGGACAAAGCGGTCTGGACCGGCGCGGCCAACTGGAAACGTATTTTCATGAATGACGATAAGTTCTGGGAGTCCCTGGTCTTCACCCTGCGCTTCACCGTGATCTCGGTTGTGGCTGCCAATGTGCTTGCGCTGCTGCTGGCCTTCATTCTAATGACGACGCTGAAGACGAAGAAGCTGCTCCGTACCGTCTTTTTCATGCCCAATGTGATCGGCGGCATTCTGCTCGGCTACATCTGGCAGTTCATCTTCACCAAAGGCTTCGCTACAATCGGCGAGCTGACCGGGATTTCATTCTTTCAACTGCCCTGGCTGGGCACGCCAAGTACCGGGTTCTGGGGTCTGGTTATCGTGTTCGTCTGGCAGACAGCCGGTTATATGATGGTCATCTATATCGCCGGGTTGGCCGGGATTCCCAAGGATCTCATCGAAGCCGCCCGCATAGACGGTGCCCGCGCTCCGCAGCTGTTCAAGAGCGTCTACATCCCGCTGATTATGCCGGCGATCACCATCTGCCTGTTCCTGACGACCTCCAATGCCTTCAAAATGTTCGACCTCAACCTGTCGCTGACCAAAGGCGGGCCGGGCACCTCGACCCAGTCGCTGGCCTATAACATTTATGCGGAGGCACTCATCAACAACCGGTATGGCCTGGGGACAGCCAAAGCGCTGCTCTTCTTCGCCGCCGTCTCCCTGATCACCGTTACCCAGGTCTGGCTAACCAAACGAAAAGAGGTGTCCGCCTAATGAACAGCAGCCGCTACCGCCCGGGCAACTTCCTCCTCGAAATTGCCGCCATTCTGCTGGCTATTGTCTTTCTGTCACCGTTCTATCTGGTCCTGAGCAACTCGGTTAAGGGGCTGAAGGACATCCTGATCGATGCCGCTTCCTGGCCGCAGGTGTTCCACTGGAGTAACTATTCCAAGGTCTGGGATGCCATTAACTTCCCGCAGGCCTTCTTCAACTCTCTGACCATTACGATTCTAAGTGTAATCTTCATCGTCCTGTTCAGCTCGATGGCCGCTTACCAGATTGTGCGCAAGCCGACACGCTTCAATTCCTTCGTGTTCCTGCTGCTGGTCTCGGCGATGATCATTCCGTTCCAGTCGCTCATGCTGCAATTAGTCCGGGTGACCAGCCTGCTGGAGCTGCGCGGCGAGCTGTACGGCATTGTGGCCTGTTATCTCGGCTTCGGGATGCCGCTGTCGGTCTTCCTGTTCCACGGGTTCATTAAGACGGTGCCGCTGGAGCTGGAGGAAGCCGCGCGGGTGGACGGCTCGAATCCGTACGGCGTGTTCTTCCGGATCGTCTTCCCGCTGCTGCTGCCGATTATTGTAACCGTCATTATCCTGAATACGCTATGGATCTGGAATGACTATCTGCTGCCTGTCCTGGTGATCGGCGGGAATAAGGATCTGACGACCCTGCCCGTAGCTGTGACCAAGTTCTTCGGACAGTACACCAAGAAGTGGGATCTGGCTCTTGCCGGTCTCGTCATGGCGATTACGCCAATTCTCTTGTTCTTCCTGTCGCTCCAGCGTTATATTGTGGAAGGCGTGACGGCAGGCTCCATTAAGGGATGATCTTAGGATCGGCTTTCCTTTGCAGCAATAATATCCACTTTTTCGAGCAACATATGAAGTGTAAGTCATCTATCAATTCCATTACGCTCTAAGAGCAGGAACCACAGACCAGGGAGGTTATTCTATGAAAAGAAAGTTCGCGTTCATCATGGCAACCGTTTGCACCCTCATTATCGCAGGTTGCGGGAACAGCGGCAATACGAATTCCGCAGGCAATGGAAGCGCCACTATTGCTCCTAACGCGTCAACCGAATCTGCAGCACCGGAAGCCAGCAAAGCGCCTGCCAAGGATGTTACGATCAAGATGTTCCAGTTCAAGGTGGAGATTGCCGAGCAGCTGAATGCACTCGCCGAAGAATATGAGAAGGAGACAGGCGTGAAGGTGGAGGTCGAAACGCACGGCGGCGGTGAGGATTACGGCGCACTGCTGAAGGCGGAGATCGCTTCCGGCTCTGAGCCTGAGATTTTCAATAACGGGGGGTATACAGCCCTTGTTCCTTATATGGACCGCGCCACTGACCTGAGCAATGAGCCTTGGGCCACCCAGCTGATCCCGACCGCCAAGACACCGGCAACCGTAGACGGCAAGCTTTATGGCATGCCTATGAATGTAGAAGGCTACGGGCTGATCTACAACAAGGATCTGTTCGCCAAAGCCGGCATAACGGAAGAGCCCAAGACGCTCCCGCAGCTCAAGGACGCTGTAGCCAAGCTGAAGACTGCTGGCATCACACCGTTTGAAGCCACCAATGAGTGGTGGTCGATGGGGATTCACCTCGTGAACGTAGGAATGGCGCACCAGCCTGATCCGAAGCAGTTCATAGACGATGTGAAGGCGGGCACACAGACCATCAAGGGCAATGCTATCTTCAAGCAATGGCTGGATCTCGTAGATGTGATCTTCGACAATGCCCAGGACAACAAAATGACTACCGATTATGCGACTCAGGTGGCTGAATTCGCCTCCGGTAAAGCTGCCATGATGCTGCAAGGGAACTGGACACAAGGCGATATCGACAAAATCGATCCGGCCCTGAACCTGGGCCTCCTCCCGCTCCCGATTAACGGCGAAGAAGGCACCATCCTGGTAGGCGTGCCTAACAACTATATCGTGAACAGCAAATCCGCACATCCGGAGGAAGCCAAGGCCTTCCTGAACTGGATGGTCAGCTCGGAAACGGGCCAGAAGTATCTGACCAAGGAATTCAAGTTCATCCCGGCGGAAGCGAACATCACCGCAGACGCCGCCGATATCGGCCAGGTCGCCGTTGCCGTGCAGGAGAAATCCGGGAACGCGCTGGGCTGGAACTGGGATATGTTCCCTGACGGCGTCACCCAGGGCTTCGGTGCAGCCATGCAGGAATACCTCGGCGGCCAGCTGAACCATGACCAGCTGCTGGAGAAGCTGGACAAAGCAGTGCAGGATATTGTGAAGCAATAGCAGCTGGCTGATCCTTTAACAGAAAAGAGGTGTCCCAGAAGCCGGCAAACGGCAAATGAGACACCTCTTTTGTTATGCGCATGATTTACGTACGACGCCTGGTAAGCACGCTCCGCAAACGGAATGTTGTTCCAATCGCTCTTATATCCAGATTTTTTTCATTCCCCTAATCGGTGAAAATCCGGATACAAAGGCGAACGCTCCGCTTCTCCGCGGGTCATTCCGCCCGCTCCGCTGTTTAAGAGTGGGAGTTACAAACTCTAATTCAAATGCACATCTGCTCTTCATTTACGTTCGCCTCCCACCTCCGGCGGGTTCAGGTGAACTGTACGTGGCATCCAATGTAGCTTCTTCCTTTCCTGGAGGTGCTCCACCTATCTCTCGCCAATTCCGAGACTTTCCGCTCACGGATCGCTTGTATGGATCGCATTGTTGCACATTTTGCAGGATTCCTCTAAAAAAGTTACGGGCTACGGTAGATTGTTGCATCTTTTGCAGGAATTCTGGTGTTTATAGCAAGTTAGCGCTGAATTTGTTGCATTTCATGCAGGATTTCAGCATAAGTCGCTTCTATGGGGCAGTATTGTTGCACATCTTGCAGGATTCCTCTATAAATGTTACTGGCCGTGGAGCATAGGGCCCACACTTCAAATAATCAATTCCCTGCACAGCTTACACAAACATCTCCACTACCAGGAACAGGTTCAACGCGACCACCAGGGCGGAGATGATCCAGCCGAGGATGGTGGTGATCCGGTGGTTCACCAGCCCCTGCATGATCCGGCGGTTACTGGTGAAGATGACGAGCGGAATCAGGGCGAAGGCAATCCCGAAGGAAAGGACAACCTGGCTCATGACCAGTGCGCTGGTTGCATTAACGCCTAAGGCGATGATGGCAAGCGGCGGAATGATGGTGATCGCCCTGCGTAGGTAGAGATTGATCTTTTTATTAATGAATCCCTGCATAACCACATCACCCGCCATTGTGCCCACCGACGAGCTGGACAGACCTGCAATCAGCAGGGCGAGGCCGAAGGAGATTGCCGTAACAGGCCCCGCCAGATTGCGGAACTGCCCGAAGGCGATATCCAAATCCTCGACCACCAGACCGTTCTTGAAGAACAGTGCGGCTGCTACAATGACCATAGCCATATTTACTGCACCGGCAATCAGCATAGCAATCAGAATGTCGATGAATTCCAACCGGAAGATCTGCTTCTTCTCACGCTCATCAATTCCGATTACACGGCTCTGGGTCAGCGAAGAATGCAGATAAATTGCATGGGGCATGACCGTTGCACCGAGAATTCCGGCAGCCAACAGCACGCTGTCCACGCCTTCGAATCTGGGAGTGAACATTCCGGTCAGGACACTGCCTGCATCCGGCTTCGCCATAATGACCTGGAATGCAAAAGCCAGCACAACAATCATCACCATACCGGCGATTCCGGCCTCAAGCGTGCGGTAACCGCGACGCTGCAGCTCCAGAATGGCAAATGACCCTACAGCAGTAATCAGTGCAGCCGGAAGCATCGGTATGCCGAATAACAGATAAAGCCCGAGCGCCGCGCCGATGAATTCAGCAAGATCGGTGGCGATAATGACGATTTCACTCTGAATCCACAGGAAGATCGATACGCCCTTCGGGAATTGCTCCCGCGCGATCTCAGGCAGATTCTTGCCGGTAGCAATGCCAAGCTTGGCGGATAAGGATTGAATTAGTACGGCCATCAGATTCGAGGCGAAAATGACCCAGAGCAGCAGATACCCGTATTTCGAGCCTGCGGTAATATTAGTGGCGAAATTGCCGGGGTCCAGATAAGCTACGGAAGCTATAAATGCCGGGCCCAGAAAAGGAAGAAGTCTCTTCAGTCCTTTGACATCTCCGTTAAGCACCGATTGTGCCGAATGTTTGTTAGTATGAACTGCATGACCCTTTAGGATAGGGGATGATTCTACTGCGGTATTTTGCTCCATCATGTTCTGTCCTCCTCTTGCCCGGAAAAAGTTGTCTATACACACGAAAGTTTCCCTGGTGCAACATTTGATTTGTTTTTATTATAATCCTCAAGATGAGAATTGTAAATGTATTTTCACTGGGTTTTCATACGCTGCCTGAGCTTATGCCTGCACGCCTAATCCTTCACCCATATTATGTGATTCAGCCCTATAAAGTGAGGCTTATGCCTTATGTTATTACCCGCTCCCATTATCGAGTTGACTCCTCTGCTGGAGTGATTGTACTTTGTGCAAATGCAATCTAATGTACAAAGTGCAGGCAGCTTGGCAGACGCATCACGCAAATCAGCGATGCTCCTATAACAGGGGCATCGCTGATTGTGTAACTCTTTAAGCTTTTAATAAATTGCCTTGGCGCAGCCAGTCTGTACAGCGTTCGCAGAATGTGTGAGAAAGGTCTTGTATTTATTACGCTTCAGCTGATGGTGTTGCGTTGCCCTTCCAGGTGTCCTTAAGCGGGACGATTCGGTTGAACACCAGCTTCTGAGCTGTGCTATGCCTGCTGTCGATGCAGAAATAGCCGTGACGCAGGAACTGGTAGGTATCCCCGGGCTGAGGGTTACCCGCAAGCGGCTCCAGCAGGCAATCCTTAAGCAGAGTTACGGAACCCGGATTGATGTATTCCTCCCAGCTCTCGCCTTCCTCCTTCGGCCCGTTGTTATCCGTCAGCAGTTGCTCATACAGGTATACGTCACTCTTCAGCGCATGAGCAGCGGAGACCCATTGCACGGTTCCCTTCACCTTCCGGCCGCTGAGTGCACCGCCGCTTTTGGTCTCCGGGTCGTAGCTGCACCGCAGTTCGAGGACGGCTCCTGTCTGCGCATCCTTAATGACCTCATGGCAGCGGATAATATAACCGCCCTTAAGCCGCACCTCGCCGCCTGGAACCAATCTGCGGAAGCCCTTCACAGGCACCTCCATGAAATCGGCCCGCTCGATATAGAGCGTGCCGGAGAACGGCACCTCTCTTGAACCCATCCCGGTATTCTCAGGATTGTTAGGGATCGGAAGCAGCTCGGAGGCCCCGGCTGCGTAATTGGTAAGCACGACCTTCAGCGGGTCAAGCACAGCCATAACAGCCGGCACCCTGGCCTTAAGGTCCTGTCTCAGGCAATGCTCCAGCAGCGAGAAATCCACCATGGCCGTATTCCGGACCATCCCGATCTCCCGGACGAAATCCCTGATGCTCTCCGGCGTGAATCCCCGTCTGCGCAGCCCGCTGAGCGTAGGCAGCCGCGGATCATCCCAGCCGTCTACATAGTTCCCGGCAACCAGCTCCCGGAGATACCGCTTGCTGGTGACCACTCCCGTCAGGTTCACCCGGCCGAATTCTTTTTGCCTCGGGGCTTCCGGGATTTCCAGCTCCCGCAGCACCCACTCATACAGCGGCCGGTGATCCTTGAACTCGATTGAGCACAGTGAATGCGTCACCCCTTCCAGCGCATCCTGAATCGGATGAGCGAAATCATACATGGGATAGATACACCAGGCACTGCCTGTACGGTAATGCTCTGCATGAATAATCCGGTACAGCACCGGATCACGCAGATTCATGTTCGGCGAAGCCATGTCAATCCGCGCCCGCAGCACTTTGGCCCCGCTCGGGTATTCCCCCTTGCGCATCGCCCGGAACAACCGCAGGTTCTCTTCCGGCGTGCGGCTGCGGTAAGGACTATCTGTCCCCGGCCCGGTTAATGTCCCCCGGTAAGCCGTTATCTCTGCTGCCGTCAGATCACAGACATAGGCCTTGCCCTTCAGAATGAGCATCTCTGCCCTGCGGTAGATTTCCTCCGAATAATCGGAGCCGTAGTAGATATGTTCCCCCGGACTGCAGCCGAGCCATTCAAGGTCACGGATGATCGCCTCCACATATTCCATATCCTCCTTGAGCGGGTTCGTGTCATCGAAGCGCAGATGGAAGCGTCCGCCATACTTACGGGCGATCCCCATATTCGTGTGGATGGCAAAAGCACTCCCGATATGCAGATAGCCGTTGGGCTCCGGCGGAAACCGGGTGCAAATCTCCCGGCTGAAGACTCCGGCCTCCACATCCTCTCTAATCAGCTTATCCATATAATTCTCCGGCAGAGCCGGTTCATTCGTATTAACAATATCGTCAGTCATTCGATCTCCTCCTGTAAATGGGTGGTATACTGCCTTCCCGGACAACAAAAAAGAACCTCACCTCCAAGACGTATGGTCTTGGGGACGAAATTCTCGCGGTACCACCCCAGGTTTATTAATATGTCACCATATTAATCTCATCAAGTACGGCGCTGCCGTCCGGCAGGGCTTATACTCTAGCTCTATAACAGGAGCTCCTGTCGTACCATCCCCGGCTGCTGCCTGGTTCCGGTAAGCCGCTCAGAGGCTTGTTTCCATTCAGTCCTCCCTGCTCCTTCACACCAGCCGGAGCTCTCTGTGAGGGAAGAACCTGAATGTACTCTTCTCGTCATCGCGTTTAAATTATTGGATACAGAATATCAAATCTCACGCCGGGTGTAAAGTACTTACGCCGGGCTGCCGGGAGCAGCAGCCTAAGCGTCTGCCGGGTCCAGGCTCAATGCAGCCAGCAGCTCCAGCGCTTCCTCATGCTCCGGCTCGATCAGCAGGGACCTGCGCGTATAATCCAGCGCCGCTTCATCATCCTCCTGCTCATAGCTGCAGATTGCCAGGCAGTACAGCACGGTAATTATCGGCTCCTCCCTACTTGTCGCCAGCGAATGCTCCAGGAAACGGCGGGATTCCCCGTACTGCTCCATCTCGAACAGCAGCAGGCCGCAGTCCAGCGCCAGATCATACTTTTGCGGCATCGGGTAGAAGCCCCTCCACATCCGGTCGATCCCCCGCTGAAGGTCCAGCAGCTCCTCGTCGCTGGCATCCGGCAGCAGCGCTGAGATGCGCTCGGCGCTCTGAATGAACAGCTCCGCGTCATATCCCCCCAGCCGCCAGAAGGCCAGAATCTGCTGCATGCCGATGGTGTCGTAATTCTTGTCGATCCATACCTTCAGGCTGAAGAAATCATCCGGCCCGAACCGCTCGACAAACCGCCGGTAGGCCAGCCGGGTATGCGGATGCAGCATCGGCTCCTCCAGCATCAGGATGCAGCCCACATTGAGATTTTTATAATGATGCTGTGTGAACTGGGAATGTGCGCCCTTCCGCTCAAAATAATGCACCAGCGCATGATAATTCGCCGTAAGCGAGATGCTGCCGTGGTGCATCAGCTTCGGCGGCTCGATAAACTCCCAGTTCTCCAGCCGGTGATCGCCCTTATCGGCAGTGAGCAGCAGGAAGCTTCCCCGGGACAGTGCACCCAGACGCTCCATGCAGGACAAAGCTGCCTCCGGGAACAGCACATGTGAATCCTCCAGCTTGTCCAGATAGAAGGAAATCACTTCATGATACGGATACGAGCTGTCTTCATAGCCCGCTGCGCGCTTGTAATGGTATTCCGGCACCAGATCACGAAGCACCTCGGATGGCCCCATCGTAGCGGACTGCTCAGGATATTTCAGCGAGACCTCGCATTCATAGATCTTGCCTTCATCCACATAGAGCAGCTCCTGCGGGATACTGTCGAAGAAGTAGTTGGCGATCACCATCAGCGGCTGCCCCAGCTCCCCGGGCTTAATCACCAATCCGCTCTGCGTTAAGGAGAGTTCCGTATCCCGGACC
Source organism: Paenibacillus sp. FSL H3-0469 (assembly GCF_038051945.1). NCBI lineage: Bacteria > Bacillati > Bacillota > Bacilli > Caryophanales > Paenibacillaceae > Paenibacillus > Paenibacillus sp. FSL H3-0469. The sequence goes on from NZ_CP150302.1 coordinate 3,495,237, forward strand.
GCATCGAAGCGGGCAAAGTCAAGCATTCCCTGCTCTACAAAAGGCTTCAGACCCTCATGCTGCTGCCAGCCCTCAATGTTCTTCCACGGCAGATCGCTCATCACGTAACGGAACGGCGGCAGCAGCACGCCCGCATACTGGATTAGCTCACACAGCTGCTGGAGCACATGGAACGCCAGACGCCCCACTCCTGCACCCAGTTCCAGCACCACTACCGGCTCTGTAGTGAATCCCTTCTGTGCACGGTCCTGAAGAAAACCGAAGATGATCTCCGCATACGCCGTTCCAATCATCGGATTGCTTGTAATATACTGCGGAACCTGGTCATTGGCCCAAGCCTGGAGGCCCAGCTGTTCATAATAGGTGCGCTGCAATTCCCATATAGGCGCTTCGCTGAAGCGGTAGCGTTCTTGTCCACTTAATGTCATTGGTTCTAACCCTGCTCTCTGATTATCGTACGGATCTTTGTCCGGTAGTCAAATATTATCACATTTGCGCATATATTTTCTTGAAATGCTGTGCGTTCCAGAAAGGAGCCTATGTGATGAATCCTGATCATCCCCGTTCTCCAGGCCAGCCCGTCATTCCCCAGCCCATACGCAGTGACGGTGCAGGCAATATCGACCTGGGTCCACGTGACATCATGCGCGACCGGGAGAATCCCGATATGTTCGTTCCTCCGGTCACGGACAACGGGCTGATCCCGAATCTGAAATTCTCGTTCTCCGACGCCCATATGCAGCTGAATCATGGCGGCTGGTCCCGTGAAGTGACGGTCAGGGAGCTGCCGGTGGCCACTACACTTGCGGGCGTAAATATGAGTCTGACGCCGGGCGGTGTACGTGAGCTGCACTGGCATCAGCAGGCGGAATGGTCCTACATGCTGCTGGGCAGCGCAAGGATTACAGCTGTAGACCAGAATGGCCGCAACTTCATTGCCGATGTCGGTCCCGGCGATCTGTGGTATTTCCCTCCAGGCATCCCGCATTCCATTCAGGGTCTGGCTGAGGGATGTGAATTCCTGCTTGTGTTCGACGATGGAGGCTTCTCGGATTTGAACACCCTGTCCATCTCCGACTGGTTCGCCCATACGCCGCGCGAAGTCCTGTCCGCGAACTTCGGTGTACCTGAATCTGCATTCGCCTATCTTCCCAAGGAGCAGGTGTATATCTATCAGGATCAGGTGCCAGGCCCGATTGCAAGCCAGCGGATCGAATCGCCTTACGGGGAGATTCCGCTGAGCTTCAAGCACCGGCTGATGGCTCAGCCGCCGCTCAAGACACCGGGAGGCAGTGTGCGGATTGTCGACTCCAGCAATTTTCCCATCTCCCGGAATATCGCCGCAGCCCTGGTAGAGATTGAGCCCGGGGCGATGCGGGAGCTGCACTGGCACCCGAACAATGACGAGTGGCAGTATTACCTCAGCGGGCAAGGACGAATGACCGTCTTTGGAGGGGACGGCGATGCCCGCACCTTCAATGTCAGGGCTGGGGATGTCGGCTATGTGCCTTTTGCACAGGGGCATTATGTTCAGAATACCGGCACAGAGACGCTCTGGTTCCTGGAGATGTTCCGCAGCGACCGGTTCGCCGACGTCTCCCTCAACCAGTGGATGGCGCTCACGCCAGGGGAACTGGTCAGCAGCAATCTGCATGCCGGTCCGGAGCTGATGAACGCCCTGCGCAAGGTGAAGTGGCCTGTGGTGAAGTACCCGGATCAGGAACAGGGGAAGCAGAAGGAAGGATAGGCTTAGATTTCAAAATACCCCCACAAAGTGGGGCTTTAGCGTAGGTGATGACTCAGGTACTTTGCGGGGACCCCAAAACATATAAATTCTACAAGTGGAAACGGCTTTGCCGTCCTTTTGAAAGGACGGTACCGTTTCAGCGAGAAATAGAAGGATAAGTTATCGTGTGCAACATATAAATTCTTATATTTTCAAAAAAAAGAGCGGTCAGACTAAGGTCTGCACCGCTCCTTGTATATTATGAATTGTACACGGGATCGTGGCCCCTTGTTAGCTTATACGGCTCATGATTAGAGCCACTTCAGTTCCAGGTATAGACCCAGCAATGTGATGAACAGTGTGGGAACCGTCAGGATAATCCCAATTTTAAAATAGGTGCCCCAGGAGATCTTCACACCCTTGCCGGACAGCACATGCAGCCACAGCAGGGTAGCCAGTGAACCAATCGGTGTAATCTTTGGCCCCAGATCCGAACCAATAACATTGGCGTAGATCAAAGCCTCCTTCACCAGACCCGCGGCATGTGCGGTATCAATGGCCAGCGATCCGATCAGCACCGTCGGCAGATTATTCATCACCGAGGAGAGCAGCGCAGCTAGGAAGCCCATGCCCATTGTGGCGGCGAACAGCCCGTGCTTCGCAATTCCGCCGATCATCTCTGCAAGCACATCCGTCAGTCCCGCATTACGCAGACCATACACCACTACGTACATGCCAATGGAGAAGAAAACAATCGCCCAAGGCGCCCCCTTGACCACTTCCATCGTCTTCACGTAAGGACTTCTGCGGGCCATCAGCAGGAAACAGATTGCGATTACTCCAGCAACTACGGATACCGGAATGTCCAGGAATTCACTGACGAAATATCCGGCTACCAAAAGCGTGAGTACGAACCAGGATAGCCGGAACATCCGCTGGTCCTTGATAGCATCCCCCGGGAGCTTCATTCCGGCGGTATCATACGCCTTCGGGATGCTGCGGCGGAAGTACAGATACAGAACCAGGATACTCGCACCCAACGAGAATAAAGTCGGCAGCCACATATGGCCCGCATATTGCATGAAGGTAATGCCGAAGAAATCGGCGGAGACAATATTAACCAGATTGCTGACGGTCAGCGGCAGCGAGGTGGTATCGGCAATGAAGCCGCTGGCAATAATAAAAGGAAAGACCTTGCGCTCGTCAAGATTCAGCGCCCGGACCATCGCCAGCACGATCGGTGTCAGAATCAGCGCTGCCCCGTCATTGGCGAACAGCATCGCCACGACTGCACCCAGCACGATCACATAGATAAACATCAGCGTGCCGTTGCCGCGTGCCGCCGCCGCCATATGCAGCGCCGCCCACTCGAAGAAGCCGACACGATCAAGAATTAAGGAAATTAGGATAATCGCTACGAAGGCAAGCGTCGCATTCCATACAATCAGCGTCACATCACGGACATCGCCAAAGCTGACCACTCCTGCCGCAAGCGCGAGAATCGCCCCTCCGCAGGCGGACCAGCCAATCGATAAATTCCGCGGCTGCCAGATCACAAAAACCAAAGTCACAACAAAAATCAGGCAGGCTATCACAACCATAATTCAGCCCCCCATTTGATCTGCAGCATTCCCCGATGCACTCCTTACAGTAGATATAAATATAAGCCAATTTATATATACTAAAGCAGCCTTATCCGAAGTACAAGATAAAAATTGCTGGAAGGATCACCTGCGTTACACAAGGCTGTTCAGAGGCATTGCCGCCCCGCCCGTCAGCCGTCTGCTGCAATAATATTTATATGCTTAAGTACTAAGTGTATGTATGAATACATAGGCTGGATTATGGGGAATAAGCAGCTTCTTGGAGAGGAGACGCAGGTCCGGAAGAGCCATCCTTGTTAAGGGATTGGAGGTTCGGACTACCATGAGTACAGACCAGCTCATCGCACTGCTCGTTCTTGTGATTATGATTGTACAGCTTGCCGTCAAGAAGGATAAATCCTGAATCCTGAAGACAGCAGGCCGCCAAAGAGGCCGGGGCAACCCGGTCTTTTTGGCGTAGGAAGATGCGTAGACCGCAGGTACCAATCCAATTGTAATCGGTTTTTAGATTACATTTCGCCTACGCGCCGCGTCCGATCCAATTGTAATCGGTTTTTCGATTACATTTCGCCTACGCGCCGCACCCGGTCCAATTGTAATCGGTTTTTCGATTACATTTGGCCTACACACCGCGTCCGATCCAATTGTAATCGGTTTTTCGATTACATTTCGCCTACGCGCCGCGTCCGGTCCAATTGTGTTGGGTTTTTCGCATACATCGCTTCGATCTGCTAAAACTATAGTTTCCCTTACAATAAGAAATTAATAAAAGTCCCCCATTTCACTTACTAAAGTTGAGAAACATTAAAAAGTATAGTAGAATGATGACATGAAGAAAGGGGCGGATTATTATGGCCGAAGATAAGAAGATTATGGAAATTGGGATAAGCACGTTTTTGGAGACTACACCTGACCCGGTGACAGGGCAAACGATCAGCCATGCAGAACGTCTGCGGGAAGCTGTAGAGGAGATTGTGCTCGCTGACCAAGTGGGCCTGGACGTATATGGAATAGGCGAGCATCACCGTAAGGATTATGCAGGGAGTGCCCCGGCTGTAGTCCTCGCCGCAGCGGCAGCAACAACCAAGCGGATTAGACTGACCAGTGCGGTCAGCGTCTTGTCTTCGGATGACCCGGTGCGGGTCTACCAAGATTTCGCTACGCTGGACGGCCTCTCGAACGGCCGGGCAGAGATTATGGCCGGACGCGGCTCGTTCACTGAGTCCTTCCCGCTGTTTGGTTACAGTCTGGAGGATTACGATGAATTGTTCGAGGAGAATCTGGAGCTGCTGCTGGCGATCCGCGCCTCCGAGAAGGTCACCTGGCGCGGCGGGCACCGTCCGGCTATAAATAATCTGCCGGTCTATCCCCGCGCTGTTCAGGACCCGCTTCCGGTCTGGATCGCCAGCGGCGGCAACCCCGAATCTGCCGTGCGGGCCGGAACCTTGGGTCTGCCAATTGCCTTCGCCATTATCGGCGGAATGCCGGAGCGGTTCGCTCCGCTGGTGAACCTGTACAAGGAAGCCGCAGCACGCGCCGGGCATAATCCGGACAGATTGCAGATCGCTACACACTCCCACGGCTTCGTAGGTGAGACTAACGACCAGGCGGCAGCCTTGTTCTACCCGTCCACCCAAGCCCAGATGAATGTCATCGGCCGCGAACGGGGCTGGGGCGGAACCTACAACCGCGCAGCCTTCGACGATGCCCGCAGCTTACGCGGGGCACTCTATGTCGGTGACGCGGAGTATGTCGCCGAGAAGATCATTCTGCTGCGTAAGAATCTCGGCGTGACCCGGTTCTTCCTGCATGTAAATGTCGGCTACATGCCGCACCATGAGGTCCTGCGTGCCATCGAGCTGCTGGGCACCAAGGTGGCCCCTATCGTGCATGCGGAGTTAGCCCGAACTGAGGGAAAATAACTGCGCGCAAGCACAGCAAATCATACCCAAAGCACCTCAAGGCCCACTCTGCGCCTGAGGTGTTTTTTTGTGACGTCATCTGAAGCTTCTTATCTTATCTTCGTATCGTCCGGCGTTCATTCTCAGCCAAGATTACACCAGGGCCTGAATCACAGGATACGAAATCAGATTCCGGTCTCTGTACGCCGCGGTGATTACATCCTGATGCGAGCTTAGAATCCCATTCTGCAGCAGCACCGCCTTAATTCCCCTCTCGGCAGCGCCGTTATAGGTGAACAGAACACAATGCTCAGCGGCATAGCCGGAGAGGATCAGCAGATCGATCCCCTGCTCCCGCACAAGCTTTTCCAGATCCGTCTTCCAAAAGGCATTCGAGTATTCCTTCTTCACGTTGAAATCCGTCTCCTGAACCTCGACTTCGGGGATGATCGCGAACTTCGCTTCCTCCGCCGGCTGCATGCCCTCAATGTCCTGAATATGAATGACGGCATGTCCCTTGGCGCGCAGCAGTCCCGAGACAAAATTGATATACTCGCAGGCGCGGTCAATTTCCTTCTGCTCTACCCCGCTCACATGGACCTCTTGCAGATCGATAATTAACAATCCGATTTTCACTGCTGCTTCCCCCTATCCGTTGATCCTTCCACCTTACCTGATGCCGGATGTTCATTCAACCGCTTCTGCCAATCGATTCTTGTATATGTGGTCTCATACGCTGTACCGTCTTCTTTATAAAAAATCGCTGTTTTCAAATATGGCTCCGTAACCGCCTGATAACCGAGCCTGGTAACCAGTTGTATCATTCTGGGATTCTCCAGCGGATCAACACTGGTAAACAGTTCAGCATAGCCCAGCTTGCGGGCCAGTTCCTCATGGTAACGGATCAGAGCGGAGCCTACACCTTGTCCCCGGCTGGCTTCTTGTACATAGAGGTCACTTAATTTGGCACCGCTCTTTCCATTTAACTTCAGCAGCCCGAACCCGGCAATCCTCCCATCCTTCTCAGCGGCAATAAAGCAGATGTCCCCGTGCTTCTGCTGGTCCAGATACTTGCGGAATAAGCCCTCGTGATTACGGATTGCACATAGACTACCCAGATCGCTCCCGCTGGCGGCTCTTATGTTATATTCCATTGCTGCCTCCTCTCACAGATCTTATCCCTAGAATTGTAGCATCAATTGGCACTGAACCGGAATCTCCCAACACAAAAAACTGCAGTAGAATGATCCATCGGAATGGACCTTCTCTGCAGTATGGTTTGTCTTCACAGCTATCCTGATCCGGTTATTCTTTGACTCCGCCCAGTGCTACACCTGCGATAATATAACGGGACAGCAGGAAGTAGACTACGAACAGCGGCAATGCGGTCAGCGCCAGCCCCATATAAATCGAGCCGAAGGAGGTCTTGTATATATCCCCTTTCAGCAAGCTGACCATGATCGGCATCGTATACTTCTCCTTCTGAGTAAGGAGGATTAACGGCATGAACAAGTTGTTCCAGTTGCCCACGAAGGCGAAGATTGCCTGCGTCGCGACTGCCGGAACCATCAGCGGCAAGATAATGCGGTTAAAAGTTTTGAACTCACCCGAACCGTCCACACGTGCTGCTTCCACGATCTCTATGGACAGCGTAGCCAGCAGATACTGGCGCATAAAGAACACTACTGCCGGTGCGGCAATTGCAGGAAGAATCAGCGGAAGGAAGCTGTTGGTCCAATGTATTTTATACATGAACTGATAGAAACCAATGGCACTTGCCTGAGAGGGAATCATCATTACACATAAAATAAAGGTAAAGAATGCCCCGCGCAGCCTCCAGCTATAAGTCACTAGACCGTACGCCGCAAGGGATGAGAAATAGACAGTCAGGAGAGTGGCTGAAGCAGAAATAATAAATGAATTCATGAACCCCTGAATCGGATCGAAGCTCTTTTCGAGCAGCACCCGCAGGTTGTCCATCATATGGGATGAAGGCAATAGTGAGAGACCGCCTTGGATTTCTGACGAAGAGCGGGTGGCGTTTACAAACATGATCCAAAACGGTAGGATGCTGAGCACCGCCAGAGAGATGCAGACGATATAGATAATCGTTTTATTGATCGTCCGGGTGACATTTCCGTCTTTTTGATTATTGTCCATGTGCTACGCCCCCCTTTTGGCTGCTCTTGTTGGATTTCCGATGCATTTTTTCGATTTTTTTAAGTCTTGCCGCGTCACGGTCACGCATTAGATAGAACACAAATGCAGATAATATTCCTGAAATCAAGAACATAATCATACTCGCAGCAGCAGCACGGTTGTACAAATAGCTTCCTTTAAAAGCTTGCCCATAAATGAACATGGACGTAGTAAGCGTAGAGTCATCCGGTCCGCCTGCAAGGAAGAGCTGCGGAATATCAAACATAGTCAAGCCACCGACCATAGATGTAATCAGCGTGAATAACAGAATGGTACGTAAACTTGGCAGCGTGATCCGGAAGAATGTTTGAACTCCGTTTGCGCCGTCAATCGCCGCAGACTCGAAGAGCGCAGGATTGATACCCATAACACCTGCGATAAGAATAATCATGGTGTTTCCGTACCACATCCAGAACTGGATGAATGCCACAATGCCCCGCGCTACCGTCTTATCCTGGAGGAAGTAGATCGGAGCGTCGGACCAGCCCATCATTTGAAAAAAGCTGTTTACCGGACCCATCGGATAGCCAAACAGAGTGCTGAATAGCAAGGCGATTGTACCGGCAGTAATCACATTTGGCATATAGAGCAGAACCTTGAAAAAGCCTTGTCCCTTAATTTTAAGACGCTGGTTAGTGAACCATGCAGTGAGTAAGAGCGCCAGAAGGATCTGGGGAACGAAGTTAAGGATCCAGAGCAACCCGGTGTTAATCAGAGACTTCCGGAAAGAGGCGTTACTAAGGATCAAATCTTTGAAATTCTGAAAAGGATTATCCAAAATATGTATGGGTTTTGGTATTAATCCCTGCAAATCAGTGAACCCGATGAATGCGGTGTATAAAATAGGATAGAGCGAGAAGATCAGAAAAGCCAAAACAAACGGAAACGTAAAAATGTAGCCAAATTTAGAGTAGTTCACACCTTTGCGGCGCATGCTCTCACCCCTTTAGTTGATATGAAGGGGCGGGATGACTCCCCCGCCCCTTCGTTTGATTTTTATTCGCTATCGATATTAAGTTGATCTTTGACTTGCTGTTTGAAGGTTTCGATTGCTTTATCACGGGCCTTATTGCCTGCAGTATATTCGCGTACTTGATCACGCCAGAGCTTGTTGATCGTTTCGTCGAATGCAGTCAAGTTCTTACCGGAAGCGTTGGCATTCGCCGGAACAAAGATATCGAAAATGTTCTGTCCGCCAACGAGTTCCAAGTCACCTTTAGACTTATCCATAACAACGGAGGAAGCAACGCTGTCCTTCGCACCTTGCTCGCCATCTTTCAACGTTCCGTTAGCCCAGTAGTACTGGAGTCCGGTTTCAGTGGTGTCGAGTGTTACCCACTTGATAAAGTCTGCAACAGCCTTTTTCTTGGCTTCGTCCTTGACTACGTCTTTGTTAGCAAGCAGCCAAGTGCCTCCCCAGAAGAATCCTGTTGGTGATTCAGTAACTGCCCAGTCACCCTTTGTATCTTTGGCATGTTCGCTTAACGTATAGTTAATGAGCCAAGCGGGACCGAAGAAACCGAAGACTGGTTTTTCGCCAGTGCCGTTCATATCAGCGAACCAGGCTTCTTGCCAATCTGTCGTATCGTTATAGTAGTTATTGTCTTTAAGCTTCTTGGAGAGATCAAGGAATTCTTCACGTTTCGGATCAATATGCAGCTTGCCATCAACAATCCAGCCTTTATCAGAGCTGTTTTCGATCGCGTGCCAGATATCGCCGTCACCGGAAACTGCGGCATATCCTTTAGCTTTCAGCTTCTCTGCTGCACTGAAGAATTTATCCCAGCCGGGTCCAACCTCTGTCTTGATCTTGGCCGGATCATCAGTTCCAAATACATCCTTGGCAAGCGAGCGACGATAGATAAAGGCTCCGCCTGTAGCCTGATAGCCGAGACCTTTCAGCTGTCCGTCAGTGCTGCTGCCGATATCTACAGAATACTGGGCGATGCCTGCATCCTTAACCATTTGATCCGTAAGGCCCAGGTCCGCATAGTTGGCTGCAAAAGTGGATGCATCACCTTGTGTATATTTGAGTACGAATGCGCCTTCAGTAGCATAAATATCAGGTGCATCTTTGCCGCCGGCAGCTAGCGCCTGGTCAAGCGCAGGCTGATATGCGCCGTCTGTAGTTGCTACAATCGTAGTTTTGAACTCCACATTTGCCTCTGGATGGATTTCCAAATACTTCTTAGTCATGTTCGGAATTTCATCGGTGAAGCTCCACAGATTGATCGTTACCTTCTCACCGCTGCCTGCTTCCGGAGCTTTGGTCGCCTCTGCCGCATTCGATGCAGCCGGAGCCGTTGTTGCAGCTGCGCCGGACGAGTTATTACCCGAGTTCCCGCCGCATCCTGCCAGAGCAGATGACACCACGAGTACTGTTGAGAGTCCCGCTAAAACACGCTTCATACTTTTCATACTTTGCCTCCCCTTTTATATTCATCCTCGGTTTTTTGTAACCGCCTTCATATTATAGTGCCTGTCCCTTTCCGGCATAAGGAACCCTCATTGGGAAAAATACCACTATTTATGGGTTCTGCTCTAAAAGTACAAAAAAGACGCCTGGGCTATATGCCGAAGCGCCTTAATACGCAGGAGAAGAATCAATCGTGATGGATCTCTCTACTCTTAATGATTCTTGCCAGAAGCAGGCCGTCGCTAAAATAGTATGCCTCATTTCTGGAAATGATAGCTGGATACAGATTGACCGCGATGGTCCATCCATTCAGAATGATGAAAATCAGGGGAAGGAAGTAGTTGTCTTCGTTGCCGATTCCCATTGTAATATAAACCAGAATTATTGCAGCAAGCTGGAACATTACCCCGCCAAGAGCAAATATGGTAGAACGCAGCCTGCTGAATTTTTCACTGCTCCCCATAAGTGTTAACCCGCCGAAGCCATAGCAGAAAATAAATAAAGTTCCGCAAAATGATACACGCCAGAACGGCTTTCGTTCTCCAAGTGTTACTATTGGTACAGGATAGCCCACGAGTTTCCCGGCCAAATAATGCCCAAGTTCATGAATGAACGTGACCAGATATTTTAACAATGTCACCATAACCGTAAGGAACACCGTATTCACCACTGACGGCTCCTTAATGGATAACAGGAGAATAAAGACGATAAACAGCATCACATATGCAAATGTCCGATTCAAGTAGAACCCTACCTTTACGATATATTTTTCACCGTTAACGAATAATTATCTGAATTCATTCTATCTAACTATGGCCCTTTGGGGTATAAGTAATTAGCCGCCCGGGCTGAAAATCTTGAAACTTGTCATACTATATAACGTAAATTTGGACCATACAGACTAAAGAATAACTAACGGGAGAGGAGCTTGTATCTGATGGAGTATTACCGCCGCAATATATCAGACACCTTGAAAGAAGTCGACAGTTCCGCAAGCGGGCTTACGTCTGCTGAAGTAGATAACCGGCTGGCCAAGGAAGGCTACAATGAGTTGAAGGGCAAAGCGAAGGACCCGCTCTGGAAGCTGTTTCTGGAGAATTTCAAAGATCCTATGGTCATTGTGCTGCTCATCGCGGCTACCGTTCAGATCGTAATGGGACATATTATGGAGTCTGTTATCATCTTCGTCGTGCTGATTCTGAATGCTGTAATCAGTGTGGTGCAGACCCGGAAGGCGGAGAGCTCACTGGACGCCCTGCGCAAAATGTCCGCACCCGAAGCCAAGGTCATGCGGGACGGGGCCTTACTGTCGATTCCGGCAAGGGAGCTTGTCCGGGGAGACATCGTCTTCCTGGAGGCTGGTGATTATGTGCCTGCGGATGGACGGATTATTGAATCCGGGAGTCTGCGGATTGATGAAGGCATGCTGACCGGCGAATCTGAAGCCGTAGATAAGCATACCGATCCTATCCCGCAGGATGCTCCGCTGGGCGACCGGCGCAATATGGCCTTCAGCGGCTCGCTGGTCGTCTATGGCCGGGGAACCCTGGTCATTACAGGAACGGCGCTCGGTACTGAGCTAGGGAAGATTGCCGGGCTGATCGAGAGTGCCGAAGCCAAGCAGACGCCCCTGCAGCGCAAGCTGGAGAGCTTCGGCAAAAAGCTGGGGATCGCCGTCCTGCTGCTATCCGTGCTGATCTTCTCCATTCAGGCCGCACGCGTCTGGCTCTCGAATGACACGGTGGATACCACCGAAGCCATCCTGAATGCCCTGATGTTCGCTGTAGCAGTAGCCGTCGCCGCTATCCCCGAGGCGTTATCTTCTATCGTAACCATTGTACTCTCCGTGGGCACGAATAAGATGGCCCGGCAGCATGCCATTATCCGTAAGCTGCCCGCTGTAGAGGCACTGGGATCAACGAGCGTCATTTGTACGGACAAGACCGGGACGCTGACCCAGAATAAAATGACGGTTGTCGATTATTTCCTCCCCGGAGGCCCGAAGGAGCAGTTCAAGCTGAAGGCCGATGACTGGTCGGAAGAAGCCCGCAAGCTGCTGCATATCGCCGTACTCTGTAACGACTCCAATATTAATGAAGAAGGCAAGGAACTGGGCGACCCGACCGAGGTAGCACTGATTGCCTTCAGTAATAACAAGGACAGGGATTACCGCGAGATCCGCGATAACTTCCCGCGCGAGGCCGAGCTGCCGTTCGATTCGGAACGCAAGCTGATGACCACACTGCATACGTTCGAAGGACAGAAGGCCCTGCTTACCAAAGGTGGCCCGGATGTTCTGTTCAGCAGATGCTCCCATGTCCTGCTGGAGGGCCAGGAGGTTCCGCTGTCAGAGGAGGTGCTGGAATCCTTCAATGAAGCAAACGAACAGTTCTCCAGCAGAGCTCTGCGCGTGCTTGCTTATGCCTATAAAAACGTGCCGGACACGGTGACTGAGGTGGGCCTTGACGATGAGCATGACATGGTTCTGGTCGGCCTGTCGGCGATGATTGACCCGCCGCGCGAGGCCGTATATGGCTCTATCGCCGAGTCGAACAAAGCAGGCATCCGTACGATTATGATCACCGGGGACCATAAGACCACCGCCCAGGCCATCGGCCGCGACATCGGACTGATGGCGGAGCATGAGATCGCCGTTACCGGCCAGGAGCTGGATGCCATGTCCGACGAAGAGCTGGACAACAGACTGGAACAGATTGGCGTCTACGCCCGCGTCTCCCCGGAGAACAAGATCCGGATCGTCCGGGCCTGGCAGCGCAAGGGCAAAATCACCGCCATGACCGGTGACGGTGTCAATGATGCCCCGGCACTGAAGCAGGCCGATATCGGGGTTGCGATGGGCAGCGGAACCGATGTTGCCAAGGATTCGGCGGCTATGATCCTCACCGATGATAACTTCGTGTCTATTGTCAATGCAGTGGCCGTTGGCCGGACAGTGTTCGATAACATTAAGAAGGCGATCGCCTATCTGTTCGCCGGCAATCTGGGTGCGATTATCGCCATCCTGTTCGCCCTGATCTTCGACTGGATCAATCCGTTCACGGCCATTCAGCTGTTGTTCATTAACCTGGCGAATGACTCCCTCCCGGCGATTGCGCTAGGCATGGAAAAGGCCGAGCCGGATGTAATGAGCCGCAAGCCGCGGGACATCAGCGAGGGTATCTTCGCAGGCGGGATGATGCAGGCAGTGATCACCCGTGGTCTGCTGATCGGGATTGCCGTGATTATCTCCCAGTATATCGGACTGCAGCATTCGGATGAAATGGGGATTGCGATGGCCTTCACCACGCTGATTCTGGCGCGCACCCTGCAGACCTTCGCCGCCCGCTCCAACAGCCAGACCTCTGTGGAAGCCGGATTCTTCAGCAACAAATATGTAATCGGCGCAGTCATGATCTGCTTCGCCTTCTACGGCATTGCGGTCCTGCCTGGTGTCCGTGAGATCTTCTCGATCCCTGCCACGTTCGGCATGAACCACTGGCTGACCGCCACCGGACTCGCCCTAGGCGCAGTCATTGTGATGGAGCTGGCGAAGCTGGTCCGCCGCCTGCTGCCTGCGAAGCAGGCTGCTTAAGCCAGGCTAAGTTAACAAACCTTGATAACAGCAAGAAGCCTGCACGCCCTGTATAGAGGGGTGCAGGCTTTTTTATAATCCATCACTTCTTCAAATGATAAGGCACTGTAGTGACAATCACATCGCTGCGGAACAGCAGACGGGCGCGTATCAGCAGACTCGATTGATTATGAAGGATATTATGCCAGCCTTTCTTCGGAATGAACTGTGGAATGATTACTGTTACCCTATGGTTCAGCTCAGCGGCCTTCCAATTCACTTTATCAATAAACTTGGTCAATGGCTGTACGATGCTTCTATAAGGAGTATATAGGGTTACTAACCTTACGTCCGGCTGCCACTTTCTCCACTTCTCCTCGAACACCGCTTCATCTTCCCGCTCGAAGGGCACGTAGACGGCTATAATCTGCTGCGGAGACAGCGACTTGGCATATTCCAGGGAGTTCATCACGACATGAGTGATCCCGGCCACCGGCACGATAATCACATTACCTTCAATCTTGATCGTCTCCTCACAGGTCGAAATTCTAAGCTGGTCCGCAATGGCCTCATAATGCTTATGAATCCGGTGGAACACCAGGAGCAGAATCGGCAGGAAGACAAATACCGGCCATACCTGAGTAAACTTGGTCATGAAGAACATCATCGTTACCACGAAGCTGATTAGAGCGCCAACCGTATTGATGATGAACTTTTGCACCCAGCCCGCAGGCTTTTCCCGGAGCCATTTCACCATCATTCCGCTCTGCGACAATGTAAAGGGAATGAACACACCTACAGCATATAAAGGAATCAGCTGCTCCGTTTTCCCCTCAAAGACATATATCAGAACCATGGACAGAACACCCAATATGATAATACCGTTGGAGTATCCCAGCCGGTCCCCCCGCATGGTGAACATTCGCGGAATGAATTTATCCTTGGCAAGGTTCACAGCCAGCAATGGGAAGGCGGAATAACCGGTATTGGCAGCCAGGATCAGGATTAATGCAGTCGTTCCCTGGATAAAATAGTACATCGCATTCCGGCCAAAGGTTTGCTCGGCAATTTGCGATACCACAGTGACGTCAGCACGGGGAGCAATCCCGTAATAATAGGCTAACACCACAATGCCGGAGAACATCACAGCCAATAAAGCCCCCATGGCGATTAAGGTTTTGGAGGCGTTGGACGCTTCCGGGCTTTTGAAATTCGGTATGGCATTGGAGATCGCTTCAACCCCCGTTAACGCAGAGCTCCCGGAAGAAAATGCGCGCAATAATAGAAACAGGCTGATCCCCGCTACCGGAGTCCCCAGTGAGGTATGCAGTTCTGCCGGAACGTTGCCTGACAAGATGTTGTACAGACCTGTACCAATCAGGATGAATAAGGCAAGGACGAATAAATAGACCGGATAAGCGAGGACGGAGGCAGATTCCGTGACCCCTCTTAAGTTCAAAATCGTGATCAGCAGCACAAAAGCAATGGCAATCACCACTTTATGCTCATGTAGGCTTGGAAACGCTGAGGTGATGGCATCCGTGCCCGCCGATATACTTACAGCAACCGTTAAAATATAGTCAACCAGCAGCGAACCGCCAGCAATTAACCCCGGATACTTGCCCAGGTTCTCCTTAGACACCACATAGGCGCCCCCGCCGTGGGAATAAGCAAAAATAATCTGCCGGTAGGACAGAATGAGCGCGGTCAGCAGGATCAATACTCCCAGCGCAATCGGGATCGAATACCAGAAGGCGGCTGCCCCAATCGTAACCAGAACAATCAGAATCTGCTCCGGCCCGTAGGCAACGGATGACAGTGCATCAGAAGACAGTATAGCCAGCGCTTTCTTTTTATTTAACTTTTGCTCTCCGAGTTCACTGGACTTTAAGGGCCTGCCAATTAAAAATCGTTTTAAAAATGAAATCACTCAGTTTCACCACTCGCTTGTTATTTGTAGGATCTTGGTTGAACCCCATCTACTCCTGTTCCGGGACACAACAAAAACACCACAGAAGACTATTCTGTGGTGTTCAACATATCATGTCAGGCATTAATATAGCGTTAAGGAATACGCCGAGACATTAAGATTGCATTAAGATTATTCTCTATCCAGAGCATTGGCTGCCCCATGGTCCGGCCCGCGGGCAAGTGAGGATGTCTCTTCACGCAGATTAAATCCCTTAACCAAGAGCCAAAGCGGAAGAACAATTTCAAAGATTGCCCCTGGAATATACAGGATGGTTCCGGTATCACGGCCGCAGATGGCCAGACTACTGCTTGTTAACAACCCGGCATACCCGATGAAGCCGATCACGGACAACCAGCGCGGAATCAGCTCTGAACGGTAGAGAACATAACATAATAACAAGCTGCCCAAGCTCAGCACGATCATAGCCAGTTGAAATAACATCAAATGAGCTTCTACCGCTACATCCGCTATACGCTGGAGGTAAGAATAACCCGAGGCTTCCGCCGTTGCGTGATCTTCGCTTAACGAGATGAGCAGGATTGGCGCGATTAAACTGATTATTAGAAGCACAGACTCAATGATCCGGGAGCTTAAGTACCCTGCCGCAAAGGCCCCGTTATATTTTTGTAGAACAGGATAGAGCAGCATCGCAATTCCCACAACTGCTATAGCGTTGATCAACTCCAGCAATAATCCGGCGGCGGCTCTTGTTCTGTCTGCAAATAAACCCGCGAGAAATTCAGGCCCCTGCAGCATGGGATTCAGCAGCCAGCTCCCTAGCATATAAGCCCCCGTTGAGACCAGAAAGAGTACCCCGGCCACCCTTGCATTCCTGTTCATCCTTATCTCCCCTTAGCTCGTGTTACAAGGATTATAGCTAAGCGGCAGTATAGCCAGTAGACACTTTAGTGTGGTTTCAGCGGGTCTGGAAGCAAATTCAGCTCACGGGCACGCGCGATCGCTTCTGTGCGTCTTTGTACCTGCAGCTTCTCAAAAATCCTGCGGTTGTGCCCTTTGACCGTGTCCACAGCTAAGAAGAGCTTCGCGCCAATGTCCCGGTTGGACAGTCCCTTGGCGATAAGTGCCAGCACTTCAAGCTCTCGTCTGCTGAGCGGCTCGAACAGGTGGCCTTCCTGGCCCGGTTTGCGTTCCCTCTGTACACGCTCCAGACCCGCCTGTGCTTCTTGAACAGCCGGAAGCGGCAGATCACCGGCCAGACGAAGTGCCTCTGCGTAACATTCTCCTGCCGGACCGGGCCGGTTATCCGCTTCCTCCATTTGACCCAGGCCGATCAGAGACAGAACAGCCATCGGTTTATGGCCCATCATATGACTGTACGAAATGACCCCGTTATAGGCCTTCCGGGCTTCGATATAGTCTCCCCGCCGCTGGCAGGCCACACCCAGCATCCAAGCAGCCGATGTCCTGACCGCAAGATTATCCTCACGGAGATATTCTAACGCACGGCTTGACTGGGTAATGACTTCTTCTATCTCTTGGCTTACCCCTGCCCAGATCTCCCTTGCAGGAGCAATCAGCCCGATAAGATCATCGGTCTTATCCTCCTGTTCCGTCATTTGCATGGACGCTTCGGCCGCCAGTAATTTGGGACTGGCTCCACCAGGCTTTGCTGCCATCATCAGCGCGGCTACGGCAGCCCGGGTTGCGGCAATAAGTCCGATCAGGTCTCTGATGCGGGCATCCTGCCGGACGCCCTCCAGCGCCGCTTCCGCTGCCCGCAGCTTAGGTTCGATATGTGTCGGCTTGCCGGTGATCAGCATAATTGAACCATATATCACGAGCAGCGCAGGTCTTGCCTCCAGCTCCGCAGCAGGCAACGACTCCAGCCATTTCAGCGTAAAATCTGCCGCTCCGCGAAGATGCAGCGGCTTCCCGTTACCTTCAAGCAGACGTGCAGCACGGTCAATATCAGCCGATTGGACAGCATGACGAAACGCTTCGATCTCGAAGCCTTGGCTTTCATACCATTCACTTGCCCGTTTATTCATTTCCGCGATACTGCTGTTGTCGTGACTATCCTGCAGCCGTCTTCGCAATGATTCAGCGAACAAGTGGTGATAGCGATACCACTGTCTCTCATGGTCCAAGGGAACGACAAATAAGTTCTGGCGTTCAAGCTCAAGTAACTGCTGTTTGCCCATCATCCCGGTATTAAGCATAATGGCATCGCACAGAGAACCGCACAGGCGGTCAAGGACGGAGGTCCTGAGTAAAAAACGCTGAACGGCTTCCGGTTGCCGTTGCAGAACTTCTTCCACCAAATAGTCCAGTACGAAATGATGGCTGCCGGCGATGGACTGGATGAACCGTCCGGTACCACGATCCCCCTGTATCGAGAGCGCTGCCAGCTGTAAGCCGGCGATCCAGCCTTCGGTACGTGATTCCAATGCGGCTATTTTATCTGCGGGCAGGTTAAGTCCCATGATTCTGTTTAGAAATTCTTCGGCTTCTGCGGAAGTAAACACCAGATCAGAGGCGCGTAGCTCCGTTAACTGGTCTTGAACCCGTAACCGGGCTAATGGAATTTGCGGTTGCTCGCGGGTAATCATCACCAGGCGGACATGCCCGGGAAGATGGTCAAGCAGGAAGGAAACTAACTTGTCGACAGACTGCGATTGGACTACATGATAATCGTCAAGGATGATTATACAAGGAGCCATGGCGGCGAGATCCTTAAGCAGTGCCGGCAGGATTGCCTCCATGAACGGCGGCTCGGGAGACTGCAGCACCGCAAGCAAACTTTCGCCTGTCTTCGGGGCAAGTGTTTGCAGGGAGGAGATCAGGCAGCTCAGAAAACGCGCAGGCTCGCCGTCTCCTTCCTCCAGCGACAGCCATGCGCAAGGCCGCCCGCAAGTAGCGATCCAATCGCCAATCAATGTGGTTTTCCCGTAACCGGCGGGCGCGGAGATCAGGGTCAATTTACGCTGCAGACCCTCTTGAAGCTTATGGATTAACCGTTCACGGAGCACCATTTTGGGCCGAAGCGGCGGGATATTGAATTTGGTATTTAGGATAGGTGTACGCATAACCACATCTTACCATTCGCTCTGTTTATCATCAATGACTCTTCCGGTTGCACGGTGATATCTACTCCTTCGCTTCTTCCGCCCACTCTCCATCCTTATAAATGAAATAACGTGGATTTCCTTCCCGGTCGCGGGCAACAATCTTCCCTTCCGGCCCCTGTCTGCTCTCCCCGCTCACTTTAAATGAAGCTTCATCTTCAGTAGGAGGCACCCGGTACACGTACTCCAGCCCGTCTTTTCCCGAATTGCTGCGCACAACGTCACCCTTCGTGGCATAGATCAGATTAATGTCTAACTGAACCTCACCGCCCAAGACAGGTAACACCCCAAGCACCCTGCGCTGGGAGTCAATGACGTCAAACCCCATTTTCCAAAAATCACTCAGCTTATGCACCTGATTATCTCCCAGCGGAGACACCTGGACGGCTGCCTGGGAAGTGAGCGTGAAGTTTCGCGGAAGCCCTTGTTCCAGTTGTATCAGCATGGCAAGCTTAAGGCCGAGATACAGGACAATACACACAGCACCGGCTGCACTCAGCACCCGTCTCCTGCCCAAAGACACCGGAAGCACGAAACTTATAACCCCCACCAACATAGGCACCCAAACCGCAGGATCACCGAGATAGATCAATGGCATCGTATAAGCTTCACGGGACAACGGGTAGATCAAATGCACCCCATGCCCCAAATAATCCACCAGAATATGCCCCAGCACACTCCCCGCCAGACACAGATATAACTGGATATACGAATATTTCTTCAATAGCAGCTTGAATATGAACACAATTGGCACCATAACCAGCCCCATGACGACGATGGAATGCGACCACGGAGATACATACCTGTTCCCCAACAGATCCGGCACAATGCCCAGGAATGAGGCCAGTCCGAGCAGAACAACTTTTTCCCTGAAAGAAATCTCGTAGCGCATGAGCACCATCGATACAATGAAGCTGCCCGTAAGCAGATGTGTAGCCATGTGCATAGCCAATATCATAGACACCTGTAATCCCCCCGCTTTGCTTGTTAAGCTTCGTCCATCCCTGAATCGTCAGACGTTCCCCTCAATGTTCAGAGCCTCGACAAGTTATTAACAAATGGAGCGGGGAAAAGGTTCATTCAATTTAATACTCAGTTTAAATATACTTCCCGGGCGTCCTCAAAAATAGCATCTAATCGTTCCCGGGTAGGATTGTCTCCTTTAAACTGTATCTCATCAGCAATGCCCTTAGATTGAATGCCTTCACCCCCAGCAGGTACTTTACCATAAACAACGCCACGGATAATGTATACACCAGAATCAGTGAGGCTTTCTCTCAAAAACAGCAAGTATTCTTCATTCTCATTCATCAACTGATATCCTAATGTGCTGTAAACTCTTAACGAGTCTGCTACTGCATTTTCTTGGACAATGATGGTCTCCCCGCTGGACAACGTGTGGCCGGTGTTATTTTTAAATACATCGCTCAGTACAAATTTAGATAATGTGCGATTGTCAATAACCACTCCGTCCACATCTTCTTTTTTGAGAACTATTTCCTGAGTCCCGGCCTTCGTTCCCTTAACAACAATATCTGTTTGCGCATCCATTTCAGCAAACGTTTGGTAGCTGATGGCCCTACTGTTTGTAATGGCGTAAGGTGTTGTTTTCGTCCCTGCCGTATCTTGAACTGTTAATGGTTCAAGCGAAGCGGCTGCTCTCTCATATTCAGCCTGAAAAAAGGTTTTAGCTGAACTCATTCTGAAATACAGTCCGTCTTTCTCAAAGTATAAATACGGTACTTCATTCTCTTTAGCAATCCACTCTCCAGATCCATCTTTAGAAAGCTCAACTTTTTTAGTCGAAGCAATCTCGTTAGTTGGTCTAAGTTCTTCTTTGGATTGAGTGATTGAACCACGAATAAATACAATACGGACTTGATTGTCTTTAACTTCAACACGCTCCATGTAATCATCGCTACCTAAACCTACTGTAGGGATGTAGACTTTATCTAATCCGGCTTTCTTAGCCGCTTCACGAATTTCAATTTTTTGTTCTGCGGTATAAGAGAGTGGCTCTGCTTCTGTCATCCCTTCACTTTCATTATTAGTGGAATTTACATTCTGACTTTGTTCAGTTGCAGGAGTATTTGAAGATAAATTTTCATTCTGACTGCATCCTGCTAATAAAGCACCAAGCAGCAAGCCAATAAACACGACTTTACTTTTGTAGTTCATGGAATATCCTCCACTTGTTGATTTGTCACCTCACCATGATAGACTGAATTGCTCTTCCAAAAGTTGCATAATATTCTCAGCTCAGTTTCTTTTTTGAAACTCTTTTCAGGCCCAGCAAACTAAATCAGATGGGAGCTGATCAAAATAAAGCGGCAGCCCTGTCTCCTTAAGAGTCCCGGCTACCGCTGCTTATTCACCACACTACTGTTTAATTACAGCGGGCTACCATCATAATCTCCATGCTCTCGAGCTGTAAGGGGTGATTCCCGAATTGGCCTGGGTTGCAGCCATATGCGGCCTCTACTGCGAACCCTTCACTCTCCAGAAGCATCTGTAATTCCCGGAAGGTAAAAGCGGTAGTATAAATCAATACCTCTTTGGATTCACCCTCGGGGCTGTGGATCTCTTCTTTATCGATTACGGTGCAGGAATACGGGTCAAATAACGACTCATCCTGTATACGCCGGGCTAAGTTAAGCGCATTAATTACCGTAAGAACAAATAGAGAACCCGGCTTCAGCGCCCGATGAACTCCTCTAAGGACCTTCCGGTGATTCTCTTCACTCCCCGCCAGTCCAAAGCCCCCTCACACAGGCAAATCGCACCATCGAATTCCTGCTCAAACGTTAACTCGCGGGCATCCGCCGCCAGAAATGCTGCCGGCAGCTTCTCCTTCGCAGCCTCCCGATTCGCGTGCCTGATAAATTCCGCAGAAATATCCACGCCTACTGTTCTAATTCCATGCCGGGCCAACTCCAGACTATGCCGCCCCGGACCACAGCCAATATCCAGGATGCGGGTACCCTGCCGCAGATTCATTAACTCCATTAAAAAGTCTGCTTCCTGCGTCGTTCCCTGGGCGAAACCGTATTTCAAATACTGCTCCCGCATGAAATCTCCGATGGCTTCATAATAATCCCCACTGTACTCAAAGTCTGCTTGCGTATTCTTCAAAAGCTATCCCTCCGTATCTGTTGTGCCTACACGGAAGTGGATTGGCGTGACAGCTTAACCCCTTCCGTGTCCCGAATGACAACGTTCAGCCTGTCAGCGCTTCTATTCATAAGTTCACTCGCTTTCCTTATTATGTAACTTCAGGGTAGACAATCGGAGCCGGGGAGTCAAAAGAAAGAACCGTTATACTCATTCTGTACGGTTAACTTAACGAATCTCCCGGACCTTCAACCCCGCTGAAGCATCCAGCATAACCTCACAGACATCTGTTTTAATCGTTAGCGGATGCGGATAAGCTTCCTCCTGGTCAGACATGAACCAGACCCGGCCTTGCTTCACAGCAATAATCAGCCCGTGCTCGTCACCTGCGGCGGCGAACTGGCTACTGTAATCCCGCCAAGGAACGATCCCTACCCGGGATAACTTGAGCAGTGCCTCCTCTGCATCGGCTACAGGCAGACCGATCTCACTTACACATAACAGGCTGGCCGGAGAAAAAACTTCATTGGTGGAATTGTTCAGATTGTGCCGGGCAATCAGCTCTACAATATTACCTGCCGGATCATAGAAATAGATGGAATCGGCATTCCAGGACTCAAAGTGAACGACTTTCTGGCCCTCATTAGGAATGACAGATACCTTCGGAATAACCCACCTCAACGCTTCCTCTATCTGGTTCTCAGGGATGTTGAACGCAAAATGATATTTCGGCTGTCTGCCTGGGTCAGACTCTTTGAAGGTTAGAGTGGAATCACCCACTTGTACACTGAAGGACGCCGGATGTTCCCGGACTACTGTCAGCCCAATAGTATTCTCATAAAAGTCTTTCATTCCTTTCAAGGAATGGGTCTGCATTTCTACTTCTCTTATCATTTCGGATCACCTCTGTTTGTGGCATAACAGCCAGATCTTTGCTTCCATGGTATCCATGCAGAGAATTGAAGTCAAACCCGCATCTGCAACTTCTGCACAGCAACCGCGTCCATAATAATATGGAAAATCTATCTATTCTCTGAAAACAATAGGACAATTGAACACAACAGGAGGTTTATGTATGCGCTTTATGGCAGCAATTGTGCTGGCGGCGGCTCTGCTCTCAGGGTGTCAGGGAGCAGACAAGGAAGCTGTGAACAGCTCCTCTTCATCCCCGTTCACAGCTTCCCCGGCCCCTTCCTCACAGACTGAAGTATCACCCACAGCTACTTCAGCCACACCTTCCGCTCCAGCACCTTCAAGCGAGGAGGAGCCGCTGCTCTATATTGAGCAATTGAGAATTATCGGCGGAGGCGGACAAGTGATACAGGTGAAGTCGAACAGCGATATCGATAAACAATCATTGGAGCAAGCATTGAAAAATAGTCTGCAGACCAGTGATCCCGAAGCAGAATTCCGCTACACACTGGAATGGGAGTCCCCGCGGTTTGTGCAAATCCGCCTGCATCTGGATGAGAGCAGCGCCTGGTCCGGGACATTCAATCTGGATGAAGCCCTCACCGCAGACGGGCGCAAGTATGCCAGCACCGAGCAGCCGTACCGTAACACGGTTGTCGTCAGGGCCCAAGCTGGTCAAGGCAGCCTGCTATTCCAGGGCATCACCTCTGGCACCCGGCGCGTAGTACCTGCCTGGAACACGGGCTGGATCAAGTCCGTTCAGACTACCGAATCCTCCGCTCCCTCCTATCTGTTCTACGGGCAGGAGAAGCATCAATTGGTGCAAGCCCTGAAGGGCGAGGCGCTGGAGATTCCGGCTTGGCCCCAGGAGAAGGATGCCTACGGTAATGACTACGGTTACCATGAGATGTATTCTGACCGCTTCTATTCGGGCTTCACTTATATGATCTCAGGCAATAAAACGCTGTATCGGGTAGACCTGAAGAACTTCACCCGCGAGAAGCTTCATGTGTTCGACAAGCCAGTCTACGGCATGTCCTCCTCACCTGACGGTAAGCGTATCGCTGTATTAACCGCACACGACGAGTTCATTGGCCCTGCGGCAGACTTGACGGTGCTGGATCAGAAGGGGAAAATACTGCATTCCAAGGAGAATGCCTCCTTCATCTCCCACAGTGACGGCTTCCTGTTCGTATATTCTCTGACTTGGGGGGATGATTCGCATCTGCTTCTTCCCGCAGACAGAGGTGAGGAGAACCCTCTCGGCCAAATCCGCTACAATACCGGGAACGGAGACTCTTCGGTTATGCAGGATGAGCGCATCACGGACCAAGTAAAACAGGATATTTCGGAGCATGAGCGGCAGCTGCGAAGTGACTTTCTCTTCACTGAACTCCACTGGTCACTGGACAACCGATTCGCAGCCTTCAAATCCGGCACAGGCGCCATTCAGGTCTACGACACACAAGAGCGGACCTTCACCTTCGTCTCCGCAGGCACACTGCTGGACTGGATGCCGGATGGAACGCTGGCCTGGGCGGATGCCGGGGATCATGTGTATACTTTTTAACTATACTTCTCCCCAAAAAATCTCAGTTTCATATTCGAAGGGAACCACACCGTGTTGATTATGCCTGTCAAATATATTTTGCAGCTCTGTCATCATCGGCTTGTAATTCGGATGCCCCGGAACAGGGCTATAGGAGGAGGATAACAGCCGGCCGCTCAGACCCGCGAAATCGAACTCCTGAGTCATTTCAAACTGGCTTTTATGCATCGTATTCTCTTTGAAAAAAGAGCGAAGTATCGCCGGAGAAATGTTTTTATGATTCACTTGTTCATAGTCGGTTCCGTAGGTGCGAAGCAGTTGATCGTACTCTTCACGAAATGAAGTACCCTGTGTAAGCCGGGAATTCCATAGGAGTATGACTTTCCCGCCAGGCTGTAGTATTCTGCGGAACTCCGTTTGCGCGGCTGCTTGGTCAAACCAGTGAAATGCCTGAGCACAGACAATAAAATCAACCGACCGATCCGGTAACCCGGTAGCTTCCGCCGACCCTGATCTGCTCTGAAAATTCGGATTGCTGTGGAGCCTTTGCTCTGCGGCTTCACGCATAGCCTTATTGGGCTCGACCGCGATTACATTGCTGCCGCGTTCCAGAAGCAGCTTGGACAGGCTCCCTGTGCCTGAACCGATATCTGCTATTTTACTGTTCAGGCGCAGACCAATATAGTCGTACAAATAATCAATAGCCTCTTGCGGATAGCTCGGGCGGTACTTCAAATAGGAATCGACCCGGTTCGAAAACCTTTCACCACTGTTCATCGCTGTTCACTCTCCTATTTTGTATTTTTCGGAAACCCGTATACGAATAGTATCACACCAATTAACGTAAGAATGGGCACAAAGATATTATCAAAGAAGCCGGCGATATGGATTTTAGGCTGTACATCGTACATTTGCGCTTGGTATAACGCAGAAATTTCATGAACGCGGGCGATCATAGTCCCTACACGTTCGATCGTGTAGATTAACCCGGCAGCAATCAGAAAGGCCGCCCCTAGTTTTCGGTATAAGTTGTTGCCCATGGAATATTATGCCTCCTCTACTCTTGTGGAATGATTTAGTTACGGTTTCACCACTCCGCCCGGAAGCTCGGAAGCCGGCGGCCAGACGATGGTGCCGCTGCGGTTCATGTACCCTCTGATTTCCTCGCGTGTATCCGGAACCAGCATGGTGATTTCCGCCAACTCGCCGTTGAACGAATGAGCCCAATAGAGCTGCGGCTTGACCACGAAGCGGCCGGAGGTATTAATATAGCCGAACCTCTGTCCCGGGCTGGCCGGAGCCAGACCGCCCTTGAACAAGCCTCCGGCCGTAAAGCCCTGAATGACTTTGGCGCCCTTCTTATTAATATAGAAGGTAACTCCATTGCGCTCGACGAACGCCAATCCTTCCGAGAACGGCTGGGCCATGCTGAACTGCGGTTTGATCAGGTAGTTGCCCTTTTTGTCGATGTAGCCGTACTTCCCGTTCACATAGACCACTGCCGCCCCATTGGAGAACGGAGTGGCGTAATCATACCGTGGTGTAATGAGCAGCTTACCCTTGGTGTCGATATAGCCGCATTTGCCGCCAACGGCAAGCGTAACGGCTGCCATCCCTTCGGAGAAATCAGACGTAAAGCTATACCGGTACGGAACGATAAGCTCGCCCTTGGTGTTAATGTATCCTGAGGCTTTGCCCATGTTGACCCGGGCCAGGCCTTCAGAGAAATTAAATGCCCGGACGTAGATTGGCTGTATGGCTACCTTGCCTTGGCTGTCGATATACCCGTAACGGGTCGCCGTGGCCCCGCCAGCGAGTTGAACCTTCGCTGTATACAGCGCACGGTCATTGTACAGAATACCGGCGTCTCTCAGCTTATATTCGAACAGCTTTTTGCCGGCGGAGCTGAAATAATATTGCTTTTTGGCCGCGTGGTCCTCGACATATACTGTTCCTCCGGGCATTCCTGAATATCCGCATCCGTCGTATACCGCTTCGATAACAACCTTGCCTTTGCCGTTGATGAAGCCGTATTTCCCGTTCACTTCAACCGGATATAATTGATCGGCTGTCTTGGCCTGCACAGTACCAGCTCCGGCAGCCTGGGCCTTGTCCTGCGATTGCGATGGACCCGCTACACTTGCACTGAACACCATCGTCGTCATTAGTAGGGTAAAAGCCAGCTTTTTAAACACCTGTGGTTCACTCTCCTCAGAGGCTATTTTCCATTCTTTATGTATAGACGGCGATTGTACCGGTTTTGTTGTGCAATATTTGGAAGAAAAAAATAGGGCTGTCCCAAGCAGCCTCTCATGGCTACCGGGACAACCCTTTTGTAATTACAATCAGCGAACCTCGCCTCTGGAAGCAATCAGCTTCTGATACCAGTAAAAGCTCATCTTGCGGATACGGCGCAGCTCCTTCAGGTCGAACTCTTCGCGGTCAACATAGATGAAGCCGTAGCGTTTGCTGGAGCCCTGATGGGTGCTGACCAGATCGATGGCAGACCAAGGACAGAAGCCGAACACCTCTACCCCATCGGTAAGTGCAAGCTGAATTTGCTCGATATGCTTGCGGAAGAATTCAATCCGGTACGCATCATTTACCGTTCCGTCTTCCTCCAGCTTGTCGAATGCGCCCAGCCCGTTCTCTGTAACAATCAACGGAAGGTGGTAACGGGAATAAATCTGGCGCAGTGTTGTTCTGAAGCCCACCGGATCAATCTCCCAGCCAAACTCTGTGGTCTGGAGGTTAGGGTTCACTGATCCCCGGTACGCTCCCGGCTCGCCGACGATTTCGTGCTGATCGCCTGTGTGGGAGAAGTCGTTGCCGTCATTTTTACTCTCGCCTACGGTCTGGGAAGTATAGTAATTGAAGGCAATGAAGTCCGGGTGGCCTTGCCGGAGGATATCCATATCCCCTTCCTCGATCTTCGGCTCATAGCCCTTCTCCACCAAATAACTCCAGGCAATATGGTTATACCGTCCGTAGACCGCCATATCCAAATAGAGCCAATTGCGGATCGCTGCATAGTTATCTGCGGCCAGCATATCCTCTGGCTTGGAGCTTGCCGGATAGATGACACCGATGTTGGGAGCAGGACCAATCTTCGCATCTGGCAGCATCTGATGGCATAGCACCATAGCCTTCGCCTGCGCAACGAGCATATGGTGGTTCTGCTGGTAGAGCTCTTTTTGCGGATCGGTCATGTTCTCATTCAGGGTTCCGATCGATCCCGGGTGCAGAATCAGCATATTCTGTTCGTTGATGGTCAGCCACCACTTCACACGGTCCCCATAGTTCTCGAACAGCGTCTTGGCATATTGTTCAAAAGCATCGATCGTCGCCCGGCTGGACCACCCTCCCCGCTCTTCCAGCCCGTAAGGCAGGTCGAAATGGTACATGGTAACGATAGGCTCAATACCGTATTTAAGCAGCTCATCAATTAAATTGCTGTAGAATTCAAGCCCCTTCGGATTAACGGCTCCGTCTCCTTGCGGGTAGATCCGGCTCCAGGCGATGGAGAAGCGGTACGCTTTGAAGCCCATTTCCGCCATCAGGGCAACATCCTCTTTGTACATATGGTAGTGGTCACTGGCAACCTTGAAGTCCGTGACCCCTTCCACGTGGTTGGCCAGGTCAATGACAGAAGGCCCTTTGCCGTCCTCATCCCAGGCACCCTCCAGCTGATAAGCTGAAGTGGACCCGCCCCACAAGAAATTCTCTGGAAAAGCGTGAAGTTGTTTGTGCAGCATACCTTATTCCTCCTCTGTCTTCGATTAACCCACTAATGTCAAAATCACTTCGTTCTGCTCAATCTGCTGCTGGTCTGTCTCAAAAACTTCAACCTCTTTGGGTGTTAAAGTGACGATAACCGGCGTAATGGTCTGATACCCGGCTGCCCGGATCTGCTCCAGATCGAACCGGATTAGCAGATCGCCCTGGCTCACCCGGTCGCCTTCCTTGACCATTGGTGTGAAATGCTTGCCTTTTAGCCCGACGGTATTAATGCCGATGTGAATCAGCAGCTCAGTTCCGGCGGCGGACGTGATGCCAATGGCATGGCCTGTCGGGAAGATCGAGGTTACGGTCCCGTCTACAGGAGCAACCGCCTCTCCAATCACCGGATCAATCGCCAGCCCTTTGCCCATCGCTCCGGTAGAGAAGGCCTCATCGGGAACGGTACTGAGCGGGAAGGCTGTGCCCGTAAGCGGGCTGAAGATCAGTTCCTTTTTCAAGTCCACCACTGGTGTTACCAGGTTGTCCGGCTGAATGGGTTCTATAACTGCATCCGGAGCGGAAGCTTCAATCTTCCCCTTACTCTCATATCCGAACAGCCAGGTCAGCAGCAGCCCTGTCCCCATGGACACAACCATCGAGACAATGAAGATCGACATCGGCTGCTCCACCGGAATCGAGAAAATATTATGAAACACATACGCCGTATACAGCACACCGAAGTGTCCGTTAATCGCGCCGCCGAGCGCCCCGGCAATAATGACGATCGGAATCACCCGCTTGTAGCGGAGAATCAGGCCGTACACAATCGGCTCACTGACCCCGGCCAGCAGTCCGGTAATCCCGGAAGAGGCGGCGATACTCCGCAGGTTCCGGTCTTTCTTGGCCCGCAGGAAGATCCCGAAGGCTACCCCGATCTGGGCGAATACCGCTGCTGAAGCCATGGCTTCAATCGGGTCACCGCCGTTCGCAATATTTTGCAGCGTGATGGGAGTGAAGCCCCAGTGAAGTCCGAACACAACCATGAAGGTCATGCCCCCGCCAAGCACGATCCCCGACAGGATGCCGCTTACGCCAATCAGCCAGGTCACGCCGGAAGCGATCCAGTCGCCGACACTTGTACCGAATGGACCGAAGGCAATCACCGACAGCGGAACCATAATCATCAGCGAGAGCATCGGCACCATGAAGATCTGCAGGTCCTTGTGGATAATCTTCTTAAGCAGCTTATCCAGCAAGGCGTAGATGCTAATCGCAATGAAGATCGGGAAGACGCTGGAGGCATAACTGACCATGACCACCGGAATTCCCAAGAAGGAATGACCGCCATCTCCCTCCAGCATCGCCGTAAAGTTCGGTTCCATTAGCGCCGCCCCTATTGCTCCTGCTACGTAAGGGTTCGCTTTTAACTTGATGCCCAGGGTAATTCCCAGGAAGATCGGCAGGAAGTAGAACACGGCATTACCGGCCGCAGACAGAATCTTGTAGGCATCGCCTGAATCGGACATCCAGCCCAGCAGCGTAAGCACTGTCAGCAGCGCCTTAAGCATCCCCGATCCGGCCATTACAGGAATCAGCGGCGAGAAGCTCCCGGAGATAACCTCGAACACCTTTGATACCGCCGAAGTCTTCTGGCCGGAATTCTGATTATCGGTGGATGTGTTAGACAGGAAGCTGGTATTTTTGACAATTTCGGCGTACACATTCGCTACATTGCTTCCCACGACAACCTGGAATTGCCCCCCGCTCTCCACCACGGTAATGACGCCCGGATGCTTCTCCAGCGTCTCCCGCTCGGCCTTCTTGTTATCCTTGAGGCTGAATCTCAGCCGGGTGGCACAATGGACAAGATCGTTGATATTCTGCTCCCCGCCGACGAGACGGATGATGTCTTCTGACATTTTTTTGTTATCCATGCTGATTCTCCTTTGCTATACTGCCAAAAATGGGCATAAAAAAAACCTAAACGAAAGTTGTAGATCACACCGGTGTGATCCACATCTCGTTTAGGTATCGCCTGCTTCAGCAGTAACAATCCTTAGATTTAAGTTGTGACTCCAATATAGCGGATTAGGTAATCGTTTGCAAGCCCTTTCTTGCTTCCTTTTTAATCCAACGGGTTCATATCTCTTGAAGTAACCCGCTGAATATGAATCGTCAGATACACCTTCTCGTCGATGGACATGGCGTTCCCGTAGGTCTCTTCCAGGTAATGATTAATCTTATTCGTACATGCAAAAGCCTGCGGAAATTTCACCTTAATCTGGTCGTACAGGAAATTGTCGCCGGATGCGGACCGCTCCTGTTCCCCGCTGATCATACGCTGGAGGAAATACTGGAGATGAGTGAGGAACCGGGAGTAGTTGAACGAATTCTCGTTAAGCTTGACCTGATATTCGTCCGCCAGAATACCAAAGATATCGCTCATCGCCTTGGTCACCTCGACCGTCCGCTGCATCTCCTGCCCATCCTGACGGGCATTCACGAAGTGCATCGCAATGAAGCTCGCCTCATCCTGATCCATCTCGATGTCAAAGTGCTTGTGGATCAGACTCAGCGCGTGTACGCCAATAGCGAACTCCTTGGGGTAGAACCGCTTGATCTGCCAGAACAGCGCGTTCTTCAGATTCATCGACTTCCGGTAGCGGGCAATCGCAAAATGAATATGGTCAATTAACGTGATATATATATTGTCATTGAAGATGTCGCCCATATCGGCCTTGGCATAGGCAATAATCTCATCGGCCAGCGAGAAATATTCAGCCGAGGTCTCACCGATCAGATCAATCAATTTGCGGGGTACCTTCTCGGGCTTCAGCATGAAGGTCTTCTCAATCCGTTCCTCTTCGACCCGCTGGCCCGGCTTCTTCTTAAAGCCTAACCCGTTCCCAATGACAACGTATTCATGTCCGACCTGATCTTCAGCCCGAATGACATTGTTATTGAAAATCTGCCGGATAATCATGGTGCTTCACCTCTTCTGTATGCTCCCTGAAAATATATCCTAAGATAACACAGTGGTGTTAGAAAAGACAAGAGGCGGGGGCTTATGTTCATTTGGAACGTATTGGTACTACAATGGTAGCTACGAATTGAACCAATAGAATCAGAAAAAATACGTTCCAAATGCTCGGAATGGATGCCATTGCCAAGTAGAATGAATAGGGTGCCAGCCAGATCCAAGAAATGGCCATGAACACGCGAAGACCAAGCCAGATTGAAATGGTCATGAAGGCTGAAGGTACTATGAGCATGAGAAGCACAATCACTTGTGTGCTGCTGGATGCCGCCTGATCACTGTATGGGTTAGCAAACAGAAACAGAAAACTTAGTCCAATGCCCAGCAGGGATAAGAAAAAGGCTGACCACTTTATCCCAGGACTCAAATGCCTCACCCCTTTTGTTTACTGAGGATAATAATCAGAGAATCCCGAAATCAGAACTCTAGAACCCTTAGTGACGCTGTCCACCTTCCAAGTTCCGTTCGCGAATATTAGCGAGACTGTCCGATCCTCTGCATATTGATCTTCACCTGTAAGACCATTCGCTACTATTACAGATTGTGAAATTGTGGCAGAATTCTTACTGGTATAAATAGGTGAAGTGACAGGCGTTTCATAAGTACCCGCTGTTTTCAATCCTTTGTTCTGAGTAATAGACTTAATTAATTTATCCGTAAAGTACGGTTTAAAGGTTGAATTTACACTCTTAATTGAAGATACATTTGAGGCTTGATTTAATTTATCAGATAGAAGTTTCAAACGTGCTTCAGAAATTTTATTCTTTTCCGGAATTTGAATAGACGGGGTCTCCATATGAACAACCAATCCTTTGTTGCCCATTGTTACTGTAGCTTGTTTAGACAGTTGGTTCCACATTACCGTTGCCCCTAACGACTGACTAACAAAACGAAGAGGAACATAAGTGGTTCCATTGATGACTTGTGTAGCAGTATCCAAATCGACATATTTCTGTGCTGGTGTATCTGGAGCTTCACTTGAGGGAGCAGATTCAATAATCACACGTTTGAAATTTGCTGCAAGCCATATCGTCGAATTCCCGGTTTTGATTTTAACAACTTTATCTGTTTGAAACCATTCCACGCTTGCGTCAAGATTTTCGGAGACAGCACGTAAGGGGATTAAGACTCGGCCGTTGTTTATTTGACCATTGTTAATCGTTGTAGATGTTTGTGCCTCTGCCGCATAACTAGACCCAGGTGTTAAAGGTAGCATAAGAAATGCTGATGAAATCAATGCGATTGTCCATTTTTTTATCATAATATTTCCTCCTCTTAAATAATTCACCACAAAACACTCTCACGCATCTGATTTCTCTATGCAAATAGAATTCAGTCAAACAAAAACTCCCCATACAGCAACAGGCTTTATTATCTCACCTGTCTACCATATGGGGAGCACATCAGTGCAGAAACACTGTCATCTTATGTTGCGGATTAGCCTTTACTATGCAGAGTAATCAGGTAACCGTCCGGATCAGCAAAGGTAAAGGTACGTCCGAAGGGGCCGTCGATGGGTTCGGATGTAATTTTCACGCCTGCTGCTGCGAGTTTATCGTGAATGTCTTGCGCATCTGGAGCATAGAGCCATAGCGCAACACCAAGTCCAGGCTGAGTCCCCTTACTGAGTTCGACTCCCGGCAGGAGGTCACGAAGTGCAAATGCAATAGGCTTGGTGTCAAAAACCACCGCATGAGGCGGGCCCGCCTGTGAACGGATGAGTCCAAGATAGTGTTGATAAAATTCAGCAGAGCCTTCAAGATCGCTCACCTGAAGTGAGATGAAATCGGGTCCAATGACTGACATAATATAGCCTCCTAATATTCGCGTTTGTAGGTTAATATAGTCTTCATTATACCCACCCTTCCTGACAACGTTATGTCAGTAGCGTTCTATCTGTGCTCCCGGCTTGGTTCAGCCTTGTCTCCTCCAGACGCCTCCTGCACAAGCGGTAAATCCGCATCCGGTGTAAAAGGACGTATGCTTGGTATCGTAGGTCAGGGTTACAATCTCCAACCCGACATGCTCCGCTTCCTGAAGTAATCTCTTTACCAGGGCTTGCCCCAATCCCTTCCTCTGAAATTCAGGATGCACGAGGATGTCCTCCATATAGCCATGCTGCAAGCCCATTCCAGCAACATAACCGAACGCTATTAGCTGCTGGCTTTGTTCATCCCTCACGCCTGCCCAGAAGTTGCAGCGCTCGAATACAGCAGGGTAATCCGCCTGCCTGCCCTCCCACCCCACGAGTTCCCTTAACACTGGTACTTCATGCGGTTCGATCAGGAGATTGATGATGATCTCAAGGTTCATGGGCGGCTCCTTTTACGCAATTTCTGAAACGCCGAATACTCCTTATTGCACTTAATG
The DNA here is from genome assembly GCF_038051945.1 of Paenibacillus sp. FSL H3-0469. Taxonomy (NCBI): domain Bacteria; kingdom Bacillati; phylum Bacillota; class Bacilli; order Caryophanales; family Paenibacillaceae; genus Paenibacillus; species Paenibacillus sp. FSL H3-0469. The sequence continues at coordinate 3,528,411 of NZ_CP150302.1, forward strand.
AAACTTAGTATTGCCTCTGCGCATTCTGCCGGAGTCTGCTCTTCCGTGTTCACTTCAAGGTCATATTCATCAAAACAATACACGATGTCGAACTGGGCATCCGCCAGTCCAATCTGCCGGTCCCCTCTGGCCTGCTCTCTTCGGATGAGCTCTTCCCGGGAGCATAGGACGCCAACAAATAACGTAGTCCGGCCGGCAAAATGATCCAAAAACTCATTAAATCTCTTGTCGTTGTCGAATACGGTATCCACGATGACATTGAATCCCATTTCCGCTAACAGCTTAATCGTTGAATAGAACACGGAGCAGATGGAATCATCCAGGATATCCGAGACCACCTGATGGTCGATTTCGCGTACTGGCTCATCCGGGAATTTATGATTAATGAAATCATTGTAATTCATGAAAAAATCATCAATCGAAACATGATAAAACGGAATCTCTTTCTGCTTTACAACCTCAGCCGAGATGGACGTCTTCCCGGAGCTTGAGGTTCCATTTAGAACAAGCAACATACCTTTATTCAATTCTTCCCCTCCTTTTCACCCATTATAAACCATAGGCGATAGAGGGAGGAACTCTCCGCTGGATCAGTTAAACCCGCCGTTGACGCGAATCGTCTGCCCCGTGATCCAGCGGGCTTTGTCACTGACGAGCAGGTCGATCACATTGGCAATATCCTCCGGCTCCCCAAGCCGTCCAAAAGCATTCATCCGCCGGAAGGAATCCACCAGCTCCTCGGATTTCCCGTTCAGGAATAACTCCGTCGATACCTGCCCGGGTGCTACGCAATTCACGACGATATCCTTCACCCCGAATTCCTTCGCTAACTGGCGGGTTAACTGCTCGACTGCCCCTTTGGTTGCGGCGTATACGCTATAGGTCGGCAGCATCGCGCCCGATACAGAGGTCGAGAAGTTGATAATCGTTCCGCCCCGCTCCATATGCTTCATCGCTTGCTGGCAAGCGAAATACGTACCTTTTACATTTACTGCAAAGTGCCGGTCGAACATCTCCTCCGTTACATCTGCGATAGGCACACAGTCCATAATTCCGGCATTATTCACCACAATATCGACACGCCCGAATTGCCCGATTGTCTCCGAGAAAAGCGCTTCGACCTCACTGACCTTACTTACGTCACCTTGAACGGCTACCGCTTCCCCGCCGGACTCCTTAATGATTTGCACGACCTCGTCCGCTTTTCCACGATTAGATGAATAATTAACAGCTACTTTAATCCCTGATCCAGCCAATTGAATGGCGATTTGTCTTCCGATCCCCCGTGATGCACCTGTGACGATGGCTACTTTTCCGTTCTGACTCATTAGGACCACTCTCCTTAAGTTTGCTTAGGCCGGATGATGATCTGTTGGCCTTATGAATTCATTGTAAATCAAGCGAAGAACATCCCGTTATAACAGACCTGTTCACTTCTTGCCTATTTCTCTTCAACTCGTTATGATTAACAACAAACCCCGTGAATACGGAAAAAGGAGGCTTTCAACTTGGACGATTCATTGCGGACCGGGCCACTTTTACAGCAATTGGCTGCGCTGATCCTTCGCCATGCTCCATCGGCAGGCACCCGCCAGACGCTCATTCCTTCCTTGCAGTTGATGCACGCCACAGATGCAGCCGAACCGCTGGAGTCTGTCTATAAGCCATCGATCTGCGTGGTTGCCCAAGGAGCCAAAGCAGCCACCCTGTCGGGTGAGACATTTCATTACGATCCGTCAACGTACCTGGTGACCTCTGTCGAGCTGCCAATTAACGGGAGAATTACCGGGGCTACGTCTGAGCATCCTTTTCTGGGCATCAAGCTAAGCTTCGACCCAGGCACTATCCTCGAAATTGTAAAAGAAATGGCAGACTCCCCCCTTGCTCCGGGTGAAACCTCCCTTGGCATAACGGTTGCCCGCACCTCTGAGCCCTTACTTGAAGCCATCGTACGGCTTATCCAGTTGCTCGACGCGCCTCAGGATATTGCCATTCTGTCCCCGCTCGTGATCCGCGAAATTCTCTATCGCGTTCTTCAAAGTGACCAAGGCGCACACCTGCATCAATTCGCCATCATCGGCAGCCATGCGCACCGGATTGCTGAGGCCATCCAAGTGATCACTAAGCAGTACGATCGATCCCTTGTCGTTGAACAACTGGCTGAGTCTGTAAATATGAGCACCTCCGCCTTCCACAAGCACTTCAAGCGTGTCACCGCCATGAGCCCGCTGCAATACCAGAAGGTCATCCGCTTGCAGGAAGCCCGCCGCCTCATGCTGACCGAATCGCTCCAAGCCTCCGATGCCGCCTTCCGTGTAGGCTATGAGAGCCCCTCCCAATTCAGCCGCGAATACGCCCGCCAGTATGGGAGACCGCCGGTGGCCGATGTTCAGGGGCTGCTGGGCTCAGCGAAATAGCGAAGTGGCAAGTGAAATTATCGGGCTGCAGACGATATTTTTGCCCGCTATGGACAAACAAAAGCAGACATTACGTTCTTCGTGTCGTGGATTTGAATAAACACTCTCCATCTTTTCTTCGAAAATGGCTGATAAAAGAGCCGTTCCAGTTCTTCGAACTGTGCTTCATTCAGATGTAAAAAGAGCGCATGTTTTGCGATTTTGGCGGCAGGCTGGGAAGAAGTTTTCCGTCCTCCGGCCTTTCGTTTGATAGGGATATGAAATTGCAGCAGGTCCTCTAGCTGATCCCAGCCTTCCCAACTCAGCCGGCCTCCGCGTTTCCAGTCAATGGCATAGAGGACATAATAGGCGTGTACTCCTGATTGTTTGGCGGCAATAATCCAGGTGGAAGGAATAAACTTGTCCCGTTGTCTTCGATTCATTGAATTACACCCCTCATTCTAAGGACATCAAGGTCCTTCACGTGTGACATCGAGATACATCCGGTGGGCCGGTCCGCCCTCTGTGTAAGCGAAGCCGTTAGCGATGAATCCGGCGGCTTCGTAAAACTCTATAGCCTGCGGGCCAGCGGTCACCTCTACACGTACATCGCGGAGCGCAATATCTTGGATCAGGGCACTCGCAACACCTTGGCGTATCCATTCAGGATCTGTGAACAGATCCTCTAGCTCAAGGCAGCCGTTGGCAGGGCGTGCTGACACAAAGCCGACGACCCGCCCGTTAACAGCAGCGACACGTGTGAACGGCAACATCTTGTCGTCCCACACGAGCCACTCAGGATGAGCGGCGAAGAGATCCCGGTCAGCCTCAACACTCAGCGAAGCACGGCGATAAATATCGCGAAGCAGGCCGATATCGTCGAAGACTGCGTTTCTAATGATGAAGTTAGACGAGTATAACGGCTTTTTCATCCCAACTCGACCCCCTTTTTAAAAATTAAAAAATAACGGCTCCATTCTCTGGCCAATTCTAAGAGTTCTCTCTCACCGGCCGCTTGTATAGAGCAGCATTGTTGCACATATTGCAGGATTTCTATATAACTGTTACTGGCTGTGGAGCAATGTTGCATTATTTGCACAAATTCTGGTGGTTAGAGTAAGTTAGCGCTGGATTTGTTGCATTTCGTGCATAATTTCAGCATATTCCGCTTTTATTGGCCAGTATTGCTGCATTTATTGCAGGATTTTGCTAAAAATGTTACTGGCTCATACCGTTTCGGACAGATCGTGGCCGCCTACCCGTTTAGTTTCCCGGCCAACACATGGCCCAGATGCTCCAACGCCTGCCGGGTATGGCGGTAAAAGGTCGTTCGGCTCATATGAAAAGCATCTGCAAGTTGAGATTTCCGGTGATTTTTACGCAAATAGCTCTCCCGCAAGATATGCTGCTCCAGTTCTGTGAGCGGATAAGGCGGCGGCTCTGCCGTTAATATGTTCTGCATCAGGTCCCTCATCCCCGCTCCATTCATCCCCGTCGCCACCAGAATCGGCAAAGAACGTAGAAGATTATCGTTATACAGATGCTGAAGAAGGCTTCTCACCTGGTCCCACGGCACGGGAGGGATCTCTGCCGCCAGCTCCTGTTGTTGTTCCTGCTGCAAAATCACCCGCTCCACCCACCGGTCGAAAGACGCCTGCCTGAAGTCCAGCTCCCATACGACCATACCCGGCTGAAGCCGATCTGGCGGTTGGGGTTGTTTGGGCTGGAAACCGGACAACGGAAGCAACATATGCAGCTGCGGGTCCTCTGTCGCGATAATCGCCCGCCATCCATTTGTTGTCTCGACCATCCATGATTGGAACAGCAGGGCGCCTAACTCCTCCGGCCGATAAAAGGACTGATCCACGTTGACCGCGGCCAGCAGCATACACATCGTATCCGCCGCTTCGGATGACAGCGTTCGCAGCTGCTCAGCCTCTTTACCCAGCATTTCGAGATATAGCGGAGCGTACTGTTCCAGCAGCGGCATCGTTTCTGAGTGCAGCCACAGCCCGGCAGAGAAAGCCAGCGGAATACCGTCAGTATTTCTGGTGACCAGAATGCTCATTGGACTCAACTCCGCAATATCATCAAGCAGACGGTGATGCTCTCCGGCCTGCACCAGTTCGGATTGCCAGTCGGACCGCGATAAAGATACCTCCAAATAACGGTGCAAATACGGCAAATCCTCCGGACAAAAACCTTGCTTCTGCTCCTGTCCATGAACACCCGAGAAATCAACATACTGATGAGCTGCAGGCAGCTGCTCACGGTACAGCTCCAGTGCATGGGCCGCAAACTGCATTCGGCGCAGCTGGTCTGCGGACGAATATTGCTCGATCAGCAGTTTTAACGCCAGCCGGCGCATTGTATTATATTCTCCGGGATCACGCTGCTTATAGTCGTCTCTCAGGATCCGGCCTACCACCTGATGTAAGGCAAGCCCGGCCGGAACCATCCGGACGCATGACAATTTGCTAAGCGCCGTATATTCCGCTGCCTGGAGCGGATGCTTCATCAGGCGGTTAAGCATCGTCTGATCTGCGGCGGGAAACAGCGACAGCAGCTGCAGAGCCTCATACATGTACGGGTCAGCGGCCTCCCGAAGCAGCTCTGCACTCAGGATTCTAGGCAGTTGTACTGCCTTTTCCATTGGATCCGTTCCTTCGCGCCTCATCAGGTCTGTGGTCAGTGCAAGCAGCAGCGGGTGCCCTTCCGACCTCTGGGCAATATCCTGCTGCAGCCGGTCGGGGAGACCGCTGTCCTGCAGGTATTCATAAATTTGCTCCCGGGTAAACAGCTCCAGCGGAAAGCGCTGAATCCTGTTCGACCACATAGGGTCCGTATACCAGTGAAGCGGCAGTCCGGTTCTCGACGCCATCACCAGCAGGCACGCAGAATCCTTTAACAGAGGAAACAGCTGTGCCAGCAGCCAGCTCTCGGTCCGGGCCAACGACTCGCAGTTATCCATAATAATAACCGTACGCTCACGATACAATTCTGCTACAACATGGGCAAGCAGCGTATCGTCCGCCTTACGCACCCTGCCGTATTCCGTCTCCAGGCTCATGTCCAGATAAGCCAGCACATCCCTTGGCGTATGCAGACAGAGCTGCCCGTCCACCCACAGCACACGCACGGCCGCCCCGCGGGCCTCCGCCGCCAGCTTTGTAAGCAGTGTTGTTTTGCCGATGCCGCCAATGCCGGATACCGCAAAAATTTGCATACCCTCCCCAGGCGTTTCCAGCCAATCGGACAATGCCCGGATTTCCCGGGTACCGCCAACAATCCGCTGAGAATGTGAACTGGGCCCCGCTGAAGGATTATTCATTACTGCACGCTACTTTCCGTTTGAATTAAATTTGAAACATAATCGGAACAATCTATGAATTTAAATATACTATAATTTGATCTAATCAGCAGCGCTATGAAAGGGGAAAAAGAAGTGAGAATACATAAATCAAAGATAGCCGCCTTGCTTGTGGGCGTGATGCTTATCGGACAGCCGGGGCTGTGTACATCGCCCGTTTTTTCGGCTGGAACCGTTGCAGACGGTATGAATGTAGTTGCGGACAGCCTACAAGCTATACCGCCGGTGATAGAAGGCTGGGTAGAATTATCCGCCCCGGAGCATCTGGTCTATATCGATCAGCACCAGGAGCAATATGTAGACAAGAATCTGCGGCTGCTCCAGGACATCGACCTGTCCGGCGTGTCCTGGATTCCTTTTGGCGGTAATGAGTATGCTCCATTTAGCGGAGTTTTTGACGGGCAAGGGCACTCTGTAAAAGGGGTCACCATCGACGGCTACACGCGCGTCTACGCCGGTTTCTTCGGCGAAGCCAACGGCAGCATACGCAACCTTAGTCTGGAGTTGAATATCAGGGGCGGCTCCATTACAGGGGGAGTAGCAGGACTTCTGTCCGGGGGAAGCATCGAGAGAGCCTATACGAAAGGCAGTGTAACCAGTATTCTTCCCCGCAATCCGAATCAGGTTATTTCTGCCGGCGGAATTACAGGGATACTGGAGCGGGCAACCATTGAGCGAAGCTCCTCGGATGCCACTGTCACCGTCGGCCCGGGAGCCAACAGGTACAGCGGCGGGATTGCCGGACATCTTGTCGCTTCCTCCATCATTGACTCCTATTCCAGCGGTCCGGTCCGCAACACAGAGTATGACGGAAGTAGTTTTCTGTTCACCGCCGGAGTTAGCGCCTATTTAATCGGCTTTCCAGAAGATAGAAACACTATAAAACATACTTATTCCCGTGGGATCATAGCTTCTGATTATCCCGGAACTACTTATACAGGCAGAGCGGGCATTGCAGCTTATGTGACACGGACAGATGTATCTAGTTCTTACTTCGATACGAATACTACCGGGATGACTGTCGGGATAGAAAGTTTCTATGAATCGGATATCCGAGAGGCTACCGCAAAAACAACCGCCGAGATGAAGCTGCAAACGACTTACATGGGCTGGGATTTCGGGCATATCTGGAATATGAACTCAAAGGTAAACGATGGATACCCTTACTTCCGCCCCGAAGTCTTAACAGAGACGCTCCCTTATGCCGTGCATAATAAGCCTTATTCCTATGCGCTTGCCGGTTATGACGGCGCACATGCCGGGCTGACCTGGAGCGCTTCAGGGCTTCCCGAGGGCATGAGTTTGAGCGCTTCAGGCGAAATGCAGGGTACCCCGACAGCCGGTTTTTCGGACAATCGCACCTACACTGTTAAAATAACGGCGATGGATGCCGGCGGGGCAACGGCTGTACGCTCGCTCCAGCTTGAGGTAAAAAGACCAGCACTGGAGCTGAATGTAGCGCTCCAGCCAGGTACTGCGATCGGCACGACAGCCATTGAGGTGGTACCGCAGGAGGCTGGCAGCTCCTTTGCATATATGCTGAACCGGGCGGAAAATGATCCTCCTCTGTTGGACAGCTCCCTCCCGGAAGGTGCGGCCCCATATATCCCCGGCTCCGATCTTTCTGGTGTACAGCCGGGAATGACTGTAGATTTGTATGAGATAAACGGACAAGGACACATTCTAGCCTGGCAGCGTTTAGTGCTGGAGACTGCGCATATTCGGCAGGAGATCCCGGTTAGCAGCATCACGCTTGAGCCGTCATCCCTTCTTCTGACAGCCGGCGGAGCGCCGGTAAAGCTTACTCCAATTCTGAAGCCGGACTCCGCCACCCATAAAGAGGTGACCTGGAGATCCACTGATCCTGCAGTAGCGGAGGTAGACGAACTTAGCGGTGAAATACATCCCCTGAGTCCCGGTCAAGCAGTTATTGTCGCCACCGCATCAAACGGTCTGACGGCTGAGGCATCTCTCACCGTCGAATCTGCAACAGGCAGCGTGACAGGCTCAGTGTACAACTCTGAACTTGACCCGATCGCAGGCGCCTCGGTATCGCTTGACGGCACCCTCAAACAGACCGATTTGCAAGGTCATTTCAGACTGGATCATATTGCGGTTGGCACACACATGTTAATGATAGAAGCAGCGGGTTATCACACTTTCACACAGAGCATCGAGATTGTGGAAGGGCAAACAGCAGATACAGGAAGGATTATGCTCACTTCAAGCAAGACGCCTGAGCCGGAACCTTCGCCAACGCCGTCGCCGACACCATCAGCGACACCGGCAACAACACCATCAACGACAGCGACACCGACAACAACACCGTCACCGACACCGTCACCGACACCAACACCAACACCAACAGCGACACCAACAGCGACAGCGACACCGACAGCAACACCAACAGCGACAGCGACACCGTCACCGACAGCAACACCAACACCGTCACAGACAGCAACACCAACACCAACACCAACACCAACACCAACACCAACACCAACACCAACACCGTCACCGTCACCGTCACCGACAGCATCATCGTCGCCGACACCGACGTCATCGCCGGAACCAACTCCGGACTTTGGTTCGGCTCCGGCTAGCCCCGCAGCCACAGTTGACCCGGCTAAGGTTCTGCTGACCATCAACGGCCAAGGCGTTCTGGTCACGATGTCGCGGGAGATAACCCAAGGCGGGCAGTCGGCGATCCGCTTGAAGCCGGATGCTGCGATATTGGCTCAAGCACTCGCTGCTCAAAATGAAGTTCGTATCGAATTCCAGACGAACAGCTATTCTGCAGTATTTCTTGACCTCCCGGCAGAAGCAGTGCTCAACAGGCTGAAGCTGGCCTCAGCTGCAAGTGTGCCTGCGAACCATTTGGGATCTTCTGCTGCTGCCAAAGAAGGATCCGGCACCGGTCCAGATGACCCAGCCATCACTTTTGCAGTAAACGGAGCCGAGCATGGGTTGCCTCTGCGCCGGCTCAACGGTCTTATGCCTGCGCTGGATTCCGGCTCCATCGTGACCCTGGGCATCTCTTGGCTTACTGCGGCTGAGGAGGAAGCACTAAGCGCCGTCCTTGCGAACCAGGGAGCGGAGCTGACCGGAAGCCCTGTCGCTTTCTCAATGGAGAGAAACGGGAAGCCTGTAGAGAGTCTAAACAACAGATCCACAAATATGTATTTGAATAAGTCGCTGCCGCTTCCCTCCCCCGCTGACCCGCTTCCAGCTGCGGTTGTCAGGGTAGATCAAAACAGCAGTGTCCATTTTGTACCTGCGCTGTTTGGCGCAACTGCGGGTGAAGCGATCATTCATTCACCGCATAACGGCTTGTTTGCGGCAATTGCAACCCGTCGCTCCTTCGCTGATACCGCCGGGCACTGGGCCGAGGAAGATATTCAGCTTTTGGCTAACAAGTGGATTATGCAAGGCGTAAGCCGGGCCACATTCTCACCGGATACCGTCTTGACTCGTGCGGAGCTCACTGCGCTGCTGGTGCGTGCCCTGGGATTGATGGAGTCCGGGGCGGTCCACTCTTTTGCAGATGTCCCTTCCGGTGCCTGGTATGCTGCGGCTGTTGAAACAGCCCTGGAGGCAGGACTCATGACGGGATATGAGGACGGTACATTCCGGCCAAATGCCAGGTTAACGCACGAGCAGTTAGCCGCTGTGATCGCCCGTGCCTTGAACATCGCCGGAAAGATCCCGCAGATAACCGGACTCACTCCAGAAACATTGGCCGGCACAACCGGCCTCGCTCCTTGGGCGGCACAGCCTGTATCGATGCTGCTGGAGGCGGGTCTCCTGAAGTATTCCGAAGCCGTGGACTTTTCATCTAAAGCTCCGGTCACCCGTGCTGAGAGTGCGGTTATGTTGACGCGGATGCTGAAGTATTTGAAATTTATAGATCGTTAGGGGCGAATCCGGCTACATTTCCTTCATTGAAAACGGAATAACTGCAAGTTCATAAAAGACAAATGGCCTATAGATATGCAAAAAGCACAGAGTTTAAACAGACTCTGTGCTTCTTTTTATAGCGGCCGATCCTTAAATTGGCATCCAATTGCTAATTAGAATGTTTTATATGTTCCTCACTATTAACTGTTCACGTCTTGGCCCTACAGAAACGTACGTGATTTTCACATTAATTGCTGATTCAATAAACTCAACATAATGCTTCGCGGCATCTGGCAGGTCATCATAAGATCTTGCATTAGATGTATCACATCTCCAACCTTGAAAATGCTGCAGAATCGGCTTTGCTTTATCTAACTTAGCACTCACTGGAAATTGGTCAGTTATTGTTCCATCTTCTAGTTCATAACCTGTACAGACTGGGATGGTTTCCAAATATCCGAGTACGTCCAGATTCGTTAATGCGACTTCGGTTGCACCTTGTACCATACAGCCGTAACGGGTTGCGACAGCGTCGAACCAACCGACACGACGAGGGCGGCCAGTGGTTGCGCCATACTCCCCCGCATCCCCCCCGAGCTGTCTTAATTCATCTGCCGCCACTCCATCTAATTCGGATACAAAGGGACCCGTGCCAACGCAGCTTGAATACGATTTTACTACTGCCAATACCCTCGTAATCGCAGATGGAGGCAACCCAGCACCTACTGGAGCAAAACCTGCAAGTGTTGAAGAAGATGTAGAAAAAGGATAAATGCCGTGGTCAGGATCTCGAAGTGCCCCCAGTTGACCTTCTAACAGTATGGAATCACCATTTTCGCAGGCTTCGTGGAGCATTGAAGTGGTGTTGCAAACAAATGGCCGAAGTTTTTCTCCTTGGCTTACTAATTCCGGCATCAACTCTTCGGGTTGAACCGGTTGTCGCCCGTACATATGCACTAGCAGCACATTTTTAGTCTCCAGCGATTGTTGTAAGCGTGAAAAGAGCCGCTCCTCATTGTACAAGTCTGACACTTGAATTCCAAGCTTTGCGTATTTATCAGCGTAAAAGGGTGCGATTCCGCGTTTTGTCGACCCAAAACTGCGTGAACCTAGCCGCTCCTCTTCCAGTTCATCAAATAGACGATGGATTGGAAGAACGATTTGGGCTCGATCTGACACACGTAAACAAGGTTCTGGCACACCCCGGGCAAGCAGTTCTTCCCTTTCCCTCATAAAAGACTCTACATCAAGCGCTACTCCAGGGCCAATTACATTCGTGACGTTTGGATAGAAAACCCCCGAAGGCAGCATGTGTAACGCAAATTTTCCGTAATCGTTGATAATCGTATGCCCCGCATTGCTTCCACCTTGATAACGGACCACATAAGATGATTTTGCGGAAAGCACATCCGTCATTTTGCCCTTTCCTTCATCTCCCCAATTCGCTCCTACAATTGCTGTAACCGTCAAATTCATTCGCCTCCACCGCTTGTAATCCCTTACAGCGGTTATTATAATTTGAAAGACAGGCATTAGTAAAATTGAATTTAATAATGACTAACATAAATTGAGGTAATGACTATGGAATTCAATATGGAATGGTATCGCGTTTTTTATTGGACAGCAAAATTAGGGAGTTTGACCAAGGCTGCAGAGAAACTCCATATCACCCAGCCTGCGGTCAGCCATACACTTAAACAGCTAGAAAGGGGCCTCGGCGGGCAACTGTTTTTCCGTACGACAAAAGGGGTTACGCTAACCGCTGAAGGTGAAGTACTCTTTAATTTTGTGGAGCAAGCCATGCATTTTATCGAAATTGGTGAGAAGAAAATTGCGGAGATGCAAGAGTTGTCTTATGGGGAAATTAACATCGGAGCAAGTGATACGCTATGCAAGCATTTTCTGTTGCCGCACCTTGAACAATTCCACAAACAATATCCAGAAGTCAGGATCCGCGTCACTAATCGGACAACACCTGAGACCCTCACACTTTTGAAGGAAGGTAAAATTGACTTCGGAGTTGTGAACTTGCCTGTGTTTGATGCTAAGATCGATTTCCGTACCAGTTCAACACAGCAGGATTGCCTTGTTGGTAATCAAGAGTATGCGGCTTTAGCAGACAAACCATTACCTTTGGAGGAACTTCATCGTTACCCTTTGTTACTGCTTGAACCAGGAGGAAGCACGAGAAATTTTCTGGATGAGTATGCTGCATCTAACGGGATTACGTTAAGTCCTGAGTTTGAATTGGGAAGCCTAGATCTCCTTATCCAATTTGCCCAAAGCGGGTTTGGCCTTACCTTTATCATGCGGGAATACGTTACTAAGGAATTAAATGATGGTAAGCTAATTGAAATTCCTCTAACGCCTCCAATTCCTGAACGCCATGTCGGGATTGCGACACTTAAAAATGTCCCACTTTCTGCTGCTTCGCGACGATTCCTTGAATTTTTGCCATGAAATTTAAACTGGGCTATTTATATCACAAGGTTTAAAAAGAGAGCAGCCTGAAAGAATATTCAGGCTGCTCTTAATTGAGTTTTCTTGGATATTAATTTATACAGCTTTAGTTTCCCCTATCCCCTACTCCACAGTAACACTCTTCGCAAGGTTTCTTGGCTTATCCACATCATGGCCCAGGGCCAGAGACGCATAGTAAGCAAGCAACTGCAGGGTAACTACAGACAGTGCAGCGGTCAGCAGCGGCAGGGTCTGAGGGATCACGAATACCTGATCAACAGAGCGGAGCAGGTCGTCTTTGTGCTCTTCGTGAGTGATGGCCATGACATGGGCGCCACGGGCCTTCACTTCTTTGATGTTGCTGACGGTCTTCTCCAGCACGGATTCCAGAGTAGCCAGAGCGATGACAGGAACGCCTTCTTCGATCAAGGCTAAGGTACCATGCTTCAGTTCACCCGCAGCATAGGCTTCGGAGTGAATGTAGGAGATTTCTTTGAGCTTCAACGAGCCTTCCTGAGCTACAGCGTAATCTACGCCGCGGCCGATGAAGAACAGGTGCTTGTGCTCAGCGATTTGCTCAGCGTAAGCTTTGATCGCGTCTTTTTGACCGAGAATCACTTCTACTTGTTCCGGCAGAGACTGCATAGCAGCCAAAATCTTGGTCACTTCAGATTCAGACTGTGTGCCGCGTACTTCAGCCAGATACAGACCCAGCAAAGTGAATGCGATCAGCTGAGAAGTGTAAGCTTTGGTCGAGGCTACAGCGATCTCTGGACCCGCCAGCGTAACCAGTACACTATCTGCTTCTCGGGCAATCGAGCTGCCTACTACGTTGGTGATCGCCAACACATGGGCTCCATTTGCTTGACCTTCACGAAGAGCAGCCAGAGTATCAGCAGTTTCACCCGATTGGCTCACTACGATCACCAGTGTCTCCGGAGTTACGATTGGCGAACGGTAACGGTATTCAGAAGCGATATCATTCTCTACAGGAATACGCACCAGGGACTCAATCAGGTTACGTCCAACCAGACCGGCATTATAAGCAGTCCCGCAAGCTACCACTTGGATATTGCGGATGTTCTTGATTTGTTCTTCTGTCAGGTTAAGCTCAGGCAGAATAACCTTGTTGCCTTCAGCGTTCATGCGGCCGCGCATCGTATCACGGTAAGCCTTAGGCTGCTCATGGATTTCTTTCAGCATGAAGTGCTCATAACCGCCCTTTTCTGCGGTAACGGCATCCCAATCGACAGTAATCATTTCCCGAGAAATAAAGTTGCCTTCAATCGTCATCAGTTCGACAGCATCCCGTGTCAATACAGCCATTTCGCCGTCGTTCAAAATATATACGTTGCGGGTATATTCCAGCAGTGCAGGAATATCGGACCCGATAAAGTTCTCGCCTTCTCCAAGACCGATAATCAGCGGACTGGCTTGACGTACAGCGACCAGCTTATCCGGTTCATATTCAGTCAGTACACCCAGAGCAAACGCTCCGCGCATGTAAGAAATCGCCTGTTGTACAGCCTTAACAATATCTCCCTTATACTCACGGGCAATCAGATGGGAGATGACTTCTGTATCTGTCTCCGAGGTGAAGTGGCATCCTCCGGCAATCAGTTCTTCCTTGAGATCCAGATAATTCTCGACAATCCCGTTGTGTACTACCGAGAATTTGTGAGTATTATCTGTGTGCGGATGAGAGTTCTCATCAGATGGCTTGCCGTGTGTTGCCCAGCGGGTGTGGCCGATTCCGGCACTGCCTGTCAGCGGAGTCGCGTCCAGACGAGATTCCAGGTTCGCCATACGTCCCTGTGCTTTTACCACCTGCAGACCATCCTTCGTGAACACAGCAATACCAGCGGAATCATACCCGCGATACTCCAGCTTCTTCAGACCCTCTACCAAGATCCCCTGCGAATTCTGATTACCAATATATCCTACAATACCACACATTATATTTTCCTCCGTCCAATTTATCGTAATTAGGGGCGCATGAGGAAAGAAACGTGCCGTGCGGCATGTTTTGAAGAAAAGCAAATATGATGTTGTCCATTACACTCAACATGATAACCTGTCAATTACATCGTTAGTCACGATTATGCACAGTCTTCTCCTCTGCCGTGGCAGAACCATCTGCGTTCCTGCAAATGCGCATACCCATGATTTGTACATCTTCAATTGGCACCCACAGAAGCGTTGTGTGCAAGGTCGCCCTCGCATTTTCCGCTTCCATTTACGGCTCTGGTGCATCACCGGGAGGTCCCCGCCGAACATTTCGAACACCTCCACCTCGTCAGCTTACATCTGCCGTGATCCGTTCAGACCGTCCTGCACTGTCGGCGCAGCTACCGGTCCTCCCTTCTCTCCCGCGCAAGATCAAGCTCTGGCGCTTGTGTTGCAATAACCTTACGATCCCCGCTTTCCTTCTGGAATGACACTCAGTCTATTATATGCATCTCATACTGTTTTTGCAACGATGTGCCGAAGAAAACCTTTTTCATCCATTTCACACTTTTTCCAAACAGCCATGACCTCATTAATAATTCAGCCGGTGAACGAATCGGATTGATCCATCCACCGGCTACCGTTCCTGCTATTTCAGTGAGTGATTACACCAGCTCGCGCTGAACCACTTCAACAATCTGCCCTACAAAAAGATCCAGCTCCGCCTTATCCGGCCCTTCGGCCATTACACGGATCAGCGGCTCGGTTCCCGAAGGACGCACCAGGACACGCCCGTTGTCGCCCAGCTTGCTTTCCACTTCTATGATCGCGGCCTCAATGGCCGGATTGTTCGGATAATTGGTTTTGTCCTGCACACGCACATTGACCAGTACCTGCGGATATTTAGTCATCATGGACTTCAGTGTGCTTAGCTTTTTGCCGGAGGACTTCATGGTATTCACCAGTTGAATCGCAGTCAGAATTCCGTCACCCGTAGTATTATAGTCCAGGAAAATCACATGGCCGGATTGCTCCCCGCCCAGATTATAGCCGCCGCGGCGCATCTCTTCCATGACATAACGGTCGCCGACCGCGGTCTTCGCCGTATTCAGCGCCAGCTTCTCTGTTGCCTTGTAGAACCCGATGTTGCTCATTACTGTAGATACAATAGTGCCATCCTTCAGCTTCCCTGCACGGTTCATCGCATCCCCGCAAATGCAGAGAATGAAGTCGCCGTCCACCTCGTCGCCGTTCTCATCGATAGCAATCAGGCGGTCCGCATCCCCGTCAAAAGCAAGCCCCAGATCCGCACCATGGCGCAGCACCTCTGCACGCAGAGTCTCCGGGTGTGTGGAGCCGAAGCCGTCATTGATATTAAGCCCGTCCGGCTCTGCCCCAATGGCAATCACTTCCGCACCCAGTTCCTTGAACAGACGCGGTGCCAGCTCATAGGCTGAACCGTGTGCACAGTCGAGCACTACCTTCATCCCCTTGAAGGTCTGGTCGATGGTTGTCTTTAGATACTCCAGATAGAGATATTTCGCTTGATCATCTGCCCGCAGTGTGCCCAGACCAGCTCCCACCGGACGCGGCAGCTCATCCTGCTCGGCATCCATCAGCTCCTCAATGCGCAGCTCTGTTTCGTCTGTCAGCTTGAAGCCGTCTCCGCCGAAGAACTTAATTCCGTTATCTTCCACCGGATTATGTGAAGCAGAGATCATCACTCCGGCATCCGCCTGGAGCAGTCTTGTGATATAAGCAACAGCCGGGGTAGAGACTACACCCAGACGGATTACATCCGCCCCAATGGACAACAATCCGGCAATCAGTGCCGATTCCAGCATCGGACCGGAAATCCGTGTATCCATCCCGATGACCACCTTAGGCTTTTCCACATTTCCTGCCAGCACATACCCCCCGCACCGTCCAATACTGTAGGCCATTTCTGCTGTTAATTCACGGTTAGCCACCCCGCGTACGCCATCTGTTCCGAAATACTTACCCATCTTATTTTCTCCTTTGTGAATACGCTGCTTCAGCTTAATAAATTATAGTATGAATGATTCAATAATTCGTGTATGTCAGGTGCTCATATAGACTCGTACATGACCGGAAAATTACGTTCCGCCCGTACTGTTGGCATTATTCCCGCTTGCGGGCGGCGTCGGTTCAGCCTCCGGCGGAATATGTGTCGGCGTCGGGGTCTCCTCTATGATCTCGCCGGTATGCTCCGGGGTTGGCTCTACGAGCGTCTCGTCCCCGGATGCAGGCTCAGCACTGGGCTCCGGCGTAGGCGTCGGGATAGGGCTGCTGTCCGGCGCGGCAGTCGCAGCCGGAGCAGCAGGCGCTACCAGCTCAACCTTCGCAACAAGCTGCGAGGCGGTATTCTGCAGGGTAATGAACCGGGGGAGCGACACTTGCAGCGTGACATCGTAAACGCCAGCCGTAAGCCCACCGGCATCTGCAACTACGCTGATACTATCCTGGTCGAGCTGATCCAGCAGCGTTGGCGCACCTGATATGGTCAGATCCATAGTGGCGCTTCCAGGATCTATGATACGGGCTGTCAGCCCGCTGCTGACGCCCTCCAGCTTAATGGGGACAGCAGAGAGGGTCCGCTGGGTAATCTCCGCCGCAGAGACCGCTACAGTCATTGCCGCAGGCTCAATCTTGCCGGTGCCCTCCGGCGGCTTAAGCTCCAGCTTCATCTGCTCTGTACCAGCATTCTTGATAGCGCTCAAATCCAGTACAGCCTCATACGAGGATAAGGTCTTAAGGGTCTCAGCACTGCCGTACACCGTTACCATATCCTGTTCAGGCGTTACCCTGGACAGCACCAGTGAGCCGGGCAGACTGCCGGTGAAGCTGATGTCCAGCGGCAAGGTTTTGGACGGGAGGGTAACAGGCACTTCCACCGCTACTGTAGAGGGTTCAATGACCGCATCCTCCAGCACATTCCCCTTACTATCCAGAGCGAAGAGCTTCAGCCTTTTCTCGCTAAAAGTCTCATTCTGCCCGTCCAGCTCCACCTTCCCCTGCACCTTCGCTACCCGTCCAAGATCACTTGCCGGAAGGGTAACCTCCACCGATTCCGGGTCAATTACAGGACTGCCTACTTCATAGCCTGCTGCCGGCTCTCCCATAATATTCAGCGAGACGGGAAAAGACTTGGTCGTCCGCGGCTCTATATGCACATTCACCTGATTCGGGACCATAGCTTCCAGGGTGACACCACTCGGAGTCGAATACATCAGCGGAAGCGTGTTATCGCCGGGCTTCACATCCTTCAGATCCAGCCATACCCGATAAGCATCGGAGAACTTATAGGTCAGATCAGACTTTTTGCCCATTACCTCCATCCTGACGCTATCCACATCCTTGGTCAGTACATACTTCTCACTGTCGAAGCCTTCAATCTCCACTTTGACATTCTCAATCGTCTTCGATTCGTTATTAACCGTAGTCTGGTACGTTGGCGCTGTATCCACATGCACAATGGTCCACAGAATAATCCCTAGAGCCAAGGCAAGGATCTTGTTGAAGTTGTTATTCTTCATCCACTTATCCATTGTCTTTATTCCCCCTCCGTCTCCAGAAAGCAGAGCTCTTCTCCATCAGGGGCGAGCTGCTTGCACTCAGCTCTTGGTGCAGCTTCGAGATCAGGGATTCTTCCTTGATATCCCGGACAATTTGTCCATTAATGGCCAGTGAGATCTGCCCCGTCTCCTCGGAGACGACCACAGACACCGAGTCTGCTACCTCGCTGATACCTATGGCGGCACGGTGCCGGGTTCCCAGCTCCTTGCTGATGAACGGATTCTCAGAGAGCGGCAGGTAACAGGCCGCCGCAGCAATCTGGCTTCCCTGCATAATCAGCGCCCCGTCATGCAGCGGCGTGTTGGGAATGAAGATATTAATCAGCAGCTCCGAGCTGACCTCAGAACGCATGGCAATCCCTGATTCCGTATATTCATTAAGCCCCGTAGCCCGTTCAAATACGATCAATGCCCCGATTTTACGGACAGCAAGATAATTCACGGCTTTAATCACTTCGCCGATTAATTTGCTGATCTCCTCATCGCTCTCCGCATTCCGCCCGAAGAACTTGCCCCGGCCCAGCTGTTCCAGCCCCCGCCGCAGCTCCGGCTGAAAAATAATAAAGATCGCAAACACCCCGAACGTAAACATCTGGTTCATCAGCCATTTCAGCGTGTATAAGTCGAGAAGCGTACTGCCGCCCCAGATCACGACCAGCACCAGAATCCCCTTCAGCAGCTGAACCGCCCGCGTCCCGCGCACCATATTGAGCACTTTATAGATAATGTAGCTGACAATTAGAATATCGATTATATCTTTAATGGATTCTTTCCATGTAAGGTCAGTAAAGTAGCTCATGGCCGAAAACCCCCGTCATTTCAAATTAGCTGGGTTTATGTAAATTGTCTGTTAAGTTTGAATCTTATTCTAGGTTATAACGTTACGCCTCCGGTTGCAAGTTTAGCGGCTGGTAAATTGAAGAACCTGTAATTTCAGGCAACAAAAAAGCGCCATCTTTCCGGAAAAAGAGGCGCAAATGAGTTATCTGCTACAAGCGACCAACATTTAGCTATCGGTAGGCAACTTCAGAGAACATGTTCGTCACTTTATACCAGATCCAGCTTACTGCTTGGTCTATACTTTTGACTTGCCCGGAGATATGGGCGGTTGAAGCCTGATACAGAGAACCGTCGATCACCGTTACGTTCCCGTTGACTTCCCCGTAGACTTGAGTCTTACCGTTCTCCACCGTCAGATCACCGGAGATAATTTTGCCGGAGGGTACAATCACCGTATTCCCCTTGATCACAACCTGGTCGAGGTCTGCCCCTCTAACCACAAGCTGCCGATCCTGATTCCAAAAGGTTACGGAGCTCATCAGCATCACAAGAATGAACATGGACGCCGCCGTCAGAGCCGGATGTCTCTTGATCCAGGTGATGAAGGCTCTTTCCTTCTTGGGTTTCGGTAATGAATCCATAATCCGGCTAACCATATCCTCCGAGGCCACAGGTGCCTGGTGCATCAGGGAAAACATCAGCATATCGGTCTGTTCCAGTTCTTTGAACCTCGCACGGCACTCCGTACAGGATAAAAGATGCTCCTTCAATTCCCTCTGCTGCAGGTCGGGCAAGTCGTCATCCAGGTAGTCGTGCATCATAGAGACGGCCAGTTTGCATTCCATAGGAGCCAATCCTTTCATACGTGCTAATTTAGTGCATAAGACTTGCTTAACTTACATACGTCCCTGCCCTGCAGGAGTTTCATAAAAAATAATCTATTTTTACAATTTGGGTCCTAACTTCTTACGCAAAAACTCACGGCCCCGGTGCACCCGGGTCTTGATCGTCGTTACAGGCATATCCAGCACATCGCCGATCTCCTGAAGTGACAAATCCTGCAGATACCGCAGAATCATCACCGACCTGTACTTAACGGGCAGGCTGTCGATGGCTTCATAGATGAGTCTCTGTGTCTCCGAGAGCAGCAGTTCCGTCTCCGGTGTCACATTATCGCTCGGAATCATCGAATACCCGTCAATCCCCTCCTGGTCGTTCATCTCGGCATCCAGGGAATAGGTCGGGCGCCGCTTACGCAGCCGGTCAATGCAGAGGTTCGTGCCAATCCGGTAGATCCATGTCGAGAACTTCTGCTTATCATCATACCTGTCCAGATTTCTGTAGACGCGCAAAAAAGTCTCCTGAACAACATCCTCCGCCTCATGACGGTTATTCAGCATACGGTAAGCCAAATGATAAATTTTGTCTTTATATAGTTCCACAAGCTCGGCAAATGCCCTTTGGTCACCCTTCAGGGCGAGCTTTGTCAGTCTGCCTTCCAGATTCTCCACCTGTTAACTCCCCCAGACTTGCCGCCCTTGGACTGTCAGCTCTTCGAAGACCACGGTACAAGCATTTAAATCGTAAATCATGTGTGTTCAAAAATCAAGGTTTGTATTGTTACCTTCTATATAATGTGCTGGAAAAGCTTCTGCCGGGCTGCTGGCGGCTGATCGCAGCAGGAACCCCCTGGCGGCTGATTAGTCGGGGGCTGCGCAGAACATTTGGACTTCCGGTCGCTGTTATTGGCAGATTTCCTGATTGGAACCGCAGGCTGCGGTCGAAATCTGCCAATAAAGGCGAACGCTATCGCTCCTGCAGTTCCAAATTTCCGCTCCGCCCCCTCCATCAGCCTGGGTTCCCCTACTACAGCTTTTCTTGTTGCCCAAAGTATATCTCAGGCAACAATGGGGTGGGGCATGGGCTCGGCCGTGCCTGTGGCTCCCGGCCTCCTTGAACGACAAAAACCCCGTCCCTCCTCTAGCTAAGAGGCGAACGGGGTTGAAGAACAACGACTTCAAAATCTTAAAGCGGCTTCGCCGACTTTGAAAATCAAAACCTTAAAGCGGCTTCGCCCACTTTGAGATCAAAACCTTAAAGCGGCTTCGCCGACTTTTTAGATCAAGATCGTCAGAGCGAGTGCTCACAAAGCATCAGCCGGTATTCCGAAGACCGGCTGCAATACCATTGATCGTGAGCAGCACTTCGCGCAGCAGCTCAGCGTCATCCCCCTCAGCCTCACGCAGGGCGCGAAGCTCAGCGAGGAGCTGAACCTGCAGGTAGCTGAGCGGATCGACATACGGATTACGCAGGCGGATGGATTCCTGAATGACCGGAACATTATCCAGAATATCCTGCTGGCCGGTGATCTGAAGGATCAGCTCGGAGGTCAGCTTGAACTCGGCCTCGATTTGACCGAAGATTCGCGCACGCGCCTCCTCGTTCTTACCCATGCCGGCGTATTCCTTAGCGATGACAAGATCCGCCTTCGCAATAGCCATCTGCAGCGTATCGATCAGGGTCGTGAAGAATGAGAAGTTGGCATACATATGCTGCATGATCTTCATATTCTCTTCCTTGCCCTCATAGAAGCTCTGCAGACCGGTTCCGGCGGCATACCATGCCGGAAGCAGATAACGGCTCTGCGTCCAAGCGAATACCCAAGGAATTGCACGCAGGTCCTCGAAGCGCTCGCTGTTCTTCCGCTTCGAAGGGCGTGAGCCGATATTCAGCTCGCCTACCTCCGGTAGCGGCGTGGACTCTTTGAAGTACGTAAGGAAATCCGGATCACGGAAGATCAGATCCTGATATTTATTCAGCGAGACTTCAGAGATGCGGGCAATAATCTCATCCCACTTAGCTTCGTACAGATCCGTCTGCGGCGTTTTGGCATGAATAGCCGCCGTGATCAGCGCAGATGTTGCCTGCTCCAGACTGCGGTAAGCAATGCCTTTCATCGAATACCGGGAAGAGATAACCTCACCCTGCTCAGTAATCTTAATCCCGCCGCCGATGGTGGAAGCCGGCTGGGCCAGAATACTCCGGTTGAGCGGCATACCGCCGCGTCCGAGTGCGCCGCCCCGTCCGTGGAAGAACTTCAGCTTAATACCGAACTCATCGGCAGTTGCTGTAATCTCTTTCAAGGCCACACGCAGCTCCCAGTTCGCTGTAACCACACCGCCGTCTTTATTACTATCGGAATACCCCAGCATGATCTCCTGGAGATCATTCATCGCTCTGACTGCATCGCGGTAGATCGGCATGTTGAGCAGCGTACGCATAATCTGCGGCGCATCATGCAGGTCGTCAATCGTCTCGAACAGCGGCACCGCCTGCAGAGTACAGACTACCGTACCGTCGTTGTCTTTGCGGAACAAGCCGACTTCCTTGGAGAAGACCATAACCTCCAGAATATCGCTTGCCGCCTCCGCCATACTGATCAGATAGCTAGTGATGCACTGCTTGCCGTATTCCTCCTGCGCCTCATAAATCGCACGGTATACCGCCAGGCATTCCTCTGTCCCTTCACTATAGGACTGGTAAGGGGAAGTCAGCGGACGCGGATCATTCAACAGTTTCTCCAGCAGCACAATCTTCTCTTGCTCCGACAGCTTGGAATAATCCGGCGTAACATTCATCTTAGCCAGAACCTCTGTCATTGCATTCTCATGCTCCTGGCTGTGCTGGCGGACATCCAGTGTAGAGGTGTGGAAGCCGAACAGCTCCACCTGACGAATCAGCTTCTTAATGTAGGTATCTGCTACATAATCGGCATAGTGATGCCGCAGGCTGCGGTCAATCACGTTCAGGTCGTCGATGAATTGCGCCGGAGATGCGTAGCGCTCTGGTGTTCCTTTTTTCTCATCGTCCAGCACATTCTGGGTCTTCGAGATCATATAGCTGAGCTTAATCCGGTAAGGCTCGTTATCATTACGCCAGGCATCGACCCGGTTGAGATTGATAATATTCCGGTCTGCCTCAATGGATTCCAGCAGCTCCGGCGTCACATTCACAATGCTTGTACTAAAGCTGAGATACTGCATCAGCTCGCGCATAATACGCTGGTATTCACGAATAGCCAGCTTGCGCTGCAGACGGAGGGTCTGTAAGGTAACGGCTGCCTTCACTGAAGGGTTGCCGTCTCGGTCTCCCCCGATCCATGAACCGAAACGCAAATAGGTCGGCACATGCCAGTTCTGGCCCGGATAATATTTGCTCAGACAACGCTCAAGCTCCTGATATACATCCGGCAGCACTTCAAAAATCGTCTCATGGAAGTAATACATCCCGTTACGCACTTCATCCAG
Source organism: Paenibacillus sp. FSL H3-0469 (assembly GCF_038051945.1). Classification (NCBI taxonomy): domain Bacteria; kingdom Bacillati; phylum Bacillota; class Bacilli; order Caryophanales; family Paenibacillaceae; genus Paenibacillus; species Paenibacillus sp. FSL H3-0469. The sequence continues at coordinate 3,551,164 of NZ_CP150302.1, forward strand.
CACTGTAGGCTTGCGGTCACGGAGTTCATCAGTCTGCCACAAGGTAATTACCTCATTCAGCAGCTTCTCCCGGAGCTGTTCGCGTTCGCGGAAGGTTAACGTCGGATTATCCAAGCCCATGACGTCGTCGGAGATCCGTTTGTGGATATCGAGAATCGCACGGCGCATAGCTTCTGTAGGATGAGCGGTCATAACCAGCTCGAGTGACATGCCGCTCATGATCTCAAGAACCTCTTCGTGGGAGAATTCCCGTTCGCGAAGCTCCTGAACCGCGCTCTCAATCGACCCCGGTTGTACCGTCTCCCCGGCAGAACGTTCGTAGTCGCGTTTACGGCGAATGCGGTGGTTCTGTTCGGCGATATTCACCAGTTGGAAATAAATAGCGAACGCGCGGATTACCTGATGGCGATTCTCCGGGTCCAGTGAGCTGATCAGCTCTTTAAATTCATTGTGCAGTTCAGGCAAAAACAGTGAGCGCAGCGATTTGCTGGTCTCCCGGATCTTCTCCACGATATCCAGCAGTTCGTTGCCGCCTTGGTGTACCAAGACTTCGCCCAGTATGTTCCCCAGGAACCGTACGTCTCGCCGCAGCAGATTGTTGGAGTTGCTTTTGCTAACGGCAGTCGTAAGTTCGGTCATGCTGCTCCCCCCATCCTCTTCCGGATCAATGCTCTTAACATTGTCTATTTGAAAAGCTTTCTACATATCATACAATAAAACAGCCCGGAAATCTTCAACTTTATTGCGCGGTAAAGCAGTGCAGTAATTTCGATTATACACTAACCCGGCTATTTATGCAGTCAAAAATAATTATGTAATTCTTCCTATTATATTCTCTCTTTTATAGGTGTTATATGTAGTAGTTGTGTAAAGTTACATGACGTAAAACGACAAAAAAGCCAGCTCCGCAGAGCCGGCCGTTGATTACAGGTTAACTTTTATTTCATTGTGTGTCCTGAGTGGTTGTTGAATGCCAATTCAAATAATCCGGTAGCCGATAACCCCGCCAATCCGCCTGCCCATAGACGCAAGGTCAACTCCAGCTGTGTAAAAGGATACGCCGCCGCTCCAACCAGCAGCCCGATGCCTAGTCCAATAAAAGGGATGCTGTTACGCGGCAAATGGGTATTATTTTTGATCAGCTGCACTAGGGCAAGAATAAAGACGGACAGAATGGAGGCAAAAGCCAATACATTATCCAACAGTTCGCTGTTCATCATGAAATCGCTCCTTTCTGCGGTGTGGTGGTGATTTCGACGGTGTTGGCAGCCGGATGGTAGGCAATCTGAGCGCCAAGCGCCTCCGCAATTTTACGTGCAGGAACATAGGTCACCCCATTCTCCAGCCACCCGTCCGCAATCTTCCTTCCATTCACCTGTACTGCAACTTTCATCTGAGTCTTCACCGCTTGTTCCTCCTTGGGCTTGATCCGTTCTATCGCCGCTTCCACGGCCGCAGCCGCAGGTTTCTTCCCCGTTCGCAGATCAGCCAGGCTTAATCCGAAGCTCATCTGCAGATGCGGGTAATCCTTGAAGCTGGTCCAGCCGCCGCCCCATTCGAACCCGATGGCCTTAGCGTGCTGCACCACCTCCAGCCAATCTCTAGTGCCATTCTGGTTGCCGTCCCGGTTCATATCCCAAGAGACGCTAGAGCCATCCGGAAGCAGCAGCGCAAAATCCGCCGCCAATCCATAATTGTGATAACTGTACCCGCCGCGCGCATTCGTCACGATCGCTCCCGGCCGGGTTCGCCCCTGGGCATAGAGCGCATCCTGTTCGGCCATCGTCCGCAGGCCTTGCGTGATCAGAATGGGAACCCCGCCAGCATAACTGCGTTCAATGAGCGCAGTTGCTCCGGCAAGGACGGCGGGATGAAGCCCGGACAGGCGGGCAGCGGATTTATTCAGTACCTGAGCCAGCGTCAGCATGCGATTCCTCCCCTTTCCTGATTTCAGAGAGAACCACGAACAGATCCTGGCGTCTGGTATACATCAAGAGAGTTAGGATGACCAGTCCAATGGTCGTCCCCGTCTGGGCAATGGCCCAGGCATCCGATTGCAGCGAGCTTCGTATAGCTTCCGGGGCGGGAGCGGAGCTGAATCTGATCCAGAAGGCCACCGCCATTTTAACCGTATACGCCCCGAGGAAAAAGAACGCCGCCAGCATAAACAGACTGACTACGCGCACCCGGAATCTCCGGCGGAAATACAAAAAAAGCGCAGCCATCAGCAGCAGCGCACAGAGAAAGGATATGGAATAGGCCAGTAACAACACAATATCAATGCTGCTCATCTTCTGCCCCCCGATCATAGATTAGGAACTGGGCGAACCCGTTGTTCCTGATTTCATCCTGAATGTCCTGAGAGACATTCTTGTACCTTCGGATAGAGAGCGACACCTTATGTCCTGCCAGCGCCAGCCTCCGCTCTCTGTCCCGGTGCAGGGGCGATAGACGCTTGATCCACGCACTCAGCACGTTATCCCCCCCTGTCTTCTTCATTAGTACTACTGGTGTGGCTGTTTGCGGAATGGTCTATTTTCAATCGCTGCAAGACTTCAAGCGTGGGTGCCATGAAGTCTAACCGCTCTTTGTCGAGAATATTCTGCAACCGGTCCCGGTCCTCCTCGGCACGCTCCAGCAGTTCACGCGGCACCAGATTCCCCTTCACAATCGACCGCAAAAGCACAAGCATAATCATGAGCAGAATCAGTGCGATAATATAAGCCAGTCCATACTTATCTGCAAGCGGCAGCAGCTTCTCCAGATTCGCAACATCGTTGCTGTCCATTGCTTCACTCCCTTCTGTGTGATGATTAAATAGTTATATAAGACGCACTTAAGATTTAAACTTGAAGCTTCATCGTCATATATAGCCCCCAGACGAATCCGAGGGCAAAATAAAAACGCCCTCAGCGGCGCCTCTGGCAATCTACTCTTCAGTTACAAGGAACGTAAGTCCATTCTCTACCAGAATCTCCTTGACGGCAGGCTTCAGCGTAGCGGGGACCTCGCTATACTTCGTCTTCCCCAGCGTGACGCGTTGTGCAAAAAATAAGGCCATTGCTCTCACCACCTTTCTATTAATATCTGAACAGCTTAAACAAACCAGCCAAACGTTTAAGAATAGACTTGGGTTGCCATTTCAGCAATAATATCCTCGATAAAATCCGCACGCTCGGACAGCGCCTGATTCTGCGCTCTCAGCACCATATTCTCTTGCTGCAGCTGCTCCATCTCCGTCAGCACTGGCGGCTTGTTCGCCTCAGCCTCCTCGTACGCTTCCCAAGCTGCTTGCAACTCAGCCTCGGTCGGCTGCGGCACATTCAGCTTCCAGACCGCAATATATGGCCCTTTCTCTACCAGATCATAATCCTCGCCTTCAGTCAGCAGATTATAGTCAATGCCGTGGCGGTAGTGGACACCCTCTACGGGTTGTTCGCCGATCTCTGGCTGCTTGATCTCGTAGCGAACACGGCCTTTGGCTTCGGCTCCCGGCCGCAGGACGGGTTCCGGGCCGTTGTCTTGCACGATGAAGTCGTGCATGGGGTTGGCGTTTGGATATAAATGCATGATTGTTTTTGCTAAGTTCATATTAGTCCCCCCTCTTTTATGAAACTCTTACAATTCTCATATAAGTGTAAAACCCGGAGCCTGCAGTAATTGCTGCAACACCAGAATCTTGGAACATATAAATATTTATTGCAGTTCCTGAGGTTATATCTAATGTTGTAGTTCCGCAAACTGAAGCCGGCCCCGCCTTCCCCACATGTTGAGCGGCAAAAATCTGATCCAGGCTTCCGTTTTTACTTGTTCTTAGGTGCATAATAGTTCCATCTATAACATTATCAAGACCAACACAAACAGTTATAGCATAGTGACCTCCGATTTTCGGCGTAAATGTTCCAGTTGAAGCGTTAAATTCACCGCCTACATAATCATATTGGTAACTACCAAATGGTGCTACTAGCTTAACCCATGTACCGTTAGCTATAGATTGCGCTCCGTTTGCTGTCCCTTGTGCGCTACTGCGCTGATTTGCTGTATTATCCCCCCATGGATTAACAACACCATATCCGTCACTAACTATCCCCCCCTCTGATGTATTCATTTTCAAAGTAGAACCTATAGAAGTTCCTGTAATATGAATATGCCCTTTATATGATGCAAGGTGCGCCACAGTATTAGCAGAGCCGCTACAATCTTGCACAAATATTTCACCATTTACGTGAGCGTAAACGGCCGATACTCCCGTCCTGCCAATTATGACGCAATTGTGCAGATACACTTTGGCCGATTCGGCATAAAAGGCAATTTGGGTTGTACTTGTGTCTGTGTAGCAAAGATCAAATATTGTTTCTTGAGAATTAATAACATAAAACGCTGAAGTAGTGGTGGTGGTGGTTTTAAATCCCGCAATTTGGACGCGACAGGCGTTTCTTACTGAAGCAACATTAGTTACAACATGTGTACTGGTAGCGGTAGTTGCCCCATTAATAGATAATACACCCTCACCATAAAATCCTTGTACGTTTATGACTTCATTGTATGTTCCCGCTGCTACATAAATTATAACCGTGTGTCTGACGTTCTTGGGAACAACGGTTAACGCTTTTGTAATCGTCCGAAACGCCCCACCCGCCGTATTCACAAGCCCGGTATTATTGTCATTTCCATCCGTCCGGACGTAATAGGTAACATCCGCCGTAGTCTGCTGTGGCGTAGTCACCAGATTCGCCTTGCCATTCCAGGCCGTCTTCTCCGCATCGGTTACGAAGCGGTTGGACGAGTCCTGGACGATGATGGAAGGCGAGTGCGTGGAAGGATGCACATAATTATTCGCCCCCTGAGCCACACTATCCAGCTTCGATTTATCTGCTGCGGCCATTAAGCCGGCAGCATTGACAGTGGCAACCGCCGTAGACGCCTTACCATTCCACGCAGTCCGCTCCCCTGCCGTAATATGCTTGACCGTATCGGCGGCATGGTCCTGCGCGGCCTTGACGGCGGTGTCCAGAATATCCATATTGCCGTTCAGGTCGGTGATATCTACAATGTCTGTACCATCGGGCTTTTTCAGCCCCAGATTACCCGTTGTTTTCATCGCTCACACTCCTATTCATATACTCTTAGTTCGTTCCAGGTCTTGCCGTGCGCAGCGTTCCAGGTGAGGGACTTCAAGGAGTCCCACCAGGTGTAGCTGTATACGAAGCTATAGTCTAGATGGGCCGGCTTTATCTCCTCCATAATCTGAATCAGCCCCGCCATATTGGCCGGAATACCCAGCGTGCCGACGAATCGGACCTCGAAGCTATACGCTCCGGGCACCTCCACGACCTCCACATCTCCCCCGGAAAAAGCAGACGCCGTCCGCCGGATCATCTCCGGTGTCGTCGTGCCGCTGCCCCGCAGCTTGGCCTTGATCATCTCCCGCCGGGTGGCGTAGGACTTGTTCGGATCCGAGGCCAGCCCCAGCATCCGCTCCCAGCGGGACAGCCCCCAGGTAGCCGACTCCAGCGCCTTCTGATCGTCACTGTCTGCCATGGCGTAAGCCACTTCACCGCAGGCTGCACCGGCGCTGGCCTGCACAGCCTCCATCTCAGGCACGCCCTGATAATAATCGGGCAAGTATTTCATCAGATCGGGAGCCGTAATCTCCGGCCCTTCCCCTGTCACACCATCTGCCGAATACGTCATAAGTCCATAGATACTGTCTCCATAAGCCACAGCTACACCCCCTTCAGCTGGTTCCAGGTCAGCGGACCCTTGGGCAGATAATCATGGGTATGTGCAGCTGCCGGATAGACCGAAGGTTTGCCGTCCACCCCTGACCACGGAACCGTATCCGCAGCCTGGGCATAATCGACCTTGCCGTTGTTATTCGTGTCGTAGATGCTTTTCAGCATATCGCCAGTGCTCTGGCCTGCCGCCAGCAGCATATTGCTGCTGCCGCTGCCGATGAACAGCTTGCCGCTATCTGTGCAATAGCCAAGCTCGCCTGCGGCCAGCGTACCCAGCGCACTCTCCAGGCCGCGGCGGATTTGAATCAATGTCTTCCGTGCCATGGTCACCGCCTCCTAGAATGTTCCGCCGTCGATAGTACTTACCGTGAGCTGGTTGCCATTGGCCGAATCGTAGACGATGCTTGAGCCGTCGATGTTGACCTCGATGCCAGTGGAGTTTACCAGAATTCCCTTACCCGGCTTGGCTGCAACACTGGTTGAGCCGACAATGATCCCATTGCCTGCCCCGACGGTCAGTGTGACACTGTCCGCCTGCCCGCCGCCGGTAAGCCCATTCCCCGCCGTAATCGTCTGCAGCGCACCGCCCGTCCGCACCCAGGCGCTCCCGTTCCAGCTGTAGATTTTCTGCTCATCGTCCACATAAGCCGTCCAGCCGACAGCCGGAACATAATAGACCCAGCTACCTGAGACATACTCCGCAATCTGACTGGTTTTACCCGCCCAGACGCCGGTTGCGCCGGAAGGAATGATATACCGGTCAGCTTCCACGGGACTTACTGGTGGAGCCGCCAGATTCTGATCCTTCACCGAAGCCTGCGGCTCAATATTATGCTTGGCCAGCTCGATTTCGTTTTTGATTTTTTGCGCGGACCACAGATCTGTAATCGTCGCCCCGCTGTCGTTGATCACCCTGTGCTTCGCGGCATCGTTAAGATGCGTTGCAATTTCTGCGGCAGTCTTCGTATTCGTGCCATCCGACACCTTATTGGGATGCCCTGCTGTAAGATCCGCCTTGAGCACCTTGGCATACGTGGAGCCGTCAGCGATATCGTCCACCGTACCGCTCACATCTGTTAATTTCTGCGCATTAACCCGCCGCCAGACGGTCCCGTCATCGAAATACAAATATCCGTTGTTACTCCCGCTGCTCACCACATACAGACGCCCCGCCGAGGCTGCCGCAGGACGCGAAGCTTCGGGACCGGACAAGGCCCGGCCCACCATGGAGTTAGACGAACCGTCCCCGATATAGACCTCCTTCGTATCTGTGCAGAAACCCATTTCGCCCGCCTTCAGCATCCCGTAAGTGGACAGCTCGGCCCGGGTACCGCGTTTGACCTGAATAGTCTGTGCCATATTACACCTCTCTTCTAAAAGATCCGCCGTCAATCAGACCGGCCTGTTTATAACGCTCCAGCTCACGCTGCGTAGCCGTAAGTCCGCCCTGTAACTGGTTCACATCATCCGCTTCCACAGTATCCCCCGGGGTCTCGTAAGTCACATAGACCTCGGGCACATCCGCATAGATGTTGATGAGCCGCCGCCAAGGGGCCTCGTCCGGGAAAGAGACTGAGTAATTCCGCACCTCTGTCCCGCTGAAGCGTGAGCCTGTGTACACGGCCAGCGTCTGATTGTTAATATTGTCGTGGGCCAGCAGTCCGCTGAATGCACCACCTGTAAGCCGAAGCTTCTCCTCTACAACATGACTGCCGCCGTTTGCCTTTTTGTTCAGCTTATCCTGAAAGACATCGATCTGCTCCGGATATCCCATGCCTACACCTCCAGTACGACATTGCCGAACAGCGGCACTTCTGTCTCCAGCAGAGGGATATTTGCCGTTCCGCCGTTCAGCTTAAGTAAGCTATAGTCCACTACGCCCTCCGTATTCAGCAGCAATGCGCCAATGACCGATTGGCTGATATAGGTAGCGGCAAAAGCCTTCTCCTTACGATACTTCTCCAGGAGCGCGGTAAAAGCTTGAATAACCGGCTGCAGCGCATACCCCCCCGCCAACGTGACCTTCGCGGTCACGCTAATCGTGCGGCCCGTGGCCGATTCCACCGTCACCACCGCCCCCACCGGAGCCTGGCCCTCGCCAAGACCCGGCGCAGGATCGATGAACTGCTGCACCTGGGAGACCAGCAGCGGGGAGGCGGGCTGATGCTCCGCATTCACAATGACTACCTTGACCGTCTTCGGTCCGGCCCACAGCGGGAAGACCCGCGCTCCCCCTACGCCTTGAATCTGCTGCGCCCACTCCATATAATGATATTTATTGCCGCTCGTTGCAGGCCGCCGGGCCGAATCGAAGTACCGCTGACGCAATGCTTCATCCGTCTCCGCATCCGTGCCGGGAACCAGCAGGCCCGTAATCTCCCCCCGGGCCAGTCCCGGGATATAATCAATCGGCAGCAGCGCGCCCGTATACTGATTCCCCTCCGCCCCGGCAGTCTCGCTCTCCAGGCGGTACGTCCCCGGAGCCAGCTTCTCCGCCGCACTATAATGAAGCAGTCCCAGGGAGAAGCGGCTGCCCAGCGGAATATCCAGAGGCTGTTCACCGCTGGCATAGAACCTCGCGCCAAGCTGCGCTTTGCCTGCCGGATGACGCTTCAGTCCCGTCCAGGCAATGGTTCGTTCCAGATATTCGCCGTCCGCCGTATCCGGGAAGAACAGATTATTGCTGACCTCAAGCTCAAGATACATCTGGGCCATTTCAGCCGCTGCCGGCGCAAGCGCATCATAGATAATACTTCCCTCGCGCTTATCCAGCCCCTCTGGAACCCGATCCAGCATACGTTCCAGCAGAGCCTCGTACGTCTGATCCTCATACACTGGCCATCTCCTCCTTTCTAAGCTCCAAATCACCGTATACTGTGACAGCCGTACAGCTGAAGCTAACCGTATCTCCTTCAAAAAGAATCTCCACATCCTCAAGCGCCTGAATCCGCTCATCCTGGAGCAGCGCATCGCTGATCAGGCGGCGCAGCTCCGGCCGGGCCAGCAGCCTGTCCTGACCCAGCACCAGCTTCCACTCCGTTCCGTAGTCCGCGCTATAGATCAGGTGCTCATAACGGTTGGTCTGCAGCACCTTGATCGCTGCCTGCTTCACCGCTTCCAGCCCGTCTACCCGCCCGCCGATCCGACCGCGCTCCCAGTCCATCCGGTACGTCAGGCTCGGAGCATTCCCAGGAGCGGTCACATTCCCTTCCAGCGCTCCCGTCACCGGACCCGATCTGCCTATCGCCGGAATCATAGGTCCACCAGCCGATCGAGGACAATATAGCTCTGTCCGCCTTGCATCCGCACGAGCAGCACGCGGTCTCCCGCTTCAAGTCCACGGCGGAGCAGGATCTCCCGGCCTTCGATCACAGCCTTGCTCTCCATCACGGATTCAACCACAACCAGTGCGGCTCCCGTCAGCAGCAGCCGCTGCTCCACCTGAATCTGCAGCGGCTGTGCCAGAACCACCGTTCCATAAGAAAAAGCCACCGGATTCGTATTGGATACGGCCCCGAGGCTTGCCTGTTTAATAATATCGAGCATGTTGTCTACACCACCTTAATGTCTAGGGACATCGTATGCTCCCCTCCGGAAATTTTATGGCTGCATTGATCTACCAGGAACAGCTGTGTCTGGAATTCATCCAGCAGCACATAAATGAAGTTCCCTGCCCTCACCCGTATATCGCCAATAGCCTGCACGGAGAGACTGACCTTCTCGCGGTTATGCTGCTTCAGCAGATTGTCTGCTTTCTCCTGGATCTGCGCGGCATTCGCATTATCGTCCGCCTTCTGGTAGAGATGCAGGATACCCCAGCGCTTTACATTTTCTTTATCTGTGACCGGATAGAACTCGCGTTTGCCGGTCTTTTCGTTGTCCTGGTAGAGCAGAATCGTATTGTACGTATTATCGTCGATACTTCTTTTCAGCGAATAATCATACAGATAATGGCCTGCCCCCAGAATCACCTTAAGCAGCATGGACTGCGGGCTGCGCAGCGTCAGCTTGCCAAAATCATCATAGAACGCCATCAGCTGGCCCTTATACTGCAGCTCACTGCCGACCGCACCCATAATAATATCGAGCAGCTTCTTGCCGTCTTCGATCAGCGAGGGGATCTTGTACTCCGCCGGTTCCAGTAATCCAAGCCGCAAGCCGCGGTCTTTGGCAATGGTACTGATGACCTCAGCCGCAGTAACATCCTGAAGTACATAACTGCCATTGCCCAGCAGATAGCGGATCTGATCGTACGCCGTCAGCTTGATCTCCTGATTTGCACCCGTGTCAATGCTGAAGACGAAGCCGTAGAATACATCGACTCCGTCTCTGCGGAACTGCACTATATCCCCGTTGCTGATCGCGAATTTCTTATGCTGATATATACCGCTGTCCACCAGCGTAAGCTCAAGCGTCGCAGGCTTGCCGGTCCGGGTGGTTTTCCACGTGATATCCGTAACGATTCCGGCAATATTCCAGATGGCGCCTTCCTTATTAATTATGATTAATTCCATCGCCATGGCCTCCTAAGACAGCTTGATCACTCGGCCAATTTTGAGCTTCTTCAGTTCGCTGTCCGAGATATTGTTCAGCTTTTGCAGCGTTTTGAATTTACTGCCGTCACCGAGCAGCTTTTGGGCCACCGACCAGAGCGTATCCCCGGCTTTGAGCGTATAGGTAGCAGGCACTGCCTTCTCGCTTGCCCGTTTCTGCTGCTTCTTCACTTCACCGGTGCTGCCAACCTTCACGGCTAACGCCTGATAGAACACATACTTTTTGAGTCCAAGTGTATAATCGATATCCCCCGAGGACCCCGCACTGAGCTTCCAGGAGAAGTTCTCAATACTGACCGCCATATTAATGCCAATATCCCCGGTAAAAGTCTGCTGCGCCTGCGCCCTGGCCTGCCTCAGCCAATCAGGGGTTTGCGTATTCTGCACGTTCGCCGATTTCAGCCCTGAGAAAACAAACCGGACCGGCCTGCGGCTGAGCATCCATTTGCGGATCAGCTCTACATACTCGTAGGGTTTCAGCAGCTTACCGGCATTCTCCCCGGAGTACACCACAAACGGATAATACTGTGCCGGAAACATGCTCTCAATCGTAATCTCCGTCAGCTTGGGATAAGCGATAGCATTGATTTCACCGAAATCCACGATCGTATAACTTTTGCCATCGCTGTTCTCCTTGATCTCCAGCGTCTCAGGGTTCACCGGAAGCCGGATCACCTCTTCATAATTATTGAAGCTAAGATAGAATCCATACTCCTCCATGTTACGTGTACACCCCCTGCGCCGTAGAGACGAACTCCTCTTTCAGCTTTTGCCCAATCTTCGTGATAATGGAGTCAATATCGCCGGAATTATTAATATTTCCGGTTGTTACCTGCACCGTTGGAGTCAGCTCGACAAAATTCTGAATCGACTGAATCTCCGCCAGCTCCCGCAGCATATCCAGATCATCACTGGAGATATCGACCTTTTCATTGATCTTGCCTACCTCGCCTACCTTGTTGACGTTGTTCAGGCTGCCGTTTTGGTTGGCGAAAGCGTTAGTTGAACCTCCCGGGATATTCTTAAGAGACTTAGGGTTAGTTAACTCCTTGACTTTATCCTCCGTTTCTTTTCCCTTATCCATAAATTTATTCGTAGCATTCATTCCTGTTTGGTTACCCTTATCATAAGCCGCACTGATATCCTTATAATCTTTCTGCTTGGACATTTCAAAGACAACTTTGTCTGCCGGTTTATACACTTCAAGGCCTTGGCGGTATTTAGCAATAATATCACTGGCACCATGAGGAGTCTCGGGTTCCTCTACATCAATTTTGACCTTGCTGATCCCTAATGTGTCGAAGAATGGAATGCTGCTCAGCATATCAACCAGCGAGTTGAATTTGTCGAGCACCCACTGGATAGCCTTAGCCATTATCTTCATGAATCCTCCGGCGAATCCTTCTGCGCCTACAGCAATACTATACATAACATCCAGTGCACCAGCGGCAAGACCATAAAAGAATCCCTGCACTTTATTGACAGCCCAATTAAATATATAAACTAACCCATCGCCAGCCAAAGTGAAAAAATTCTGGATACCAATCGCTATATTCTGCACAACTGCAGCCAGATAGTAGAACGATCCCACAATAAACCCGACAACCTCACCCGCAGAGACGCCAAGGTGCTGCAGAATCATTAATAAGACTGCTATCACAGCAATGACGATTAAGATAGGCCAGTTCGCCACCAGCCAGGCGGCAGCAAGCATATAGACCTGAACGATCATAGCTGCCAGGAAGACAACGGCAATCGCTTCAAGGATAGGCTTAATAAACGACCAGTTATCCTGAACCACCTGGGCCAGCCATAACAGCCCGTCAACGACCATTGAGATCACATTTGCTATGAAAAGAAACCCGTTAGCCATCGCATCAATAAGCGGCGCTAACTGTCCCGAAGTTAACGCTGTGTTAATCGTATCCATTACCGGCCGCAGAGCGCCCAGTGCCTTAGCACCAATCTGTCCGAGCGCATTGTCAATATTCTCGTTCATCACGTTCCATTTCTCAATATCCTCAGGCTGTGCTGCTTCCTTCACGGCCTTCTCCCCGAACGACTTAATCGCGTTAAACGGCGTTACCACATCAGCCGTTTTGAGGAATTTCATGATCTTGGAATCGCCGCCCGGTGCAGGTGGGACTGGTGGAGGTACCGGCGGCGGCACCGGGTCTTTCTTCAAATTGATCTTCGGCTTCGGCAGGACCTCGGGTACTGGCGGTTTAACATCCTCTTTTTTCACCTCAGGCTTTTTTTCTTCATTTTTCTTTTTTTCTTTAAGCCCTTTCCACCAGTTTACCTTTTTAGCCTCTTCCTCTTTCTTAGGCTCCTCTACAGTAGGCGTGGCGTTAAGCATCCGGACCCCCAACTGCTGGGATTGCGCAGCCCTTTGACTTTGCTGCATCACAATTGTTCTGGACACATCCACTTTGACAGGCAGCCGTTTAAATCCTTCCAACAGCGTATCATTAATCTGTTGCAAGGATTGAATCATCCGATCCTCCGAGCGGATGATTTGTTCACTGGAACGTCTCACAGCCGCCTGAAAACCCTTTACCGACCGGTTAACCATGTCGAGATTATTATTCATCCGCAGGCTTTGTTTGTGGACGGCTTTCCAGATCGTAACCGACCTGCGCGAGATAATGACTGCTTTCGAGCTATCGATTTCCATTCTTTCACCCCCTTCATCGCTTCTTCCCCTTGCTCCGCGCGCGCTCCCGCTTCTCCTTGTCCACGCGGACGGAGATCATGGCATAGATCGCCGCGCGTTCGCGGACGGAGAGCTTCATCAGCTCATGCGGGAGAATATGCAGCTCATGGAGGGCGTAGTAAGCCAGATTCGCCTCACCATCGCCCTCGTTGATTAGTTTTTTACGTCATCTACCAGCTCGTTCATATCGGTGGCGAAGCCGTTCAGGGCCTGTACCCGTTCCCCAAGCGCAGCGAATTCCCCGGGCAGCAGCATTTTGCGCAGCAGTGATTCGGCACCCATTACCCCGTAGGAGCGTTGAAGCTCCGTATTCTTCAGATCCGGATGCACAATGCTTGCCGTCATCAGCTTCGCCATATATTCATTGGGATCAATATCCGTAGTGTAGGTTCCGTTCTTTCCTTTGACCTTGCGGGTAGCCGCCTTGCGGCATTCCTGGTTCTCTTCCTCATTCATACTGCGCAGCTTCCAGACAGCAGGGTTACCTTCCTTGTCCTTGAACCGCAGCGAGACCGCGAATTCCTCTGTTGTATCACAAGCCGCATTTTGCGCAAAAAACAAACTTAATTCACTCATGTTGTTCCTCCCGGATTCTTATTGTGTTAAGGCAGCGAAGAGGCCCGCCACAGAATACCGCCGCACAGCGCAGCAATGGTTTCAATGATCCTCCAGATACTTTGCGGGAGCCCCGAACCTTTTCAGTCTTCTACTCTTTTACAACCTGCGGATAGTCCGCTTATGCTTTATTGGCCGGAATTCGCCGGAGCCGCGAAGGGCTGCACCAATTCCACATCCTCGAAGGTAAAAGCAACCTCTTCCTCCAGTGCATCCGACTCCGTATCCAGCGAAGCCATAATCACACTGTCCAGATTGACATCCTTCAGCATGATACGCTGGGCACCCACGGTTGAAGAAGGATCTTCATTGGTCACGATAATGCTGAAGTATTGGTCAATCCCTGTCTTCATGTACTCCAGCATCATCTGGCGGAAACGGCTCGTCATGTAGAAAATCGTCATCGTACCGCTGCCCGACCAGCCAGTCGCCTTATGCTGCACTCCGCGGCGTCCCAGCGTCTTCACTTCCGCCTTCTGCTTTTCAACCGTGGCTTCCAGGGTTTTGACATAGAACATCTCTTCCGTCTGTCCGTTAATCGTGGCATACGCCCGGCCCTCCTGGCCGGACAGCGTATCGCTGGCTCTCAAGAATGTCATCTTAGACCACCTTCACTTTCATATATACTTTTTCTACCGAATCTACCGGCTTCACCGCTACCTCCAGCACTACGCTGTCACTGTCCGCTCCAGGAGTCACGACAATGTCACTCTGCGCATTGAAGTTTTCAATCGCCCCGAGGTTCTGCAGATCATTCATATAAGTGACGCACTGCGACCAGAAGAGCGCGCGCCCGTCCTCATTATTCGGCAATTTTCCAATGAAGTAGCTCTCAAAAATCCGCTTCAAATCACCAGCGATCCCATCCAGCACACGCAGCACGCGGTTCTTGGAGAAGGCCTTGCCTTTGTCTGTAGAGAAGGAGGTGAACGTGTTAATGTCCTGCTCCACTACTGCACGGCCTCCGCTATAGGTGAACAGCAGCTCTCCGTCTGTAAGTGCTTCTACCGTCTCGGAATGGCTGAAACGCACATCCGCATCTACAGCATCGTCATAGGCCTGATAAGTCAACGATTCGTTCACCGCAGCAGCGGCAGTAGCCCCGGCTACCCAAGCCACGGCATGAGCTTTATCCACCACCGTTCCATCACTCAAAATGACACCGTTCGCCACACTGATAATGCCTTCATGATCAGCCGTAGCATAATCGGACAAGACCGCCTGCACCTTCTTGCCTTCCGTGTTACGCAGACGCTTCACATAGGCGCTATACAGCGACTTCAGCGTGTTATCCTGGGATACCAGACCTACCGTCTGGAAATCCTGAACCTCCAGCGCCGACAAGAACGCACTATGCTCCGCATTCGTCACCACACCATTCGCACCGCCTGCCAGCGGCAGCCCTGCGCTCACCGTCAGCGCACCGGATTCATTCGGCTTAAATTCTACATAAGCGTTCGCAGCCAGATCGGCAGCAGCGCTTACCGTCTGCTTGTCCACCTCTGCCCCGTCCAGCAGCGTCCGGACATCGAACTTAGTAGCGTCATCGATATTTTTCTCGATCACTACCTTAAGCGCATTCCCGCGCTCCCCGCCATAGAGCGCAGTCGCCTGAATTCCGTTATTGGCCACAGCAGCCTTCACACCCTGATTCAGACGGTAGAGCAGCAGTGTGCCCGCCCGCTTCAGCACCTCTCGCACCGGCAGCAGCTCTGCAGCCGTCAGATCGTAGCCCAGCTTTTGCTGGAAATCTTCCTGAGCCGTAAGCTTAAGAATGACTCCCGCAGGCCCCCAAGGCAGTGCAAGCGCCAAAGCAGCCGTACCACGTTCCCCCATTTTACCTGCCACAATGCCGTTCGAGGCCACATTTACGTATACCCCCGGACGCACCTTGTTTTGTGTTGTCCATGTTCCTCCAGCCATTAGATAACCTCCTTATTTAGATACAGCTCCATTAAATGCTTAGCCTCTTCCAAGGTGTAGCTCCTGTCCTCTTGCAGAACTACCTCCAGTACATCCTTTTCCCGCGGCGCAAACAGAGCGGACTTCATCATCTGCTTCTTTCCAAAAGCACCCGCTCCCCCGCTGCCGCGTTCCCGCTCACTTGCCTTCATTTCCTTAGAACTCATTTCAGCCGCGCCCCTTCTGTGAAGTGTCCCATCAGCTCTGCCTCTTCCTCCGGCTGCTTCTGCTTCTGGAGATAGAGCATATAGTCCACGGTGAACAGCGCCCCCCGTCCCTCTGCTCCGGCTACCCAGGACTGGCGCACCACCCGATAAGCGGGATTAACACTTTCTCTTGCGTCCAGTGCCTCACAGAGCCCGTCAGCCATAGCCTCTGCGTCCAGCAGACTTCCTTGCTCATAGCGGATACCGAAGCGGTAGATCGCCATGTATCTGCCTTCACGCTGCCTGTCGTAGGTTGCCGAGAGCAGCTCCAGCCTGAAGTAGGCTGACTGCGGCTTATCCCCTTCCACATAGACAGGAATATCCGGGAAAAACTGCACCAGCGCAGCAGTAATATTTCCCCGTAGTTGCTCTACCGTCATGATTTCATTCCTCTCATGAATAGATGTGGTAATCCCTCCTGCCTTTCTTGAAGTCACTCGCGGATTCGATTCAGGAAGAATGGGACCCGTCTTGTACCCGGCAATGACTGAAGGAGCTTTCACCGCGCTTGTCTGCCGGCCTGCCTTAGGCTTCGATGATGTGGAGCATTCATGCTCCTGCGGTGTCCTTCTGCTTCATTTGCCATGTTATAATCATAGCCCCCCTGAGACCTTGCGCAGGCGCTATTACAGATGAGTTAACGATAACTTCCGGTGGTAAAAGGGATGGTAAATGGTGCTCCCCGCCTTAGCCCCGTCACTCCTGCACGGCCTGCTTCAATGGAAGGATTCAATATACGGCGGGGCCGCCAGAACATATAAGCTCATGCAAAAAAGCCGCATCACCCCGGCGGGCAATACGGCCATGTTGATTACATATGGAAGCTGCATTTTGTGTCCAAAGGATTTCTACCTCTTAGGCAAGTTCCCTTCAGCCGGGGTTTTCGTGAGCGTAGCGAGAGACAGCAGCTGCAGATCAGCGAGCGCCAGCGCCATCTTATAGAACGCCTTCGACCTGATTTTCACATAAGTATCCTTGCTCACCGGAGGATCGAACACATGATTATAGATAGTGTAGTCATAGCTCTCCTCTCTGCGCATGTACCTCTCCCGCACCAGTTGTTGTTCCCTCTGGGTAAGCCGCTCTACAACTGAATCGATTACATCACAATACGCCCGTCTTGCAGCAGGCACATCTACATTATGCGTGGCAATTGCTGCTGTCTGATCGGTAACCGTATTAGTCGCCCCATGGAAACGTTCCGTGTAGGAATAAGTAATCCCGGCCTCTTTAGCCTCGAACGTTACAGACTTGAAAATCCGGTATTTCTCCAACATATTCTCTATAGTGACCTGAGTCCTGCGGCGGTCAAGCTCGGGCAGCGAAGATAGAATCATCAACATTTATACCACTCCTTAGATGTTATACAGATTTAAGAACTTTGTTGCGGACCTTTCCGGCCAAATGTGTTAAAATTCTACTTGTTCGTATAGTGTTCGCTTTTTTTGATAATATACCACTTATCTACCAATTCAGTAAAACCTCATTTTGGCCCGTTTTGCAGCATAAACAAGCTATATGCATGTCCATTCTTACCTTTTGGCAATAATAGACTCTTTATTGTTTACCTATTGGCATAAATAGCTTATAGTAAGTACAACAGCTTTTTAGGTGATTAGGGATAAGGAGTGGTTATCGATGGCAGAGGAATTCGGATACTATCTGAGACAGCTTCGGGAAGGAAAGGGACTGACCATTAATCAGCTGGCAGCGCTTGCCGGTATCAGTGGAGCCCAAATCTCACGGATCGAGAATGGATTACGGGGTGTCCCCAAGCCGGCTACACTGCGTAAGATTGCTGAAGCGACCGATGTGTCTTACGAGGAGCTGATGGGCCATGCCGGTTATTTAACCGAGACTGGAAGCAGCACAGAGAGCTCTGTGCCTGCCTGGGCCACCAGCAAGGATAAGCGGGACTTCCGCCAAATGCTGGAGGATGACGGTGAGCTGATGTTTGACGGGATTCCCTTGAACAAGGAAGATAAACAGCGGATCAAGGACGTGTTAACCGGCCTGTTCTGGGAGGCGAAGCAGATGAACAAGCGGACCAAGCCCAAACAACATCCAGGTAAAGAGTAAGTACCAGGCAATCCAACTACTATTAACATGCTGCGGGTGAAGAATATGGATGAGCTAATCAAGCGTTTGGTCAAAAAATACAATACCAGCAGCCCTTTCGAACTGGCTGAAGCACTCGGGATTCACATCCGGTTTATGCATCTGGGTGACGGCACCAAGGGCCTCTACTACCGTAAGCTAAGAAGAAGGTTCATCGTCATTCATAACCAGCTGCCGCTGGAGTGGCAACGGTTCGTATGCGCCCATGAACTCGCGCATGACCGTCTGCACAAAGGGGTCAACCGTTTCTTTCTGGAGGAGAATTCCTATTTCTCACCAGGCAAGCTGGAGCGGCAGGCTAACCTGTTCGCGGTCAAGCTGCTATCGGTCGGCACTGCCATTGAGCAGGATGAATCCCTACAGAGTTATTATGCAAGGATTGGCATCCCGGCTGAGGTTGTCTTTTTTTTAGACGATTAAAGGAACATACGTTCCTTTAATGACGCAACAAAAAACTCTTACCGCAGTAAGAGTTGATTGCCAGCCATAAGCTGTTCGATCGGGATGACACGATTTGAACATGCGACCCCCTGGTCCCAAACCAGGTGCTCTACCAAGCTGAGCTACATCCCGAAACTATTAGATTATTATGGAGCGGGTGATGGGAATCGAACCCACGCTATCAGCTTGGAAGGCTGAAGTTCTACCATTGAACTACACCCGCACAGGTGAAATGAATATCGGGATGACACGATTTGAACATGCGACCCCCTGGTCCCAAACCAGGTGCTCTACCAAGCTGAGCTACATCCCGTTAATAATTAATGAAGTAATAATGGCGCGCCCTGAGAGATTCGAACTCCCGGCCTTTTGATTCGTAGTCAAACGCTCTATCCAGCTGAGCTAAGGGCGCAAAAAATATTGGAGCGGACGACGGGAATCGAACCCGCGACCCTCGCCTTGGCAAGGCGATGCTCTACCGCTGAGCCACGTCCGCAAATAAGTGGTGCGCGTGAAGGGACTTGAACCCCCACGTCTTACGACGCCAGATCCTAAGTCTGGTGCGTCTGCCATTCCGCCACACGCGCATGAATTAATAAAAGTGAGCCATGAAGGACTCGAACCTTCGACACCCTGATTAAAAGTCAGGTGCTCTACCAACTGAGCTAATGGCTCATATTTGGCAGGGGATATAGGATTCGAACCTATGATGACGGAGTCAGAGTCCGTTGCCTTACCACTTGGCGAATCCCCTACAATAGATACCTATATAATGCCCACAATCTCCCTCAAATATCAAGAACATTATGGTGGAGGCTGAGGGGTTCGAACCCCCGACCCTCTGCTTGTAAGGCAGATGCTCTCCCAGCTGAGCTAAGCCTCCATATGTATGGTGACTAATAAGGGTACTAGTTAAAAATGGTGACCCGTATGGGATACTCTTCACTCCATTACGAGATTGCGAAGTATTCCTTACGAAGCCTATCCTTCAACGAACCCAGGGAATTCTCATCCCATAAAAAATGGTGACCCGTATGGGATTCGAACCCATGTTACCTCCGTGAAAGGGAGGTGTCTTAACCCCTTGACCAACGGGCCTTAAAAAATTTGTGGAGCTCTCAACCGGATTCGAACCGGTGACCTCTTCCTTACCATGGAAGCACTCTACCTGCTGAGCTATGAGAGCATGGCTCCCCGAACAGGACTCGAACCTGTGACAACTCGATTAACAGTCGAGTGCTCTACCAACTGAGCTATCAGGGAATATTGTCCGCTTGGCAACGTCCTACTCTCCCAGGACCCTTCGGTCCAAGTACCATCGGCGCTGGAGGGCTTAACGGTCGTGTTCGGGATGGGTACGTGTGGAACCCCTCCGCTATCGCCACCAAACGGGCATTTACAGCGTAAATGCTTCAGGAATTTGATTCCTGAAAACTGAATCCGAAACGAATCTGCGTGATAGAAATTTGGATAAGCCCTCGACCGATTAGTATTGGTCAGCTCCATGCATTGCTGCACTTCCACCTCCAACCTATCTACCTCGTCGTCTTCAAGGGGTCTTACTAATTGGGAAATCTCATCTTGAGGGGGGCTTCACGCTTAGATGCTTTCAGCGCTTATCCCGTCCGTACGTAGCTACTCAGCCATGCTCCTGGCGGAACAACTGATGCACCAGCGGTACGTCCATCCCGGTCCTCTCGTACTAAGGACAGCTCCTCTCAAATTTCCTGCGCCCACGACAGATAGGGACCGAACTGTCTCACGACGTTCTGAACCCAGCTCGCGTACCGCTTTAATGGGCGAACAGCCCAACCCTTGGGACCTACTTCAGCCCCAGGATGCGATGAGCCGACATCGAGGTGCCAAACCTCCCCGTCGATGTGGACTCTTGGGGGAGATAAGCCTGTTATCCCCAGGGTAGCTTTTATCCGTTGAGCGATGGCCCTTCCATGCGGTACCACCGGATCACTAAGTCCGACTTTCGTCCCTGCTCGACTTGTAGGTCTCGCAGTCAAGCTCCCTTATGCCTTTGCACTCTGCGAATGATTTCCAACCATTCTGAGGGAACCTTTGAACGCCTCCGTTACTCTTTAGGAGGCGACCGCCCCAGTCAAACTGCCCGCCTGACACGGTCCCCGTACCCGATAAGGGCACTAGGTTAGAACCTAGATACGATCAGGGTGGTATCCCAACGGCGCCTCCGCAGAAGCTTGCGCTCCTGCCTCCACGGCTCCCACCTATCCTGTACAGATCGTACCCAAATTCAATATCAAGCTGCAGTAAAGCTCCATGGGGTCTTTCCGTCTTGTCGCGGGTAACCTGCATCTTCACAGGTATTAAAATTTCACCGGATCTCTCGTTGAGACAGCGCCCAAGTCGTTACGCCATTCGTGCGGGTCAGAATTTACCTGACAAGGAATTTCGCTACCTTAGGACCGTTATAGTTACGGCCGCCGTTTACTGGGGCTTCGGTTCACAGCTTCGGACTAAGTCCTAACCGCTCCCCTTAACCTTCCAGCACCGGGCAGGCGTCAGCCCGTATACTTCGCCTTACGGCTTCGCACAGACCTGTGTTTTTGCTAAACAGTCGCTTGGGCCTTTTCACTGCGGCCCCCTCGGGCTATTCACCCTACCGAGGCACCCCTTCTCCCGAAGTTACGGGGTCATTTTGCCGAGTTCCTTAACGAGAGTTCTTCCGCGCGCCTTAGAATTCTCTTCTCGCCTACCTGTGTCGGTTTGCGGTACGGGCACCTTCTCCTGACTAGAGGCTTTTCTTGGCAGTGTGAGATCATGACCTTCGCTACTGTAATTTTCGCTCCCCATCACAGCCCAGCCTTACGGTGTGCGGATTTGCCTACACACCAGCCTCACTGCTTAGACGGACATCCATCAGTCCGCGTCACTACCCTCCTGCGTCACCCCATCGCTCATAGCGGATTACGGTGGTACAGTAATTTCAAACTGTTGTCCTTCGACTACGCCTTTCGGCCTCGCCTTAGGTCCCGACTTACCCTGAGCGGACGAGCCTTCCTCAGGAAACCTTGGGCTTTCGGCGGATCAGATTCTCACTGATCTTTTCGTTACTCATACCGGCATTCTCACTTGTATACTCTCCAGCGCTCCTTACGGTACACCTTCAACGTATATACAACGCTCCCCTACCCCAGATACAAAGTATCTAGCCATAGCTTCGGTGGTGTGTTTAGCCCCGTTACATTTTCGGCGCAGAGTCACTCGACCAGTGAGCTATTACGCACTCTTTCAATGGTGGCTGCTTCTAAGCCAACATCCTGGTTGTCTGTGCAACTCCACATCCTTTCCCACTTAACACACACTTGGGGACCTTAGCTGATGGTCTGGGCTGTTTCCCTTTTGACAATGGATCTTAGCACTCACTGTCTGACTCCCGGCAAGAAGTAAATGGCATTCGGAGTTTGACTGAGCTTGGTAACCCTTGCGGGCCCCGCACCCAATCAGTGCTCTACCTCCACCACTCCATTCACCGAGGCTAGCCCTAAAGCTATTTCGGGGAGAACCAGCTATCTCCGAGTTCGATTGGAATTTCTCCGCTACCCCCACCTCATCCCCGCATTTTTCAACATGCGTGGGTTCGGGCCTCCAGTGCGTGTTACCGCACCTTCACCCTGGACAGGGGTAGATCACACGGTTTCGGGTCTACGTCCACATACTTAATCGCCCTATTCAGACTCGCTTTCGCTGCGGCTCCGGCTTCTCACCTTAACCTTGCATGTTAAACGTAACTCGCCGGTTCATTCTACAAAAGGCACGCCATCACCCATAAAAAGGGCTCTGACTTTTTGTAAGCACACGGTTTCAGGTTCTATTTCACTCCCCTTCCGGGGTGCTTTTCACCTTTCCCTCACGGTACTGTTTCACTATCGGTCGCCAGGTAGTATTTAGCCTTAGCAGATGGTCCTGCTGGATTCATACGGGGTTTCACGTGCCCCGCACTACTCGGGATCCGTCTCGGAGAGAATACCATTTCGGCTACAGGGCTTTTACCTCTATCGCGGGCCTTTCCAGACCTCTTCGCCTACCATATTCCTTTGTAACTCCATGTGAGACGTCCCACAACCCCAAGAGGCAAGCCTCTTGGTTTAGGCTGTTCCGCGTTCGCTCGCCGCTACTGACGGAATCACTATTGTTTTCTCTTCCTCAGGGTACTTAGATGTTTCAGTTCCCCTGGTCTGCCTCTGCGTATCCTATGTATTCAGATACGAGTAACTGCGAATTACCACAGCTGGGTTTCCCCATTCGGACACCCCCGGATCAAAGCTTGCTTACAGCTCCCCGAGGCAGTTTCGTTGTTCGCCACGTCCTTCGTCGGCTCCTGGCGCCTAGGCATCCTCCGTGTGCTCTTAGTAGCTTAACCAATGTGTTTTCCCTAAGGAAAATCACGGTAGCAACTAATAACTATCTCCACTTGCTTACACAAGTTTCAGCTAAAAGATGTTCTAAAACGCAAATTCGTTTCGGTATCCAGTTTTCAAGGATCAAGATGCTGTTATAATGAAACAATCACGGCTGTGATGTTCGGAATAACAGACAATGTGCATATACTTTTGTAAAGAAGTTTTGGTGGAGCCAAGCGGGATCGAACCGCTGACCTCCTGCTTGCAAGGCAGGCGCTCTCCCAGCTGAGCTATGGCCCCATATAGGTATTCAATTCATAAGTGTTATATGGTGGGCCTTGGTGGACTCGAACCACCGACCTCACCCTTATCAGAGGTGCGCTCTAACCAACTGAGCTAAAAGCCCATATAACAAAACTTACAGTAGTGAAGCAATCAATAAATTGATTGTTCGCTTGGCGGCGTCCTACTCTCCCAGGACCCTTCGGTCCAAGTACCATCGGCGCTGGAGGGCTTAACGGTCGTGTTCGGGATGGGTACGTGTGGAACCCCTCCGCTATCGCCACCAAACGCATACGAAAGAGACTTGATCTTTCAAAACTGAACACGAGTGAGTGTCCGAACCCGAAGGTTCTATTGTGGAAGCTTACGCTTCCGATTTGAATGTTTCCGTTGCAGGAAACGATTCTCCATAGAAAGGAGGTGATCCAGCCGCACCTTCCGATACGGCTACCTTGTTACGACTTCACCCCAATCATCTACCCCACCTTCGGCGGCTGGCTCCCTTGCGGGTTACCCCACCGACTTCGGGTGTTGTAAACTCTCGTGGTGTGACGGGCGGTGTGTACAAGACCCGGGAACGTATTCACCGCGGCATGCTGATCCGCGATTACTAGCAATTCCGACTTCATGCAGGCGAGTTGCAGCCTGCAATCCGAACTGAGACCGGCTTTGCTGGGATTGGCTCCACCTCGCGGCTTCGCTTCCCGTTGTACCGGCCATTGTAGTACGTGTGTAGCCCAGGTCATAAGGGGCATGATGATTTGACGTCATCCCCACCTTCCTCCGGTTTGTCACCGGCAGTCACTCTAGAGTGCCCAGCTCAACCTGCTGGCAACTAAAGTCAAGGGTTGCGCTCGTTGCGGGACTTAACCCAACATCTCACGACACGAGCTGACGACAACCATGCACCACCTGTCTCAACTTTCCCCGAAGGGCACCTGATGCATCTCTGCTTCGTTAGTTGGATGTCAAGACCTGGTAAGGTTCTTCGCGTTGCTTCGAATTAAACCACATACTCCACTGCTTGTGCGGGTCCCCGTCAATTCCTTTGAGTTTCAGTCTTGCGACCGTACTCCCCAGGCGGAGTGCTTACTGTGTTAACTTCGGCACCAAGGGTATCGAAACCCCTAACACCTAGCACTCATCGTTTACGGCGTGGACTACCAGGGTATCTAATCCTGTTTGCTCCCCACGCTTTCGCGCCTCAGCGTCAGTTACAGCCCAGAAAGTCGCCTTCGCCACTGGTGTTCCTCCACATATCTACGCATTTCACCGCTACACGTGGAATTCCACTTTCCTCTTCTGTACTCAAGTCACCCAGTTTCCAGTGCGACCTCAGGTTGAGCCCAAGGTTTAAACACCAGACTTAAATAACCGCCTGCGCGCGCTTTACGCCCAATAATTCCGGACAACGCTTGCCCCCTACGTATTACCGCGGCTGCTGGCACGTAGTTAGCCGGGGCTTTCTTCTCAGGTACCGTCACTCCGGCAGCAGTTACTCTACCGGACGTTCTTCCCTGGCAACAGAGCTTTACGATCCGAAAACCTTCATCACTCACGCGGCGTTGCTCCGTCAGGCTTGCGCCCATTGCGGAAGATTCCCTACTGCTGCCTCCCGTAGGAGTCTGGGCCGTGTCTCAGTCCCAGTGTGGCCGTTCACCCTCTCAGGTCGGCTACGCATCGTCGCCTTGGTGGGCCGTTACCCCACCAACTAGCTAATGCGCCGCAGGCCCATCCCCAAGCAGCAGATTGCTCCGCCTTTCATTCTCTCCTCAGGAGAAGAAAGAAATTATCCGGTATTAGCTACCGTTTCCGGTAGTTATCCCAGGCTTGAGGGCAGGTTGCCTACGTGTTACTCACCCGTCCGCCGCTAAGTCTGAAAGGAAGCAAGCTTCCTTTCAAACTCCGCTCGACTTGCATGTATTAGGCACGCCGCCAGCGTTCGTCCTGAGCCAGGATCAAACTCTCCAAATTGGTATTTAGAAAGAGCGATTGCTCATTTTGAAACATCTGACGAGAATTTACATTCTCTAATTTGGATCTCACCGAAGTGATTTCCCACTCACTCGTTGTTCAGTTTTCAAAGATCAATGTCTCATTTTAGCTCTTCACCGCATCTCAGCGGCGACCTTCATAATATATCATAGTGTTTCGTTGTTTGGCAAGCTTTTTTTTGAAAAAGTTATTTTTCATTATTTCTTGCCTGCGCCTTCTCATTAAACATTCAAAAGGAGCGCGAGATATAATGTATCATGTCGGCTCCCTTTTCGTCAAGCTATTCCATTCATTTTATTTATTCCGGTTAACTGCCTACTCCAAACTTAGTGCTTGAACTGAGAAGAACGTCCGCCCCACGCATACTTAGACAGCTCTTTCTGTGGAGCAAATCGTGCATACATACGGAAAACTGTTTTATATCGATTAGCAATTGCATGCCTAATGTTCTGATCTAAACGCTGGTCACTCATATCCAGCAGCATCTCATCCAGCTCTTTGCGCAACACATAGTCCAGCTCCTTGCATTCCTTCTCATTGAATAACATTCCCAGCATATGCTTGGCCTCCTTCATGAAATTCATAGTTATCCAAAATCATCAAACGCCGTTTCATCTCACTCAAAAAGCCATTTGATGCGGGAAGCTCTATTGAAGTGCTTACACTAAATTAACCGGAGTATTGAACCTATAACCATTATCATAAGAAAATCCCATTTATGGACTCTCTTTATCGTACCTGGCAGCAGATCCAAATGTTTCGGCTTTACTGTTATGCACAATTCCCCAGGATTTTATGATAAAAGCCAAAATGTAATTGTGCTCTCGATGATTGCTGCAATAAATAACAGAATCACGATCCAGACTGAAGCGGTGAAGGTCTGCCGCATGAAGGCCTGCCAGTTCACTGGCTCTCCCCCGCTCCGCTTCATCGCTCCAAAGAGTGCAGAGAGCACCTTACTGCCGAATTTCAGCCCAAAGGCACAGGCAATGATGATGGCCGGAATCTCTATGATGCCGTGCGGCAGCAGTCCTTTTACAATCAGCGTGAACAGATCCTGTCCCTGTATCGCGGACAAATGAATCAGATAGCCGATAACCGCACCGTTGATGAGCAGGAAGAAGGCCGGCAAGAGACCGAATAGGGCTCCCAGATAAATGATGACAACGCTTTTGATACTATTGTTCAGAAAAATGAATACAAAAAAGCTCCACTGCGGATTGGACGACTCTCTAAGGTTCCCGCTAATCTTACTGATTCCCTTCAATTGCTCGTTGAGCAGCTGCTGAAGACTTCCTGTACCGATCCACCCTAAGAATCCCCCGGCTATAAATAGAATTGCGGCCATTAGGAGCGCGGTGCGAATCGTCCTTAGATCCTTGATAAATGTATTAAAAGATAACATGCGTACCTCCTGATTTAGATTCTGCGGAATTGCAATTCGTATGGATTGATTCATATCTGAGGTCATAAGCGCCCTGTACGAGCATACATTTAGAACAAACAAGCATTTCGCATGGGAGAGGAGCGCTGACATTATGAATTCTTTTTATGTATTTAGCGGCAAAAAGATCAAACGGTTCCTGTATATTTTTGCTGCTGCGCTTCTTACCGCCGGCGTTGTCTATGTGGAGAGGGGCAATATTACCGTATTCTCTGAAGCTGCCCCTTCTGCCATTTACAGTGTGCCGACGGAAAAGAAGCTGATCGCCTTAACCTTCGATATCAGTTGGGGAGAGAAACGCCCTGAGCCGATTCTGAAGGTGCTGGAAGACAAAAAGGTGGATAAAGCGACATTCTTCCTGTCCTCACCTTGGAGCAAAACCCATCCCGAAATCGTGACAAGCATCAAAGACGCCGGGTTCGAGATTGGCAGCCACGGTCACAAGCATGTGAACTACAGTACGTTAAGCAATGATGAAATTCGCACGCAGATCAGTACAGCCCATACAGTATTAACAGAGCTAACCGGTTCGCAGCCCAACCTGATCAGAATGCCTAACGGTGATTTTGACAAAAGAGTCCTGCAGGTGGCTACCGATCTAGGCTACAAAGTCATTCAATGGGATACGGACTCACTGGACTGGAAGAACATAGGTGTGGATAACATCGTTAACCGTGTAACAAGCAAAGCCCATCCCGGAGATATTGTACTGCTGCATGCCAGCGACTCCTGCAAACAGACGCATGAAGCCCTGCCTCAGATTATTGATAAGCTCCGCAGCCAGGGGTATGAGTTCGTAACCGTCTCAGAGCTGATCAGCCAAAGCAGTGCCAACGGCAAGGAAGTCCGCGATTCCGCCTTGCTGGATAATAGCCTGGAAGACGCTGCAGGAATGTAACTCCCTTACCTGTGCATGGCATCAGTGGCGCGGTGAGATCAGCTGTGAGATATCCGGCGTCGGTGTATTCAGCTTCGGGTAGCTCAGGTCAAGCCCCTCCAGCGTTTTGACTACAATCTTGAGGGCCAGATAGTTGCGGTACCAGCGGTGATTCGCCGGAATCCAGTACCACGGAGCCTTATCTATACTGCTTTCCTGAAAAACATCCTCGTACGCCTTTTGATAATCGTCCCAGTATTCACGTTCCTGCAGATCACTGGCATCGAATTTCCAGTGCTTCGCCGGATCTTCAAGCCGCTCCTTAATCTTCTCCAGCTGCTTCTCCTTGGAGATATGCAGAAAGAGCTTAATGACCGTCGTTCCCTCTTCCGCCAGCATTTCCTCGAACTGGCGGATGTAGCGGAACCGCCGCTTGGCATCCTCCTTGCTAAGACTGCCATGCACGCGGGGCACCAGCACATCCTCATAATGCGAACGGTTGAAGGCGGCGATATAGCCTTTGGGCGGGGTCTTCATATGGACTCTCCACAGGAAATCGTGGGCTTCCTCCTCCAGTGAGGGCTTCTTGAAGCTGGTTACGATGAACCCTTGCGGATTGACGCCGGAGAATATGTGTTTGACGGTGCCGTCCTTACCGCTTGAATCCATTCCTTGAAGAATAACCAGCAGCGAATGCTTTTTCTGAGCAAAAAGGATATCCTGCAGCTTAACCAGCCGTTCCTTCAGCTTCTCCATTTTGGCTTCGGCTTCTTCTTTGGATTTGAAGTCTCCCCGTTCATCAGGATCGAGGTCCTTCAGGCGTGTTTCACTTGTGTCTTTTATCATATAGCGCTTGATGTTCATATATTCCCTCCTCCACTCTGT
Source organism: Paenibacillus sp. FSL H3-0469 (assembly GCF_038051945.1). Taxonomy (NCBI): domain Bacteria; kingdom Bacillati; phylum Bacillota; class Bacilli; order Caryophanales; family Paenibacillaceae; genus Paenibacillus; species Paenibacillus sp. FSL H3-0469. Next base: position 3,579,369 of record NZ_CP150302.1, read on the forward strand.
TCTTTAAGATTAACCTCTTCATCTTCATTCTAACCGCTCCCGGGTAGGCAATGCCAAAACCCCGTCTCCCTGGTTGTATACAGAGGGGCGGGGTTTTGAGCATGATTGCTATGGTCAGATAGAGGCCGGCTTCAGTACACGGTGCAGCATCAGAATCTGGAAGGCATTACAGGCGACAAGCGGTACAAGAATAAAGATGGTGGCGCTGTCCACGCCGATCCGCAGCACACCGATAATCTCCACTATAGTGATGGCTGTCATGAAGAAAAAGGTCGGGACCCAGGCTGACGCGTTCGTGCTGCGCATTTTGAGCCAAGATACAATTAGAGCAGTAAACAGAATCGCTATGCCTAGCGTCACATCCGTCCGGGCGCTCTGGTCTCCGCCGACAAAGGTGCGCAGGAACATCAGCTCAAACAGTGCCAGCACAGCTAGCACCAGTTGTATGTAGCGCCACGCCTTACGCGGGAACACCCCGATGCCCGTATAGTTGAGGATCAGATACGCAAAAAATCCGAGCTGGGCGTATACGCTTACAAGCACTCCGTAGCCCAAAAGAATCAGGGAGTACAGGAGAAGATCGGCAGTGCCTTTAAACTCTATACCGCCATTCCCTATCTGCAGAGCAAGTCCAGCAATGACAGCCCCGCCTGCACCGATCAAAAGCGTGGTCCAAAACAAATAAAACCATTTTCTCAAGCTCAGCGCTTTCACCTCCCCGTGTCAGATTTATTTTACCAAGGTTACCGTCAAAAAACCATTCCGCTTCAACATAAATGTTCCCTCGCGCGGCATACTACAAGCAGTAATTCTATAAAGGAGGGCAGCGCCAATGAAATGGAGGGCTATCTGGTCTGGAGGCTTGGCACTTGGCTTGTTGATCACCTTGACGGCCTGCGGGGGCGAACAGAGCAGTTCTTCTTCGGGACAAGGCGGATATAAGGAAATGAAGACGATGGTTGTCGATATATTAAAAAGCGATGAAGGGAAAAAGGCTGTAGAGGAGGCCTTGTCTACTCCAAGCTCAGAGGGGAGCAGCGCCGCCAGCGGCTTAAGCATGAAGATGATGCCTATGCAAACGACGGAACAGATTCGGATCGCTGTTAAGGATACCCTCACCGCACCCGAGTATCAGAAGGAAATCGAAAAGATTATGACTGACCCGCAATTTGCCGGGGATTTTGCCAAAGCGATTAATAAAGAGAGCAAAGAACTTCATCTTCAATTGATCAAGGACCCCACTTATCAGAAGTCGGTTGGCGAAATTATGAAGTCGCCCGAAATGACGAAAATGTTCCTCGATCTTACGAAGACACCGGATTACCGCAAGCAGTCCATGACCATTATGCAGGAAGCCATGCAGAACCCGCTATTCCGTATGGAGGTCCTTACGCTTCTCAAATCTGTGGTCCAGGATGAATTGCAGCCTAAGGTTGAGAAAAAGGATGGTGGTAAAGGCGAAAGCGGCGGCGGCGAGGACAAGCAGGGCGGTGACAGCCAGAAGCAGGAAGGCGGAGACGATTCCGGTTCGGGCTCTTAACCGCAATAAGGCCATGCCCCGTGAAGGGACATGGCCTTATTTGTTTACGTGCATGGTAAAGCTAACGGGTGATTATTGCTCGTACTTGGCAATCAGCTTGTCTGCAATGTCTGCGAACAATACTCCGGTAGCCGTATCCGCCTTATATACTGACGGTGAGAAGTCGGGCTCGGAGATATGGTTGTCCGGGGCACCCAGCGGCACCTGAGCCAGCAGCTCTGTATGCAGTGTCTCTGCCAGACGGGCTCCGCCGCCTCTGCCGAAGATGTAATCCTTTTTGCCGCAGGAGGAGCATTCGTAATACGCCATATTCTCAATGACGCCAAGAATCTCATGCTCGGTCTGCAGAGCCATAGAGCCCGCTCTCGCCGCCACAAAGGCAGCCGTAGCATGAGGGGTAGTGACAATGATCTCCTTGCTGTGCGGCAGCATCTGGTGGACATCAAGGGCCACATCGCCCGTACCTGGAGGCAAATCCAGCAGCAGGTAATCCAATTCCCCCCAGCCGACATCACTGAAGAACTGGCGCAGCATTTTGCCAAGCATTGGTCCTCTCCAGATGACTGGACTATTCTCCCTTATGAAGAAGCCCATCGACATGACCTTCACACCGAAGCGCTCTACCGGGATAATCGTTCCTTCTTCCACGATCGGCCCTTCTTCAATGCCCATCATGTCCGGGATACTGAAGCCGTAAATATCTGCATCAATCAGGCCAACTCTCTTACCCTTGCGGGCCAGCGCCACAGCCAGATTCACGGTTACGGTTGATTTCCCGACTCCGCCCTTGCCGCTGGCGATTGCAATGAAGTTCACCCCTGAATTCTCATTGATCAGCTCATGCCCCTCAAGACCCGCTGCGTGTCCTTTGAGCTTCCCCTCTTGATCTGAATCCGGCTCGTCCCCGCCGCCTTCTCCGCGAAGCGTAGCCCGTTCATAGTCGGTGGCATCACGCAGGCGGATATGAATCTGTTCTCCTCCGCCCTCTGTAAGCAGGTCGCGCACCTGCTGCTCCAGCTCCATCCGCTTCTTCTCATCCGAATCCAGACATACGATGGATAACGAAATACGGTCCTCCTTGATCATGATATCGCGGATTAACTGTAGTTCGATCAGGCTTTTTCCGGATTCCGGGTCTGTAAGCGGCTGTAAAAGTTCCTGAATTTGTTCCCTGGTCTGCATGGAAAAGCACCTCTGTTCCTATCCGGCGGTAAGCCCCGGTATTTGTACCCATTATAGCATTACCCCCGGAGGGAAGAGTAGTCCCACCCTACGCCGCTATGGCTGCTCGGAGCTGTACCGCAGGATGCCCCTGTAGATGCTGGTTGCCACCTTCCGCTGGTACAGATCATCCCCTAGGAGCAAGGACTCCTGAGGATGTGACAGGAAGCCTACCTCAACAAGCACGGACGGCATTTTTAACACTTTTAACAAATAAATGGTATTCGCTGTCTTCGCCACGCGGTCTGTATTCTCAAGTGTAGCTCTCAGCTCATCCTGTACCAGCCCGGCCAAGGCCTTATTCCCCTCGTTGCTTGGATAATAGAAGGTCTGCGCCCCGCTCCAGCGGTTGGAGGGAATACTGTTCATATGTACACTGACAAACAGGTCGGCTCCCTTCTCTTCAATGCTCCGCACCCGCTGCTTCAGATCCTCCGTCTTGCGCCTGGCGTACCCTTTGGTATTGTCACTGGCCAGATCGTAATCCCCCTCACGGGTCATCACCACAATTGCCCCAGCCTGCTGCAGATAGTCGCGCAAGTACAGAGACACAGAGAGATTGATATCCTTCTCAATCAGGCCTGAGCGGCTTACTGCTCCCCCGTCCGGCCCCCCGTGACCTGCATCAATGGCAATCACCTTGCCGGAGAGCGGCAGGCTCCAATAATTGACCGTCCTCGCAGTCGGCATGTCGTAGGCGATGATTCCGATCATTATAGTGAGCAGTACTGCGCCCAGGATACTTTTTTTGATGCCGCGCCAAGAGATCCAGACCGAGACTTTATGCTTCTGCCCTCCAGACATAACAAAGACCCCCTCGTCCCGATAGATTCTACTCATCTATATGGGACAAGAGGGCCAAATAGTACTGGCTATGCTCCCTATTCGTTTAGGACTTCACAGCGGCTTCCGGTGACATGCCTTCAATCAGGATCTGCGCCACTTCCGGGCGGGTGAACTCTGGAGGCGGACACTGGCCGTCACGCAGCAGCGCCCGTACCTTCGTACCCGAAAGCGTCAAATGCTGCTCAGCCGGATGCGGACAGGTTTTGCTGGAGGCCATATTGCCGCACTTCACACAGAAGAAGCTGTGCTCGAAGAATAGCGGCGTAATCCCAAGTTCCTCGGCGGTGAAGTTAGCAAAGATCTCCTGCGCTTCATACGTACCGTAGTAGTCTCCCACACCTGCATGATCACGCCCGACAATGAAGTGTGTACAGCCGTAATTCTTACGCACCATGGCATGGAAAATGGCTTCACGCGGTCCTGCATAACGCATCGCTGCCGGGAAGACGCCAAGGAAAGTGCGGTTCTCCGGATAATAATTCTCCAGCAAAGCCAGGTAACTCTTCATCCGCACGTTGGCCGGAACATCATCCGACTTGGTCTCCCCTACCAGGGGATTGAGGAACAGAGCGTCTACGACCTCCATAGCGCATTTCTGGATATATTCATGGGCTCGATGTACCGGGTTACGCGTCTGGAAGCCTACAACCGTTCTCCAGCCCTTTTCTGCGAAGATCCGGCGGGTCTCGGCGGGGTCAAAATAGAATTCAGCAAATTTCTCCGGCTGCGGGCGGTTCAGTACCGTTATGGGTCCGCCTACATAGGTCGCCGGCCGGGACAGCAGCTTGCTGACTCCGGGATGTGCGGGGTCGGTTGTTTTGAACACATTATGCGCTTCAACCTGCTGATCGACCGTATAAATACTCTCAATATCCAGCAGACCGTAGATAACACCGTCATCTTCACCGATTAGAGAAACCCTGTCGCCTGTCTTAAGAGTTGCTGCAAGCTCGTCACCGACAGCCAGTGTAACCGGTATACTCCATACCGTACCGTTAGCCAGCCGCATATTGCTTACTACCGAGTGATAATCCTCTTCGTTCAGGAATCCGGTGAGCGGCGAGAAGGCGCCTACCCCAATTAAATCCAAATCCGATAAGGTCCAAGTATTAAGGGCAATCGATTGATGTGATGAAGCTTGCTTCAGCAGTTTTTCTCTCTCTTCTCCGTCTGCGATGCGCCGGATCAGCGTTCCTCCGTGAGGAAGTATTGAAGTCATCCCTGTTCTCTCCTCCTGTGCAATGCTATTATCTTATTTATGCAATCCGCATTCTGTCTTGTCCGAACCGGACCATCTTCCTGCACGCGGATCTTCACCAGGCATAACAGCCCGGGTGCATTGCTCACAGCCGATACTCGGAAAATTGCGGTCATGCAGCGGATTGTACACTACATCATTCTCGCGGATATAATTCCACACATCCTCCGTAGTCCAGTTGGCAATCGGATTGAACTTGACCAGCCCGAACTTATTATCATATTCTATCTTCTTCGCATTGGCCCGGGTAGGGGCCTGGTCCCGGCGAATCCCGGTAATCCAAGCGTCGTATTGTGAGAGAATACGGGTCAACGGTTCCACCTTGCGGATCGCACAGCACTGGTTAGGGTCAGTATTCCATAGCGCCTCCCCATACTGCAAGGCCTGCTCCTCCACCGTAATCTGCGGAGACACCCGGACGAATTCCATCCCGTACTTGTCAGCCATAATATCTCTAGTCTCATAGGTTTCCTTGAAATGATAATCCGTATCTAAATAGAACACATCTGTCGAGGGACTCACCTTCTGAATCATATCCACCAGCACCACATCCTCAGCCCCGAAGCTGCAGGCAAAGGTTATATTAGGAAAGGTCTCCACAGCCCAGCGGATAATCTCCTCCGGAGCCGCATGCTCCAGCTCTTCCGCTTTCACTTTGATTAAATCCTCTTTCTCGAGCAGGTTCATCTTAGTTTCCTCCATCCGGATATCGTCAAGATCGAAACCTACGAGGTTAATCCCGACTAATTCTATAAGATATAGTATATCCGTTTATCCGGCGAAGTCAATGGGTTTTGTTCAATTTGGAATAAAGTATGGAGTGGAATTTAACCCTGATCAAGATTAACTTGGTTTAAGTCAAAAAAAAGACCCCTCCATTTCTGGAGAGGCCGTTGCAATATTTCGAAACTTAAATATTTCATTCAAAGATTTGTTTAGCAAAGGCATCGCTTAACCCTATTGATTTTACTTTTCCATCCTCATTGAACGAAAAAGTTATAACATAAATATTCTTACTGTCTTCCTCGGGACTTTTAACTGAGAATTCTCAATATGTTCTAGAGGAATAAGAAGACCACTGGATATAGCCACCTGATGCAAGTTCAGGGGCAAAATAAAAACGCCCACCTAATGGACGCTATGACTTATTTATTTTCTCTCTCCAACAGAGCGGCCACATCGGCGCGAATGCTCTCAGGCACCTGTACCAACATCTTGATCCCCTTATTGATCAGGTTTGCATATATCTTAGCCATTGTCTGTAACACCTCCCTCTACGGGCGATTCCGGCTGCTGCCCGGCCATTACCAGCTCGTACAACTCAGTGATTGCGACCTGGGCATCAACCGTTTCCTGTTTGGTGACTTGCAGTTCAACCTTTGCAGCCTGAAGCTCCTCATAGCTCTCTGCCAATGCAACCTGTGTATCCATCAGCTGCGCCTCAGTCTCGTTCAGCCGTGATAGTGCATCTTCAAGCTGCTTCGTGGTGTCCACCGCTCCAGCCTCCACAGCAGCCATTCGTCCTTCCAATGGGTTCGGCTCGTTAAGATACGTAAATAATAATTCACCTGTCTCCGGGTCCACCCTGTAGCTGTCGCACTGCGCAAACTCCCGGGAGTACTGGCCGTATTGCAGCTTAACCACGCCGACCGTCTCCCGGACGCGCTTCGCCAGCTCCTTGATGCTGGCGAAGTCCTGGTCTTCCGTGGTCTCAACATAGCCTCGGCCGACGTACTCGCCGGTGTTGTGGATTACATTGCCGGTTGCTTTGTCATAGTAGATTTTCATGCTGATTTGCATAATATATATCCTCCTATTCTATTTCAAAAGAATCATAAGAATAGCCCCCGGGGATCCGAGGGCAATTGCCATTGATTTAAACCAGGACGTAGGAAGTAGTTAAGTTCACTCCTGAACCTATCCACTGTAGAGTACCGCCTAACAATCCTCCAGCAAGTACTGTAAATCGGAAGGATAATGCGCCTGTAGACGATTGGTAGTTCATGTACTGTAAGAACGAAGTTACGGTTCCTCCTCCTATGGCAATCGTAGAGCTGAGTCCTCCTCCTGTATAAGACCAGGAAGCGGATGTGTGTACTCTAAAATTATCAACATTGGAGGATGTTACATAACTGGATGAGCTTGACGAAAGTCCCGTGCTTACGGCAGCTAAAGTTTTTCCTGCCGGAGCTGCTATGGAAATAATCCATTCAATAGCATATCCCGACACAGAAGATGGGGCAACAGCTCCAGTGTTATGATTAAACGCGACAGGAGTCGGTGAAAAGTTCCCTGTTATTCCATAAATGCTTACTCCCGCTTTTATATTGGCTGGAATAAATGCAGGGTCTGCTGACTGAAGCTGCGCAGGCGTGACCTTAATCTCACCTGCTCCTGCCCCTCCTTTGCGGTACCCTTCACGCGGATATACGGCAAGAGCTCCGTCCCCCCACTTGCCTACGCCCTGCGCGGGATCAGCCCCATCGGTAATAACTGGCATCGCCCCTTGAAGTCCAAACATATTAACATCAGCTCTAAAGTAAGCAGGGTTAAATCCTGGATCATCCTTGTATACACCAACTAGTCCGCCCTGATCTGATGTTCCTGTCAAGTACGCTCCCTTTGGAATAGCCAAGTGTATCCGACCAACCCCAGACGGTATTTCCACCGTTGCCTCTCGCCATCCGGGGTAATTCTCGCCTCCTCTTAATGGGATTTCTCCATTAACAAGTCCATTTTCAGTCCCGAATGTTTTACCCGCTAAGACGTCCGCCGCTCCCGCTGTTCCATACTCACCCCCTTCACCCTGTAAGATAAAAGCCGTTCCATCGTACACCACTGTATACACCCCGCCCTGCACCAACGGAGGGTTATTACCATTTGGCTTTTTGATGGACTTAGCTCCCAGGCCGTTGACATTGAGCGTAATCGGGCCGGAGGTGGATGTTAACGCCTTAAAGGACAGCCGCTGCCCAGGTGCAAGCGCCGCAATTGGTGGAGTTGCGGTGCCAGTGAAATTAGGCGAGCTGCCTGCGATGGTGCCAAGGTAGGACAACGAACCCTGAACCACTTCAGCCAAGGTTTTGCCTGCGTGAAGATCAGCATCAAGACCGCTTCCCGCGCCGTCTACTGTGATCAATTTGGAAAGCACATCACTTGCTGTGTATGAGTTGGCTGGTAATGGTACAAAGCCAAGGGTAGCACCCATTACAGGACTGGTGTGTACCCCCACTCCTATTCCCCCAGCTACCACAACAGGAAGGGCAATCTGGACAACATCTCCTGGGGTCGCGTAGATACTCGGCGCACCATTAGAATAGCCAGTACCTCCGCTAATCAGGGTTTCAACATGCATCCAGCCATCAGAAGGCGTTACTTGTAGGTGGGTGGATTGAGCTATCCCATTCTTTTTTAACCTGCTTTCCTTGTTGATAGCTACCTTGGTTCCTGACTTTACCCTAATCCAGAAGGATACTGTAAAGTTCTTACCGACACCCGCAGCGGGGAAGCTGGCGTTAACCGTCATCAGGTATGCACCAGGAACGACCCCGCTAGGATTTTGAGTACCACTACCCATTGTATAAGTTGCTATATGGAACTCAGTACCATATCTCACTGTGGTTCCACCGTACATAGCTAATAGCAAGCTGCTAACATCAGCGGTTAATGCTCCACTCACACCACCGTTTGTGGAGTTGTCATGATAAAACTTTCCAGCACCTGTAACAGTAGTACCATTCCATGAGCTGAAAAATCTGATATTGGCAAAGGTGTTAGAACAGCTGACTTCTGAGGGGTCACTGTTAGTCCCAGCAAACCTACCAGAGTCTCCCAACATGTTTGTGACACTACCAAATGGTAAGTTGTCTACAGATACATTGGATGAGCTGTCTAGTCCAGCGTAACCTCCGGCAACATTTTTCGCTGCTGTTGTTTCAATCTGCTGCCAAGTTGTCCATGCACTTTGGTAATAATTACGAGTAAATATTACTGGCGCTGACGCTGCCATACTGTAGTAAGTCACCGTCTGGTTGCATCCAGTACCGTCAGCACTCACTGTTGTCTTAATGTCCAAATTGAAGCAGTAGCTCCCTCCGACGGGGGGCTGATTCGTAATAGTAGCCGATGAAGCGTTTGAAACCGCGTAGAACTGGCCCTCACTAACCAAGGTGTTCAAATCCATATTGTTAGGCAGTGGAGAAGCTTTCATTTTCAGTTCTCGCCACGATGACCAACTACTTCCGCTATTCCTGCTTTCTCTTGTAAACTTTCTTATGATCGTGATTGTGTTAATCGTTGCAAACACATCAGCCTCTTGAATGATATAGGCGGAATTGTACCGTTTTACAAATACAGATGTTGTAGACCCAGTCACCGGAAGATCCGGACTTGAGAAGGTCAGTGTGTAAATACCCGTGTCAAGCAATGTATTGGGGCTGACGGTGGGATTTCCACCTTTCCCTAAACCAGAATTTCCGGTAAGCTGATACTTTTGGATAGTGTCCGGCAGCACTGTACCATCCGCCACCCCCAGCTTTAGATTGTCGACCTTTCCCTCGATATAATCATCCGCGAAATCTTGTCGGGCATTATCCTGCCGCAGCTCCGCGACACTCTGGACCACCTCACAGACCACGCCACCCAGGCCCGTCCGCCAGGTCGCAGCGGCTTCTGTGACATTGGCAGTCAAGGCGTATTTATCACGGACTATATAGGTGACATAGTAATCTGCTGTTGAATCAAAGCTGCCTGGTAATGTCCGTGCATTAAGTGCACCGAGACCATCCGGCGCAAACACCCAGTTCTGAGTATCGTTTTCCGCATCTTTAAATACGGCGAGAAATTTCTGGGTCGGGCAACTCATAACTGCTTTTCCCCAGTAACTACCACTGCTCTGCGAGATGATATAGTAACTTCCGCTATCCAGCTTCGGCACTACTTTTTCTCGCTGGATAACTCCCGTTTCCACGTTGATCTGATTCCCGCCCGGGTGCAGGGTAATACTTCCTTCAGCATTTGGCACTGGAACTGGCTGTGATGCCAGTGCCAGCATATAGTCCAGAGAAGCCCATGCAATCCAGCCAGGCGCTTTATTAGCTGCGACCCATGCCTCAGTATTTGTCGCCGGGGCGCTACCGTCCAGAATAGACACCCATGCGGTATAGACTCCACCACTGCTGGTCGTGGCCTTCCAACCGTTTGTAAGGCCCTTTATTGCATTCCCATTTGGACTTATACCGTTAACCCAGCCAGAATCGACATTGCTTACTGTGATATATACATTACTGCCTACTGACGAGGGTAACCATGATTGCCCTCCTGATGTTGGGGGGTACGCATGGCTAAGTAATTCTCCTTTATAATTAATAACTCGTTCCCTGTCCGCTACTGCATTTGCCCCAGATGGCAATGCTGCATAAATAGAGGTGAATCCATTTTCGGTATTGCCGAACCTCCCCCATGTCCCAGTTCCGTCAAGAATAACATTTTTCCGCACACGCTCCACATACATCCAGTCGTTCCCCGCGCTAAATACACTGTCCCGCACATCCCCGATCTGCCCGAGCGTGACCGGGAGGATTATGCTCTGCGACTCCGCTGGTGTAAACGGAGTAACCGCGCTGCCAAATTCTAACTGCCAGTTTTTATAAGTAATTGTCCCGGCGGCAGTATTGCGTGTACGCACAAGGATATAGCTAGTGTTAATGTCTGTGGTCCAAGTAAATGCTGTCACAATCATAGTTGAAGGGGTCTTGATTGGGCTTCCGTCTGTGGCATATTCAGATATTTGGACTCGACCTTCCCCTGAACTCGCCGTAATACTTGCGGAAAAGGTGTACGTCTCCCCCCCTTTTACATTCATCTTTGCAGATATGTCTGAGACTTGGTCTGCTGCTGATGCTGTCAGCGTCATATCATAAGGACCGTTCATTCTTGCATTGGCGTGAAGAGTGTTGGGCGCTCCCGACAGCAGGTTCTTCCCCTTCTTGGTCACTGCAACACCCTGAACATGCTGCTTACCGTCCACATATGGCCAATAGGCATCAACAGCATCGCCTGTGATTGTCGTGCCTATGGCTGTATACTCCGCTGCCGATACCTCATACAGCCGAAGTTCATCAATGTAGGAGACGCCAGCAGATGCTGCTCCTAATCCAAATAATAGCCTAAATCCCGTGCCCACTAGACTATTGCTCGCTGGGATCTTTACATATTTGAATTGCCAAGTACCTAGAGTTGAAACAGATCCGTATGTGGAATATCTAGTAGTCCACGCCCCCGCATCACGCAAAGAAATCTCTGGACTGTTTGAACCCGAAGTGGATTCAACAAATATCCATGCTGCCAAAATGTAATATTTGGTTGTATCCAAAGAGAATGGAAAATCTTTAAAGAGATAACTTGATGATGCTGAAGAAGCCGAAAACTTAACTGAGGATGAGCCTGAACGCTTTTGGTTGGTGGATAATGTAACACTGCCTGACCCAGATACTGACCACCCGTCGAGGCTTTCCCCGCTTCCTAATTTCCCGATCAGATTCGACCGCGTTACTCCCTGAACCACCAAATCCAGCTCCGAGCCATTAGCGTCCGCCATCACTACCGACGTGCCCGGCCCAAGGGTTTGAGTCAGGTCTACCCGGCCTACCTTTGTATCGGTATAGGCAATGGCTGCGGCCTGCGCTGCGTCTGCCTTAGCTTGAGCACCTACAGTTGTTTCAACCTGCTGCCCGCTTTTGGTTTTTGTATCATCTGGGATAACCTGCATCGCTAAAGGCAAGGTAGTGGCTGCGCCTGTGTAGACGCTACCCTGCACCCAATCTTTGGCCCCAAGTGGTCCGTGATGCTTAACGTGGGTAGTGTAGTTGTTCCCTGCGCTAGTTCTTGCTTCCACTGTTACAATCCATTTACCGTCTTTCCAATACACATCTGAGATTGACAACTGCCCTCTAATAGCGCCAGAAACCTCGGTATATTGTGTGCTTTGACGGTTAATGGTGCCCGCAGTGCTACCCATAACGTCCATCCGCTTTGTCAATCTGCCTTCAGATGAAGCGTTACCCCAAGCCCCAGTTACTGTCACCTCAATAAATCCAGACATGACGGCTGGACCAAAACTGTAGTCTATTTTCTGATTAGCGGTACCATTAACGGTTTGGAACGAGAATACCTTTTCGATGTACTGTTCGCTTCCCCCGAGTCTCACCCCTTGACCCACTATCAGCGATGCATTATCTAGTGCCGCCACCCCATTTGCAACATTCCTTTGCGATGATGGGATAGCCCCGGATATTGCCGCCCTATCCGCAGCGTTAAGGTGCCGGGTAGCATCATCCGCATGCGCCTTAGCAGCCTCCAGTGTTGTGGCCGGTGCAGTCCGCCAGGAAGACTTACCTGTAATGGATTTGACCGTGTTCGCCAGCCAACCCAGCAGATTGGTAATGGTGCCGCTGTCTCCTGTTGGTGCTGTAGTATCTAATATCGTCCGGCTGCCGATAACCGTGTCTGTGGCAGAACCGGCCCCGCCTGCTCCCGCAGTGATCCCCGCCAGTTTAGTCTTTTCGGCTGTGGTGTAGTCATTAGCAGACAGTCCCTTGCCGGAAACCTTATCCACTTTGACAGCATCCACTGCGTCCAGTTCAGATTTTTTCGCAAAAACAAGCGACTCATCAATGACTGCGGTAATATTGGCGGCTGTGCCTACCACTACGACACAATCGAACGTCTTCTCGATGATGTCTGATCCGCCGCCTGGCGGAATGTAATCCGCGGTTACTCCGGCATTAGCGTAGGCGTAGAGGATTTCTCCCGCATCCGGGTCTTGTGCGAAGACTCCTACTTCACGCCAGTAGAATCCTGTAGAGACATCCGCGTTCCGCAGCACTGAACCAATAATCGCCTTATTAGGCGGCTGTGTAGTTATTCGTTTAATCGGCAAACTGATCTTTTGCGAAATCAGTCCATTCATCGCCGGAACAGCCTGTCCTGTAAGTGAACCGTCGCCTACAGCAATGCGGGTATAATTCAACTTGCCCCCCGCTTGGGCCTTCCCCTGCAGCACAAGACCTTTGTTGGTCAGTGTCATGCCTCCAAATACTGCCACATGATTCCCTCCCTAAATCTGAATATGTTCCCCGAAATGTAAAAAGCCGCCCATATAAAGAGGCAGCTGCTCTGCTTGTGAAATAGTGACGCTATCGAGTACAGCAGACAACCTCTTAACCGCATCGACAGCGGCAATGAATTCCTGAGCCCGTGCAGCAGTCACATCCGCATTGTTGGTGACCACCCGGAAATGATAAGGGTCTCCTCCATATTGCCACCATTCTTCGACTGCACCCTGGCCAAACAGGATGGAGATCAGATCTTCTACTGCACCGGCAGTCCCTTTGTGTCTGTGAAAAGGAATTGCATTTTGAATCAGCAGCCGTTTCTGTTCAACAGGCAGAGCCGGATCATAATACGGCGGCTTGAATTGCCAGGCCAGCTCATCCGTTTCCGCATCCGTCCATTCCGTTGACCGGCTGAAAATATTCAGACCGGCGATCATAGTGCTTGTCTCTTGCAAATGTATATCTAGCGCAGCCGCAGCCGCGGCCATGGCAGGGTCCTTACGAATGGAAGGCGGGAGCAGATCGCTCAGGCTTAAGGTCTGGATATTAATCATCTGCCAGCCCCCCATAAGTCAGTGCCGTTGTGCCGGATAGCGCCACTTGGGTTGCGGACATTGTTTTATACACGGGCTCTGTCACCATGACCCGCAGCGCCCCGGCAGCCATAATACGGGATATTAGCTCTGACGGGTTGATATCCCTGCCAAGTTTGGAGCGCTGCCAGAGCTGATAAGCAGCAACGGCTGCCGATACTGCCGTCTGGATACCCGGAACCTCAGCAGCCCGGCTACGGCTAATATAATAGGTCAGCGCGGTATTATAACTGACTGGCTGTGGCGCACTCACGGTTACCAGATCTGTCAGCGGCCGGATTCCCCTGTCCTCCAAAGTCTCGGCAATTGAATTCAGAACATCCTCCCCTGGAATTCCCCCTTCTGCGAGTAAGGGTACCACGGTAACACGCCCGGGTGCCGGGGAGTAGGCATGAACATCCTTGATTGCCGAGGATGTGGACTTGGCCCAGAATTCATATGCTCCCTGAGGTCCAGCCGTTGAATATGATTCCGGCGCATGGCGTATGCGTTCCTTGAATGCTTCATCTGTCTCAGCAGCAGCACCGCCGGAGCTGATGGTCAGATTCGTTACAGCCTGGACAAAAGGCAGCGGGTCCATTGGAACATTAATCTGCCCAGGCAAGAATCCGTTCCCGGTTGTCCCCGATTCGGAGCATGTTGCCTTAACCGTTCCCGCTGTCTCTCCCGGGGGAATCTCCAAGTACTCCATGGTTGTAAAATAAATTGAGCCCTTCCCGCCCTGTACTCCGACGCGTGTCCCTGCCGGTATCGGGGCCGCTGAAGCCAGCGGAATGGATAAAGCGAACTGGAGCGTAACGATTGCTGCCGATGCCTCTAACCGCTTTGATCCTTGAAAAGCCCCCATATGATCTAGTAACGTTCCAGAGGCATACCGCAGCAAATTTCCTTTGGCGGTCTGATTGATCAGCACCTTTTGCTGAATAATCACCGCTGCGAGTGAAGACAAAAAAAGCCGCACCGGATCGGCAGGCTGTAAAGTGCGTCCGGCAAGGCCTTCATATACAGTGATGACATTTTGCTGTATGGCTGCTGCATCCTCCTCCAAAAAGCGGATATCCGGTAATTCAGCATATTCCAATTCCTACTCCTCCTCTGCCAGGCTATATTTCAGTACGACGGCCAAGCTGCCTGTAAGCTGCTCTTCTATATTCTTATGAAAAGAAACATCGGCCACTATTGCGCGTGGCTCCTGCTCCGTTATGGCTGTAATGATCGCTGCCGTCAGGCGGGATTCAGCGATGTATGCCGGTTCATCAATAATGGAGTAGTCCAGGCCAATCCCCCGGGCTAATGGTGCGCTGCCAAGCGGAGTAGCAAGGATCATCCTTATATTCTGAGCAACTTCCTCTTCTACCGTTGCCGGGCTAAAATCAATCAGTGTGGGCTGAGTCATATCTACGGTATACATCATTTTACATACTCCTCAAGTGAGATCGTGACCTGTGCATCCAGTACATTGCCAATGCTATCCAGCCTGTTCCAATCCTGTGACAAACTGCTGATGACCCATAGCCCAACCCCCACATTCTTGCGTCCTATGATTAACGGCATCGCCTTGCCGGCACGGTCCAGCTCAGTAAGCCTGTCCAGCTCTTTGCGCGGATTAAGGCCAAGCGCCGCTGAGAATTGAACCGAGAATGAAACGGAGTCTGCCCCCGGTCCCAGAAATTCTTTCTTGGGCTTCTTGCCGATAATATCGTGCTGAGCCCAACGGCTGGAGCTGCTGCGCTTGAATTCATCTATGGTACGAATCGCACCCTCCGCAACGACAAACACTACCGGCCCCAGACTGCCAATCTTATTCATTTTGTAATCTTGCTTCTGCTCTTTTCCGTTCTTATCACTCATCCGGTTCTGCCTCCTCCATCATGAACTGAGCTGGCAGACACCTTGCCGGTAACCGTCAAGTCTCCCTCGATCCGCACCCCGCCGCTTGATTTGACAGTAAGTGTTTGGGCTGTACGGTCATAATAGACATAGCTGCCATCCTCAAACCATACCCCCCGCTGATCCTGGGTACCAGAAGGTTCACCGTCATCTGCAAAATAACTTCCCAGACAGAACCCGGCGGAACGCGCATGATTCAAAAAAGCACACACAACCCGCTCTCCCGGCAACGGTACTGCATTGCCTTTTCCCCAGCCGCCCGGTGTCAGCACCGGCAGCTCGCCGGAAACCATATCATCACGGTCTGCAAAAGTAACCCTGACACTTCCGGCTGCCGGATTAGCTGTCGATACTCTGCCAATAAGTATCACCTTTCACCACCCCAATACTTTACGAATGTCCAGACTGGTTGTATATCCGCTGCTTCCAATTGAGTGCCTTGCCGATTCAATAATGTATTTGCCGTCAAACCGCTTCCAGCCTTTGATATTAATCGTTAGTCCCGCGGCCATCCTTAGATCTCCCATAAGCGAGAGAGTGCCTTTGCCGCCTTCTTTATTCTTTTCCCGGAGCCTTTTACGGGCCAGCCGCATCGCATCTGCCTGCGAGTCGACCTGTTCGTTAATCTTAAGCACGGGACCGCTCTTAGGCGCGCCTTGAGGCGTATACGTGGCCTTTAAGGACTCTTTGCCCTGAGAGGGAGTATACGTCACAGTACATGCCCGGAAAGCTGCATAGGCCGAATTGTAAGCGAAGCTGTAATCCGTTACATTAGTCTCCCCCCGCACGATCGTTGCCACCGCTGCTTTTTGTTCATATTCCTGTTCATCAAAAAGCACCAGGCTTCCAGAAGATACTTTAATGGCGATACCTTCTTGCGTAGCTGTGTTCAGCAAAAAGGCCAAGTCCGACACCTCCGACTGCTCCAGCCGGTCATAAGAGGGGTTGTCCTGTGCCTCATAGATTAATTTTAGCTTTGCGCGTTTGGCCACTTGAGCAGCTACTGTTTTCAGATTGGTTTTCTCCCAGCTGCGCGAGCTGCGCTGCATCCGAACCTCGGAGGTCACGGGAAGCGAGACCGCCTTAATAGAGATCGTATCGGGAGGACCGCTAAAATCAATACTGTCTACCTCAAAGGTGCCCAGCGGCAGCTTCTTAATTTCACCCGGCTTGTCCCAGTTGACCGTCCGGATCGCAGCAACCAATTGATCGCCTTCAACCGGTGACCAAGGCCCCTGCCAATTGCGCTCCCTATCCTCAAGTGTAACTGTAAGATCATCTAATGAACCTGAAGCAGCATCATTATACTGAAAATCTGTCAGCGATTTAGTGATATCCTGCGTAACATCTTTTCCGTTATAGCGCAGCTCCAGTACCGCTCTGCGTGCGTCCTGCATAAGTTCCATGTGCTTCACTCCCTTCGCCAGGGAGGCAGTGAACTGGATATGTCTGTGGGCAGCTCCGGTACATTCAGTACAATATTGCCTGAGAATACACTGACAGCAGCATGTGCCGGATTAGCATTCAAGAGCAGCGTCAGGAAACGGGCATCTCCATAGATTTTAAAAGCAATCCCGTCCCACATATCGCCTTGTACCGTTCTATAGATCATTGGAAGCTCACCCGCCTCTGTTGCAGCAGCATCGACTTGAACCGGCGTTCGAAGCCGTCCTCTGTCTGCTTTAAAGCCTCCCGTACCTGTTCAGCTACAGACTTATCGCCCCCCTGAAGGGTTACACTAGGCGCCCAGGTTACATGTATATCCCCATTGTTAACGGAATTATTATTATATCCCATTAAGTCATTTGCCTTCTCAAGCAAAGACCGGGACCGGGGCTTGCGGTTTAAGGGAATAGCGATTTCAGGGCCAGCCTCACCAAAAATAGAGGGCACGTATGCGATACCGCCTTCAGCGTACCCCTCAAAACCCGGATCATGTCGCGCCAAATAATTCGCTTTTTGGCCAGCTTTAGTACGCGTATTAGGCGTACCATCAGTTTTAATGGACTTGTGAACTTCTCCCCACTCTTCGTCCGTAAGTTTCCAGTTTGGAACCTGTCCGGTTTGCTCCCAAAGGATTTGTACGTTTACTCTCTTATCGGCAGGCAGTTTATCAACCTCAGCGTTAAGATTTATCATATCAGTCATAGCTTGATTAAATTGTGCTTGTTCAGCAGCAGACATATCCTTGTACTTGGCCGCTTGCTCTTGCAAGGTACCGCCGAGATCAAGCTCAATCAATTTCTTTTGGGAGTTGTAGTAGGAAATAAAGCTGTTTTCAGCTTCGGTTATTTCACTTTGAGTTTTCTTAATTTTTTTATTGTCTTTATCAAATGATTTCTCTAGTTCACCAAAATCTTCTTCAAACTGAAGTGTTCCTCCTAAATAATCATAGTCTTTTCCAGTGACTTGAGTAGCTTTTTTAGCAAAATCTGTAAGACGCTCTATCTTCTGATCATTTTCAGGGCTTAATTCTATTTCAGTGTATTCCGCCTGAAGTTGAACATAATCTCTATACTTCACCTTGTTCTTTTCATAAGAAGCCGTTTGTTTCTGGAGGTCCTGAGTCAGTTTGGAATAATTATTCTCCAATTCAGGCAATTTCGCTTGTGCAGTAAGTGCATCATGTTCTAATTCACGACGGCCCATTTCTTCCTTGGCTTTAGCAATATCTCCGACAAGACCTATCTGTTCTTTGAACTTATCATTCTTGGAGCCTTCTGCAGACAAAATATTTGGATTCATATCGATAAGTTCCTGCTCGACTAGCTTCTGCTTTCTTCTAGCTTCTAACAATTCTGCAGCGGGTGTATTTGCATCCTTAATTTTCTTATCCAACCGGTCTTGTTCAGTAATTAGATCCTTGGTTCTAGCACTGGCCTCCTCAATCCCAGCATAATTGGCATAGGACTCATCCAGCGCATCCCCCATATTCAAAAGCTCCTGGCGCGCATCCTCCTGATGCTTTTTGAAGGCGATGACACCGGCTGTGACCAGCCCCACACCGGCAACAGCGAGACCGACGGGATTCGTCAGTAATCCCAGCGCACCCGCAAATCCTCCAGCCGCTCCACTGGCCGCGCTGGCCGCCTTAATGATCGTGGAGAACTCCTGAACAATCTTCACTGTTTTTGTGGCCAGCATCGCAGCAGGAACAGCGAGACCGATAACCATCAGCACTTCTTTGTTGTCTGACGCCCAGCTGGTCAGCCCCTGAAGTGCAGGCATCACACTCTCTCCCAAAGGAACCACAAGACCGGACATCAACTCCCGCCCTATGGCTGCAAACTGCTCGGTTAGCGTATTATCCTTAATCGCAGACACTTCATCCATCGTCTGCCGGGTCATATCAAACTGATGCCGCGTCTGGCCCAGCGACAACACCGCTTTGTTGCCTATCTCCTCAAACTGAGACCCAAATATAGCGCTGGCAAGGGCCGCTTGATGAACCGGATCTTTAATTGCTTTTAGTTTAGCAATCACCTGATTCATGGCATCCTTACCGGTCATAGACCCGTCTGCCAGCCCCTTGAAGATTTCATCCCCATTGCCCATTGTCTTGCGCAGTTGAAGCATGGCCTTGCTCGCCGAATCACCGCCCGCCTTCAAATCCTTGACCAGGGCAACAGCTCCATTCTTTCCGGCCACTTTCACCAATTCGCCGAATTCTTTCGACTTCGTTCCGCCGCTTACAAGTGCAGCACTGAATTGGTTCAGCTGCTCAGGTGCAAACAACTCATAGACAGCGGTCTTTGTGGAATCCGAGCCCTCTTTCACCGTTGAACTGAATTTCTTCACAAGCCCGGCAAGACCCTCAAGGGAATCCCCCCCATTGTCCATGCCAGAGCTCAACAACTCAAACATCTCGTCAGCAGAATATCCCATTTTCTTGAAGTCTTCGCTGTGTTTCTCTACGGCACTTAGAAGCCCACCGGATGTATTCAGCCCCTTCTGTGCGCCTTGGGCCATCAGATTGTACGCCTGTTCTGAAGAAATGCCGAATTTCTGCATCATCGCATCAACAGCTTGTACTGAGTCTGATATATCCCCCTTAAACACATCACGATACGTCATAGCCTTCTGGGTAGTCGTCTCCAGTTCATCTCCGGTTTGGCCAAGAACTTGGTTTACCATCCCAACCGCGTCACCGATATCCTCGAAGTTTTTACCGTAATTCTGACTGTACAGGCTATCGGAGATTTCTTTCATTCCGCTCATTTCAGCGGCGGTTAATCCGGTTGATGCCTGAAGCTGCGCCATTGCCCCGGCAGAATCATTCACAGCCGTCCATACCGCTTTTAGCGGTTCAACCGCTTTAGTCAGCATGGAGAAATCCACTTCTTTGAAAGCAGTCTTAAGTTTGTCACCGAGTTGTTCGGCTTCGTCGCCAGCGTCCTCAGCATCTCCGCGCAGTTGATCAAAGTAGCCCGCCCTGGCCAGCTCTTTAAGCACGTCTTCCAAATCCTTAATTTGCTGTTCCACTTCCTCGACAGAGCGGGGAACATTTGGATTCACCAATACATTCAGCCGGACAATAAGCTCACTGATGCTGCTTGGACTCCCTGAACCTGAACCTGCCATAGGTTACCTCCCTCCTTTAATTCTCGCCACCCGCTCTGCCCAATCCCCCAGTTCCTCGACAGGCAGGCCGAGAAAATAGGGGATTGGAGTATGGGTAAGCATGGCCAAAGAGACGGCGATGTCTTTGATCCCATCGCCGTCTCCGCAGCCTACAGCAGCAAAAAACTTTGTGCCTGTAAGGTAAGTTTTGTGAAATCCTTAGCGGGCAGTGCTTTAATCAGCCCCACATGGACACCAGCAGCCTTGGCCACAATATAAGCCTGATAGGCTTTATTGGTCTCCTTAATCAATTCCCCGCCGGATTGACGGGCAGATTCCATCTGATATTGCCGGTCACAGGTAAGGATGTCCTCACCGGTTAATTTGTCAAAATCAATATTCAGGCTCTCAAACGTATCGCCCTCAAAGTTGACAGGCCGGGCGAAAGTGTATACTTCCGCTCCGGTCTCCTCCAGTTTTTCTGTTCCCATCGTGCACTCTCCTTATAGACCAAGATTCTGTTTGGTAGCCGCAAGGTAATCCACTTCATATACTTTATGAATGTAGTTATACTTATCAATTTCCAGTACCTGGACACCATCCAGGGTGACCTTCAAATAGTTAACCGAGAAGTTGTTGGTAGTATCCATTGCGGCTCCAGTCTCCAGATTACCGAGTGTCAAGCCGAGCGGTCTAGCCCGGACGGTAACCTTGAACGGCACCTCGCGGTATTCACTTGTCGCGGTATCGAAGGTCTGAATGGAAGCACGCAGATCCAGCGAGTGGACCTTCGGTGCCAGCAGAGAGGCTGCTGCACTCTCAATCGTGCGCCATTTAAGCGCCAGACTCATCGCTCCCGTGTACCCTGGTGAAGGCGCCGCCATTTCTCCGGCAATCCCGCCCCCTTTGATGGTATCTACCAGGTAAGTAATTTCCGGCAAGGTCGCGGTTGCTGTTCCCAAGTAATCAACGGCATTCAAATACACCGAATAATCAATAACTCTTTCTGATCTTTTTGGCATTATTGCTCCTCCTTTTACGCTACCAGCGCAGCCAAGTATGTTGTGTCGTATTCAAGCAGGAATGAAATCTCCTGTGCCGGTCCAGGCGGCGTAAGATGCAGATGGAATGTAATTTTACCGGCCATCAGATCTGTCACCGGATTCTCCGATTCATTGAACTCTACCCGCCCCCCCAGCAGTGCTCCCGATGCAGTCAGGCCATTCAGCCAAATGTTAACTGAATCCGTAACCGCAGCTACCAGCCGCTTGTTCATCGGGTCATCCACCTTCTGCATGTAGGTCAGAATCAGACTGTTGCCGATCCAGTTGAACATCCGGCGGACCGGAATAAAACTGTCTTTAGGATCGGTTACGCCCGGATATGCAGCGGTGTTGTTCCCCCAGCTTTTCCAGCCGCTCGTCCCCAGGTTAAGGGCGGTTACAATGCCTGCACTGTTCAGGTAGCTGGCCTGGTCAATTCCGAGGAATTGGCTTGTCCCGTCAGATAGTGCAGTGCCATCCGCCTGTAGAGGCTTATTAGAAGGCGATACAAAAGGGATACCTCCATTATCGGCATCCGCCGCGGCAATAAGGCCGGCAAGCTGAGTGGAGAAATGATATTTCTTCTCCCCAAGCGTCAGCATCGGATAGGCGGCAACTTGCAGAGCACCCGTGTAGTTATTGTTGGCTTTCCATGTACCGGCCTCTGTATAAGAGCAGGATGGATCAATATCCGTCAGCGCAATCGCCTTGAAATTCCCATTGATATTCCCGGCTTTCGCCTTCATCACTGCACCAACCGCAGGCAAATGCGACCAGCCCGGAGCCAGCAGCAGATCCGGAAGGATACCGAAACGCGGGTAAGCTTGATGAACCAGCTCAAAACCGGTATATTCACCGGAAGATGTTACGCCCCCAATGATATCCTCAGCTTCTACAGCACCAGGGTCCAGCTTGTCATATCCAATAGAAAGTTGATCAATGCTGGATGCAATTGCACCAGAAGCCTTCGTTGTGACTAACACATGTCCATTCTGATCAAAAGCAGCTGTATAATCCTTACCGGATACATAAGTAGAAGTACCATCTGAAGATTTAACAATCAGTGTAGGCAGTAGTACCCCCTCAGCCTGCAAAGTTGCCAACTGGTTACTGACAACTACCGCTGCTGGAGCAACCGTTGTTTTGTGGATAGCCGGGTCAAGCACATTAACCAGAATCATGGGGGCTCTTTCGTACAAGGCAAAATGAGAATACACTAACTCGCTCAGCGTATATTTTGACCAGTCGTCACTATATCCCAGAGCTGCCACGGCTTCTGCGTAGTTATTCACAAGCACTGGAGTATTAACAGGTACAGCTGAAGTTGCCATATGGAGGGGAGCTGTACCCACCGCAAAGGGAATACCGCTTGTTGCTTTTGCGGGAGCCAGAACCGAAGTTGATTGTTCAATAATGCTTACACCATGTTTAAATGACATTGATTAGATCCCCTTTCCTAGAAGCCTTTGATAGACTGTATATTCTGCGGTTCCTGCTTGAAGAATTCGCTCCTGCACTGCGGTCATTTCCTCAACCGGAACAATCAGTTCAGCCACATCCGGCTGTTCAGCCATCAGGGGCGTTAAATAAGATGGAATGCCCGACCGGAATACGGTCGCTTGCAGCAGTTGGCCGCCACGCAAGTTAGGACCCAGATAAATTTGTATGGGCTCCTGCCCGGTTTGAGGTTGGTCATTATTTTCAATAGAATTCACAATACTACCTCCTGTCGAATTTGGGGCAATGCCCAGGTTGTTGTAAGTTCGCCCCTCCACACTGCTGAAGGGTGCTCTTCGTCAAGCTTCCATGTCCAATTGGCTTCCAAACTGAATTTCTGCTCAAGAACTCGTTGGCGCAATAGCAGGATACGTACCCGCTCCATCAGATTAAGCAGAACAATTAAGCCTGTATCATCTTCGGAGGAAGTTCCAAATTGAAGTTTAATTTGAATTTGCCCGTGACTAGAATCTCCCTCACCCTCAGTAGGCCGAAGCATAATTACCGGAGATACCGGATTTATGCTTGTATCCGTCGTAAGATATCCCAGCAGAACTGGGGGCACGGGCTGCGTATCATCAGCCAATTCCTTTTGCAGAAATTTCTGGATTGCCATAAGTAACAGCGTAATGGTCACTTTCGCCCTCCTTGTATTTAGAACTCATTTCTGAACCGTGCTGGTCGCACGTAACGGATTCATGATGATTAACCTCCCTTCTATTTATTAGGGGCTTTCACTAGACAAACCCATTATTTATATTTCGTGCAGCGTGCTTCATCTGAGAAGTGAACCAAATTCGTCCATTACGGAACTGATCTTTTTTTGCGCACGCTGGATATATTCACTTACGCTGCCTGCCGAAATCATGAGCATTCCAGCAATAGCCACATGCGAGAATCCTTCACCGTTAGCCAGCATATAACACTCCCGCTCCCTTCTGCTTAACAGCCCGAGAACATGTTCCAGTTGAAAGCGCTGATCCTCCGATATGCCCTCTGAAGGGATCGCCTTGAAACGGCCAGTGAAATTTTGCATACGAATAGGCTCTAAGAGAATTTCCCGCTCGTAACCCGCACGCCGTTCAATTCCCCGTTTATTCCCCGGCCGGCGACCACTGCTCAGCCACTCAATCACATACTTGCAGTCACTGACCATTCCGGCGATCACCTTCTTATCATCCGCGTCCGCACCTTTGTACAACTGTTCTACACCTTTTAATGATCTTTGGTATTCCGGAAGCATTCTTAGACCGTAATCAGAATGGAGTAATATCCTATCCTCCTGCTCAATCATGCTCATGTTGATTCCCCTCTCTCATAAAAATTCCGCAAATAAATACTCAATTTCGTATTTTTTATTTATATTATGCTCAATTTCGCATTATGTCAAGCATTTCATCCTCTTAAATACGAAAATGCATATTTACTTTTCCCTTCAATCTCTCTAAAATAAAAGAAGATAATACGAAGTAGCGTATATCGGTTATTATGAGGAGGACTGTGTGTGCAGCGGGCTGAAGTCTTAAAGCGATTAATTGAGGAAACCGGCCTGAACACCAAGGCTTTTTCAGAAAAGGCAGGAATTCCTTATACTACGCTGAGGTCCATTCTAATGCGGGGTGTCGGAGGAGCTTCTGTTGATAATGTTCTTAAGGTATGCCGTGCCTTAGGGATCACTACCGAAGAAATGGATCGTCTGGCCAATGGATCAACAGAAGGAGACTCTGCTTCACCAATGTCTGAGCTGTCTGAGTTCGAAGCTTTTTTAAACAATCCGGAGCATGGGCTATTTTTCAAGGATTATCTGGATGCACCGGATGAGCGTAAGCGGGAAATGTTAACCTTCTGGCAATTTATCAAAGACCAAGAAAAGAAAAAAGCCGACTCTTAGACACCAATTAAAAAGTAGAACACATCGTGGTTTCAGCCAACGGGCTGATTCCGCATATCCATATATACGAACATACATTCTATTTCGGAGGTATAATATGTTTATTCATTATACAAAAACACATTTGGAGCATTTCGTGGAGAACCTCTACATAACCCATTCGATTCTGCAACCGGAGGACATCACAATTCCTAAGTTATCAGAAGAGTTAGATGTGCTTGTTAATTATGCGTCGATTACAAGCCGTGCTTATGAGTCCTCATTAGGTGTACGTTATATACTTCTGGATAATCGGGATTCTCCTATGAAGCAGCGGTTTAATTTTCTGCATGAGCTATGCCATATCCTGAGACACGCCGGCAATCAGACGGTAATGCCTGTCCCCTTCATCAAAGCGCAGGAGGAGGATGCTGAGAAATTCGTTTTTTATGCCACCATGCCCTTTTTTATGCTCCGAACGTACAGTTTATCCGATGAATATTCTATTGCAGTTCAGCAGATTTCAGAGCTCTTTGGTGTACCCATAGATATGGCCAAAAGCCGGTTTGATCAAATCTTACGTCGGGAGTATGAGGGAGAAATGTGGCCTAAGAGGAGAAAAGAGCATCAGTATGCCTTTTATCAAGCTGAAGAGGAATGGTGCCAAGCTTCGGATCAACCAGCAGTCTTTGCCTATTATGATCCTCACAGCACTTTGGATGGCCCCGATCAGCTTATTGTCTTTCTTGATCAGCACACGTTATCTACAGGAACTGAATGGAGGATTCCTTTGGAGGAGAGATTTCAAGAAATTGAGCTGGATGTCCTGAGGAATTTAGAACTTGCGCCAGCCGCAAAGGGAGATCTGATCTGCTTCGATGGACAGCTTACCTTACAGCTTCACCAGCTTGTACACAGGTATGGTTCATCCAAACGAAACTTTGTACTCCAAATGAGAGATGTTGAACAGATCTTTGAAGCGGATCAGAGTACGGTGCGAAGATTTTTGTGAGCAGATATAAACAGTTTCTCCCCTGGTTAAATGTAATAATCTTCCACTGAAAAACCTGGCCGCTCCTCCGATGTAAATCAAAAAGCCCTAGATCACTGGGCTACCGACTGACAGAACATAAAAAAAGCTCCCAACCATAAAGGCCAGGAGCTTCCATTCCTTGAACAAGGAAATCTTAACGTTTCGAGAACTGTGGAGCGCGACGAGCAGCTTTGAGGCCGTATTTCTTACGTTCTTAAATAACGATTTACGATTAGTTCCGATTGCCGCATATAATAGGTAGTTTTTCGATTTTGATTTCGATTAATTCCGATTAGTTCAGATGCAAATATGGTCAGAATATGGTCACGGACTCAGGCTTAATATGCTGGGTCCTCCACTTTCAAAATGTCTCGGAACGGTATCTTCACAGTATCATTATAACCCTGTCTAATGTGAATTAACTGCTTGTCACCGTCCAGTTTTTCAACAGTTCCCTGAACAGCTCCTTGTCTGTAAACGAGTAAAATCAATGGCTTATCAGTCTGCTTTGCTTCCTGGAGTCTTTCAGCAATTTCCTGTTGAGTGAATTCATCCAGTTTAGGACGATCATCATTTTTTCGTTTGCTCGATGGCTTAGGTATGGCTGTCATTTTCATCATCCTCTCGAACGTTCGTTCTCATATTATATACGAATAAACGTTCTTATTTCAAGATAATAAAATCGAGTTAAGGAAAATTCCCCCTAAGTAAACACATAAGTAACGCGCGTAAATAACACGCATTTTCTTGTTGACGCGCATTATTTACGCGTGTTCTAATATAATAGAAGGGAGGGAGATAATGGGGAAGCAAAGAACATTACGACAAGTACTTAAGACCTTGAGGAAAGAAGGCTTCGCACCTTCAGCAAATCACGGTCATGGCGGCAGTCACCAGCGCTGGATACACAAGGAAGACCCTACCCGGTATGCGGACGTAAGCAGCCATAGCAGCGGGGACGTATTCGCCAAAGGTACTTTAAAGAGCATGGAACGGACTTCCGGGGTTGAGTTTTAACCCCGGAGTTTCCCCCTACCCCTCCCCACGAGTGAAAGATAAAATGAAGGAGTGTGAATTTGTTGAAAACACATTATGTCTATCCTATCGTTGTTGAGCGGACGGAATCAAATCTAAGCATGTACTTCCCCGACTTTCCAGGTACAGCAATAACAGCGGTCGAGTTGATAGAGGGATTAGGAAGGGCGAAAGAGATGTTGGCGTTCCGCGCGCAAGAACTGGAGGAAGCCGGGCACCCCCTCCCTACTCCCTCGGAGCCAGATCAAATCGAACTGGAGGATGAGAGTGACAAAATTGTTTTCGTTGAGGTGTATATGCCGCCCTACCGGGATGCCGCAGCCAACAAGGCCGTAACGAAAAACTGCACGCTTCCTAAGTGGCTGCGTGACGCTGCCGATGATGCTGGTCTAAATTTTTCTCAGGTTCTGCAAAACGGATTAAAGGACGCTCTGGGGATTGATAAGCAAGGTCGATTTTGAACATCTGCCCTGCTTCCTTATTAGGTCGCATTACCCTTAAACTATGTGAATAAAAAGAGCCGCGCGGGATCATTCCTGTGGCGGTTCTTTAACATGCTCTATTGCAGAAATTAAGGTAAGGCAAATTTTCCTGAGCAACATCTATTTCATAATATAACTTGCAATACGTACTAATACGTGTTATAATATTATTAGGAGGTGAGGGAAAGGATGAAGAGTTACTCTTCAAGAGAGGTGTTAAGGATACTGAACAAAAACGGATGGTACGAAGTACACTCCGTGGGCGATCACTTCCAATACAAACACCCGACCATCAAGGGCAAGGTTACCATAACCCACCCGGTCAAAGATGTTGCAATACATATCCTAAAGGATATAGAGAAAAAGACGGGGCTGAAATTCTAGCCCCTCCCTTTTTCACTTTTAATAAATAGATATATAATGATTTTGATTTTTAAAAATCAATAAGGAAGGTGTAAACATTGAAGAAAAGCTATACGTATCCTGCAGTCTTGAACTTTACCGATAATCACATTGAAGTTTCCTTCCCTGATCTGGAGGAAGCCCTCTCCCAGGCCGATAATGTAGAGCAAGCCGTTAGACGCGCAAACGAAGTATTGAAACTCACCATTGAAAGCCGCTTAGAGGATAAAGAGGCAATTCCGTTACCTACTCCATTAAATGATCTACAGCTTGAACCTAACCAGCGGACAATCGTTGCTACGGCGATTTTGAATGAAAAGGTGACTTACGTAAAAAAGACATTAACTATCCCTAGCGATTTAAACGAAGATGCAGAAGTCGCTGGATTGAATTTCTCTCAGGTATTACAGCGTGCGCTCCGCGAGGAACTGAGTGGAAAGTAAACCGCCTGATGATGGCCAGAAGGGAACCGGCCGAAACCATTTTGCGCTACGGCGCAGGATGGTCGCGGGAACCCGCTACGAGCTGGCCGTACATGGCTGGCCTTCACATATATTGTTCTTTAAAAATTTTTTTATGATATATAACACTTCATCCATTAAATACCGTAATATTAGATATTATGGATTTAAAGGAGATGGATTGTTTTGAAAAAGCTTTCTTTAGTTACTGGCGTTCTTTTTTCTCTTATTGTATTAAGTGCCTGTACTAATGATACAACCGCAATCAAAGATGAAACCCCCGCTCAGGCGAAAGTCGAAGCTTCAAGTCCGACAGAAGAACCGGCTGCTCCTACAAAAGCACCGACACCAGAACCCACAGAGGCACCAGTTGAAGACATTTGGACTTACTACAATGACGCGACTTGGACGGATGATTTTAAAGGACTTGTATCCACAATTGAAAAAGTTGTTGTATCAGATCGCGCGCCACAAGAAAATGATCAAAATGATCTCACTGCATCTGCTGTAGGCATAAAAGTGAAACTTGAAAACACTACCGAAAAGTTGTTTTCTACGTATCCTGATCAAGCGGTGCTTGTAACTTCTACAGGTGAACAGATCGAATCACCGAGTATGTTTTTGTCAGAACATATAGGCGGAGATATTGATGAAGGTGTTATTAAAGAAGGGGATGTAATTTGGTACTTAAAGCGCGGGCACGCCGCAGATATCAAATGGATTAAACTGAAGTGGAGAGCAATGGAAGGCGATGGTATGGGTACGGATGATGAAATAAAAGAATACGAAGTAAAAATACAGCTTAAATAATGATGAACCCCGCCAGCATCAACCGGCGGGGCTTTTCATATTCCCAAACGCTTGCGAATTTACTCTTTTGTTCCCCCCGGCCTATTACTCAGCACCAGCTCAAACAGACCGGTTGCTGACAAACCGGCCAGCCCGCCGCCCCAGAGCCGCAGCGTCAGGTCAAGGTCACTAAACGGATACGCTGCCCAGCCGATCAGCAGGCCGATGATTAAGCCAATCCACGGCAGCAGGTTACGCGGTACGTTGACAGTGGTCTTCACGAGCTGGACCAACGCCAGCACGAATACAGAGATTAGAGTTGCAAACGCCAATACGTTATTTAGGACCTCCATTATTTAGCCCCCTTGGTGGTCAGCGTGACCGTCTTCGTTACGTTGTTCCAGTTCACCGATGCGCCTAGAGCCTTGCCAACTGCCGCCAGAGGTACATATACCCGACCCTCGATTAGCACGCTATCATCGCCTAACCGATTACCGTTGATTACGGTCGATGCCTTATCTACCTTCATGTCCTTTTCCTCCTCATTAAGCTTAAGATTAATAAGCGCCTTGAACTGCACCCAGCCTGTCCATTTTCCGCCATCGTACATCAGACGCGGGCAAATTTTACCCGACCAATCGTAATGCCGCCGGAGCCGATCCACACCCCAGCCGCGTTCTTTGAGCATTCCCGCCACCAACATAACCGCATTTTCCAGCGTCTGCGCGTAGTTGCCGCTCTCACAGATTTCAATTCCGATGCTTGTCCGGTTGCCGGACTTGCTTCCGCTGCCGTCTCCAGAATGCCAACCAGACTCATTAAGAGGCAGACACTCTACCGCCTCCCGCTCATCCACAACAATGTGATACGACGCCTGCCGGACATTAAACGGATTCGTTAGCCATGAGCGCTCCCCTGCGGCGTTGCTGGACTCGTTTCCCGTGTTGTGTATGGTAAGCGTGGTGGCGCTCATGACATACCCTGGACGGCGCTTGTGTGGCGTGTTGCGCGGTATGTGATCCTTACGGTAGATCATTTTATTTTCCTCCTAAAAAGATGTATCCGATTATGACGAAGATCGTCCCGCCAAGCACGTATTTAAGCAGATCCATCCAGAATTTACGTTCGGTTTGATTATCCTTACCCGACTGCTGCAGCAGCATGAAAATCCGGTTCTCCAGTTGATCAAACTTCCCCATGATTGCGTTAAACTGGACCTTCATTTCGATTGTGGATTCTTTGATCTGCTTGATGTTCTCTTCATGACGATGGTCGCTCTCCTCCAGTAGCCTCAGCTTTGTATTCGCGGTGACATTCTCAGCAGATAGCCGGGTAAACTCCGCAGCCAGCCCTTGCAATTGTTGCTCAACCTCCTCCAGCCTTTGCATCGGCATCACATCTCCGCTCCCTCCTCTGATTTGTTCTCCCCCGTCTGACATTCTGACTGCTCCCCCTCTGTCTCTAATGGTAGTAAAAAAGCCCCCGGGGATCCGAGGGCAAAATAAAAACGCCTCAATGGGCGCTGATGAAATATTTATTTCTCCATTTCACTAGGAGTGGTCATATTCTGTTTCACCTCCCCTCACATACATTCACATACATCAGGCTGCCGAATTAAAATTGGTTGACAAGATAAGTTGTATAGAGGGGACTCATAGATGTTACTATGTGAGAAGCCCCAGCGCTGTTGTATACTGTCTGAGTATTGATGTCCAGCCCTAGTCCGTCTGCATTTTTAATTAGCATAGCTGTTGTATACCCTCCAGTTCCGGATGCGCCAAATCTACCGAATACGGCTATAGCAACATTGTTTGGGTCAGTATTACCGCTTCGTTGTAATGATACAATGTACATAGTATCTTGGACCATCTGCGCAGATGCTCCGGTTAAAGGAAGATTCCAAGGCTGCGTTGCGCCGGAAGCCATCATATAGATAAGACCTACCCACCTTCTCATGGCAGTGCCAGTTACGCCCATACGAGTGTAGCCGCGCAACATGAAGGTAGGGTCAAGAGACACTGTGCCCCAGACCTTACTGCCGTTGACATATGCTGACTTGTTGGAGGCTATGTCTGCAGCAGTGGCCGTAGCATCATTTGTTGCAGCACCTGGCACGCCCAGTACGTTTCGTCCGGCCATAATATTTGCACTTGTGAGAGAACCATCAGATACTATAAATAAGGTGTCCTGATCGATGAAGCCAGTATTGAAGTTCCAGGGCTGTACAGCAAGATTCCCACCAGACGCTGAGGCCACGACTGCTGCGACTTCTAGGCCGCTGAAATCTTCTAGTGTGCCTGCCTGCATTTCTGTACTTCCACTACTAAAGAAAGTATCGTTCACCAATACATGTTCAGGGACGGCATTTGTGCCATTTAAGTCTACACCACCTCCTTCACCCTGTAATTGAAAAGCCGCACCATCGTACACGACCGTGTACACTCCGTTCTGTAAGAGCTTCGGCAAGCTAGCATCGGGTTTAGTGATGTACTTAGCACCTAAGCCACCAGGGTTAAGCGTAGGTGTAGTAAATGCGGAGCTGGCGACATGTGCTTTAAAGGTAAGACGTAAGCCAGCCGTGAGCGCAGTACCTGTAGCGACAGTTATGGCATAGGCAGAAGAGCTGCCTGTTGAAGTAGGTAAGCTTGCCAGGTTAGTGGCCTGCACTTTGTCGGCGGCGGACATCAGCCCATTGGCTGATGTAGTAGCTACAGAGGTACTAGCCTTAGCGTTCCAGGCTGCTTTCTCTGCATCAGTGGTAAATCTGTTGGACGAGTCCTGAACAATGATTGAAGGTGGATGGGTAGCAGGGTGCGTATACGCATTGGCCCCTGCGGCTACTCCGTCGAGTTTGGACTTATCAGCAGCAGACATGAGACCTGCCGCAGAAGCAGTAGCCGCAGTAGTAGATGCCTTGCCATTCCATGCCGTACGCTCCGTAGCGGTAATATGCTTCGTAGTATCGGCGGTGTGATCCTGCGCAGCCTTAACAGCAGTGTCCAAAATATCCATATTTCCGTTTAGATCGTTGATATCTACAATGTCCGTTCCTTCGGGTTTCTTCAGCCCTAAATTTCCTGTGGTCTTCATGACTCTCGCTCCCTTCTCCGCATTAAAAGCCCCCGGGGATCCGAGGGCAAAATAAAAACGCCCTCTATTCGGCGCTTTTAATCTCTGAGGCTTGTTCAGTTGTACTCCTTTGGCTAAATCTCGTAGCTCGGTACCGTGGCATTCTAAGGAATCTGAGTCACTTGGGAGAAAGTGTTACCGCCAAAATAGAGCTTACGAATTTTCTCCGGAATCTCTGTCAGTTATTGGGAAATATGTGTTAGTTGGACTCATCTGCCGCCTTTGCCGCCTGCGCCACCTCTTGGTCTTCTTGGGCCGCTCCATTCAGGAATCCGGCAAGTTGTTTAGCCTCTTCACCAAGGACAAACATCTGAGCCTGCACCTCCATTAGTCTCGCGGCTGCCTGTCTGCGTGTTATTGTCGCATTTTTTTGATTCATGTCGTTTTACCCCTCTCACAATCTAGTAATATTTTCATGCCCATTATACAAAATTATGGTTCTGTGAATCCCTATTGTAGTAAATTGCTGAAATTAGCCGACTGCCCCCGGGTTGCTTCCGTTCCATATTTCGACATCATCCACCAAAATGCGGTACAGCCGGACGCGCTTCCAGTACGCTATACCGCCGTTTACGCTGGCGTGTGCCCGTATGAAGTATGAACCGGAAGCGCCGATAATGTTAACGTTTAAGGTCCTGCGCGGCCCAAGGGTGCCGGTGTATGTCCGGTAATTGTATAAACCGCCACCACCCCACTGGTCCGTCGAGACAATGAAAATGGCATCACTTCGGATGTCCGCTGCCCCCTCCAAAGCAAAGTCAAAAGTAACCGTTGACTTTCCTGTAAGGTCAACCGCAACTGCCGTAACCGCAGCGCACTCCCCGCCGCCAGCTCCCGGGTTATAAGCATACAATTCCACATGGTCCGACTGTTTGGCGTAATACGAATTACTCCCGTAGGTTGCGCCCTGCAATACCCGGAACACAGAGGAATAGAACTGCCTCCATGTCCCGCCAACATTCACGAAAGCACTGTTAACGGATTTCCATACCCCGCCTACGTTTACGGAAGGTGTGGCGGCCTTCCAAGCGCCGCCCACGTTAATATTAAAAGGCATCGTCATTCCCTCCTTCAATCATGAGTATTGCAGCCAAATGTCGCCTTCAGAACCGCCAGAAGGCGCTGCCGTTGACTTGGTGACGTTTTTTGATGTGTATATTTCATTCCATTCCTGATATGCTCCCTGCCCTCCCAATTGCGGCGGGTTGCCCACACGAAACACCAAACGCGACGTGCTGTAGTGCGCCGCCAATTGCATGATGGTGTCGCCTCCGGCAGCCATCACGAACATTTGCCCATAGTCCATTGCTGACTTGCCTTGTGCGCTTGGGCTGTTGCTCATGTTTGCGCCCAAACGGAACAAGCCGCTTGTCGTCATTTCGTTAAAGTCGCTGCCGCTAAATGCTTGTTTCTTGACAAAAGAGTCGGCGTGAAGTCCGTCCAGCAAATCAGCGTTCAAGTTATCAACTAACGTCGTGCTTGTCACCGCTAACGGGGCTGATCCGGTGGAAGCCACGGAGACAAAGCGTGTAGCGTTGAGGAATCCCGAAGCGTCGCGGACTGCGGCCGTGTTTCCGCTCCCCCCGTTAGCGCTGGCGTGGAATCCATCTATCATGTCAGCGTTAAGATTGGCGACAAGAGTCGTAGAACTTATTACCATTGGGGCAGTGCCGTTTCCTGAGGTCGCTTGAAGTTGGTACGACTTGAATACGCCGCTATCACTGAATATATACGAAGTATTTACAGCTAATGATGGTGCCGTGCCATTCGCTGCCGTGGACGGCGTTAAAACCAATGTTTGATCCGCTGGCCTGTACATTATCCAGCTTTTATAACCCGCTAACTTGGCTATAAATCCGTTACTAGCTGTTGACGAAACTGTTTGGAAAGAAGGACTTGCCGTGGTCTGGACATCTTGGTTCATATTGTATCCGTCCACCATATCTGCATTCAGATTCGTCACCGCTGTGGTACTGGTGACACCAAACGGCGCTGTCCCTTGGGCTGCGTTAGAAATGAACCGGCGTACCGTTATGTCTTGGTTGGCATCTTGCGCCACAATGGAGTTAGCCGCACTTCCTGTGGAGGCGTGGAATCCGTCAACAGTGTCTGCATTACCTCCACTTGCCGGCAAGCTTGAAGGAATGTCGGATTTATTAGCCTTAGCATTCCATGCCGTACGCTCTGCTGCCGTAATGTGTCGGGTTGTATCGGCGGTATGGTCCTGCACGCTCTTAACGGCGGTGTCGAGAATATCCATATTTCCATTCAACTCATTGATGTCAACGATGTCCGTTCCTTCAGGCTTTTTCAGCCCGAGGTTGCCCGTTGTTTTCATTACCTTCACTCCTATCCATATACTCTTAGTTCGTTCCAGGTCTTGCTATTCGAACCGCTCCAGGTTAGTGATTGGAGTGAGGCCCAGAAGGTGTACGTATAGGCAAATTCATAGCCCAAGTGGGCCGGCTTAACCTCTTCAAGCAATTGAATGAGTCCAGCCATATTCGGTGGAATACCCAGCGTACCAATGAAACGAACAACAAACCGGTATTCGCCCGGAACCTCTTCAACCAGTACATCACCACCCGAGAACGTGGAAGCTATTCGCTGAATCATCTGCGGGGTGGTGGTGCCTATTCCGCGCAACTTGGCAGATATTAATTCCCTGCGTGTCGCCAGAGACTTCGCTGTGTCAACACTGAGACCCAATTCCTGCTCCCATCGTCCAAGGCTGTATGTTGCCGTTTCCACGGCATTCTGCGACCTGACTTCTTCTGCACGAATATTAAAAAAGGTGATCTCTTCAGACAAAATGTCAAGAAGCTGCCGGAGTTTCCCCGCTTTGTTGTACACATCGGGAAGCTGCTTGCTGATATCCGGAGCCAGTATTCCGCCGGGCTGATCCTCATCAGAAGTTCCAGAGTATAGCAAAGTACCATATTTGGATTCACTGTAGGCCACCTCTACACCCCCTTAAGCTGGTTCCAGGTAAGCGAACCTTTAGGCATAAAGTCCAAATATTGAAATACAGTTGCTGCCTCTGGGTGGCAGAAGAATATTTCACTAATACCTATTCTCCTATTTCCATTAGCATCTGCTTGGCCAACCGAACTATCATAGATAGTTATCCGAAACTGCGTAAAAACACCTTGAAAGTTGGGATATAGGGGAATGAGCAATTCCTTTGAAGGTAAATCATTAACACTTTGATCTTTCAGAACGCGCCAGCCCGCGTTATTATAGCTATCGTAACCCTCTATTTTATATTTGGAAGGATACCAATACCTACATGTCCAGCCAAAAACGCCGCCCGTCTGTGTGTGTACGGCAGGAAGACCAGAAATGGTAATGACTGTTGGTGTTGAAGCAGGCACACCCAGCGTTGTATATGATGGCTCCAGTCTTCCATTAAACAAAGAGGGCAAATCGAACAAAGCCACACCAGTCTGAGTAAGTGTAATTTCACTGCGCTTCCCTGCATTGAGCAATATATTATACTCGTGTCCCACCATAGTATTAGATGTTGAGGGAAAGATACCATATATCCCCCCATTAGTTATCTGAGGGTATCTCTCATCATGTGTATGTGCTGATGGAGCATAGGTAGAAGGCTTTCCCGCCACACCTGCCCACGGGACACTATCAGCTATCGCAGCAAAATCCACCTTACCGTCATTGTTCGTGTCATAAATGCTTTTGAGCATATCGCCCGATGTCTGCGCAGCGACCAGCAGCACATTACCCGCTGTGGAACCGATATACAGTTTGCTTGTGTCGGTGCAGTACCCCAGTTCTCCCACGGCCAGCGTGCCGATGGCGGATTCAAGGCCTCTCCGGATCTGTATTAACGCTTTTCTCGCCATATGACCCGCCCCCTAAAATGTTCCGCCGTCGATAGTGCTTACCATGAGCTGGTTGCCATTCGCAGCATCGTAGATAATGCTCGAACCGTCTATATTGGCCTCTATACCTGTCGCATTGACCAGGATGCCCTTGCCCGGCTTTGCTGCTACGCTTGTTGCTCCTACGGTAATTCCGTTGCCAGCCCCAACGGTCAGCGTTACACTGTCCGCCTGCCCGCCGCCGGTTAAGCCGTTCCCGGCTGTAATCGTCTGCAGCGCTCCACCGGTCCGCACCCAGGCGCTCCCATTCCAGCTATAAATCTTCTGCTCATCATCCACATAGGCTGTCCAGCCGACAGCCGGAACGTAATAGGCCCAAGCCCCTGAAGCATATTCCGCAATCTGATTCGTTTTGCCCGCCCAGGCACCGGTTGCGCCAGAAGGGATGATATACCGGTCCGCTTCTGCCGGACTGGCTGGCGGAGCTGTAAGGTTCTGATCCTTCACGGAAGCCTGCGGTTCGATATTATGCTTCGCCAGCTCAATTTCGTTTTTAATTTTTTGAGCGGACCATAAATCTGTAATGGCTGTTCCGGTATCATTGATTAACCGGTGCTTGGTTGCATCATTGATATGCGTTGCGATTTCTGCCGCGGTCTTCGTATTCGTGCCGTCCGAAACCTTATTCGGATGCCCTGCGGTAATGTCCGCCTTAAGCACCTTGGCATAGGTTGCACCATCAGCAACGTTATCAAGGGTACCGGTTAGATCCGCCAGTGAGAGAACATTGATGCGGACCCATGCGGAACCACTGTCAAAGTACAAATAGCCTGTATTGGTTCCGCTAGTGACATAATATAGGCGGCCCACCGATACAGCCGCCGGGCGGGAGGCTTCGGGACCGGATAGCGCCCGACCAACCATGGAATTAGAGGTGCCATCTCCGATGTAAATTTCTTTTGTATCTGTACAGAAGCCCATCTCCCCGGCTTTCAGCGCCCCGTAAGTGGTCAACTCTGCCCGTGTACCGCGTTTAATTTGAATGGTTTGTGCCATCCTTACACCTCTCTCTCAAATGATCCGCCGTCAATGACCCCAGCCTCTTTATAACGCTCCACCTCGGTCTGCGTGGCTGTGATAGCAGTTTGCACAGCGTTAATATCGTCGGCTTCTACGGTGTCCCCTGGTGTCTCATAGGTCACAAACACTTCAGGCGTTGTCGAGAATATCTTAATTAGTCGCCGCCATGGTGTTGCATCGGGAAATGAAACACTGTAGTTACGTATTTCCTCACCTGTAAAGCGGGGGCCAGTGAACACGCGAATCGTCTTATTGTTAATATTGTCGTGCCGAAGCGGACCATCATAAGAACCGCCTTTTAATGCAATCCGCTCTTCGATAACATAATCGTATCCGGTTTGGCTTTTGTTCAGCTTCTCATTAAAAACATCCACACCATTTGGATAAGCCATCTTATACCCCCAAATTCACAGCACCGAGCAACGGCACCTCTTCATCAGCAAGCGCAATATTCGCACTGCTTCCGTTCAGGGTCAAGGCTGAATAGTCCAGTACGCCATCCGTGCCTAACAGCAGCGCACCGATCACGGCATGACTGACATATGACACTGCAAACGCCGCCTTTTGTCGCCATTCCTCAACCCTAGCGCGGAAATGGTCTATGACGTCTTGCAGCGAATGCCCAGCAGCTAATACCACCGTTGCCGTGATGTTGATTGTCTTGGCGATGGCGGCAGCCACAGTGACCACCGCGCCTATAGGCGCTTGACCCTCACCGCGCCCCGGATCGGGGTCAATGTAATCCTGAACCTGCTGGACTAACCCCGCTGATGCAGGCAATTTATCGGCGTCTGCAATAACCACCTTGACCGTCTTCGGTCCGGCCCATAGCGGGAAGACCTTTGCCGCTCCCACGCCCGCGACCTCCCGACTCCACCGCATATAGTCAGCTTTGTTACCGCTCGTGCCGGGATTCTGGCGCCGCTGCAGCACGCGCTCCCGAAATGCGGCATCTGTTTCCCTGTCCCGGCCGTCCTGGGTCTGCTGGGCATTAGTGACGGATACGACATCCGGATTAGGATTGACGACTACGGTTATAGTGCCGGACGGCACATTGCCCGCCGCCCCCATCTCCGTAGCCATAATCTCCACGGTTCCGGTTCCAGCAGAAGAAAGCTTGACTGCTTCCGTGGTTTCAAACCGCACACCGGTAGCTGTGGCCACCAGGAACCCCGCAAGCAGTTCATAGTCCGGCGTGCCGGTCACAGTGATGTTGCCGGACGCATATTCCTCGCTGTACACCGACAGTCCGTCATTGCCGCCCAGCTTGTAGAGATTAGCCCCGGTTGACGCATTGATGGACGCCGAATTGTACACATCCTCCAGGCGCTCGTCAGCCTTGCCTAAGTGCCACGCGAACAGCCGGAGAATCATCCCCATAGGGGATTTCTCGGATGTGTCCAGCTCTTGGCTGTACA
The DNA here is from genome assembly GCF_038051945.1 of Paenibacillus sp. FSL H3-0469. Taxonomy (NCBI): domain Bacteria; kingdom Bacillati; phylum Bacillota; class Bacilli; order Caryophanales; family Paenibacillaceae; genus Paenibacillus; species Paenibacillus sp. FSL H3-0469. Next base: position 3,617,472 of record NZ_CP150302.1, read on the forward strand.
CCTCCTTGGCTTTATCCACGACATCATCCAATATTTCAGCATACCGCTGGCGCTTAAATCCCTGATCATCCACCGATTTCCACCCCCTCTACTGTTATGGCCTCGCCACTGATGCCCGTTGCGGTAAACGATACGACAAGCTGCCGGAGTTGCCGATCAAAATTGAACTCTATCGCTTCCACAGTCTGTATTCTCGGTTCCTGGAGTAGCCCGGACATGATTTCATCCTGCATTTCATCGCGAGAAACTCCCTTGCCTAAAAACTTTTGATGGTCAATGCCCAGCTCAGGATTGAGAAACCATTCCCCCTTTTGCACCCCCAGGATCAACCTGCAGGATTGAGCAATTTCCAAGGGGCCGGACATCATTTGAAGTTTCCCTGAAGCAACCTCGATATCACCGACATCATTAAGCTTTATAGTGAGCATGGCATCACCCCAACAATGACCGCATCATTCCGGCTGTGCCGCCTGCCAGAGTCCGGCGCAGCTACTCGGCCAGTCAGTGTGTTTTTAATCTCTGCGTCTGCGCAAACGACATATACGATGTCTCCTGGCTGCAGGGCGGGACGCATTGTAGTTTCAAATTCCTGTGGTTTTTTGCCGGTACCAATGTCGATGTCTAATTTGAATTTGAATTTTTGGCCGGCCACCGGTACGGACATGATCTGTGCGGGATCGCTGCCCGACAGCTTAAGCAACGGCTGTACGGAGGCCATCAGCTTTTGAGAGTCAAAAGTGATTACCTTACAAGGCAAGGCCACATTAATGCCGTCCGCCTGCCGCGCTCCATGCCCGCCCAGCATCCGGGCCAGTGCTCCCGCTGGGTCTGTCTTGCTCACATGATCGCCTCCACTTCAGTGATAAAATCACCAGTATTAGAAAACTTATGGCTACCGCTCCGAACATGCAGCTTGCCGGAAAACTCCCGGCAGGCCAGATTAATTACGGATGCCGTAGTAATCCTCCGCTGAAGCTGCGCCTGTATTTTATAGCCCTTGATACCGTTATCCTCAAAATACTCCGGGCTGCCTATCAGGCCCGTTTGCGGAGACAGCGCAAAGACCGCATCCGCGCCGCTGCGTAGGTTGCGGACATAGAGTTTGCTTTGATTGATATAAACCGTTGTCCCGCAGTCCTTGCAAACTTCCGTAATGATGTCCGTAACCTTGCCTTTAGCCGTGTATCCGTCTTGATAACGATAATCCTGATTCAGTGTCATTTGCGCCACCGGCAGACCGATGTATCCGGCCATCTGCTTTATGATCGCACTGGCCAGCGTCCCTTTAGCGAAAGCAATCTCTGTTACCTCTCGCTTGCTCAGATCCTCACTGTCCAGAATATTAATTGTTGTCACCTTGTCCACGCCTTCCCAGCGCGTCCGCACCGCCGATATGCGTCCGTGTAAGATCAGGCCAATATCACCGGTATAGCCTGCATTGACCATCAGCACGCCGTTACGTTTGATATTGTTAATGGTGGTCTGCGCCTGATTCCACAGTCGTATCTCCGATTCATTGGGCAACGCATCGGCATCAAAAGGAACGTTTCCCTCCATACTGTATTTGCTCAAGGCAAAAGACATATTGCCCGTCATAATCTCCACTACACGGCCAAAATTAGTTTTAGCCATCGGTTTCATCCTCCAACAGCAAATATAAAAAGACGCTCACACCGAGCGTCTCCCAGGTTACAGCACTGCTATGCTCCGACAGGTCATAGGGGACAATCGGTATTTTTGGAAACCGGTTATCCTGCGTATCATAGAATAGCGTTTGCCCATACACCAGCTTTTCCCCATATATCAACACTTCACCATCCCGTTCAAGATCAACGGTAAAAAAATCGTAATCCGCATTGTACTGCACCTCGAACGTGAACAACTCGTCGGCAATGGAGATATCGAACCGGTATGGAATCAGATCCTTCTCAATGTCGATGTATTCCATGGCTCACCTCACTTATTCCACTTACTGCCGGGCTTAAATTTGACCTGTTGAACCTTGTCTTTATCCTTGTCCTTCTCTTTATCCTTATCCTTGCCTTTACCAGTGCCTTCACCTTTGCCCTTAGTCTGCTTGGTGCCGCTGTTGACAATCGGCGCGGCCTGCGCCTTGATCGGCGGCGGTAGTGTATCGACGTAAGAGGCAGCCGCTACACGGACCTCCCGCAATTCCATACTAAAGGTCATACCGTCTGCCGTCGTGTAATCGGTCGCTGTTGAAAAGTCCGTAATCACGCCCACGAAACCATTTCGACCTACATAACTGACAATCTGGCCTTTATCCTTAACCGATATGATATCTGCCCGCGTCTTCGCCGCCTTTGGCCCGGCAATAATCCCCGAAAGGGACAGGGTGCGGGCTTGGGCCTGCACATGGTCAATCAGGTTGATGCCCTTTTCAACCGGCTGCTCCGTGACCGTCACCGGAAAGCTGGGCGACTCGCTCTGAACGGTGATGTACATGCCATTAATTAGCGCCACTGATTTCCACCCCCATGATCCGGGATACAGCGTCAATAATATCCTGCAGTTTTTGATCCACAACATTACCAATCTGTTGCACTGTTTTATCATTGGCATTGCCTTGAATGGTGATGTTGATGGCTGGAGCTGTGAAGTTGACTCTTTGATTATTGGTTGTACGAGCCGGTGCAGATTCTGGCGTATATGGATCAGGTTCCCGGCTAACTGTTTTTTCAATTGGAGCAGGCATAAGATCCGAAAAACTATTTGGCATTGTCCACTTTCGCATAGGATCGTAATTGATTTGGGAGTATTCTTCATTTTCCTTGGCGGTTAGGACGCGCTCTCCCTTATGAAGTTCGGAAATATAGCCGTCAAAAGGTACATACGCTAAACCTTTAGCGTTACTCCCGTCAATGGGTGTAACTCCTAATACGGCATCAGGCGTTTCTATACTCGCTGTCGCAGTTGTTTTAAAGCTGAAAGCATTCTTTATCTTGTCTCCCAATGCTTTGACCTTTATCATAAGGTTCTCAGCCATACTACCAATGCCGTTAATAAGGCTCTGAATAATGTCTTTACCGATTTGCTTAAGATCAATGCCCCCAAAGAAGTCCGTCACAGTTCCCCACATATCAGTAACAGCCGTCAGGAGTTTGGTGCCTATTCCTTTGACGCCGCTGACAATCTGCCCCCATATGGCGGTAATCTTGTTCCATACCTTCGTCATGAGGGAATTTGTCGTGTCAAAGACCTTATTCCAGGCTGCCTTAATCTCACTCCAAACCTTTGAGACAGCGCTGGACACGGAACCGGTGATGCTGCTCCATATCGACTTAATTTTGTTCCAGACCGCCGTAAAAATAGAAGCCGTACCCTCTTTGACTTTCTGCCATGCTTCAGCGACTCGTGACCACACGGCTGTTGATGCAGTATTCACCGTGTTCAGAATCCAGTTCCAGGCTTGCTTAAGCCAATTCCAGATGGCCGTGAATACAGCTACGGTCACGGCCTTAATCTTATCCCAATTTTTATACACCAGGAGTGCAATCATAGTGATGGGTCCACCTAAGACGGCCAAGATGGTGACGCCCCATTTTTTGATGAAATTGGTCACCGCATTAAAGGCCAGCATGAAGTATTTAGGGATCGTCACTTTGAAGAAATTAAGAGTTGCCATGGTCGCCTTTTTGATCCCGCCCCACATCTTGTCTATGAAGGCGCGGAATTTGTCTGAACGCTTGTAGGCCACTGTGAGCGCCACGCCTAGCCCCACCAAGGCCAATACGACAAGAGCAATGGGATTCATTGCTATCACCGCGTTAAATGCCGTCTGGACGGCTGTGAACGCCTTGGTGATACCTGACCAAACCTTTGTAGCAATCCCGGCAATCTTGGTCGCGGTTGATACGGCAAATATGGCCGCCTTATAGGTCAGCATCATGGCAGCTATGCCGGATACAATAGGGATAAACCCTCCCCACTCCACAACCGCTTTGCCGACATCATACATCTTCGTAGCAATGTTCTGGATTTCTGGCCACAATGCCACCGCAGCCCCCAGCAGCTTCGTCCCTACTAATTCGACTATCGGCTGCAGGCTGGTCCACAGCTCCTGGCCCTTGGTGACCAGCATATTAAACGCATCCCCCGCCATCTGCCCAAATTGCTGCAGGTAAGGCATTGCCGTCTGTATCCAGCCCCCGACCTTATCCACCACGGCAGCGCCGAATTGCTGGAGATACGGCAGCGCCGCCTTGACCCAGCCAGCGACCGCACCCAGTGCCTTACCTAAACCATTACCGATGGCATTTCCGACCGCCTCAATCTGTGGCTTGTGTTCAGACAGCCATTGACCAAATTGGTTGAAATACGGCAGCAGCTTCTGCCCTATCGGAATCAGGATGCCTACCTCGATCTGCCTGCCGAACATCCTCATAGCCTCGCCGGGCTTTTCAAACTTGATTTTATTCAGCTCGTCCATGGTCTTCTTACTTTTATCAAACGACTTGCCCGCCGCGCCCATGGCCGATATAACGTTAATTTCCAAGTCTTCAAACTGCGAACCCATCAGCGCGACACCGATATTATTCCGCGCTACCGGATCAGCTATATCCGATATCATGGAGACAATATCGCTAAATGCCTGTTTCGACTGCGGGCCGCCGCGTGCGAAGGTCTGCATCATGGCTTCTGCATTTAATCCTAATGCCGTAAAAGCATCCATGGACGTCTTGCTGCCATCCTTGGAACGAATGTTGAACTCTTTAACAGCGTCGCCAACTTTGTCAACTTGAAAGACGCCTTCCTTTGAGCCAGCGGCGAAGACGTCAAACATTTCGTCTGCACTAAAGCCTAAGCTCTTGAATTGGTTCGCGTATTCATTTGCGGAGTCTACCAGCTCCCCGGATTTATCAAGCCCCCGCTGCGCACCCTGCGCTAGTAGGTTGTAAGCATCTTCCGATGTGATGCCGAACTGCTTCATCATGGTATCTACCGACTTGATTGATTCAGGGATTTCAAAACCAAACTGATCTCGCATCAGGATTGCATTCCTGGTGGTGTTCTCCAGCTCCGCCCCGGTCTGGCCGGTTACCTGCTGCACGTTTGCAATAGCTGCGCCCAGGTCGTTCCAATCTTCACCGAAGTTGTTGGCATACAAGTTCTTGGCAATCCCTCGGGTCGCTTCCATTTGTTCCGCCGTCGCTCCAGTAGCTCCCTCGACCTGCTTCATGGCCGTTTCGTAATTAGACGCTGCATTTATTCCGGCCGCAGCAATACCCACCATAGCCGCGCCTGCCGCCGCTCCCATGGCAACAACACCTTTGGTCAACTTGCTGACCTTTTTGTCCGCGCTGTCTAAGCCCTTGCTGTTAAACTTGAAGCCTACCGCATACATCAAGGACCCAATAATTCCGCCTGCCATATGCCCCCTCCTTTCCAGCAGAAAAAAGACGCCCCGAAGGACGTCTATTTCTTGCTCTTATTCAATTCCCTTTGCTGCTTGATGTGGATGTCCAGAGCCGCGTTAGCCTCCGCCACATCCTCATCATCCATAATTAGCAGATCCGAATAGGTAATGCCCATATCTGACAGCAATATCCGCCACTGGCTCCAATTCGCTTCGGCACGTCGCATTGCTTCGGTCTTACTGATCCTCGGCATCGTCTTCCAGCTCTTCGTCGTCTTGACCAGTGATGAAGGCAAAGGCTTTACCGACAATCTCCGTCATTTCCATATAGGAATCAAAATCGTCAAGGCGTAGCTTCGGTTCAACAACCACATGCTGAAGCATTTCCTCTGCCAGACGCTCGTCGGAAGGAACGCCGTGCTTGTTCTTGACCCGGTCCGTAATCTTGGTTACATTTCGGACTCCGGGATGTTGTAAGGTATAGTCCTTCCCGGACTTAGTTGTTACCTTCTTTTGCTGAAATGTTGCCAATTCAATTACCCCTCTCAAATTGTGATAATCCCAAACGCTTGGGAATTTAGTTCATTGACAAGTCAAGGCACTGGAACTCATACGATTTATCGCCAGCCTCGCCGCCATATTCCCGGTCTGCGGGCTTTTTGAGATATGCCTGAGTCGCAATGTTCGTTTCTTTTGGTGTCCCCGAAAAAATAACGGAAACAGGAACCAGTTTGCCGCTGTTCGCAAGTCCATCCAGATAAGGAACCTGCGGGCTGGTCCGCTGCAGGGTGACGGTGATAGTTCCCAGGGGATTATTCACCTTGTTACGGATTACATCCCCCTGAGCGCCCACCGCTGTTGTATACTGTTCTTCATCCTTGGCAACCGTCACCAAATCCTCACCGTATCCTGTTAAAAAGACGCCATCCACAATCGTGGTGACGTCCATCGAATCGTATGTTTTAACTTCTCCTGCCACTTGTACCGCCTCCTATGCAAATTTGATTGTGCCGCGAATCACGGCCGTGTGAACAGCTCCGGCAATGACAAACTCAAATTGTCCGTCCGGGTAGTTACGGGCGGCAACCTGCGCCGGATCAACCTGCGAACGCGGCGGGAATGTCGTATTGTACAACGGCACGCCATCATCATCGGCCGCAATCATGCCCTGCAGGTATGCCCGCTGCAGCACCGTCCGCACCGCGCTCTCAATCTGGGCAATGCCGCGATTATCATACGGGATTTTAGATAAAGCAGCCTGCGCCTGGTTGAACAGATCCTGAACAGCGTACTGGATGGAAAATACAATGAAGTCCTGAGAGTGGATAAAGTCGATGAACTCCCCGCTAACCGCCCGGCCGTCGCTGGTGACGTTGGTCCCGGCCTTGGTCACGTAGGTATTAGCGCCCAGTGCATGGATGGCATTCAGTTCGGAAGCGTCGATATCCATTGGAGCAATGCCAACCAGCGTCCAGCCTTTCCATGTTACACTGCCCACCGGTAGGCTGCCGACCGCTCCCACCCACGCAGCATCAGGGTAGTTGTTGACGGTTGTGTGATAGATCACCGCTGTGCGGTCATATACCTTTGCTTTGATGGTCGCCAGATCTGCCTTACTACTGGTCCGGGCCACAAACTGCCGAGACTTATCAGCCTCTACGGCATCCGCAATCAGGATTAGGTCTTCAACCGTTGTTGTAGTGGTGAGCAGAAAGTGCCAATCCTTTAGAAACAAGGTCGGCAGCAGATCCACCAACGCTACCGGGCTTGCTCCGGTCTTGCGGGAGATAATTGCCACCTCTGCAGGCGGATTTTTCTGGGCAAACAGGGCGAAAGCCGCCTTGTATTCCTCGGTGCTGGCCGGATAATCCGCCTTCACCGCATCGATGTCCGCGTAATTCTTGAAGTCTTTACCTGCCGTACTGCTGCCCAAAATCAAGGGCTTGCCGAATCCACCCAGGATAGGCGTCGGCTTAAGAACGGCAATGGTTACTGTTACATCACTAATGCTCAACATAATCACTCCTTTGTATTGGTGTTGCTGTCTCGATCCAGCCGGTCAAATCGGAAATCACTAGGTCGGTCGCTCGAAGCTCGACATCAAACCCCTGCCGCCGCTCCCACTCTTCGCCTATGTTGATATCCCGGTTCTGTATTTCCCCAATCTCGATCACAATCACATCCAGCGTATCTTTAAGAACTTCCCGGCCCGTCGCCTTGAACCAGTCCCGCGCCCGCATGGCATTTACCATAGCAACATCAGAATCATCGGCGTAGCAGTTAAAAGAGGCGGTGAAGGTCACCGCCTCCCGTCTCTGCTGCTGCCCGTCCTGCTGGGTGATGATGGGCTGCCCGCCGGCGGAACCAAACCCACCGACGAAGCTATAGGTCATGAAATCGCCGGGAGGAATATCCCCGCCGCCGTTCATCTCGATCACTAGCCCGCCGGTGGCTACTTCCAACCCTTCAACAATAGATACTCGAATATCCTCAAACGGAAGCATTGGCGACCACCTTTCTCAGCAGGTATTGATTAATGTCGGAGTATTCGCGGTCCGGCGACTCCACCACGTTGTACTGTACGCCCAGGTAATCAATACGCTCCCCGGTGGCGTGTACGGCCGTTGTGTAAAGCATACGGTCCGTCTCGGTATAATCACCGCCCTCTGTGGCCCGCAGGCGGGCGCTGACCGGCTGGATGCTCCCGCTCCGCTGCAGACGCTCCGGCGGAGACGGCACCCATTTCCCCTTAACCCATGTACCGCCGCTGTCCCGCACCAGGGTATACGGCCGGAAATACTTGCGGACTACGCCAGCAAACTTGAAATTCCTCATCAGCTCGGCCCCCTTCGTGCGCGGGCAATGACGGACCAGGACAGTGCCTCTTTCAAGCGCAGTTCCTCGGCCTGCAGCAGTTTACGCCCCTGCTTGTGACTCGCATAGATAGCGCTGAGGGGTGGCTGCTTGATCCGTTCAAAGTTTGCGCGGGTCTTTTCCAGACCAGCCTCGCCAATCTCCTGATAAAGCTCCTGCGGCGTCTTACGGCCAAAGGCGATTTCAGTCACTCCGGCCTTAACAATTTTATTGATGATGGGCCGGGACTTAATTTTCCCTGTTCGTATAAAGGAACGCTCTGGGATGTGCTTCGGCGCGGAACCAAACTCATGCACAATGCCGATTACCGCCAGTTCTTCGCTGCCTCGGATGCCGACAACCACCCGATGCTCTGTGATAGCCTTCATTCGTTTGGTCAACTTCTTCAAATTTTCATCCCCAGTTACCTGCACTCGAACACAGGTTGCCCGGCGTCTTGGTGTCGCCATGGTCTCACCTCACAATTCCGGGCGGATATGCGGCGCAATCAGCGCTTTAACCGCCATTGGCATGTCAGCTTCCGCCGCCGCATACGCAACCGAGATATCACCGACCCGCTCGGACGTAACCCCCGGTTCCCGCTGCAGGTGTTTTGCCATCAGTACACAGGCATATTCCAGCGTTTCGGGCAGGGTGGAGGGATTATCATCGGTTGCATCCTCCGGCAGCACGTAACCGGCGGTGTAGGTCACCGACAGTCCGCGCTCGCCGCCAGGCCAGCCGCAACACCGGAAAAATATGCCGTTATCCAGTGGCTCTACATCGGTAAATGGTTGGTCAGGCTTTTCGTGAATGGAAACAGAGTGCACAGGATAGTTTGGAAGATACAAATACTGCCCACGCATTCCATTCACGCGCCCGGTGTACTGCTGGAGCTTGAACCTCCGACGGCACTTCTCTTCAATCGCTGTGGAAGCCACGGTAAGCAGCGCCGTCAGCTCCGCATCTGGCATATCGCCTGCCGGATCAACGCCCAGGAGCCTAGCTTTTTCCAGCGTCGTTAGCATCCGGCGTCACCTCGCCTGCTTTCCCCTTCTTCTCAGCGGACTTCACGGCATCTGGTGCCTGCGTTTCAGCCGCCAAATAGCCCGCCTCCTGCAGCTCCGCAATACGTTCCGGGGAGTCTCCGGGGTATGAAGCACCCACAATATAGCGTTTCTGGGTCTCCTTGTCCCGGAATACCTTCAATACTTCGTAATTCTCCGTTGTTTTCGCCATGGTTGGCCTCCTTCTGCCGGTTCATCCGGCCATGGGATTAAAAAAGGGGCGAAACGCCCCTATACTTCGTCTGAAATATCCAATTGTCCGTAAACAGCCGCGCCCGGGTCCCAAATCTTGATATCATCCCGCATAATAGTCCGGAACTCCGTGGTATCCCGTCTCCAAGCGTCGCCACCCTCTTTCGTGCTGGCCAGTTCGAAGAATTTGCGGGAAAACAGCTTGATCAGTTGTTTGAGATTACCGATAATGATAGGCGCTTTTCCAGTAGTGGTGTCACTCGGCAAATACCGATTCGCAACCACGACAATCCGGCGACCCTTGTACACCATACCGGTAGGTGAAGTGATGTCCGGCTGCAAGAGTGGCCGTCCCTGGGCATCAACCAATTGATCCAGCCAGTTATAACCGTCCTGGTTAGTCATGATCACGGATGTTTGGCTAATTGCTGGGTCCAAATCGACATTAAGAACGCGCTTAACGTCACCAAAATTGGCTAAATCCACTTTCGGAAGTGTCTTTGCAAGCGTGGTAATCAGCACATTCCGTGTGACTACCGCCTTGCGGCCGATCCAATCCGTAATATATTCAATCAAATTCTGATCACTATCGGCCAAAAGTTCATTTGTCAGTGGCAGGATACCCCCACGTTTCCGAACCTTGTAATCGATATCCTGAAAGGTTGGATTGTCGATTTCAGGAATTGGTGCATATTCATCAATAACCGGGAAAGGGACCATGTCCTGAATCTTCTCCATTACACGAGAACCGGACAAAGAATTTACCGAAATGACGTCAACATATTGGGAAAGATCATCCAAAGAACGCATAAAGGTATGAATCTTTGTTTGGATATCCTTCGGAACCAGCAAATGCGAATCCCCTGCAGGAATGGCCGGGTTGGTTTCCCCTTCGTTCATCACGGCGCGGCGTTCGTATTCCTTAACCACACTCCGCATGTCCGCCGTCACCCCTTGGCGGCGCAATCCCCGAAGGAAAATGCTCTGATACTCCTTCTCCAGCTCCGCATCTTCGCGTTTGTCCATGTCGGTATTCCGTCCGCCCAATTCTTCGCCGCCGCCCAGATTATCGCGATCCTCATTCTCCAGCTCCTGGTGCATCTTGGCTTTCGCTTGCAGAGAACGGACTTCATCCATCATCTCTTCCGCTTCCTTCGTCTTATCCTGCGCCAAGAAAGAGCGCACTTCTGTTTTCCGCTGCTCCAGCTTCGCCAGCAGCTCCCGCAATTCTTTATTCATAGGTTATAACCCTCCGTATAATGGTTTTTGGCCAAACAAAAAGAGCCGATCAGATCAGCTCCAGCTCAATTAACATTTTCTGTTTTAATATCTGGTCGGCTGCCCGCTGCTCACTGGCTTTATAATCCTCCAGGCTTCGGGCGGAAACCTCATTTGCCGGATAAGCCGGGAAGGCTACCGGGGAGATTTCATATAGCTCTGCGTTCAGGATGGACCGTTTGTAGAGCTTACTTTTATCCTCGCGGGTCTCGGAGGACCATTTATCCTTCGTCACCCGCATCCCAAAGGATACGCCGTCCACATCTCCGCGCTGGATAATGGCAAAAGCATCATTCCCGGATGTAGTATCCGGCAGGTCCAGCTCGAAGCGCAATTCCTGCTTACCGCTCAGGAGCCGCAGCGTGCCACTCTTAGTATTACCCAGCACCTGGGAGGTATCATGCGACCACAGGCCGACCACATCCCGCGCCGCTAGGCTCTCGTCAAACGCACCGGCTGCAATCTGCTCCACAAAGGTGTCGCCGTACCAATCACGCATTTCCTCGCTGTCGCTCTCATACTTAATCGCCCCGGTGATGGTCCGCTTACTCGGTTGCTCCTCCGTCGCCTCCGTCTCCCGGATCTCTAGCTTCACCGGCATTGCTCTCTTCTCCTTCGTCGGAGTCGGGTTCGTCTTCTTCTGGCTCAGTTTCTTCACCCCCCTTCACGTATTGCTGGCCTGCCATAGTCAGCGGTATGACGTTGCCATTGAACACCAGTTGATCCCCGCCCGGCATCGGCGGCTTGTCTTCCGCTGCCCGCGCTTCGTTTGGCGTGAGGAATCCGCCCGAAATGCCTTTCGCGTGCGCTTCATACCGCGTTTTCAGGTCGGCCCGCAGAATGGAATCGACGTTGAATTTGCAGTAATACCCGTTGTCCAGCTCCGAATCAGTGAAAAGTTTGTAAGAAAGTTCCTGTTCATAGGTGGTAAGTATCGGCTGCTGGGTATCGGAGTAGAATGCAAGCTGCTGCTGCTCCACATTGCTGTAAGTCGCCTTCGCTAAGTCATTGAGTTGGTGCATTTTGACGCCGAAGGCATTGGCAATCTGTCGAAACGTCAGTTCTGTATTTTGCAAAAACTGTGCATCGGCCATGCTGATTGAAATCGGCGTGAATTGATAGCCGTAAGGCATCATAGCTACTCGATGGCTGTTTTTTAACCCTGATGTCATGCTTTCAAAGTTATCCACGAATACCTTTTTGGACCCTTCGTCCAGCGCACCGGTATACTGCACCAAGCCTTTGACTTGAAGTCCTTGCTTATAAAAATTGTTGATGAACTTGCCTGCGGAAGCCGCATTCTCGGCGGACGTTCGCAGGTAATCCATGGTATGCACACCGATTAAACCATCCAGGGTAATGCTTCCCTTGAAATGCAGCACCTCGTCCGGCAGCAGCTTACGCTTTTGGCCGTTGCCTATGTCCACCTCGTACCATAACCGCGTTTGACGGGAGGCTATCCGCAGCGTCGGGTCTGACAAGATCCCGGCATCGTCCACAATCACCCGGACTTTGCTGGCATCCATCGGCCACAGCCCGGCCACTCTACCGGTCCGCTTATCAAATTCGATTGAAGCATACGCATTCCCCATGGCCCGATTCGCTTCGATGGCCTTCCAAAAGTCCGCAGCCGACATGTACGGGTTCGGCCGCAGCTTCAGCAGCCGATACAGGTAATGGCGGGCAGACTTTGTAATACCGGAATCGTCCTCCTGGTACACCTTTAACGGTAGCTTGGATATGGCATCTGATAATACCTTGATGCAGGCATACACCGTGTCCACCTTCAGGGCGTTCCAGCCTTTGATATTGACTTCGCCCGGCCCCACATCCAAACCCAGCCATTCTAGCAGCTTCCGGTCATTCAGGCCCACTTCATAGCTCCGCGTTTCCGCTTCGCTCCGGCCAAAACCAAACATTCGCGTTAAAAAATTCTGTCTCACACATGCACCCCCTCCCTCCAAGACATTAGCCCCATAGTTTCTTTAAGAAATCTTCTTTGCTGAACTCTGATACATCGGATGAGGTGTCCTCAGCGTCAAACATCGCCCGAACAAAGGCATTTATAATAGAGGCTGCGGGGTCAATCCGCTGCCGGGATTTCTGTTTATCCAGCATGATATTGTCATTATGATCCGCCCGGGCTATGGCATTCCCAAAAGCCCAAGCAATGACAGGATCATTGTCATGGATAATTTTCTTTTCCAAGACGCTATCTCGGAAGGATTTTGTAGGTTCGCCAAGCGTCTTTATCCCCTGCCGGATCTCAACAGGGATGAATCCTTCTGTTTCCATGTTCTGCGCGAACTGAGTGGCGTTGTACGGGTCGAAACAGTTCTCTTGCACTTTCCACCCGTTCGCCTCGATCTGTTCCATGACATACGCCTGAACAAACCGATAATCCACCACCGCGCCCGGCGTAGCTGTCAGCCAGCCAGCCCGCACCCAGCGACTGTAAGGAACCTTGTCCTTCTTTTCCCGCTGCAGTAAGGTTTCTTCCGGCATGAAAGAATGACCCAGCACCGCATAACGCCCATCCTCCAACGGGAAGACGAACCCAACGCTTGTTAAGTCGATCTTTGAAGATAAATCCACGCCCAAATATCCAAGTTTGCCGCGAAGTTCCGGGAAGGGATTCGCTTCCGAAGCACCGCAGGCTTTCCAGCGGTCCGCCCGCAGGTACTTTTTCTCCCCTGTCACCATCCACACGTTCATGTTTTTGGTTAGGAAATCATCCATCGCTTCCGGCTTCTCCAGCGCCTCATTCATACGCGCCCGTATATTGTTCAGTCCTTCGGGATACGATGCCGCAATAGGGTTCGCCTTCAACCATGCCCGTTCATCCCGGATATCGTCTATCACGTTCCCGTCTTCATCCTTGTCCAGCTCATTGACCATGACAAAATACTGCTCATTCTCGGCTTGGTCGGCCGGATCAAGCAGACGGGAAACATAATCATATTCCACGCGATAGCAAGGCCCGCTGACATCCCCGGCCGTGGTGATGACCATCAGCAGGGGCTGCGGCCGGGCCACCATCCCGGAATCCAGGACGTCATAAATCTCCGTGGTCAGGTGGGCGTGATATTCGTCGATGATGGCCGCCTGTGGGTTCAGACCGTCGCCTGTCTTCTGGTCCTCTTTGGACAAGGCACGAATAACGGAATCTGTCTTCGTGTGTGTAATACGTCCGTAAGCTTCCCGCCACTTCCCCTTAAGCTCTGGACAGCCCGCAAGCATGGCCCTAGCTTCCTTATAGACAATCTTGGCTTGTTCAGACTTCGTAGCCCCTATATACACCTCAGACATCCCCTCGCCAAAGGCCATGGCCTCATAGGTGGCGACAGCTCCCAGCGTCTGAGACTTCGCATTCTTCCGGCCCACCTGCCAGTATGCCTTTCGAAAACGGCGGTAGCCGGTCGCGGGGTTCACCCAGCCATAGACATTGCCAAACACGAATACCTGTATGTCATGGGGCTGAAGCCGTTCCCCCTTAAGCACTCCTTTGGTATGCCTGAAAAGGTTCATCCACTCAAAGAATCTCATGGCTCGATCTTCGTCAAAGACATAAGGGAAGTCCTTTGTTCCGGAACGGTCAATATCCCGTAGGAATCGTTCACACGCCTGCTTATGCTTCTGACAGGCCGGCACATCATCATGAATGACGTCGTAACAATAGCTCATCATCCAGTGTTTCAGGCCCAGCATTATACATCACCAAACTTCTGATCAAACTCGGATGGTTCTCCCTTTTCGGGTCCCTGCGGAATCACCAACCGGCACCGGGAAGCAATGGTTAAGCCAAGATCAGACGCAGCTTGCCGACATTGCTTGAATAATTTGTCTTGGTTGAGCAGCAGATCTGCATACACGCCGCTGGCCGCTTCCTTGGTCGTCGTGTTCGGGATCAGCTCGCCGTCCACATCGTCGTTTTCCTTGACCTCGTATTGCATGATAGGCTTCCGGTTCAGCAGCGCGGCCGTCACATCCAGATACATCTGCCGGGATATGATGTACCGGGCCAGTGCGTCCACATCCAGATTCGACATGATGCCGATCCGTTCCAGCTCCTTCGCGATTTTGTTAAAATCCCGCTTGTGCTCCTTGGACAAATAAGAAGGCGCCCGGATTTTATCGGCGGGCGCCTTCACTTCTTGCTTTTTTCTTGTCTCGATCTCCTGTTTGGTCAGGTTCTTTTTTCCCTTGTACAGCAGCAGGTCAATTGGTTGCCTTTTTCCAGACATTTACAGAATCCTCCTTCCCGAAATTTTCTGTGGGGAACTTTATACGCATTAAGGGGGGCGACGGTCTACGCTATTTTAATTTTAAAAGTTTTTTTCAGGCCCCCCGGGTCTGAAAATTTTTCCAAATAAAAAAGTTTAAAGTTTATCGTCCAAATCCGCCGTCTTCCCTGACCGTCTTCTCGCTATGGTGCGGCGCGCACAGCCCTTGCCAGTTCGCACGATTCCAGAACAGCGCCGGGTCTCCCTTGTGGGCGATGATGTGGTCTACATGTGACGCTGCCCCTGCTAGTCCCAGCCTTGTACACTCCACACACAACGGATGCTGCATCAAGTATTCTTCCCGAGCTGTCCTCCACTTGTGGCCATAGCCGCGGCTTGCTGCCGTACCCCTGCGCTGCTCCCGCTCCTGCCGGTGCTTGTCACAGTACCCGCCCTTACTCACCAGTTCCCTGCATCCTGGCTTCCCACAGGGCCGCATAGGCTTGCTGGGCATTACCTATCCTTCTCCTGACCAATAAGCCGCCATGTCCGGTTATTCATCCGCTCCCGTGACTCGCGCATACGTTCGGCCACATCTCTGTATTCCTGTTCAAACTCATCATGTGTCGGAAGCTTCCACGGGATGGCATCGAATCGTTCCTGATACTGCGCGCGAATCTCGACCGGAATACGATCATCATTCACAATTTCCTGCATGATCTCCACGGCATCCTTAACAGACTGCATGTTCAATATGTCTACCTGTATCGTTGCTTTAAGTGACTCCATTCTCTTCACCCTTTCCTGTTAGTGAACAGCAAAAAAGCCCGATCAAATAACCGGACTTCAAGAAGAAATACTTTGACTATGGTAAAAGAATATGCTATAATGTATATATAAGGAGGTGATAATGATGAAGAAACGAAGAGAAAGACGGAAAGAGGATAGAGAGTTAAACCTCAAGTTGACGATTGCAGTCGTCACCCTGATAAACTCCATCCTCACCCTCATCATCCTGCTCACCAAGTAGGAAGACCCGAAACCTTGGCCCCGCAAGGGGCTAAGGCGTAGGGGATGAAAATAAAGGGCCGTCTTTCCTTCAGTATATCACAAGCGTAAAATATAATTAAGGAGTGATGAGACATGAGCGCACAAGCAAAGATTACCTCATTTGCCACGTATGCCGCGTTAGTAATCAGTATTGTGAATCTCATCATCCTGATGGTCAAATGGTGATGAATCCATTTAAAGACCAGCAGGAAATGAATGATTGGATTTCTGAGAATATCCTCTTCACCTCGGAAGCCATGGAGATCATGAACTGCACACGGCAGAATCTGCACCACTTCGTACAGAAGGGCCGGCTTGTCCCCGTGAAGACTGTCGGCCGTGACCGCCTATTCCTTCGCTCTGATGTGCTGGAGCTGCAGGAGTCGGTCAGTTCCTATAATCGCAAACCTAAAGTAGACAAGCCCGGTGAATGATGCCGGGCTTTCTTTATGCAAGGAAGCACTTTCAGCAACCTTGTAAACAAAAAAGCCCCGTCAATTGACAGGACAAATTCAAATATATTCTTTGACTATAGTAAAAATATATGGTATAATAAATACATAAAGAAGAGAGGGGGTGATAACATTGAAATCAAGAAGCGAAAGACGCTCTGAGGAAAGAGTTGAGCGCATCAAAGCGGTGACGGCAATCATCGTTTTGATCAACTCATTCCTAGCTTTGGTCCTCTCGATCATCGCCATTGTCAAAGTGCTACTCTAAGTAGCACAGCCCGAAACTCGGCCCCGCAAGGGGCTGAGAAGTAGGGAGACAATAAAGAGCGTCTTTCACTTCACATTATAGCATAGTTTAAATCTAAGGTTAAAGGAGCTGTCAATATGACCAAAAAGACGTATGAAACCCTTATTCTTACTGCCTTCGCCTTCAGTGTCATTGCCTTGCTGCTCACTATTATCACCCTGGTAAAGGTGGGTTGGTGATGTTCAACTTTTCCAGCAAGGAAGAATTGACGGAATGGATAGCCCGGGAAGTTGTCGGCACCTCTGAAGCAATGGAGATAATGAATTGTAGCCGTCAGAATCTCCATTATTTTGTTCAGAGTGGAAAGCTTGTGCCGATTAAGGACACCGGCCGCGAACGTCTATTCTACCGGACCGATGTGCTGGAACGGAGAGAAGCGGCCAGCATATATAACCGCAAATCTAAAGCAGACAAGCCCGGTGAATGATACCGGGCTTTCTTTATGCAATAAAAGAACCACTCTTCTGTGAGTTCAACTTCTATCTTCCTATTATTTTATAATAATTTATAGCTTATACCTATAAGTGGCAAGCGTATAGCACAATATCAATTGAGTATGATTTTATGTGTTTTTATATTAATTAATATCATATATAATATCTCTCGTGAGGGAGGGGTGAATCGTCCAGGTGAGTGTTGAGTTAGCATTAGAGAGTTGAAATATAGTTACAGTTCGCGCGCCACTATTACGTGGCTTAATAGTCTTTCGGCTACTGAGGATTCTTGAGCAATGGAAAGAGCTGATGAGCCGTTTTTAATTTCACGGGATAATATTAGAAAAAATCATCCAACCCAAAAAATATTCGATTCGCTTGACATCAGCAACAAAACGAATTAAAAAGACTTACTTTCGCAGTGTAAGTCGCCAACTTAGTATTTTTAAAGCTCCAAAAACCTCCCTCACACAATTTTGCTTTCCAGCAGAATTTCGCCACCCAACTTAATATAGTTCAATCTTCTAAAACCTGGGTGACACTGTGACGTGGAGCCCAGGAATTATAAATAGGAGGTTGCAATTATGCTAAGTCGGTTCTTATCTGCGAAATTTTTGTTGGAGGTGTCTCTATTCCTTATTGGGATTTTCGGCCCATCTATTTTCAAATGGATTCATGCTCAGATGAGTGCCATGAGAGGAAATTCATTCGGAGTAGGGATGACCGTGATAGTTGGTTTACTACTGTGCTGGCAAATGCAGAAACACAGGTAACCAATTAACACAGCAAAAAAACGAGAGAAGGGACGCCTTCTCTCGTTTTTTTATTCAAGCTACCATCAATATGCTTGTAAAAATAGGCTTGTTTTTTTGTTTTCATCCACTTTTGCCTTTGCCCTCAGTAAGTACGATTGGACTGCGCTTTTTTTCAAATTTAGTTCTAAACCAACTTGCCTTAATGAAAAACTGCAGCCGTAATGAAGCACATAGCACTGCCGCTCCCGCTCTGAGAGATTCCGCAGGGCATCCTCTATCATCCATTCCTCTTCCTGAGTTAATGGACGACCAACCTCGGCAGCTTCGAATTCAAATTCGTATGCCGTCAGGTACTCCATCCATTGCGGGTCCCATACCTTCGTCCGCTGAGATACGCTGCGCCGCTCCATGGGCCTGCGGTAGCCCGGCGGATATCCGGTCTCCATCCATTCGATGCTATATTGCAAATCGCTCACGATGGCCGCTATGGTGTTCTTCTCCAGCTTAATAGGTTCCATTTGCTTCCGCAGCTCGTCCCGCTCCTGTTTGGTCTCAGCTATCTTCAGCCGTTCTTTGAGTGGTTCCAATTCCTTCTCCAACTGAGCAAGCTTCCTGTTCAACCCCCGCTTAGTCTCTTCATAGCTCGCAAGCAGGTTAGTCATTACGTGTGCCGCGGCGGCGGCGTCCATCTGGTTCATCCTGCAGATCACTCAAAATGAACGCTGCGTTGCCCGGTACAAAGATGCCGCTGTGCTCCCCCAAGTTGATCCGGTATCCGTCCCGCTCCCGTTTGGCTCTAAAGGATACGCCAGATACGATGTGTCCTGTAGCCGCTGTAAGGCTCTGTGTGGTCTTTATAATCATAGGGGTATGTTCCTCCTTATAGGGATAAGTTCACAGGCTGGCGGCCCCCGCTGCGCTGGGTAATTCGGTCGGTCTCGGAGGCCTCCGGCCCTAATGCATCATTTTCTCGGACTGGGAAACTAAAAATCCATCTCTAGCTGCCCAGTTACTCCCTTGATATGGTCGCTCCATACAATGTGACTGCTACAACGGTTTGAATCTGCAGGAACAAAATATGCTTGTTTCAGGTTCTTACCGCACCCATTTGATCCGTACCAAACTGAAACTCGTTTCAATACTGTCCCTACTTTCCAACCATACATGGCTTCATAATTTGTACATGTATTAGCGATTAAAATATATTCCTCCTGTTCGGCTGGAGATAACATTTCAGAGGGTTTCACTCTTACACCTTCCTTCGCTATATGCGTCACTGCTGCAGCAATCTACTCTCCATGAATCACGACAGAAGCGATAACCGTCTGGATTCGTTCACCTTCAAAGGTTTCGATAGTGTAGGATGCTCTTTCATCAGGTTCACCGCTGTTATACCAGGAAGAGATTGAAAAAGAGAATTCAGGGCGCCGCTCCAAGTATCTCGCAACGGTATCCCAGGCTTGCTGTACTTCAGGCGGAATAGGGGTTGTATTCAATGCATTTCCTCCTTCAATGGTTAATTGCTCCGCTCCCCAGCCGCAGCAGGGGCAGCGGAATACGTTCTGTTTAATTTCCTGCATGTCCGCTGAACACTCCAAGCACACCAGAATCATGTTTCTAGCTCCACTTCGGCCCTCTCGGCGGCGGTCAGACGGCTAAGGTCAATCTGCTCCCTCCTCCGGGAGTACAGCGGGGCATAACTGTGCGGCGGGAATGCCTTCGGAACGTGGAGATAAGCTGCTGGCTGCTCCCATGCTGCAACGTGCGCCCCGAGCTCAGCGCAGCGGTAACGGGGAAGGAATATCCAACCCTCCGGCCGCGCCGGGCGCCATCCGGGACCACCGGTGATGTAAACGGGCAGCCCGCAGGCCGCAACCTCGGAGCGGGACAACCATCCGTTTTGATCAGCCATAGCCCAGCTCTCTCCGGAGGATCGGCCAGAGCGGTGTCAGATGGCGAATCCGGATGTAACGGCAACGATCTTGCTCTTGAAGTTTGCCTTTGTAATATTCAACTTGCTCCTGCATGATGATACCCCAACAGTGGTGACACACCGGGACGGTTGCCCATGTGGTTGTGGCATCGAGCTGGCATGTAGGTACTGAGCACATTTTTCTCAATGGTCCGGCTCCTCCTCTCTATCCTGCTTTTCTTGCCGGAGTTTCGCTTCCTTTTTGGCCTGGAGCTCCGTAAGCAGTTTCTGCTGTAGGGCGATATCCTCGGGAGTCGGGCCGTCCGTTGTCGGCTTGACGACCTCAATATGTGCCTTGCCACTGTATCCCCTGCTGCCCCCCTGCTCAGGCGGCTTGTCCTTTGTCCAAGGTTCGTCAATACCTCCGGACTTCCAGCGTTTGAGTATGCCCTGTACATAGCTCAGATTCCGCTTCCCGGCCAATACAGCCTTTTTCATTGCTTCACAAAGCCATTTTTCGGTGTAATCCTGGATAAATTCGTTGAGCTGGTCTTTCGTAATATCGCTTATGGTGCCAAACCCCTCATTTTCAAACATCCTGAATGCATCAGAGATTGAAGGAAGAGGACCACCACCATAAAGGTATTCGTCTTCGGCGGCATCGGGCGAAGCCGACATGCTGCCTTCTATTCCGTTCTGTTCTTGTTCTCTTCTCTTCTCTTCAGTTCTGTTCTCTTCAGTTCTGTTCAGTTCAGTTCCCTTCAGTTCAGAGGGAATTTCTTGGACATTCCCGGAATTTCCCGGAAAGTCGGGGAATTTAGAACGCGTTCGCTTATGCAATCCCTGCTGATGCTTCTCAAACTGCTGAATCTGGACGACTCTTTCGCCATCCACCTCGTACCATAAAATAAGCCCTTGATGATCCAAAACATGCAGGGATTCGCGTATATCCTTAATGGATTTTTCCAACATCGGAACCACCAATGCCTTGATCTTGCCCGGTGATCCCGCCAGGCGCCCAAAGTCATCCGCATGCGGGATCATCCAGGTGTATAGAAGCATATCGAAAATATCCGGCAGCTCGTTGACCTTCTCCGATATTGAAATCACTTTTGAGAGCATTCTTTTTTCAGCCATCGGCAGCGCCTTCCTTGTTGTTATGTGAATTTCCCGGAATTTCCGGGAAAGCTCGGGAATAGAATTCCTCCCGCTTGTTGATTGCCCACTGCTTCCCGCCGGCGGTATAGTCCACATAATGGTGACATGTCCCGCTGTTTACGCTGGGTCCGCAGAGCATGGCGACATCGTTGACGGTGGTTTCCCCCTCGATCTGCCAGCGACGCAGTAGGTGGGCGCATTGCAGACCTTTTGTGCTACCGCACTGCTCGCAGCAGCCGCCGGAACGCTCCAGTGCCGCCGCGTACACTTCTTTGCTGATAGCTCCTCGCTGCTTGGCGGTGGGCTTATTACGCTTATGCTTGGGCTTCGGTACAGGATGAAATCCGAAGCTAACCACGGCGCACCCCGCCGAACATGTACTGATTAAGACATGAATAGTTACAGCAAAGGGCATTACCGCAGCGAACCGCCGACTGCCCGGCCAGGATCACCCGGCGGCAATATGGGGCCGCGCAGGTTCCGACAATTACAATTTTCTCCTGATCTTCTGTTTTCATTGCTTTTTCCTCCATTCCCTGATAAACTGGCCGTAAATTCATTTATGCAAAGCTACAGTCCGCGGCTCCTACCCCGTCGGGCTGTTTTTCGTTTGTCCACAGATTATCCACATTGGGTGGTTTCTTCTGCTGGACTGCTCCAGATGGTGAGCAATTTATCCCGGTTCTTTCGGAACATATGGATAGCATGACGCTCATTCGCTTCATCTCCCCGGAGTTTGGCGTCTTTACTGGCTTCCAGCCAAAAACGCATTTCATAACGGTATTCTCTGGCGTCTTTCATGATTAATCCTCCCGCCGGATGGGCACCCAGGCCGCAACATAATTCATGACTTCCTGCAGATCATGCTTAAGTACATCTTTGTAGCTGCTCACGCTCCAGCGGTCCTTGATTTCCTTATGGAGCTGCCGGAACCATTCCCCGCGGGCTTCTTTGATTTGCTCAAGAGTACACACTCGCTGATTAATCGCCTTCTGCAGACGTCGCTGCTGCCCACTGTCCAGCGTGATTTGATTTTCAAGCTTGTGCTCGACATCCTCCAGCCGTTCGGTGATGATCTCCTGACCTGCAAGCAGGTTATGTGTAGCAGCCATTAAAGAACGCAACGAATCGTGAGAAGAGGCTTGCCCCCTGAAATAGCTATTGACTAACTGGCGTTGGACCTTCCAGGCAAGATCATCACTGAACGACTTGACTAACATCAGATATCCAGACTCCGTGATTACCGTCCCGCCGCGCGGGCTTGAAATTCCAAAGCGACGAATTTCGTCGGATTGGAAATGCTCCGGCGTAACATCGAAGTAATCCGTTCCGGAAATAAAACGCTCCCGATTTTCACGGAAATTACGGCTTGCTGTTCCTTCCGGACGCCGATGAAGCTCGTCAATATCCCGGAATGTTACAATACGCTGGCCTGAAATTTCACGAACTTGAAGATTCCTCGCCTGCTGATTGACTTGAATTTTTACAACTTGGGTCATGGTGCGTATCCCTCCAGTGATGTGATGTAACGTACCTCTACGTCATTGATTACAAATTGCATCTTTTTATCCCCTGCGTAATGCCGGCGGTACATGGCGATAATCTGCCGGAGAAGATCTAGCGGCGCCCCTGCATCCAAACAGGATTGCATGGTCACCTGAATGCTGTACATATCATGGCTCTGTTTCATATGCTGTTGGCTGTCGTTCAAAACGCATTGCTGTTGTACATGATTGGCTGTATTATCCATGGCACCGCACCTCCCCAGGTTTGATATGATGGCTGGTTAACGTATCAGCTTAGAGCGCGATTTATTTAACGCCTCAAAATTCTTATCCAGAAACCTGCTCATTTCAGAGGCCCGAAACATCCAGCGCCCACCTTCGCCACCGTTTGAGCAAAGGCGCATCTCCTGTTTGAAGGCTGGATTCAGTAAAATGTTTGCTAGAAGCCAATCACGTTTACGGCACGTTTCAGCTTCTAGCCGCTTCATATCCCACCAAATACCAGGCGCGTGCTCTTGCATTTGCCGTTTGATCTCAGCTTCAGCAAGTTGCCGCACATAATTAGGATCAATGACAACCTGAACGATTGGAGAATCCACCTGACTCATCTCCCTCCATTTCACTAGTTGAGAATAAATCTTCAATTCCACAATCTGAAAAGAATAATTGTTTGATTTTAAGAGCCTCATCATAGTGAAGTCTGAATTTCCCGTGAAGCTTATCACTTAAAGTTCCACGTCGCATGTTTAATTCACGAGACATAGAGGATATTGTTACTCCTCTCCTTTCCATTTCTGAACTCAGGTTCGTATAGATCATTTATACACCCTCCCACCGTGTGCGTAATTTCGTTCGGCCTGATTTGAACTATATACGCAATCACGTTCAAGGTCAAGAGGAAATAGGGTAATTTTTATACTAAATTTCGTCCAATTCGTATTTACAAAGCTTTTTGTATGCTGTAATATGTACCTATATACGAAATAACGTACAAAATACATTGGAGGTTTGGAGATTGTGGAGAGAGCTAAAATCATATCTCGGTTAATCGAAGAAAAGGGATACAGTCGTCGCGCCTTTGCGGAACGTATTGGTCTCCCTCCAACAACCTTGCAATCCATGTTAAACCGTGGTGTAGGTGGAGCAGCTATTGATAATGTGTTGAAGGTTACAAAGGGTTTAGGTATAACGGTTGATGAACTTGAGGAAATGGCTGCTACTGAAAATGGCTTAAAAGCTAACCTCGAACAACAGAATGCCCTTACCCCAACAGAATTGGCAGAATTCGAGGCCTTCATTAATGATCCCGAACATGGCGTCTTCTTCAAGAGCTATTTAGATGCTCCCGAAAAGCGTAAAAAGGATCTGCAAAAGGTTTGGGAAATTATCAAGCGCGCTTCCGAAGATGAATAACAATTTCTGTAGCTTCAGCTAGCAGGCTGATTCTACATACCCATACATACGAACATACGATCTAAATAGGGGGACGTTATGTACAAATATTACAAAAAAACTCATCTTGAACATTATGTCGAACAACTCTATATAAGCAATGGCATTATGGTTCCAGAGGATATAACTATAGATTTTATAGCAAATAAACTTGAAATTTCCGTTGTGTCATTTGATTCAGATAGCCTTTCTCATGAAACTAAATCCGGGAAAAGAATTATTTTTCTTAATCAACGCAAATCCGGTTCAGAGTTGAGGAAAGATTTCCTCCATGAGCTATGTCATTTACTACGGCATGCGGGAAACCAAACAACCTTACCTTCTCCTTTTGTTCAATATCAAGAAGAAGATGCAGAATTGTTTGTTCTCTACGCTTCCCTACCCTTTTTCATGATTAAGGAATTAAATCTTTCCCCGGATCATGGACAAGCTATTAAACAAATTTCTTCAACTTTTTCTGTAAGTATGGAACAAGCACGTAAACGGTATGAGCAAATCTTACGTCGAGAATTTGAAGCACTGATGTGTGCAGAGACATCAGCTACATACCAAGCAAGAAAGGAGGTGAAAACAGTCAGGAGTAAATCAGTGGAGTTTGCAGTTTACTATGACCCCTCCGGAATATCTGACGGTCCTTCACAGCTTGTTGTAACCTTAGACGAATGGACCCTTATGAACTGCCGGGATATTGAATTACCTATCGGGGAACGCCTTGCAGAGATTGATTTAGAGGAAATACAACAAATTGAATGTGTGCCGGCCCTCAGCAGTGACGTTATTTGTTTTGACGGTAAAGTTACACTGCAAGTCCATCAGCTTTTGTATAGGCATGGATTAAAGCAAAATTGTTTTATCATTCAAATGAACGATGTTGAAATGAAAATTGCCCGGGATCAGGCTATGACCCGAAACCTATCATGGTAAGGAGTGAATACAGTGGCCAGCTTTCAAAAGTACGACACCAAGGACGGCGCCCGCTGGATGTACAAGTATTACGGTCCTATAGATCCTGGGACTGGAAAGGCAAAGCCTTCAACGAAACGCAGTTTTAAAACCAAGAAAGAAGCTCAATTACACGCAGCTCAAACTGAAACAGATATTCACCAGGGAACATTTCTAACAGATAAAGAGTCTACATTTGAGGATGTTTACCTGTTATGGGAAAAAACAAATTCACCTAACTGGAAGCCGCCAACACGTAGAGCGGTAAAATCAAAATTTAAGAAGCAGCTTCTTCCTCACTTCGGCAAAATTAAGATGAAAGACATCACTAAAAAATACTGTCAGGAAGTAGTTATCAAGATGGCCGAAAAGATAAAGACTGTAGACAATATGAAGATGTATGCCAACCAAATATTTGAATTTGCAATTGAAAATGATGTTATAAAAACAAACCCAATGAAAAAAGTCAAAATTCCAAAAGCAGAAGAGCAACATTATGCACCTGAAGAAGAAGAGCGCAACTTTTGGGAAAAGCACGAGGTAAAGAAATTTCTTGCTATCGCAGCCGCTGAATGTTCTTTTCGAGATTACGTAATGTTTCACACACTGATATACAGAGGGCCGCGTAAAGGTGAAATGCTGGCGCTTGGAGAGCAAGACATCGATTACTCTCAAAAGCAAGTGGCTCTGAATAAAACGCTGTATTGGGAGGACGGGAAATATTACGTTCTAACCTCAAAGACGCCCGCTTCACGGCGCGTTCTACCGGCAGACAAGAAAACCCTTCAACTTTGGAAACGGCTCCTTACAATGCAAAAGAAACAGCAGTTAGCCGATGGTCGAAACGGACCGATTAAATTCCTGTTTACGCGGGAGGATGGTGTAACCCCGCTCAGACTGGCTTATTTAAATGATCTGCTGGAAGCATTGATAATAAAGCATAACCTCCACTCAGTAACGGTTCATGGCTTAAGGCATACCCACGCTTCATTGCAGTTTGAGGCTGGTGCAACCATTAAGGAAGTTCAATACATCTTAGGTCATTCAGATATCAATATGACCATGAACGTCTATACCCACGTAACCAAAGGCGTGCAGGAAAAAGGCTCAAATCGCTTTGAAGAATTCATGGATAATGACGATCCAATTACCGGTTCTAATGTGGTCACATTAGGGGGAGGGGACATTGATACTGAGGATTATTAATAAATATGGTCAGGATATGGTCACGGCCATTGCTGAAGGCAAAATTAAAGCCCTTGACCACGAGGGCCAAGGGCTGAAATTCGTTGAAGCTATGCGATTTTTAACGTTTCGAGAACTGTGGAGCGCGACGAGCAGCTTTGAGGCCGTATTTCTTACGTTCCTTCATACGTGGGTCACGTGTCAGGAAGCCGGCTTTCTTCAGCGTACCGCGATATTCAGGGTCTACTTTGAGCAATGCACGGGAGATCCCGTGACGGATTGCGCCAGCTTGACCGGAAATGCCACCACCATGTGCAAGCACGATTACATCGTAGCTGCCCAGAGTTTCAGTCAGGTTCAAAGGTTGTCTTACGATCATTTTCAGTGTTTCAACACCGAAATATTCGTCCATCTCACGTTTGTTAATGACAATGCGTCCTTCACCCGGTACAAGGCGAACACGTGCTACCGAATGTTTACGACGACCTGTCCCATAGTATTGTACTTGTGCCATGAAACTGTCCTCCTTTATTCTTATCCGCGAAGTTCGTAAACTTCAGGTTTTTGTGCTGCATGTGGATGTTCAGAGCCTGCATATACTTTGAGTCTCAGCTTCATGTGATTACCTTGACGAGTCTTAGGAATCATGCCATGAACTGCGAATTCAATCATACGCTCAGGTTTGGTCTTGATCAGGTCTTCTGCAACAGTAACCTTCAAGCCGCCTGGGTGCATCGAGTGACGGTAGTATTTCTTGTTTTGCATTTTCTTACCTGTGAGGTGAATCTTCTCAGCGTTGATAACAATTACGAAATCACCAGTATCAACGTGTGGAGTGAATTGCGGTTTGTGTTTGCCGCGGATTAGGGCAGCGGCTTCGCTTGCCAAACGGCCAAGTGTTTTGCCTTCGGCATCAATGATGTGCCAATTGCGTTCAACTTCGTTCGGCTTCGCCATGTAGGTGGTACGCATGAATGTTTCCTCCTTGTTCTCGTACGAAAATCATCTGTTTCGTATATCTTGTTTCGCGATTGAATTACAATTTAGTGAGTTAAAAATACTTATTTGTTGGCATTTCCTTGATCGGGGCTGTGGGATAGCCATCAAGAAAACACAACTTTTATATTACAGTATAAACATGACAAGCGCAAGCGATTTTTAAACATTCAGTACTAATTTTTATAAAAAATATAGTGCCGGCCGTTTAGTCCTCCATCTCGTCATATTCCACACTCCAGAGTGCCAGCCCCTTAGACACAGCCGTAGGTCCGGCCGCTGCACGATCACAAGCCGCAAGTATTAGAGGTATTCTATCTGCGCTGATTTTACCTTGGCCCACCTGCATAAGCGTCCCCATAATAATGCGTACCATATGCTGCAAAAAGCCACTGCCTGTAATATAGGTATGGATCACTCCCTGGTCAGAAGAGCCTGGGCGGCACATGCTGCGGTCTACTTCAAGATAAGCCTCATAAATGGTCCGCACATGCGAAGTCTTAGTGGACTTCCTGGAGGCAAACGAGGTGTAATCATGGGTACCCAGCAGCGCGCTTAGCCCCTGCTCCATCGCAGGAACGTTCAGCTTCATCGGATGATGATGCTGCCAGCGCCGCTGAAACGGGTCCGGGAACCGGTTGCCGTTAATCGTGTACCGGTAGGTTTTACGCTTCGCCCCTCTACGGGAGTGGAACGAGAGCGGAACCTCAGCGGCCTCTGTAACCACGATGTCCTGCGGCAGCCTGGCATTCAGAGCCAGACACCAGCGCTCCAGCGGAATCTGGGAGGAGGTTATGAAGTTAAAAGGTTGGCCATAAGCATGCACCCCCGCATCAGTCCGTCCTGAGCCCGTGATTTTGAGCGTCTCACCGGTCAGATGCTGAATAGCATGCTCCAGCTTGTCCTGAATCGTATTGCCCTGAGGCTGGGTCTGAAAGCCATCATAGTGGGTGCCGTCATAATTGACTTTCATCAATAGATTGCGCATTTCATTCTCCTCTTTCAAAAAAAAGAGCCCCGGCGGGAGCTCCTTCTACTCTATACAAGGTGATTCCCGCGGTTATTTGCACGGCAGGGTAATATGCCCTGCAGTACAATAACGTTAAATACGTAAAGCGTACATCCGGAAATCATAGCTTGTGAAACTACGCGCGGTCTACCAGTTCAAGATAAACCATAGGCGCAGCATCGCCACGGCGAGGTCCCAGCTTCAGGATACGAGTGTATCCGCCTGGACGCTCTGTGTAACGTGGAGCAATGTCAGAGAACAATTTTTGGATTGCATCTTGTTCACCATCTACAGTCTCACGACGAACAAATGCAGCTACTTGACGGCGAGCATGAAGATCGCCCTTTTTCGCTTTAGTGATCAGTTTCTCAGCGATGGAACGAACTTCCTTCGCTTTGGCTTCTGTTGTCTGAATACGTTCGTATAGGAACAGATCCGTTACCATATCGCGGAACAAAGCTTTACGCGCGCTGGAATCACGGCCCAATTTTTGGTATGCCATTTGTTTTCCCTCCTTCACTCAAGTCTCAAGAACTCCGGGGTCCTATTCTTCTGTACGAAGTCCCAAACCAAGTTCCTCAAGCTTCTCTTGAACCTCTTCCAAAGATTTGCGGCCCAAGTTACGAACCTTCATCATATCTTCTTCAGTTTTCGTAGTCAGCTCTTGCACAGTATTAATACCGGCACGTTTGAGGCAGTTGTAGGAACGGACAGAAAGATCAAGCTCCTCGATCGTCATCTCAAGTACTTTTTCTTTTTTGTCTTCTTCTTTTTCAACCATAATTTCGGCGTCTTTCGCTTCATCCGTAAGACCTACGAACAGAACGAGGTGCTCGTTCAAAATTTTGGC
Organism: Paenibacillus sp. FSL H3-0469; assembly: GCF_038051945.1. NCBI lineage: Bacteria > Bacillati > Bacillota > Bacilli > Caryophanales > Paenibacillaceae > Paenibacillus > Paenibacillus sp. FSL H3-0469. The sequence goes on from NZ_CP150302.1 coordinate 3,646,469, forward strand.
TCCAAGGCTAACGGCTTCTTCCGGTCGGATACTGCCATCTGTCCAAATTTCCAGCGTCAACTTGTCGTAGTTAGTCACTTGACCAACACGGGTATTATCAATACCGTAATTCACACGTGAAATAGGAGTGTAGATAGAGTCAACTGGAATTACACCAATTGGCTGATCGTCGCGTTTGTTCCGGTCCGCTTGGACGTAGCCGCGACCACGGCCTGCAAAAATGCGCATGTGCAGTCTCGCGCCAGGTCCCAGCGTTGCAATATGAAGATCCGGGTTCAGGATCTCAACATCGCTGTCCGCACGGATATCACCTGCGGTAACGATGCCTTCTCCTTCAGCATCAATCTCGAACACTTTCTCTTCATCCGAATGAATCTTCAGAGAAAGAGCTTTAAGGTTCAGGATGATTTCCGTCACATCTTCCATTACGCCGGGAACGGTCGAGAACTCATGCAGAACGCCGTCAATTTGGACCGAAGTCACTGCGGCTCCCGGAAGGGAGGAAAGCAGAATCCGGCGAAGCGAGTTCCCCAGAGTCGTGCCATATCCACGTTCCAGCGGTTCAACTACGAATTTCCCATAGGTCCCATCATCATTGGCTTCTACGGTCTCAATCTTCGGCTTTTCGATTTCTATCACGAGTGTACCCCTCCTTCAAACGTCGCTCCTATATGAAACAGTCACCCCATCAGGTGTATCATGTAGTATGCCTAAACACCTATTATTAGCAGATGCGTCAGAATTATACCACAATCACAATTCTGATTGTACTAAACGCGGCGACGCTTCGGCGGACGGCATCCATTGTGAGGAACTGGAGTAACGTCTTTAATGAGGTTTACTTCAAGACCAGCGGCCTGAAGGGAACGGATGGCTGCTTCGCGGCCCGCGCCCGGTCCTTTAACCATAACTTCAACGGACTTCATGCCGTGTTCCATAGCTGCCTTAGCAGCTGTTTCGGCTGCCATTTGCGCTGCAAATGGAGTCGATTTACGGGAACCTTTGAATCCTTGACCGCCGGAGCTTGCCCAGGAAATTGCATTTCCGTGAGGATCCGTGATCGTAACGATAGTGTTATTGAACGTGGAACGGATATGTGCCACGCCAGACTCGATATTTTTCCGGTCGCGACGTTTCGTACGTACGACTTTTTTCGGTTTAGCCATTGTCTCTTATCACCTCTTCTTATTTCTTTTTGTTTGCTACAGTACGACGCGGGCCTTTACGGGTACGAGCATTGGTTTTGGTACGTTGACCGCGAACAGGCAATCCACGACGGTGACGAACACCGCGGTAACAGCCGATCTCAGTAAGACGCTTAATATTCAAGGAAATTTCACGACGAAGGTCACCTTCAACCTTAACCTCTTTGTCGATCGTTTCACGCAGTTTGCTGACTTCATCTTCCGTCAAATCACGGACACGTGTGTTAACGTCAATGCCTGTTTCATTAAGAATTTTCTGGGAAGTCGTTTTACCGATTCCGAAAATATAAGTCAAGGCGATCTCAACGCGCTTATCACGTGGCAAATCCACTCCAGCTATACGAGCCATTTTACGCTACACCCCCTTCTTAACCTTGTTTTTGTTTGTGTTTCGGATTTTCGCAAATTACCATAACAGTCCCTTTGCGGCGGATGACTTTGCATTTTTCGCAAATGGGCTTTACAGAAGGTCTTACCTTCATGTTAATTACCTCCTCAAAGTTTTGCGAAGCAAAACTTTTGTTGTAGTTCCCATCTATTTACGGTAAGTTATACGGCCTTTTGATAAATCATAAGGCGATAACTGCACGACCACTTTGTCTCCGGTTAGGATACGGATAAAGTGCATCCGCAATTTCCCGGACACATGGGCAAGTATTTGATGACCGTTCTCAAGCTCAACCTTAAAAGTTGCGTTAGGCAACGGCTCAATGACCGTTCCTTCTACCTCAATGACGTCTTCCTTAGCCACAGTTAGTCTCCTTTCTCATTAGCACTTTGTCCAGCGGGCTGGCCATACTTCATCACTGCAAACCGCAGCTTTCCGTTGGTGACCCGGCCGGTTTCTTCCAAACTGTCTACAATCTCACTGCTGATGAAGGGTATGAGCTCCAAGTGCTGAATATTCTTCTTCTTTGGACTGTCAAACTTACGTTTGTCCCCATCAGCAATATATACAAATCTGCTATCTACAACTGCGATAACAACGGCAGCCTCTCCGGCATCCTTGCCTTTGAGAATTCTCACGATTTGACCAACCTGCGGGCTGCTCCCAGTATTCACGTGAAGATCACCTACGCATTCAGTTTTGTGAAAATCTCCATGCCGTCCGGTGTAACTGCTACTGTATGCTCGAAGTGAGCGCACAGTGAACCGTCTACCGTAACGACCGTCCAGTTATCATCCAGTGTTCTGACATAACGTTCTCCAGCGTTAACCATCGGCTCAATGGCGAGTACCATACCCGGCTTCAGACGTGGTCCGCGGTCCGCTATGCCATAGTTCGGAATTTGCGGTTCTTCATGCAGTTCTGCCCCAATGCCATGACCAACATACTCGCGGACAACGGAGAATCCGGCGTCTTCAATGTATGCTTGAATTGCATGGGAGATTGTAAACAAGCGCACATCCGGTTTGACTAACGCCAGTCCAGCGTACAGGGAGCCTTCCGTGACATCCAGCAAACGCTGAGCCTCTTCGGAAATGCTGCCCACCCCGTAGGTCCAGGCGGAATCACCGTGATAACCACGGTACTCTGCACCGATATCCAGCGTAACGATGTCGCCTTCTACCAGTTTGCGTTTCCCTGGAAATCCGTGCACCAATTGTTCGTTGACTGAAGCGCAAATGCTGGCAGGAAAACCGTTGTAGCCTTTGAAAGACGGCAAAGCACCCTGACTGCGAATGTACCCATCGGCGATTCTGTCGAGCTCACCTGTAGTAATGCCTGGCTGGATAGCTTCAGCAATAAGACGGTGACTCTCGGCAACAATTCGACCAGCTTCCCTCATAAAGACAAGTTCCTGTTCGGATTTGCAAATGATCATTACATTAACCCCGCAGCATAGATACGATTTCAGAAGAAACGACATTGATTTCGTTTTCTCCGTTGACCTGACGCACAAGACCTTTATCGTCATAAAATGCAAGCAGCGGCGCTGTCTTGTTATCATACTCATCCAGACGCTTGCCTACACTTTCTTCGTTGTCATCCGGACGCTGATACAATTCTCCGCCATCAATGTCGCAGATGCCATCTTGCTTCGGCGGGTTGAAAATTAAATGGTAGGATGTTCCGCATACTGAGCAGATCCGGCGTCCGGTAAGACGCGCCATCAGCAGTCCGCGGTCCACATTCAAGTTAACAACGTGATCCAGTGAAGTTCCAAGCCGGCTGAGGATTTCTCCCAGCGCTTCCGCTTGCGAAAGGGTTCTTGGAAAGCCATCCAATAAAAAACCTTTTTCGCAATCGGACTGCTGCAGCCGTTCTTCGACGATTCCAATAGTCACATCATCAGGTACAAGCAAACCTTGATCGATGTAAGATTTAGCCTTCAGCCCGATCGGCGTTCCCTGCTTGATTGCCAAGCGAAAAGCATCACCGGTCGAAATATGCGGAATACCAAGTTCTTTAACAACAACTGCGGCTTGTGTTCCCTTGCCTGCCCCAGGAGGGCCCATGAATAAAATGTTCACGATTCTCTTCTCCCCCCGAAAGTTCGCCACCAAGCAAGAAACAGCACAATAGGTACCGGGAAGTTTAAAGCCTTAGGTACTTCTCCGGAACCTATCGCCTATTTATTGATGAAGCCTTTGTAATGGCGTTTGATCAATTGGCTCTCGATCTGCTTCATGGTATCCAGTGCAACACCGATAACGATCAACAGTGCCGTACCACCAATCTGCACTTGCTTCGGTAACCCGGATAACGATCCAAATAATACTGGCAATACAGAGATTAATGACAGGAACAGCGCACCGGACATGGTCAGACGCGACATTACTCTAGTCAGATACTTCTCAGTTGCCTTACCTGGACGTATACCTGGAATGTATCCGCCATTCTTTTTCATATTGTCAGCCATTTGCTGCGGGTTCATCTGGACAAACGTATAGAAGAATGTGAATCCGATGATCATGACTACATACAGCAGCATGCCGAGCGGCTTGGTATGATCCAGATTGGCCGAGACCCATTTAGCCCAAGTGTGGGTGGACCAGAAGCTCGATAAAACGATCGGGAATTGAAGCAGCGAAACGGCGAAGATAACAGGAATTACACCAGCCGCATTAATTTTAAGCGGAATGTGCGTATTCTGTCCACCGTACATTTTGTTACCGACTACGCGCTTGGCATATTGTACAGGGATTTTACGGATACCTTGTTGAACAAAGATCACCCCGACAATAATCGCAACAACCACGATCAGTACAATAACGACTTTAAGAATATTCAGGAACATCTGACCCGGCTGGATGAAGCTTGACTGCGCCGTAGTGGTGATATATCCCGGAAAGGCGGCGACGATTCCCGCAAAAATCAGGATCGAAATCCCGTTTCCTATACCCTTTTCAGTGATCTGCTCACCTAACCACATCAAGAACGATGTACCCGCCGTCAATATGATCGCAATAAGCAGGTAATCCGCAAAGGTTGCATTTGGAATCATCTCAGTGCCATAAATCCGGTTAAACCCGATAGATGTGGCAAACGCTTGAATCAAACCTAGCACTACTGTGCCGTAACGCGTAATTTGCGCCAGCTGCTTTTTCCCGTGTTCCCCTTGCTTAGCCCATTCGGCAAACTTAGGGACAACATCCATCGAAAGCAATTGAACTATGATGGATGCTGTGATATACGGGTAAATGCTGATCGCAAAAATCGAGAAGTTTTTGAGCGCTCCGCCCGAGAAGGTGTTCAAAAGACCCATCAAAGCGTCTCCGCCCTGATTTGTTGATTCCAGTACTTCTTTGTTCACACCGGGAACCGGTACAAACGAACCGATGCGGTAAATGATCAGAACGAACAGGGTAAACAGGATCTTTTTGCGCAAATCTTCAACATGCCATATATTCTTAAGCGTCTTGAACATTAGATCACCTCGGTTTTACCGCCGGCAGCTTCGATTTTCTCTACCGCAGATTGAGAGAACTTATTTGCTTTGACAGTCAATTTAACAGCCAGTTCACCGTTGCCGAGAATCTTGATGCCGCTCTTAGTGTTGCTGACAACACCAGTTTCAAGCAAAAGCTCAGGAGTTACTTCTGTTCCTTCTGCAAAGCTATTCAGATCTTCCAGGTTCACAATCGCGTACTCTTTACGGGTAGGATTGACGAAACCACGTTTAGGCAGACGACGATAGAGTGGGTTTTGTCCACCCTCGAAGCCTGGACGTACACCACCGCCGGAACGGGAGTTTTGACCTTTATGACCACGGCCCGAAGTTTTACCGTTACCGCTACTTGGTCCACGACCAACGCGGTTGCGTTCTTTCCGTGATCCAGGAGCTGGAGCAAGTTCATGTAACTTCATCGTTTGCACCTCCTTATGTTTGTTAATTTATGCGAGGCTGTTTAGCCTTCAATTTCAGTAACGGACAGCAAGTGGCTCACTTTGTTGATCATCCCGCGAATTGCAGGAGTGTCGTTGTGAACCACGGACGAGTTGGTTTTGCGCAGGCCGAGCGTCTTAACAGTAACACGTTGTGTTTCTGGACGTCCAATTACACTGCGTACGAGGGTAATTTGCAATTTAGCCATTGACGTTCCCCTCCTTAACCGCGTAATTCTTCGACAGATTTGCCGCGAAGCTTCGCGACCTCTTCAATGCGCTTCAGACGGGAAAGACCCTCTAAAGTAGCATTGACCATATTCATGGAATTCGAAGAACCCAAAGATTTTGTCAAGATATCGCCAACGCCTGCCAATTCAAGCACCGCACGAACCGGTCCACCAGCGATAACGCCGGTACCTTCGGATGCTGGTTTCAGCAGAACGCGTCCTGCGCCGAAATGTCCAGTAACCAGGTGAGGAATCGAAGTTCCTACGATTGGAATGTGGATCAGGTTTTTCTTGGCGTCTTCAATGCCTTTACGGATGGCATCCGGAACTTCGCCGGCTTTACCGATACCAGCACCAACGTAGCCGTTGCCGTCGCCCACAACAACAAGTGCACTAAAGCTGAAACGGCGTCCGCCTTTTACAACTTTTGCAACACGGTTGATGTGTACAACTCTTTCTGTCAGTTCTAAACTGTTCGGATCTACACGCAAGTCGTTAACCTCCTTTTAGAAATATTCTAGAATTCAAGACCAGCTTCGCGAGCTGCGCTAGCCAGAGCCTGAATCCGTCCATGGTACAAGTATCCACCGCGGTCAAATACAACCACTGCATAACCCTTTTCTTTAGCGCGCTCAGCGATCAGTTGACCCACTTTGCTTGCAGCTTCAACGCTGCCGCCATTTCCGATTGTAGCACTCAATTCCTTATCAAGTGTGGAGGCAGATACGATAGTAACGCCAGTCACATCATCGATCAGTTGAGCGTAGATGTGTTTCGAAGAACGGAACACATTCAAACGTGGACGCTCAGTAGTACCCTGGATCTTCTTACGAACACGCAGGTGTCTTTTGAGACGAGCCTTGTTTTTATCCTCTTTTGTAATCATGACTTCCCTTTCACTCCCTTCAGTTTGCCGTAAACAGCTTCACTTTAAGATGCACGGGGTATCTTACAATTAAGGTAGAGCTGGTTATTTCTTCTTACCAGCTTTACCTTCCTTGCGGATGATACGCTCGCCTTCATATTTGATACCTTTACCTTTGTATGGCTCAGGTTCACGTACGGAACGGATTTTGGCAGCGTAAGCGCCAACGCGTTCTTTGTCAATCCCTCTAACGATGATCTTCGTGTTCGCAGGAACATCGAACTCGATACCCGCTTCCGGTGTAATTTCAACCGGGTGGGAGTAACCAACGTTCAATACGATTTTATCTCCGGATTTGCTTGCACGATATCCGACCCCAACCAGTTCCAGAGATTTCGAGAAACCTTCAGTCACACCACTCACCATGTTGTTGACAACGGAGCGGGTTGTGCCGTGAAGTGAACGATGCAATTTGTTGTCCGACGGGCGAACAACAGTGATTTCGTTATTTTCAACTGTAATCTTCATGTCTTTATGAAGCTCACGAGTCAAAGTGCCTTTAGGACCTTTTACTGTAATAACGGCGTTGTCCAAAGTGACATCTACACCGCTAGGTACTGCGATTGGTTTGCGACCAATACGAGACATGTGTTGCACCTCCTTATCTTGTGACGTTTATTACCAAATGTAGCAGACAACTTCTCCGCCGGATTTAGATTGACGAGCTTCTTTGTCGGTCATAACTCCCTTAGATGTGGAGATAATCGCGATTCCAAGGCCACCGAGTACACGAGGTACTTCATTGCTCTTGGTGTATACGCGAAGACCTGGTTTACTGATTCTTTTCAGACCAGTGATAACGCGTTCCTGGCTTGGGCCGTATTTCAGGAAAATACGGATAATCCCTTGTTTGCTATCTTCAACGAATTCAGCATCACGGATGAAGCCCTCACGCTTCAAGATGTCCGCGATTTGTTTTTTCATAGTAGAAGCAGGCATTTCTACTGTCTCGTGACGCACAGTGTTGGCGTTACGAATACGAGTAAGCATATCTGCAATAGGATCAGACATAGTCATGTGTGTAAACCTCCTTCCCGTTTATAAACTTCTTACCAACTTGCTTTTTTCACGCCAGGAATCTGGCCTTTATAAGCTAATTCACGGAAACAAATTCTGCAAATTTTGAACTTTTGCAGTACCGAATGTGGACGACCGCAACGCTCGCAACGTGTATATGCACGTACTTTGAACTTAGGCTCGCGTTGTTGTTTAACTTTCATTGAAGTCTTTGCCACTTAGACTGACACCTCCTAAACATTTTCGGAGAAATGGATGATTCTTATTTTGTGAAAGGCATTCCCAGCTGATTCAGCAGCTCACGGGATTCCTCGTCCGTCTTAGCAGTCGTTACAATAACGATGTCCATACCGCGAACCTTATCCACTTTGTCATACTCGATTTCAGGGAAGATCAATTGTTCTTTAAGACCCAGTGTGTAGTTACCGCGGCCATCGAAGGCTTTGCTGGAAACACCACGGAAGTCACGAACGCGTGGAAGCGTTACGTTGATCAATTTATCCAGGAAGTAGTACATACGCTCGCCGCGCAGTGTTACTTTAACCCCGATCGGCATATTTTCGCGCAGTTTGAAACCGGCGATGGATTTCTTTGCTTTAGTGATAACCGGCTTTTGACCAGAAATCAGTTGCATATCGTTAACTGCAGCGTCAAGCACTTTGGAGTTTTGAACAGCGTCACCTACACCCATGTTGATGACGATCTTCTCGATCTTAGGCACTTGCATAACTGTTGTGTAGTTAAACTTCTGCATCAAAGATGGTGTAATTTCATTCAGATAACGTTCTTTCATTCTTGCTGCCATGAAGATTTACCTCCTTTCATTAGGACTGTATTAGTCGATAATCTCTCCGGATCTTTTTGCTACCCGAACCTTCTTACCGTTATCTAGTACTTTATAGCCGATGCGCGTAACTTTCCCGCTCTTCGGATCAATGTGCATTACGTTGGACACATGGATCGAAGCTTCCTGCTCGATGATTCCGCCTTGCGGATTCAGCTGGTTAGGCTTCTGGTGTTTCTTCACCATGTTCACGCCTTCTACCAGGACGCGGTTTTCACGAGGATAAGCAGCGATGACACGGCCTTTTTTACCTTTGTCTTTCCCGCTGATCACAAGCACCACATCATCTTTTTTCACGTGCAGTTTATTGTTATGGGATTCCAGAACTTTTTTAACTCTAGGCATTGATTACACCTCCTATAACTACCTTTTCAAGTACAACCGAGTATCACTCGGATTTTTAGATTACTTCCGGTGCCAAGGAAACGATCTTCATGTAGTCCTTGTCGCGAAGTTCGCGAGCAACTGGTCCGAAGATACGTGTTCCGCGCGGGCTTCTGTCGTCTTTGACAACAACAGCTGCATTTTCGTCGAATGCGATGTAAGATCCATCTTTACGGCGTACCGAACGTTTTGTACGAACAACTACCGCTCTAACAACATCACCTTTTTTGACAACGCCGCCTGGTGTTGCTTGTTTAACGGAACAAACGATCAGATCGCCGATTGCTGCTGTACGGCGTCCAGTACCACCCAGTACGCGGATACACATCAGTTCCTTCGCACCAGAGTTGTCAGCCACATGCAAACGTGTAAATGGTTGAATCATTATTATTTTCCTCCTTCCGGAAAGGGATCTGCTTCATGTTTTAGATGATTACCGCTTTTTCAACCACTTCAACCAGTCTCCACCGTTTGTCCTTCGACAATGGACGAGTTTCCATGACTTTCACGACATCACCAATTTTAGCTACATTCTCTTCATCATGTGCCTTGAATTTCTTCGTGGACTTGATGCGTTTGTGATACAGATTGTGCTTTTTATAGGTTTCAACAGCAATTACGATGGTTTTATCCATTTTGTCGCTGACTACTTTACCGATCAGCACTTTACGTGCATTACGCTCTTCGCTCATAATTAGCCTCCTTCCTGATTACGGATTATGCATCCGCCGTCACTTAACTAATCCCAAGTACTCTTTGATGGATAACGGTTTTAGCACGAGCTATTTCCTTACGCACATCACGAATCCGAGTCGGGTTATCCAGTTGGCCTGTTGCCAATTGGAAACGGAGATTGAAAAGTTCTTCCTTGAATCCGGCGATTTTCTGTTCAATCTCAGCAGTGGTTAAGTTGCGAAGTTCATTAGCTTTCATTTGCTTCACCACCCAATTCTTCACGTTTCACAAACTTAGTCTTTACAGGCAGCTTGTGAGCGGCAAGACGCATCGCTTCACGAGCGATTTCTTCCGACACGCCTCCGAGTTCGAACATAATCTTACCCGGTTTAACTACAGCTACCCATTTCTCAACGTTACCTTTACCACTACCCATACGAACCTCGAGAGGCTTCTGAGTGATTGGCTTATCCGGGAAAATCTTGATCCAAACCTGACCGCCACGTTTGATGTAACGTGTCATTGCGATACGAGCAGCTTCGATCTGACGGTTAGTGATCCAAGATGGCTCCAGTGCCTGCAAACCGAATTCGCCGAAGTTAAGCTCGGTTCCGCCTTTTGCCATACCCTTCATGTGACCGCGTTGTTGCTTGCGGTGTTTAACGCGCTTTGGTACCAACATGATTAGTTGCCTCCTTCCTGAGCAGCTTGTTTCTTAGCTGGGGGAAGAACTTCTCCACGATAAATCCATACTTTTACGCCGATACGGCCGTAAGTTGTATGTGCTTCAGCTGTTCCGTAATCGATATCAGCACGAAGCGTATGAAGTGGAACTGTTCCTTCGCTATAACCTTCTGAACGGGCAATCTCAGCGCCGCCAAGACGTCCGCCAACCTGAGTTTTAATACCCTTTGCGCCGGAACGCATAGTTCTTTGAATCGCTTGTTTCAGAGCACGACGGAACGATACGCGACGTTCCAGCTGTTGTGCAATGCTTTCAGCAACAAGAATAGCATCCAGTTCAGGGTGTTTGATTTCATTGATGTTGATGTGTACTTTCTTACCGCCGGCGATAGCTGTAACTGCGCTGCGAAGTACTTCTACTTCTGCTCCGCCTTTACCAATTACCATACCTGGCTTGGCAGTGTGAATTGTAACGTTCACTCGGCTTGCCGCTCTTTCGATCTCGATGCGGGAAACAGAGGAATCTTTCAACTTGCCTTTAAGGTATTCCCGGATTTTGACGTCTTCCATTAAAAGAGTACCGAAATCTTTGCCTGCATACCATTTTGATTCCCAATCGCGAATAATACCGACTCGGAGTCCGACTGGATTTACCTTTTGACCCACGTGTTATCCCTCCTTATTTCTCAGATACCACCAAAGTAATGTGGCTGGTACGTTTATTGATCCGACTTGCGCGGCCCATGGCGCGCGGGCGGAAACGTTTCATTGTAGGACCCTGGTTAACGAAAACTTCGCTTACGAATAAGCTGTTAACGTCCATAGAGTAGTTATGCTCAGCGTTCGCAATCGCCGAGTTCAGTAGCTTCTCAACAACCGGAGAAGCGGACTTCGGAGTGTGGCGAAGAATTGCAATTGCTTCCCCCACTTGCTTGCCGCGAATCAAGTCAACAACCAGTTTCGCTTTACGAGCGGAAATCCGCACCGATCTTGCATGTGCTTTTGCTTCCATTGTTTTCCCTCCTCTCAAACGAAGACGTTAATTATCTTCTGGTTTTCTTATCGTCACCCGCGTGGCCTTTGTAAGTACGTGTTGGCGCGAACTCGCCCAACTTGTGACCTACCATATCTTCCGTTACGTATACAGGCACGTGTTTGCGGCCGTCATATACACCAAACGTATGTCCGATAAACTGAGGGAAAATGGTTGAGCGACGGGACCAGGTTTTTACTACGACTTTCTTGTCTGTCTCGTTCAAATCCTCAACTTTTTTCAGCAGGTAGCCATCGATGAACGGCCCCTTCTTTAAACTGCGACCCATGTGTGAATCCTCCCTTCATCCGGTTCTTCAAAACCGCGAATCGACGCTTCGCGCTTAACTAACTTGCCTGAAGCGTCTTATTTTGTGCGGCGACGAACGATATATTTATCAGATGCTTTGTTTTTCTTACGCGTTTTGTAGCCGAGGGTTGGTTTGCCCCAAGGTGACATTGGCGATTTCCGTCCGATTGGAGCGCGGCCTTCACCACCACCGTGTGGGTGATCGTTAGGGTTCATGACAACACCGCGTACTTCAGGACGACGTCCGAGCCAGCGGCTGCGTCCGGCTTTACCAATCTTGATCAGTTCGTGATCTCCGTTACCTACGGCTCCGATAGTCGCACGGCAAACGCTGAGGATTCTGCGAACCTCACCCGAGTTCAAACGAACAGATACGTATTTGTCTTCTTTACCCAGCAACTGAGCTTCAGTACCGGCAGCACGAACCAATTGTCCGCCTTTGCCTGGTTTCAACTCGATGTTGTGGATAACTGTACCTACCGGGATGTTGATCAACGGAAGGCTGTTACCAATTTTGATATCCGCAGCAGGGCCGGACTCAACTTTATCCCCAACTTTAAGGCCTTTAGGAGCGATGATATAACGTTTCTCTCCATCAGCATAGTGGATCAAAGCAATATTGGAAGTACGGTTCGGGTCATACTCAATTGTAGCAACGCTACCTGGTATGCCGTCTTTAGTCCGTTTGAAGTCGATGATACGGTATTTACGTTTGTGTCCGCCGCCATGGTGACGAACCGTAATTTTACCTTGGTTGTTGCGTCCAGCATGCTTGAACAGCGGGGACAGCAACGATTTCTCTGGCTGGTTTGTTGTGATTTCTTCAAACGTAGACACAGACATGTTGCGTCTTGCCGGAGAGGTCGGTTTGTACTTTTTGATTGGCACTATAGTTTCCTCCTTACTTTAAGAGTATTATTCTACCGCTTCAAAGAACTCAAGCGGCTTGCTGTCCGGGCTAAGCTTCACGATGGCTTTTTTCCACTCCGGAGTATAACCGGAATATTTGCCATAACGTTTCAGTTTACCAGGTACGCGCATTGTGTTCACACTAACGACTTTTACTTTAAAAATAGCCTCGACAGCTTTTTTGATTTCGGTCTTGTTAGCACGGATATCCACTTCAAAAGCGTACTTCAGTTCGCTCATGTATTCGGATGTGCGTTCCGTAATCACTGGACGCTTAATTATATCACGAGGATCTTTCATTACGCGAACACCTCCTCTACCTTCAGAACTGCTTCTTTAGTGATGATCAGTTTGTCGTACGTCAGTACGTCAAGAACATTGATGCCGTCAGCCGCTACGAATTTCACCCCAGGGATGTTACGAGCGGAAAGTGCTACATTGTCATCATAGCTAGGAGCTACGATCAGGGCTTTGCTGCCCACTTTAAGGTTGTTTAGAATCGCTGCGAATTCTTTCGTCTTCGGAGCATTCAGAGTCAAGCTATCCAATACGATAATGTCATTCTCAAGTACTTTTGAGGACAACGCGGATTTGATGGCCAACCGGCGAACCTTCTTAGGCAATTTCCAGGAATAGCTGCGTGGTGTTGGTCCGAAGACTACGCCGCCGCCTTTCCATTGTGGAGAACGAATGGAGCCTTGACGAGCACGACCTGTACCTTTTTGTTTCCAAGGTTTACGACCGCCGCCACGCACTTCAGAGCGTCCTTTTACTTTGTGTGTACCGCGACGAAGGGAAGCTCTTTGCATAAGTGCAGCTTCATGCAGCACATGTACATTCGGTTCGATACCGAAAACTGAATCACTCAGTTCAACTTCGCCAACTTCGTTACCACTAGTATTGAAAAGTGTTACTTTTGGCATTTCATGTTCCTCCTTTCTTCAGTAATTATTTCTTAACGGTTTCTTTAACTTTCACGAAGCTGTTTTTCGGGCCCGGAATAGCGCCTTTAACCAGCAGTACATTACGTTCTACGTCAACCCGGATGATTTCAAGCTTTTGAACCGTTACGGTCGTGTGACCCATATGTCCTGGCAGGCGTTTGCCCTTAGGAACACGGTTAGCCTGGATGGAACCCATCGAGCCTGGTCTTCTGTGGTAACGCGATCCGTGTGCCATTGGTCCGCGGCTTTGTCCCCAGCGTTTGATGTTACCCTGGAAGCCTTTACCCTTCGAAGTACCTGTTACGTCAACAAACTCGCCTTCAGCGAAGATGTCAGCCTTAAGCTCTTGTCCAACCTCGAGTGACCCGAGGTCAACACCGCGAATTTCGCGAACGTAGCGCTTAGGTGTTGCATTTGCCTTTTTGGCGTGACCCTGTTCAGGCTTGTTGGAGCGACTTTCCTTTTTATCGGAAAAGCCCAACTGCACTGCTTCATATCCGTCGATATTCAGGTCTTTCTTTTGCAGTACCACACAAGGTCCAGCTTCGATAACAGAAACCGCGATTACGTTACCTTCTGGAGTAAACACTTGAGTCATACCGAGTTTTTTTCCTAAGATACCTTTCAATGTTGACACCTCTTTTCTTTTCCTGGTTACTTAATGAATTACAATTTGATTTCGATATCTACACCGGACGGTAGATCCAAGCGCATCAAGGCATCCACAGTTTGTGGTGTTGGGTTCACAATATCGATCAAACGTTTGTGAGTCCGTTGCTCAAACTGTTCACGGGAATCCTTGTACTTGTGTACCGCACGGAGAATGGTAATGATTTGCTTCTCAGTTGGCAGCGGAATCGGCCCGGATACACCAGCACCCGAACGTTTTGCTGTTTCAACGATTTTCTCTGCGGATTGATCAAGAATTCTGTGGTCGTATGCTTTCAAGCGAATACGAATTTTTTGCTTTGCCATTTTAGTCCCTCCTTCTATCGCCCAATTTATTATCGGACATACTCCGTGAAAATTTTCCGACGTCGACCTCATGGCAAAGGGGCCGGGTGTGTCAGTAACCTCTCACATCATCGCAACGTCTCAGAACAACATTTATTATTATATCTAATAGGCGGCTATATTGCAAGAGCCTTTGCAAAACAAATCACCTTTTCCAGAAAAAAAGTTAAAAAAAACAGGGTTTTATCTGAAAATTATTAATCACTGATTTCAGCGAGCTGAATTAGAGCCTCCATCTCCAGAATATTCACGGTTCTTTTGTGCATAGCGATGATCTTCAACGCTTCCAGCTTGTTCAGTTTACGGCTTAGGGTCTCGGCAGTAGTGCCGATCATCGCTGCCACTTCTTTTTGCGCCGACGGGAGATCTACGGAATATCTCAGGTTTTGCATGGTCACTGCTGGTTCTGGTAGATTCCTCGTATATAAGTAGACCAGCAGCCGGGCTAACCGCTTTTCCACTTCAAACATATGCAGTGCCCCTGCTGATTCTTCGGCCAGATGCAGCTGCTCGCTAACAGACATCAGGAAGCTGAACGCGAGGCCCGCATTCTGCTCCAGCAGAGGAATAAAATCCTTCCGGTGCATCTGGCAGACCACTCCGCTCTCAATAATCTCCGCCGTTACATCATTATTTTTATTGTGAAGCAGGGCAAACTGCCCGAAATAATCTCCGGGAAAAAGAAAGCGGACAATATGCTGCTTGCCTTCTTTACTGTTCTTCGTCAATTTGATCAGACCGCTCTTCACCACATACAAAGCTTCAGAAGGCTCGCCTTCTCTGCAGACCTGGCTGCCCTTTTTATAGGAATGGGATTCTGTAATTGATTCAATGATAACCAATTCTTCATCGGATAAACTCCTGAATACCGGAACCTGGCGCACACAGGCATGAGAGCTGCACTTATTACAATCCATACATCATTCCTCCTCTACTGTCGCTTATCCCACCATATCAATGATCGAGGCACTATCGGGTGACTGGACGCACAGTTTTTCATTAAACTTGATCTATATCAAGGATTAATGTGCCGGCTGTCTATACAATAGGTTCATAGAGAGAAAAGGAGTTGATGGGCTTGCAGCAATACACTTTTGATGATATGCGCCAGATGGATCGGACAACTCTGGGCAACATGGTACCCCTTGAGCTATTCCGGACCATCCGCCTTATTGGAATGAACCAGGGATTGCCGTTAGGCGGAAAGGGAACGACTGTTACTATTGGCAGAAAGATTGGCGAGAGCCTGCCTGTCCATTCCGTGGAAGAGCTGCTGCAGTTCTTTGAAGAGCTCAAAATCGGAATTCCCCGGATTGTTCATTCCGATGAGCACAGAATTAATATTGCAGTTGACGATTGCTTCTGCAAAGGACTACCTTCGCTTGAAGATGAAAGAATGGTCTGTGATCTAGAGGGAGCTATCATTGAAGGTGCTCTGTGCCGAATTCTCGGCCGCAAGGTTTCAGTGAAGGAGATCAAATGTAATGTCACCGGTCATGAACACTGCGAGTATGAAGTTAAGCTTTAAACAATATTTTAATGAAAGCAGGGATTTATAATGGAAAAGAAAACATTAGCTGAGGCAGTGCAGTATCAAGAGGAGCGCTTTACCAAAAAAATCATTTTCCAAAAAGGGGATAGTGTTGTATTCGTGCTAAACTTCATGCCTGGGCAAAAGCTGCCTGTTCACAAGCACCCCGGAGCAGATGTATATATCCTCGCCTTACACGGTGACGGTACAATCCATGTTAATGAGGAAGAATTCTCCTTCATCCAAGGAGAGACCATCTACATTGCAGGTGACGAGTCATTCGCTTATACGAATAATAGTTCATCCCCGTCCAGTCTGCATGTCGTTCTGTCCAAGCTGCCTAATGCTGAGTATGCGAAAGAAATCTAATTCAAAATCTTTGTGATAACAACAAAACAGGCCCCCTTCAAATGAAGGGGGCCTGCCTTATGTTCAGTCTATCCTAACGGATAGAGCCTGAATTATTTCTGGATGGAAGCTACGGAACCGGCACCAACTGTACGTCCGCCTTCGCGAATGGAGAATTTAGTACCTTCTTCAATAGCGATTGGGGAGATCAGTTGAACAGTTACGGTGATGTTGTCACCAGGCATAACCATTTCAGTACCTTCTGGCAGGTTGATGATGCCAGTTACGTCAGTTGTACGGAAGTAGAACTGTGGACGGTAACCAGTGAAGAATGGTTTGTGACGTCCGCCTTCTTCTTTAGTCAGAACGTAGATCTGAGCAGTGAACTCAGTGTGTGGCTTAACAGAGTTCGGCTTAGCCAATACTTGGCCACGCTCGATCATGTTACGGTCTACACCACGCAGCAGTGCGCCGATGTTGTCGCCCGCTTGTGCGGAATCAAGCAATTTACGGAACATTTCCACGCCAGTAACTACAGACTTCTTAGTTTCTTCGTGAATACCAACGATTTCGATTTCTTCTCCGACTTTAACTGTTCCGCGTTCTACGCGACCAGTTGCCACAGTACCGCGGCCAGTGATGGAGAATACATCTTCGACAGGCATCAAGAAAGGCTTGTCAGTCTGACGTTCTGGAAGCGGGATGTATGTGTCGATCGTTTCGAACATTTCAACGATCTTCTGTGCATACTCGCCATCAGGGTTCTGCAGAGCTTCACGAGCAGATCCACGAACGATTGGAGTGTCATCGCCTGGGAAGTCGTATTCGCTAAGCAGATCGCGAACTTCCATTTCAACCAATTCAAGCAACTCTTCGTCCTCTACCATGTCGCATTTGTTCAGGAATACAACGATGTAAGGAACGCCTACTTGACGGGACAGCAGGATGTGTTCACGAGTCTGTGGCATAGGGCCGTCAGCTGCGGATACAACCAGGATTGCTCCGTCCATTTGCGCTGCGCCAGTGATCATGTTTTTAACATAGTCGGCGTGTCCAGGGCAGTCTACGTGAGCGTAGTGACGGTTAGGAGTTTCATATTCAACGTGAGCGGTGGAGATAGTGATACCGCGTTCGCGTTCTTCAGGAGCCTTATCGATTTGGTCGAATGCTACAGCAGCACCACCGTATTTTTTGGACAATACAGTTGTGATTGCAGCAGTCAGAGTTGTTTTACCATGGTCGACGTGACCAATAGTACCAATGTTAACGTGCGGTTTGTTACGTTCAAACTTTGCCTTTGCCATTTGAACAGTTCCTCCTTATTGTGGGGTCCATATATTTGAGCCGTCCGCCTATTTGCAGTTCTAAGGTGACTTAAGTGTTATACCCGGACGGCAAGTTAAAAATTAAGCTTATTCTCCGCCTTTGTTCTTGGCTACGATTTCTTCAGCAATGGATTTAGGTACTTCTTCATAATGAGAAAGTTCCATTGAGAATACGCCGCGTCCTTGAGTACCGGAACGGAGTGTTGTGGAGTATCCGAACATTTCGGAAAGAGGCACCTTTGCACGGATAATCTGCGCACCACCACGGGAATCCATACCTTCGATCCGACCGCGACGGGAGTTCAGCATACCCATTACATCGCCCATGTATTCCTCAGGAACAGTTACTTCCACTTTCATGATTGGCTCAAGCAGGACAGGCTTACACTTGTCTTTAGCTGCTTTGAGGGCCATCGAGCCGGCAATTTTGAACGCCATTTCGTTGGAGTCAACATCATGATAGGAACCATCTACGATGGTAGCTTTAACGTCTACAAGCGGGAAGCCTGCAATAACGCCGTTTTTCATTTGCTCTTCAATACCGGCAAGTGCAGGAGCGATGTATTCTCTAGGTACAGAACCACCGACAACTTTACTTTCGAATTTGCTGCCAGTACCCGGCTCGAGAGGTTCAAATTCAACCCATACGTGACCATACTGACCGCGACCGCCGGATTGGCGAACGAATTTACCTTCAACGCGTGCTGGTGCTTTGAATGTCTCACGGTAAGCAACCTGTGGTTTACCCACGTTGGTTTCTACCTTGAATTCGCGGCGCATACGGTCGATGATAATATCCAGGTGAAGCTCACCCATACCTGCCAGGATTGTTTGGCCTGTTTCTTCATCAGTGTGAGCACGAAGAGTAGGATCCTCTTCAGTCAACTTTCCGAGAGCAACACCCAATTTATCTTGGTCAGCTTTGGTTTTTGGTTCAACTGCGATTTCGATAACCGGATCAGGGAAGTTCATGGATTCCAGGATAACCGGATGTTTCTCATCACAGAGTGTATCGCCAGTACTTGTGTCTTTCAGGCCAACGGCTGCCGCGATATCACCGGAATATACAATGGAGATTTCTTGGCGGCTGTTCGCATGCATCTGCAGAATACGGCCGATACGTTCACGTTTGTTCTTAGTAGCGTTAACTACATAAGAACCGGATTCCAGGATACCGGAGTATACACGGAAGAACGTGAGTTTACCCACATAAGGGTCTGTCATGATTTTAAATGCCAGTGCAGCAAATGGTTCTTCATCCGAAGAGTGGCGAACCGCTTCTGTACCGTCCTCCAGATGACCTTGAATAGCCGGTACATCCAGTGGGGATGGCAAGTAATCAACAACAGCATCCATCATGAGCTGAACGCCTTTGTTACGGTAGGAGGATCCGACAATTACAGGGAAAACCTTAACTTCACATACGCCTTTGCGCAGTGCAGCTTTGATCTCGGCCACAGTGATTTCTTCGCCTTCCAGATACTTCATAGTCAGATCTTCGTCAAGTTCTGCAACCTTCTCGATCAGTTCAGTACGCAGAGTCTCAACTTGCTCCAAGAATTCAGCAGGAATATCAGTAACTTCGATGTTCTGACCCAGGTCATCCTTGAAGATGTGAGCTTTCTGCTCAACAAGGTCAATGATTCCTGTGAAGTCGTTCTCGGCACCAATAGGCAGTTGAATGGCAACTGCATTGGCTTGCAGGCGGTCACGCATGCTGTCGATAACGTTCAGGAAGTCTGCACCGATGATATCCATTTTGTTCACATATGCGATCCGGGGAACGCCGTAACGGTCAGCCTGTCTCCATACGGTTTCGGACTGAGGCTCAACGCCCTCTTTCGCACTAAATACACCAACTGCTCCATCCAATACACGAAGGGAACGTTCAACTTCAACAGTGAAGTCAACGTGCCCAGGGGTATCAATGATATTGATGCGGTGACCCTTCCAAGCAGCGGTTGTAGCAGCGGAAGTAATCGTGATTCCGCGCTCTTGCTCCTGTTCCATCCAGTCCATTGTAGCAGCGCCCTCGTGAACTTCACCGATTTTGTGCGTACGGCCTGTGTAGAAAAGAATCCGCTCTGTGGTAGTAGTCTTACCAGCATCAATATGTGCCATGATCCCGATATTACGTGTATTTTTTAAGGAGAACTCTCTTGACATGAAATGGATCTCCTTCCAAAATAGAAGTTATTTGAACGACTGCAATCCTACCAGCGGTAGTGAGCAAACGCTTTGTTCGCTTCAGCCATTTTGTGTGTATCTTCACGTTTCTTAACGGAAGCGCCTGTGTTGTTGGAAGCATCGATAATCTCAGCCGCCAAACGCTCTTCCATAGTCTTCTCACCGCGGTTGCGTGAGTAGTTTACAAGCCAACGTAATCCCAAAGCAGTACGTCTTTCAGGTTTAACCTCAATAGGTACTTGGTAGTTAGCACCGCCGACACGACGAGCTTTAACTTCCAATACAGGCATGATATTCTTGATGGCTGCTTCGAAAACTTCCATCGGCTCTTTACCTGTACGTTCTTGAATCAACTTGAACGAATTGTACAAAATGCTTTGAGCGACACCTCTTTTACCACCCAGCATAATACGGTTGATCAAACGAGTAACCAACTTGCTATTATACAATGGATCTGGCAATACATCTCTTTTAGTAACTGGACCTTTGCGTGGCATGGATATCCCCCTTTCTTATATGGTTATTATTCTGATAAGCTCATCTTATTTCTTGACTTTAGGACGTTTCGCACCATACTTGGAGCGAGCCTGCATCCGGTTAGCAACACCTGCAGTATCCAGTGCACCACGAACGATGTGATAACGAACTCCTGCAAGGTCCTTAACTTTACCTCCGCGCAGCAATACTACACTGTGCTCTTGAAGGTTATGTCCGATACCCGGAATGTAAGCAGTCACCTCAAGACGGTTCGTCAAACGAACACGGGCATACTTACGAAGTGCTGAGTTTGGTTTACGTGGAGTCATTGTGCCTACACGAGTGCATACACCGCGTTTCTGCGGAGCGCTCAAATTTGTAGCCTCACGCTTGAGGGCGTTGAACCCTTTTTGAAGAGCGGGAGATTTGGATTTTTCGATTTTGGCTTGACGGCCTTTACGAACCAATTGATTGATAGTTGGCATGTTGTGCCACCCCCTTCCTGAAATGATAGTCAATTTACAAACATTAAGTCCACAGACCCAGGTGGTTCATAAAAAGACAAATGAAAAGTCCTTGCTGCCGAAGTGTACCCCGGTACAAAAACGTTCTCTTGCTGCTATTGTTTTAAGACGGCTGCCATCGCAGCACCAACTTCTATACCGCAGGCCTTGCCCAAATTCAGCATCGTGTCCACATACGTGACCTTCACACCTTGTTTGTTGCAAAGCATTACAATTCTGGAAGTAAGCCGTTGATCTCCGTCCTCTGCCACATAGACTTCTGCGGCTTGGCCCAACTCCACCGCCTTGACGGTTTGCTTGGAACCGATCTTGACCTGAGCATCCTGTAACCCTCTGTCATCAGTCATGAATCATTACCTCCACTGAATAAGAATGACAAGACTACTCACGCACCTTAGACATATTAGCATCCTGAGCACATGATGTCAAGAAAAACGACAATAAATTTATTAATAATCACAGCAGACAGCCGCGTCACACCCGATTTCTGCGTGACGCGGATACTGCTTGCCATGAGTATTCAATTATTCAGCGGGTACCGGCTCCAAAGCTTCTTCATTGCTTTCAGCATTCGGGTCGCTCAGCTTCACATTACGGTAACGATTCATGCCTGTACCTGCAGGAATCAGCTTACCGATGATTACATTCTCTTTCAGACCGAGCAGTTTATCCACTTTACCCTTAATAGCTGCATCTGTTAAGACGCGGGTAGTTTCCTGGAAAGATGCCGCAGACAGGAATGAATCAGTTTCCAGGGAGGCCTTGGTGATCCCGAGCAGAACCGGTTTGGCAACTGCTGGTTCATTTCCGGCAAGAATAGCTTCCTTGTTGGCTGCTTCATATTCATGAATATCCGCAAATGCACCCGGCAGGAGACTGGTATCTCCGGCATCGATAATACGGATTTTGCGCAGCATCTGCTTGATCATAACTTCAATGTGCTTATCATTGATTTCAACGCCCTGGTTACGGTATACACGCTGTACTTCTTGCAGAATGTAGTTCTGTACCCCGCGGATTCCTTTGATACGCAGCATTTCTTTAGGGTCAATAGAACCGTCTGTTAACTCATCGCCGGCCTCAATCTCCTGGCCTTCGCTGACACGCAGACGGGAGCCGTAAGTGATGGAATACGTCTTGGACTCTGCTTCACCCTGGACTTCGATTTCGCGGCGGTCCTTGGTTTCACGAATTTCCTTAACTACCCCGTCAATCTCACTGATTGTAGCCTGCCCTTTAGGGTTACGGGCTTCAAATAGCTCCTGGATACGCGGCAAACCTTGCGTGATATCGTCTCCGGCTACACCACCGGTATGGAATGTACGCATAGTAAGCTGTGTTCCTGGTTCACCGATGGATTGTGCGGCAATAATACCGACAGCTTCCCCGATTTCCACGAATTTACCTGTTGCCAGGTTACGTCCGTAGCACTTCTTGCAGACACCGTGACGGGCACGGCAGCTGAGTACAGAGCGGATCTGCAGCTTGGTAACACCAGCATTCACGATCTCTTCAGCCTTATCCGAGTCAATCAGATCGTTACGGTGAACGATGATTTCCTTCGTCTCCGGATGACGGACGGTCTCGAAGGAATAACGGCCTTCAATACGGTCGTAGAGATCCTCAATGACTTCCTTACCATCCTGAATCCGGCTAACCATGAAGCCTTTATCAGTACCGCAATCTTCTTCACGGACAATAACATCCTGCGCTACGTCAACCAGACGGCGTGTCAGGTACCCGGAATCCGCTGTACGCAGCGCTGTATCGGCCAGACCTTTACGCGCTCCGTGAGTAGAGATAAAGTACTCGAGGACGGTTAGGCCTTCACGGAAGTTCGCTTTGATTGGCAATTCAAAGATCCGGCCCGAAGGTGTTGCCATCAGACCACGCATACCACCAAGCTGGGTGATCTGCGATTTGTTACCACGCGCCTTGGAGTCGACCATGAGCATGATGGAGTTGAAGCGGTCCATCGATTTAAGCAATACGTTAGTCAGATCATCCTTGGTCTTCGACCAAATCTCGATAACGCGGTCATACCGCTCATCATTGGTAATCAGACCGCGGCGGTATTGATTCGCAACCACATCAACCTTAGCTTCGGATTCCTTAAGAATGGTAGCTTTTTCCTCAGGCACGATAACATCCGATACGGCAACCGTAACACCGGAACGTGTAGAGTACGTAAAGCCTAGTTGCTTAATTTTATCCAGAATCACTGAAGTCTTGGTGGTGTGATACGTCTCAAAGCAGCGGGCGATAATGAGGCCCAGATATTCTTTACCTACAGCACTGGCCTCCGGAGCAGCCATGATCAGTTCGCGGACATCCGCACCCTTTTCATAGATAAAGTACTTCTCAGGAGTTCCCTGCAGCAGGTTAGTTTTGGTAGCTTCGTTGATATACGGGAAGCTGCTTGGATAGATTTCGTTGAAGATAATCTTACCCACAGTCGTGATCAGCAATGCATTCTGCTGCGCTTCTGTGAAGCTGGTTTTTCCCAGAGCCTTAACAGGAATGGCAACACGTGCATGCAGACCAGCAGTTCCGCGCTGATAAGCAGAGACTGCTTCATTCACGTTACGCAGGATCATCCCGGTACCCTTTTCTTCCTTGTTGTCCATGGTCAGGTAGAACGTACCAAGGACCATATCCTGAGAAGGGGTAACGACAGGTTTGCCGTCTTTAGGGTTGAGGATGTTACCGGACGCCAGCATGAGAATACGGGCTTCTGCTTGAGCCTCAGCGGACAGAGGAACGTGTACCGCCATCTGGTCACCGTCAAAGTCGGCATTGTAAGCCGTACATACGAGCGGGTGAAGACGGATTGCGTGACCTTCTACCAGAATCGGTTCGAACGCCTGGATACCCAGTCTATGCAGCGTAGGGGCACGGTTCAGCAGAACCGGATGCTCTCTGATTACCTCTTCAAGCACATCCCATACTTCAGGACTTACGCGCTCAACCTTACGCTTCGCGCTCTTTATGTTGTGGGCAAGCCCTTTGTTAACCAATTCTTTCATTACAAACGGTTTGAACAGCTCCAGTGCCATCTTCTTAGGAAGACCGCATTGGTACATCTTCAGGTAAGGTCCTACGACGATAACCGAACGGCCGGAGTAGTCAACACGTTTACCGAGCAAGTTCTGGCGGAAACGTCCCTGTTTCCCCTTCAGCATATGGCTAAGCGATTTGAGCGGACGGTTACCTGGTCCTGTTACAGGACGGCCGCGGCGGCCGTTGTCAATCAGCGCATCTACAGCTTCCTGAAGCATACGTTTCTCATTCTGAACGATAATGTCAGGAGCGCCGAGGTCCAGCAGTCTTTTCAGACGGTTGTTCCGGTTAATTACACGGCGGTACAGGTCATTAAGGTCAGACGTAGCAAAACGGCCGCCATCGAGCTGAACCATTGGACGAAGCTCCGGAGGGATAACCGGGAGTACATCCATGATCATCCAGTCAGGCTTGTTGCCGGAGTTGCGGAAGGCCTCAATGACTTCCAGACGTTTGATCGCCCGGTTGCGGCGCTGGCCCTGAGCGGTACGCAGCTCTTCTTTGAGGAATTCCAGTTCTTTATCGATGTCGATATCCTGAAGCAGCTTTTTGACGGCTTCTGCACCCATGCCGGCCTGGAATCCGTAGCCGTATTTCTCACGGTAGCTGCGGTATTCTTTCTCGGACAACAGCTGCTTCTTCTCCAGCGGAGTTTCCCCTGGATCAGTTACAACATAAGATGCAAAGTAGATAATCTCTTCGAGCGATCTAGGAGACATATCCAGCGCCAGACCCATACGGCTTGGAATACCTTTGAAATACCAGATATGAGATACAGGAGCTGCCAGTTCAATGTGGCCCATACGTTCGCGGCGGACTTTAGCGCGGGTAACTTCCACGCCGCAGCGGTCGCATACTACGCCCTTATACCGGACGCGTTTGTATTTACCACAGTGACATTCCCAGTCCTTTTGCGGTCCAAAAATACGTTCGCAAAAGAGACCCTCTTTTTCCGGTTTCAATGTACGATAGTTAATGGTTTCCGGTTTTTTAACTTCTCCGCGGGACCAAGAACGAATTTTTTCCGGGGAAGCGAGCCCGATTTTCATAAATTCAAAATTGTTAACGTCCAACAAGGAGCAACCCTCCTTAACCTATATCCTGATTTAGTCCCACAGCCCTCTCTTGACACTGAAGTCAACAGAGGGCATGGTCCTTTGTGTAATCAAATTAGTGACTTGCTGGTGAACTACTCTATGCCGACTTCTGCGCCCTCCAAATTGAGGCTCAGCTTATCGCTTGACGTCTCGTCCTCATCGTCCAGTTCCTTCATCTCGATCTCCTGCTCGTCGCCGCTGAGGATTTTGACATCCATACCGAGCGACTGCAGTTCCTTGATCAATACCTTGAACGATTCCGGCACACCCGGTTCTGGAACATTTTCACCTTTGACAATGGATTCGTACGTTTTCACACGGCCGACCACATCATCGGATTTCACGGTCAAAATCTCTTGCAGTGTATACGCCGCGCCGTAAGCTTCAAGCGCCCACACTTCCATCTCCCCGAAACGCTGTCCGCCGAACTGAGCTTTACCGCCCAGTGGCTGTTGTGTAACGAGTGAGTAAGGACCTGTAGAACGGGCATGAATCTTATCGTCAACCATGTGCGCGAGCTTGATCATGTGCATGACACCGACAGTAACCTCGCGCTCGAAGCGCTCGCCTGTACGTCCGTCATACAAAACAGTCTTACCATTACGCTGCATTCCGGCTTCTTCCATCGTATCGAACACGTCATACTCACGGGCTCCGTCGAATACCGGAGTAGCCACGTGGATACCCAGACGCAGTGCAGCCATACCAATATGGACTTCAAGCACCTGTCCGATGTTCATACGGGAAGGAACGCCCAGCGGGTTCAGGACAACCTGTACCGGCGTACCGTCCGGAAGGAACGGCATATCTTCTTCTGGCAGGATACGGGCAACGACACCCTTGTTACCGTGACGTCCGGCCATCTTGTCACCTTCAGAAATCTTACGCTTCTGGGCGATATAGACACGAACCAGTTGATTCACGCCAGGAGGCAGCTCATCGCCGTTTTCGCGTGTGAATACTTTGACGTCAACGATAATACCATCACTACCATGCGGAACGCGCAGGGAGGTATCACGAACCTCACGGGCCTTCTCACCGAAGATCGCATGCAGCAGGCGTTCCTCAGCAGTCAGCTCAGTTACACCCTTCGGAGTAACCTTACCTACCAGAATATCGCCGGCATTGATTTCCGCACCGATACGGATAATTCCGCGCTCATCCAAGTTGCGGAGCGCCTCTTCACCGACGTTAGGAATATCACGTGTGATCTCTTCAGGTCCGAGCTTCGTATCACGGGCTTCGGATTCGTATTCCTCGATGTGGATCGAAGTGTATACATCTTCCTTCACCAGCTTCTCACTCAGCAGGATCGCATCCTCGTAGTTGTAGCCCTCCCAAGTCATGAACGCAACGACTACGTTGCGGCCAAGCGCAAGTTCGCCCATTTCTGTGGAAGGTCCATCTGCCAGGATATCACCTTTTTTGACGATATCCCCACGTTTCGCCAGTGGACGCTGGTTAATACAGGTACCCTGGTTCGAACGCATGAATTTGTGTAATTTATATTTAACGATATCGCCTTTAACTTCCTTGCCCTCAACTGCCTCAACACGGCGCAGCCAGATTTCATTGGCAGAGGAGCGTTCGATAATACCGTCATATTTGGAGACAATACATACGCCGGAGTCTTTAGCAGACTTGTGCTCCATCCCTGTCCCTACAAGCGGAGCCTTAGGAATAAGAAGCGGAACGGCCTGACGCTGCATGTTCGATCCCATCAGTGCGCGGTTGGAGTCATCGTTCTCAAGGAACGGAATGAGCGCCGTTGCGACGGATACGACCTGTTTTGGCGAAACATCCATGTAGTCTACACGGTTGCTAGGCATAGTAGTAATGTTGTCTGAATCTTTGTTGTATCGAACGATAACCTGGTCTTCCTTGAAAGAGCCATCCTCATCGATCAGTACATTCGCCTGTGCAACTACATAGTTATCTTCTTCATCGGCAGTCAGATAATCGATTTGCTCAGTTACCTTGCCTGTCTTCGGATCTACCCAACGATACGGAGCCTCGATAAAGCCGTATTCATTGATGCGGGCGAAGGTGGACAAGGAGTTAATCAGACCGATATTCGGACCTTCCGGAGTCTCGATAGGACACATACGGCCATAGTGACTGTGATGGACGTCGCGGACTTCAAAGCCTGCGCGTTCACGGGTCAGACCACCAGGTCCAAGTGCAGACAGACGGCGCTTATGCGTAAGCTCGGCAAGCGGGTTCGTCTGATCCATGAACTGGGACAGCTGAGAGCTGCCGAAGAACTCTTTGATGGACGCGATAACCGGACGGATGTTGATCAGTGCCTGCGGCGTAATTGCATTGGCATCCTGAATCGACATTCTCTCGCGGACTACGCGTTCCATACGGGACAGACCGATACGGAACTGATTCTGCAGAAGCTCACCTACAGAACGCAGACGGCGGTTACCCAGATGGTCAATATCATCCGTGTTGCCGATACCATGCAGCAAATTAATAAAGTAGCTGATTGAGGATATAATATCAGCCTGAGTAATATGCTTAACCGATTTATCAATGTTGCCATTGGCGATCAGTTTGATGATACGGCCTTCTTCGATTGGCGAGAATACGTCAATGGTCTGAAGCGGAATATCTTCGCTGTCCATTACACCGCCGGTTACACGGTAGTTTTTGGCAGCCATACTCTTCTCGAAATAAGGAATCAGCTCATCAAGCAGGCGGCGGTCCACCATTTGGCCGGATTCTGCCAGGATTTCTCCGGTAGACTCATCAACCAAAGGCTGTGCCAGACGCTGATTGAACAGACGATTCTTAATATGCAGCTTTTTATTGATTTTGTAACGGCCTACATTGGCCAAATCATAACGTTTCGGGTCAAAGAAACGTGCGACGAGCAAGCTCTTGGCATTATCAAGTGTAGGTGGTTCGCCCGGACGCAGACGCTCGTAGATTTCAATAAGCGCCTTCTCCGTGGAATCCGTGTTGTCTTTATCCAGCGTGTTGCGAATATATTCATCATTGCCAAGCAGTTCCAGAATTTCAGCATCACTGCCGAAGCCCAGAGCACGCAAGAGGACTGTTACCGGGATCTTACGAGTCCGGTCGATACGGACATACATGATGTCCTTAGCGTCGGTCTCAAGCTCCAGCCAGGCTCCGCGATTCGGAATTACTGTGGCGGTGTAAGTTTTTTTGCCGTTCTTATCCACTTTTGTGCTGAAATAGACGCTTGGAGAGCGAACCAACTGGCTGACAATAACCCGTTCCGCACCATTGATAATAAAAGTGCCGGTTTCCGTCATCAGAGGGAAATCTCCCATGAACACTTCCTGCTCTTTTACCTCACCGGTCTCCTTATTGATGAGACGCACCTTCACACGCAGAGGAGCTGCATATGTTACGTCCCGCTCTTTAGCGTCGTCAACCGTGTACTTCGGTTCACCCAGGCTGTAATCAATGAACTCTAGCACCAAATTCCCTGTGAAATCCTGGATCGGCGAGATGTCCTGGAACATTTCCCGCAATCCTTCCTCCAAAAACCAATCATAAGATTTTTGTTGGATCTCGATCAGGTTCGGGACCTCGAGTACCTCGTTAATTCTCGCATAGCTCCGCCGAGTGCGTCGACCATACTGAACAAGATGTCCTGCCAACTTTACTCACCCCTCATGTCTACTCACTTAAAAATTGATTGCGAACCCTTGTTTGGACCCGTATAATGGAACCATATCACAAGGATTCAGCCATAAATACAGAAAAGCCCCTTATCGAAATCTTTCGAAAAAAGAGCACATCTATCCACGGCCAAAATACTCCTTATCCAGTAGATTTGCCCAAAACGTGCGTATTATACGTCACCAGGCTACAGTTCATGCGCTATTATCTATTGCCCCGGCGACCTTCGCCGTGACAGGAACATAGAGAACGGAATTCGCAAAAACCTGCCGTGCGGCATGCGCTTACCGGGCGACAATATATCACTTGACATTTCAGCAAACTAAAGACATGGAGCCTAGCTTAATACTGACATTTTATAATAATACCACTGCGGACATCGCATGTCAATGAGTATTATTATTTATTTCTGAGCTTTTAAGATTCTATAGCCCTTGTCTTTCCCCACTTCTTCTACCACCGGAAACATACTCTCCAGCTTGGCAACCGCCGACGGCGCACCCTGCTTCTTCTGAATGACAACCCACAGACAACCGCCCTCATTCAAATGCTCATACGCCTGTTCAAAAATCGCATGCACTACGGCCTTACCGGCGCGGATCGGCGGGTTGGTTAGAATCACATCGAAGGTCTGCCCCTCTACTACCGATAGCACATCACTTTCCATCACCGTAACATTGCGGATTCCATTATGCTGCGCATTCTCGCGGGCAAGCTCTACCGCACGGCTGTTGATATCAATCATCGTCACATGTCCCTTGGAAGCGAGATACGCCGCACTAATCCCTATAGGCCCGTAACCACAGCCCACGTCCAGTACCTTCGCATCCTCCGGAATTTCCATCGCCTCAATCAGAACACGACTGCCATGATCAATATCCCCTTTAGAAAACACACCGGCGTCGCTGGTAAAGCGGAGGCGTTTGCCTCTCAGCTCCGTATCGATGCTCCGTCTGTCATGACGCGCTTCCGGCTGCTGCGAGTAATAATGCTGCGACATACCATCCTCCCTTTCACGTTGAACTACAAATACCTGCAAGGCTCCCTTATAGAGCAACCCCCTTGAACAAGTTCAAGGGGGTTGCAGGAACCGGAGAGAATAACTTCTGCTCCGGGGCAGTACCTATTGAATCAACTTATTTTACTTCTACAGCTGCGCCTGCTTCTTCCAATTTTGCTTTGGTAGCTTCGGCTTCTTCTTTGCTTACTTTTTCTTTGATTGCTTTTGGAGCGTTATCTACAACTTCTTTAGCTTCTTTCAAGCCAAGACCTGTGATTTCGCGAACGATTTTGATTACGTTGATTTTGGAAGCGCCAGCGCTTGTCAAAATTACGTCGAATTCGGACTGTTCAGCTTCAACAGCTGCTACAGCGCCGCCAGCTGCTACTGGAGCTGCTGCAGTTACGCCGAATTCTTCTTCGATTGCTTTTACCAGGTCGTTCAGTTCCAGTACGCTCATGCCTTTAATTTCTTCTAAGATTGTTTCTTTGCTCATGATTGAACCTCCATTATATTTGAATTGGTTTGTGGTCTTGATTATGAAACCAGAAGCAAAGGCTTACGCGCTTTGTTCTTCTTTCTCAGCAACAGCTTTAACTGCAAGCGCGAAGTTGCGCATTGGAGCTTGAAGCACGCTAAGCAGCATGGAGAGCAAACCATCGCGGGATGGCAGTTCAGCCAGTGCTTTCAGTTGGTCCGCATCGATAACTTTACCTTCTACAACGCCGCCTTTCAGTTTCAAAGCGTCGTTCTTCTTAGCGAAGTCATTTAGAATCTTAGCTGCTACTACCGCATCAGTCTCGCTGAATGCGATCGCTGTAGGACCAGTTAGGACAGCGTCCAGATCAGTCAGCTCAGCTGCCGCAGTTGCACGGCGAAGCAATGTGTTCTTCAGGACTTGGAACTCAACGCCAGCTTCACGAAGCTGCTTACGCAGTTCAGTCACTTGCGATACGTTCAATCCGCGGTAGTCTGCAACAACAGTGGAGACACTGTTCTGCAGTTTGCTAGTAACAACATCAACCGCATCCTGTTTTGCTTGGATTACTTTTGCATTTGCCAATTGTATACACCTCCTGAAAATTTATGTCACGGCGATTCTTCCGGAGAAACCGCGCCGTTCCTACGCAGGCATTAGAAAAGCCTCCGCAGATTCACGAAGGCTTGATAAAACGGAAAGTTAATCAGGCGAGCCTGGCACTTTTTGTTTCTATCACAACACCTCGGTAGGAAATTAAGCCCTACGGCACCTACTGTCTACGGTAAGCATATTCACATTTAAGATTGATCACCTTAATGTTCACAACTGTTATAGACTATCAAAGATTACTCTAGGAGTCAACCTTTAATTATCTGAAAGCAGCTGCGTTCACACGAGCACTAGGTCCCATTGTGGACGAAATAGCGATGCCTTTAAGGTATACACCTTTGGCAGCAGCCGGTTTCGCACGGTTCAGAGCGTCCATAAGAGCTTTAAGGTTCTCGTTCAATTGTTCAGCGTTGAAAGACACTTTGCCGATTGGCGCGTGAATTTGGCCCGCTTTGTCAAGACGGTATTCGATCTTACCAGCTTTGATTTCTTGAACAGCCTTGGTAACGTCGAAAGTAACTGTACCTGCTTTAGGGTTAGGCATGAGACCTTTACCACCGAGCAGACGACCCAGTTTACCGACTTCACTCATCATGTCAGGTGTAGCTACGCAGACGTCGAATTCGAACCAGCCCTGTTGAATCTTGTTGATCATGTCAGCATCACCAACAAAATCAGCGCCAGCAGCTTCCGCTTCCTTCGCTTTTTCACCTTTTGCAAATACAAGCACGCGTTGTGTTTTGCCTGTGCCGTGAGGCAGGACAACAACACCACGAACTGCCTGGTCTTGTTTACGCGGGTCTACACCCAGACGAACTGCTGCTTCAACGGTTTCGTCGAATTTGGCAGTTGCCGCCTTTTTCACAAGCTCTACAGCTTCTGAAGGCTCGTAAGTCGCTTCGCTGTTGATCAGCTTCGCGGATTCTTGGTACTTCTTACCATGTTTAGCCATGAAATGTTCCTCCTTTGTGGTATTAGCGGAAATTCCTCCCACATATTGCGGTCATGAATGACCGGTTCATCGAATACATATTAGTCTTCGATTGTGATTCCCATACTGCGGGCAGTACCTTCAACCATACGCATTGCAGCTTCAACAGATGCAGCGTTCAGATCGGGCATTTTGGTTTCAGCGATTTCACGAACCGCTGCGCGGCCCAGCTTCGCTACCTTTTTCTTGTTTGGTTCGCCGGAGCCTTTTTCTACTTTTGCAGCGATGCGAAGCAGAACAGCAGCCGGAGGAGTTTTGGTGATGAAGGTAAACGAACGGTCTTCAAACACTGTAATTTCAACCGGGATGATTAGACCAGCCTGGTCGGCAGTACGAGCGTTGAATTCCTTACAGAATGCCATGATGTTGACACCCGCTTGACCTAACGCCGGACCTACTGGAGGCGCTGGATTCGCTTTCCCTGCAGGAATCTGCAGTTTCACCATTTTAATAACTTTTTTAGCCATGAGTGACACCTCCTTGCGTAAATAGTGGTATTCGAATGCTAAGCAGCATTCTCCCACAAGAAACCCTTGTGCTTGTTATATCTTCTCCACTTGAGTGAAATCCAACTCCAGCGGGGTTTCCCGTCCAAACATGTTGACATGCACCTTGATCTTGCTTTTGTCAGCCAAAATTTCTTCCACAGAGCCCACAAAATTCGCAAATGGACCGACCATAATACGTACGGATTCCTTAATTTCGAAATCAATCTTCGCTTTAGGTTCAACCATGCCCATATGCTTCAGAATCTGTTCAACCTCTTCGGGTAGCAGAGCGGTAGGCTTAGAGCCCGAACCAGTTGAACCGACAAATCCGGTAACGCCCGGCGTATTGCGGACAACATACCAAGAATCATCAGTCTGAACCATTTCCACCAAAACGTAACCAGGGTAAACTTTACGCATGACAGTTTTTTTCTTGCCATCCTTGTTTACCAGCTCTTCTTCCATAGGAACAAGAACGCGGAATATTTTGTCTTCCATGCCCATGGACTCAACGCGTTTTTCCAAATTGGCCTTGACCTTATTCTCATACCCGGAATAGGTATGAACAACATACCATCTTTTTTCCATATCAAGCCACCTGGGACCTCTCTAAATAATCGCTTCAATCACAGCGGAAATACCGATGTCCAGAACCCAGAAGTAAAGAGAAATAACTACAATTGTACCGAGAACGATCAATGTATAGTTCTTCAATTCTTTACGGCTAGGCCAGCGAACCTTTTTGAGTTCACTCCAGCTCTCAGTGAAAAAGGAAAACAAAGACTTGAAACTACGTTTCACGCCGACTACACCTCCAAAAGACTATCTGGTTTCGCGATGAGGAGTTTGCTCGTTACAGAACTTGCAAAATTTCTTCATCTCCAAGCGGTCGGGGTGATTTCGCTTGTTTTTGGTTGTTGCATAGTTTCTTTGTTTGCAACTTGTACAAGCCAAAGTGATAATTACCCGCATGATGTGCACCTCCCGAAGACGTACTTCTAATCATCAAATTAGAAGACGTAGATATTGATTCAAAAAAAAGCCGCGAATTTAGGCCTACCTAAAACACTTTAGCATAATATCAATGTCTGTGTCAACGAAAGTTTCCCCCATCGCACTGGGTAATTCCGGGTGCTGTAGCCTTATGCCATAAGTCATCTTTGATCCTGCTTCTTCCTTTGCCACTAGCTGTCTTCCATAATCATTATGCTGCAATTCGCTTGTGTATAAACCTGCCATCCACCAACGCTTCGCCTATCGCAAATTCGCCGTATCTAAATCTAGCGGACACTAAAAAAAGACTCGAGTTCCGAGCCTTCCTAGTCATTATATCATTAATTGTCACGCACTTCCAGATATCTTTCCAATTTACGTTTCACTCGCTGCAAAGCATTGTCAATGGACTTCACATGCCGCTTCAAATCCTCGGCAATCTCCTGATAGGAACGTCCGTCCAGATAGAGCATCAGAACCTTGCGCTCCAGATCACTCAGAATCTCGGCCATCTTATCTTCCAGTCCGATGAACTCCTCCTGGTTGATAATCAGCTCTTCCGGGTCCAGCACCTGACTTCCGCATATCACATCCATCAATGTCCGGTCGGAGTCCTCATCATAGATGGGCTTGTCTAACGAGACATATGAATTAAGCGGGATATGCTTCTGGCGGGTAGCGGTCTTAATGGCGGTTATAATCTGACGGGTAATGCACAGCTCGGCAAAGGCCTTGAACGATGACAGCTTGTCACCCTTGAAGTCACGGATGGCCTTGTATAAGCCAATCATGCCTTCCTGCACAATGTCTTCACGATCTGCCCCGATCAAAAAATAGGAACGAGCCTTGGCACGCACAAAATTACGGTACTTGTTAATTAAATGCTCCAATGCGCCACTGTCGCCACCACGGAAGATCTCGACAATTTCTTCATCACTTATGAAATCATACTCGGACAGCATTAATTCCTTGAGGTCGACACTCACCAAGAATCCCCCCGGCTGCAACGCAAGACACATCGTTACTTCTCGAAATATAGGAACAGTATATATTATGTTACCTTACACCGTCAACCGGATTTGTCCAAAAACAATCTTCAATAACATATTATGTCATTTTGTTGCAGGGGGCAACTGCTATTCCTGTCCTACTGTCTGCGCCAGTCCTCCAGCCGTTTACGCGTCTCCGGCGGCAGCTTGTCTTCCAGCGAGTGACGGGTCCCGCTCACGCTTCCCGGCTCAATGGCCTTCTTCACCTGCTTCTGGCTCTCCTCAATTTCAAGCCTAAGTTCCCTGGCCGAAATCCGGAGTGCGCCCTGGGCAAAAACGACATGCTGCTCCACAAAATCGCTGGTGGCTACCGAGATCTGTCTGCGGCGGTGCGTGAATTCCCCAACGAGCCGTTCGATGCATTCATCTGCCGTTTCCTTCTCCTTGGTGAAGAAGACCTGGATTTTCCCTTGTTCAAACGATCTGCCCAGTCCCGGCACACGGTAAGCATCGAACACAGCAATGACGCGCAGCCCGGAGAATGCCTGATAATCGGCCAGCATATCGAGCAGCCGGTCGCGTGCCCCCTGCATACCGGTCTGCGACAATGCCGCAAGCTCCGGCCAGCCGCCGATCATGTTGTATCCGTCCACGAGCAGGATATCGCGCCAGTCTGCCATAGTTATCCCTGTTCTTGGCGGCGGCGGAGTACCTCGTACATGATTACACCCGCTGCCACCGAAGCATTCAGAGAGTTGATTTTTCCGGCCATCGGCAGCTTAAGCAGCACATCGCATTTCTCACGGATCAGGCGGCCCATCCCTTTATTCTCATTGCCAATCACCACGGCTACCGGTCCGGTGACAATATCCGATCCGAACAGATTCTGATCGGTATCCACATCCGTGCCGACTACCCAGACTCCCAGCTCCTTCAGCCGGTCAATGGTCTGTCCGAGATTTGTTACGCGGGCCACGGGCACATATTCGACTGCACCAGCCGAGGTCTTGGATACGGTGGCAGTAATCTGCGCGGAGCGGCGCTTCGGCACAATGACTCCGTGCACACCTGTGCAGTCAGCCGTACGCAGGATAGACCCGAGGTTATGCGGATCTTCAATTTCGTCCAGCAGGAGCAGAAACGGCGGTTCTCCCATGGCTTCAGCAATTGCCAGAATATCAGCAACCTCCGTGTAGGCAAAAGGCGCCGCTTGCGCCACCACTCCCTGATGCTGAACGCCCGGTGCGAGCTGATCCAGCTTGCGCTTGTCCACATGCTGAATGACAATGCCCGCCTTGCGCGCTTCCGCAACGATTGGTGCGGTCAGGTGCTTTTGCGCAGTCTCGGCGATCCAGATTTTGTTGAGTGTCCGTCCCGCTCTAAGGGCTTCAAGCACCGAATGTTTGCCGGCCAGTATTTCTTCTTCCGTTCTCAATTCTTCCATTGTTTTATCTCCTGTTCTGTATACTCACTTGGGGCGGTGCATCATATATTCGATACTGCTGTGAACAAGCTCCTGGATTCTCGCCTGCTGTCCGGTGTAATATAAATACCCGATCATGCATTCAAAAGCGGTGGCGTGGCGGTATTCCAGCACATCCGCATTTTTGGGAATGCTGCCGGATTTGGCGTTGCGTCCCCGCCGTACCACATCCTTCTCCTCCTCGGTGAGCACCGGGTCCAGAAAAGCAAGAATGGTGCTCTGCGCTTTGGCGGAGACCAGCCCGGTCGCTGACCGGTGCAGATGCTGGGGGCGCAGATTGGGCAGCGAGATCAGATACTGCCGGACTGCTACTTCGTAGATGGCATCTCCCGCATACGCAAGGACGATAGGCGGCAGCAAATGGGCCGGCTTGGAGGGTTCATACGGAAACCAGGCGCGGTTCAGATCAAACAGCCCGTTCATTTACGCCGCCACCGCATTCCCTGTGGAGTATCTTCCAGCAGAATCCCGAGCGCGTTCAGTTCATCGCGGATTTCATCCGACCGGCTCCAGTTCTTATTCTTGCGCGCTTCCGCACGCTCCGCAATCAGGCGTTCCACCTCTTCGCTCGCCACTTCTTCCTCTGCCTCTACCGTTAGGCGAAGCACCGCATTCATCTCGGCAAAAGCCTTCAGCAGCACGGCGAAATCAGCCGGATTCGCCTCAGGATCAGCAAGCGTAAGGTTCGCCAGGCTCACCCAGTCGAACACCGCCGTAATAGCATCCGGCGTATTGAAATCGTCCTGCATCCGGGCATGGAAGTTGCTAAGGATAGCGGTCAGCCGCTCCGTAACCTGCAGACTTGCCTCACCCTCTGTCCCCTCCGCCGCCAGCTCAAGGCGGTGCTTCACATTGCCTTCGGCCAGAGCGATCCGCTCTACGCTTTTCTCAGCAGACAGCAGTGCCTCCTCTGTGAAGTTCAGCGGATTACGGTAATGGCTGGATAGCATAAAGTAACGGATAGCCCCCTGCTTGAACCGCGCACGGATATCCTTCACGAGTAGACCGTTCCCGAGCGACTTTGACATTTTCTCATCGCCGATATTCAGAAAAGCATTATGCATCCAGTAATTCGACAACGGTTCACCCGTCAGCGCTTCAGTCTGGGCACATTCGCATTCATGATGCGGGAATTTCAGATCCTCTCCGCCGCCGTGAATGTCGATCGTCGTCCCCAAATATTCGCGCACCATCGCCGAGCATTCAATATGCCAGCCGGGACGGCCCTCTCCCCATGGACTGGACCAGTGTACTTCGCCCGGCTTGGCTGCCTTCCAGAGTACGAAATCCTCCTGGTTTTCCTTGCGCGAATCCACCTCGACACGGATACCGAAGCGCAGCTCCTCCAGATTCTGGCGGGACAGCTTGCCGTAATTGGCAAATTTGCCGGTACGGTAATACACATCTCCACCGTTCTCATACGCATAGCCTTTGTCTTCAAGCTCCTTAATGAACTCGATAATCGTATCCATGCTCTCCGTAACACGCGGATTCAACGTCGCCGGCTTCACGCCAAGCCCCGCCAGATCCTCCTGGTAGGCGGCAATGAACATTTCCGCAACCTCGGCTACGGTGATGTTCAGCTCCTCTGCTTTGCGGATCATTTTATCATCCACATCGGTGAAATTCGTCAGATAGCGGACCTCATTCCCAAGCGCCTCCAGGTAGTTGCGCACCATGTCAAAAACGATGACTGGTCTTGCATTCCCGATATGCATATAGCCGTAAACCGTGGGTCCGCAGACGTACATCTTCACCTTATCCGGCTCCTGCGGTACAAATTCTTCCTTCGTGCGCGTCATTGTATTGTAAATGTGCAAAGCCATTCTTGTCCCAACCCTTTCTATTGTCCCCGGATTCCTGAAATGCCGGTGCTCTTAAATTTCGTAATCGCCGATATATTGCTGGCTTTCGAGCCGCCGCTGTTCCTGCTTCTGCTTATCTTCAGCACCCATCTGTTCTCTTAGCTCCTCGATTTCCTTCTGCAGGAACTTGAGGGAATCAATCAGCGGGTCTGGCATCTTGGTATGATCCAGCCGGTCGGATACACGCTCCCCGTTACGTTTGACCACACGCCCGGGATTGCCGACTACCGTACTGTTGTTAGGCACTTCACGCAGCACGACTGCGTTAGAGCCGATATTAGAATTATCGCCGATTCGGAAGGAACCCAGTACTTTGGCACCAGAGCCGATGACTACATTATTGCCGACGGTAGGGTGACGCTTGCCCTTCTCTTTGCCGGTTCCCCCAAGTGTAACGCCCTGATAGATAATAACATCATCGCCAATCTCACAGGTCTCACCAATGACAATACCCATTCCGTGGTCAATAAACAACCGGCTGCCGATAACCGCGCCCGGATGAATCTCCACTCCCGTCATGAACCGGCTCATCTGCGAGACCATGCGTGCCAAGGTAAACCAGCGGCGTTTGTAAAAAGAGTGGGCCATCCGGTGTGCCCATATCGCGTGAAGCCCGGCGTAGGTGAAGACGACCTCGAACCTGCTGCGGGCGGCGGGATCATTGTCGAATACTGCCCGAATGTCCGACTTGATATGCTTAAACATCACGGCTCTCCTCTTCTCTGAGATGCTATATTTCAACAAAAAACGCCCCTGCAGCATGATAGCTGCAGAGACGTTTAACCGCGGTCCCACTCTGCTTGAACATTCGAATACGTGAGAGCTGTTAAACTTCGCAGCCCCTATATCCGGTGTTCCTCTTGGTGTCTGTAACGGCGACTGCCCGGCACAGTCTACAGCCCCGCACAGGGACATTCAACCATGCAGCTCACAGGTGCATTTTCAGCGGCAGACAAATGAATAACTCCCAGCCTTCAAGGGCATTCGCCCTTAAGCGGTTATTCTCTCTGGCAATTGTCCGGATACGCCTACTTTTCCTGATCCCAGCTATTCTTAATATTCTTCTATCTTAGCGAAAAGACACAGAACTGACAAGGGTCTTCTCCCCTTGTATGTCCCTGCTCTAAGCGCCTTTGATTTGTGATTTCAGGCGTTCTATCACCCGGCTGCGGCCGAGCAGCGCAATCGTTGCATTCAAGTCACGGCCATGCATCTGTCCGGTAAGAGCGACACGAATCGGCATAAACAGCGCTTTGCCTTTGTGTCCGGTCTCCTTCTGCACTTCCTTGATCAGAACAGCCATATGCGGAGCGCTGAAGTCTTCGGCAGCCTCCACTTTGGCCAAAAATGCGGACAGCACTTCGGGAACCTGGGCTTCGGCAAGCACCCCTGCCGCTTCGGTCTCCAGCTCCAAAGACTTGCGGAAGAATAGCTCGGAGAGCGCGACAATATCCGATGCGGCTGTCATTTGCTCCTGGTACAACGCAACCAGGCTCTCCGCCCAGCTCTGCTGCTCCTCACTGAGCGCCTCAGGCAGACGGCCCGCCTTCTGCAAATGAGGAATCGCGAGTGCCGCAATCCGCTTAGGATCGGCATGCTTGATATAGTGATTGTTCAGATGCGCCAGCTTGTTCGTATCGAACACTGCCGGGCTTTTCGACAAGCGGTCTGCCGTAAAGATCGAGATCAGCTCTTCCTTGGTGAAAATCTCTTCTTCTCCCTCAGGCGACCAGCCCAGCAGGGTGATGAAGTTGAACAGAGCTTCCGGCAGGTAGCCCAGCTGATCGTACTGTTCAATAAACTGAATGATCGATTCATTCCGTTTACTCAGCTTCTTATGGTCATCGCCGACAATCAGCGTCATATGGCCAAAGAGCGGAGCCTCCCAGCCCAGTGCCTCATAAATCATGAGCTGGCGCGGGGTATTGGAGATATGATCTTCTCCGCGCAGCACATGGGAGATAGCCATCAGATGGTCGTCCACCGCTACGGCGAAGTTATAGGTCGGAATACCGTCCTTCTTCACGATGACGAAGTCGCCCATTTCTTTGCTGTTGAACGAAATGCTGCCTTTTACGATATCATTGAAGGTATAAGTGCGGTCTTCCGGCACGAGAAAACGGATGCTGGCCACGCGGCCCTCCGCCTCAAAGGCCAGGCGCTGCTCCTCGGTCAGGTTACGGTGTTTGCCGGAATAACGCGGGGTTTCGCCGCGTGCCGTCTGCTCCTCGCGTTCGGCCTCCAGCTCTTCCTCTGTGCAATAGCAGCGGTAAGCCAGGCCGCGGTCCAGCATATCCTGCCAGTAGACACGGTATAGATCCAGACGCTCAGTCTGGCGGTAAGGCCCGTATTCGCCCCCAACATCCACACTTTCATCCCAATCGATTCCCAGCCACTTCAGATACTTCAGCTGGCTCTCTTCCCCTTCTGCAATGTTGCGTTTAAGATCCGTATCTTCAATCCGGATAATGAATTTGCCGCCCAGATTGCGGGCGAACAGATAATTAAACAAGGCTGTTCTGGCATTTCCGATATGTAAATGTCCCGTAGGGCTCGGTGCGTAACGCACCCGAACTTGATCCGCCATGGGTTTCCCTCCGCTTCATAATGGTTAAAATTAGGCATTTCCTTAAGCTAAAGCCATCTCACGATGATATCACATCTTGCAGCAGACAAACAATAGATTGGGCGGCAATTCCTTCTCCGCGCCCTGCGAAGCCAAGCTGCTCAGTCGTTGTTGCTTTTACATTCACCTTCGATACGTCAGCGTTCAGCGTGCGGGCAATAATCTCCGTCATCTGCGGAATATAAGGTGCCATCTTCGGTTTTTGCGCAATGATAGTTGAATCGATATTCCCCAGCCGGTATCCGCGCTCACGCGCAAGTGCCCATACCTGCTCCAGCAGCTTCAAGCTGTCTGCATCCTTGAAGGCCGGATCGGTATCGGGAAAATGTCTGCCGATATCCCCAAGGCCCAGTGCTCCCAGTATAGCGTCGGTTACAGCATGCAGCAGCACATCCGCATCGGAATGCCCCAGCAGCCCCTTCTCATAAGGAATCGTCACTCCGCCGATAATACACGGCCTTCCCTCGACCAGCTGGTGTACGTCAAATCCTTGTCCTACAGCAATCATCTGTGTTCCTCTCCCCTGCTTCTTACTGTGAATTCAGCGAAATCCAGGTCCTCCGGCGTCGTGATCTTAATATTCTTGTAGCTGCCTTCTACAACTGACACGGTAATGCCGCTGCGTTCCGCCAGACTGGAATCATCTGTACCAAGAAAACCGTCCCGCTCTGCCTGCTCATAGGCCGACAGCAGATCGGACAAACGAAAAGTCTGCGGGGTCTGAATCGCCCACAGACTTCGCCGGTCCGGCGTTGACAGCACCTTGCCTTCACTGTCTACCTGCTTAATCGTATCCTTAACCGGTACTGCAAGCACCGACGCTCCGGCGGACTGCGCCCGCTCGTAGCAAGCCTCTATCTCACTATCCTGCACGAATGGCCGTACCCCGTCATGAACCATGACCCAATGGGTCTTAAGTTCCTCCAGTCCGCGGCGAACCGAATGCTGGCGCTCCGTCCCTCCGGGAATGACTGCAACCACCTTATCCAGCTTGAAGGCTTGTACCCATTGCTTACAGCGCTGCACACCCGCTTCCCCGGTGACAAGCACAATCTCGGAGATCAGCTTATGCCGCTGGAACACCTCCAGGGTATGCACGATAATCGGCTTGCCCTGCAGCAGCAAATATTGCTTGCTCTCTGCCGTTCCCATCCGGGTTCCTCTGCCTGCCGCTACGATAACGACGCCAACACTGTTTGACATGCTTTCGGCTCCTGTCTTTCTTTCACGTATACTCCCATCATAACGTGTTTGGCTGGCATTTCCAAGCCCGAAAGGACACTGCCGGAAGCCTTGACTGAACTTATTGTGCTTTTTCCAGAAGCTTCGGTTTGGCAAAAATCATCCGTCCTGCCGATGTCTGCAGCACGCTCGTCACCAGAACCTCCATCGTAGTGCCGATATAATCCCGGCCGCCCTCCACCACAATCATCGTGCCATCGTCCAGATAGGCTACGCCT
Source organism: Paenibacillus sp. FSL H3-0469 (assembly GCF_038051945.1). Lineage (NCBI taxonomy): Bacteria > Bacillati > Bacillota > Bacilli > Caryophanales > Paenibacillaceae > Paenibacillus > Paenibacillus sp. FSL H3-0469. The sequence goes on from NZ_CP150302.1 coordinate 3,688,166, forward strand.
TGTCCATGCTCTTTGCCGTCCTTAATGACCTGAACAATGATCTCTTCGCCCGGCAGAACCACCGGCTTCACTGCATTTGCCAAGTCATTAATATTCAGCACCGACACACCCTGCAGCTCACACACCTTGTTAAGGTTGAAGTCGTTGGTAACGACCTTGCCGTGCAGTACTTTCGCCAGCTTGACCAGCTTGCTGTCCACTTCCGAGATCTCCTCGAAATCCCCTTCATAGATCAGCACCTTGACGTCCAGTTCCTTCTGAATCTTATTTAGAATATCGAGCCCTCTGCGCCCGCGGTTACGCTTCAGCAGATCCGATGAATCCGCAATATGCTGCAGCTCCTCCAGTACGAACTCAGGAATAACAATCGTGCCTTCGATGAAGCCCGTTTTACAGATGTCTGCAATCCGCCCGTCAATAATCACACTGGTATCGAGGATTTTATGCTCCTGAGTTCCACGCTCCTCAGGTTCAGCAGCGCGTGCCCAGCGTCCGGTGTTCCAGAGCGAAGCCAGCTCCTCCTTCTTTTCCAGCCCGATCCGCAGGCCCATATAACCCAGAGCAAGCGTAGCAGCTACCTGCAGCAGCTCCCCTGCTTTGCCCAGCCAGGACATAGCGGGGTACAGCAGCAGAGACAGCAGCAGACCTCCCGTAAGCCCTGCTGCGCCTGCAGCAAGCTCATTCATCGGGATACCCGAGCAATACGCAACCATCTCCCGCAGCTTTGAACTTGCCCATTCCGCGCATAAAGTCCCCGCAATCAGAAAAATAATGGCACCCAGCACCGCAAACAAAATACTTCCTTCCATAGGCAAGCTATCCTCCAGTTTCCCAAGGCCTACCGGGAACCCTCTTTCTGCCGCGTGATATAGCGAATAACCGGACCAGGCTCCACAACACCCGGCAAGTATTAAAACAAACTTTTTCCACATAACCTCGCACCTCCTTTTATTCATCCATCAATCCTCTATACCTCACCAGTATGTTCCAATTTTTAGGACAATAATCCGAGGGAACGTTATTTTTTCTGCAAGCCCGGAATTTCCATTGGACTCTGTTGCCGTAAACTGCTATTCCTGGTTGAAAATGAGGGAGGCCCTGGCATATAATGAACTCAATTCGAACCCAGGGGTGAATGGAAAATGAGCGCACCAAGTTTACAGGCCTTTCAGGATCAAGTCTCCGAACTGCTGCTCCGTCACCGTAGTCTTCTGGATGTCATGTCCAAGAATGGACAGAGCAGTGCTTCCGTCAACCGGGCCGTCGTCAAAGCCATTACCGAATGCGGCTGCATTCAGCTGCATGCCACCAAGCAGGTCTTCGAGCCCACTCTAGGACTTGAGCAAGCCAAAGAGCTTGCCGGGACTCATCTGGCAGGAGAGCTGTGTGAGAACTGCCGGGAGGTCATTGGCTCCGAGCTGGGCCGAGAGCTGTTCTACATGTCTGCACTCTGCAATTTGCTTGCTATCAACATGGACGAGGTTGTCGCCAAGGAATCGCAGAAATGCGCAACACTCGGGTTGTTCAACTTGTCCTGAGCAGACCGTCCGTGCTCTCCTTCATCCATTCCGCCAGCTCCGAAGGCCAGTATTCCGTATACTTCCCTTCCCGCAGGCAGCAAAAAGGCATTGCACTCTCCTGATATTCAGGAAAGGCAATGCCTTTTGTACTTACCGGTCTATGAATGAAATAAGTTCTGAAGAAGAGCTAACCGTTCTTGGAATGATATACCTTATCTTCCGCGCGTCTTCTGCGGCGGCGTTGCCGCCGGACCTTAAATAATCCTAAGCTCTGTCTAAAGCCATACAAGGCATACAGCGCCAGCAGTCCAAAGATCAGCTTGGCAATCTGTTCAGGGAAGACCACCGCAACAGCTACAGCGATCACGATAACTACAGGTGCGCCTATAACCGCTTTTTTGGGAAAACCGATCTTCTTGAAATTGGGATACTTCACTGTGCTGACCATCAGATACGACAGCAGGAGAGTAGCCACAATCATGAATGGTGCAGATACATCCTTATGGAAAAGTGCAAGAGTGGCCAGAACACCACCCGCAGCAGGAATCGGCAATCCTACGAAATATCCCGGAATCCCCGGGCGGACATTGAACCGGGCCAGACGCAAGGCTCCGAATACAGGGAAGATCGCTGTGACCGTCCACCCCAGTGCAGGATTCAGCTCCTGCAGACTTGTTAAATACATAATCAGCGCAGGTGCGACTCCAAACGAAACTACATCAGATAAAGAATCCAGCTCCTTGCCGAATTCACTTTCACATTTCAGCGCACGGGCCATACGGCCATCCAGCCCATCGAGCAGCATCGCGATAATCACCATGATAGCGGCCATGCTCAGCTTACCGTCAAACGCCATCATGATACCAAACATTCCAAGCATCAGATTACCAATCGTAAAAAGACTTGGAATTGATTTTTGTATCATTTCTTCACCTCAATTTTCCTACTTGTACTGCATGGGACTGCAACATTACGTGATTGTATGGTATTTACATTTGTCTGTCAATAAGAACTTGTTTCTGGAGCCGCTTCAGCCCGTCCTGAATATTACGTGCGCGAACCTCGCCAATGCCGTCTACTTCATCAAGCTCAGCTATGCTTGCCGTCATCAGGTTAGGCAGCATTTCGAAGCGTTCCACCAAATTGTGGATGATCACATTCGGCAGCCTTGGGATCTTGTTCAGCAGGCGGTAACCGCGCGGAGTCACAGCTTCTTCGGAGGAAATGGCTGTTGAGGAATAGCCCAGCAGACGGGCAATATGGTTGTCATCCATCAGTTCATCATCGCTGCTGCGCTTCAGCCCGGCAATGATCTCACGGATCTTCTCCTCCTGCTCTTCTCTGGCATAGTCTCTGTACAGCAGCCATGCTTCTTCCTCTGTATTTCCAACCAATTCTTCCATCTGCATACTGATCAGCCGGCCTTCATTGCCAAGCTCGTTGATGTAACGCTTAATTTCCATTTTGATTCTCAGAACCATCTCCACGCGCTGGATTACACCGACGACCTCGGCCACCGTCACAATCCCTTCATATTCGGAAGCGGACAGGTTGGTCAGCCCTTGTGTCAGCACGGCTTTGTACTTCTCCAAAGTCTGAATCGCCTGGTTGGCCTTGGCCAGAATGGCGCCAATTTCCTTGAGCGCGTAACGAATGGAACCCTGATACAGTGTAATAATATTCCGGCGCTGGGAAATGGAAACGACGAGCTTGCCGGTCTGCTTCGCTACACGTTCAGCCGTCCGGTGCCGGATTCCTGTCTCGATCGAAGAGATGGAGGAATCCGGGATCAGCTGCGTATTGGCGTACAGAATCCGCTTCAGATCCTCGCTCAGAATAATCGCTCCGTCCATTTTGGCCAGCTCGTATAAATAGTTTGGTGAAAAATCGCAGTTAATGGAGAAGCCGCCATCGACAACCTCCATAACCTCCGGACTATATCCGACAACAATCAGTGCCCCGGTCTTCGCTCGAAGCACATTCTCCAGCCCTTCCCGGAAAGGTGTTCCGGGTGCAGCCATTCTAAGCAGATCATTCATATTATCTGATGGATTATATTCTTTCATGTCCCTGTGCCCCCTAATCTAACGCGACCGCTAGTGCCTGTGCTACTGTGCTGACGCCTATAATCTGGATATCCTGCGGATGCTTCCATCCTTTCAGACTCTTCTCGGGCATAATGACCCGCCGGAAGCCAAGCTTGGCCGCCTCTTTCACCCGCATCTCTGCGCGTGATACCCCTCTCACCTCACCAGTAAGCCCTACCTCCCCGAAAAACACATCATACGGCTTGGTCGGAAAATCACGGAAGCTGGAGGCAATGCTGATGGCGACAGCCAAATCCACCGCCGGCTCATCCAGCTTCACCCCTCCCGCAACGTTGAGGTAAGCGTCCTGATTCTGCAGGAACATGCCCATCCGCTTCTCCAGTACAGCAATAATCAGCGCCATCCGTTGATGATCCATACCTGTGCACATTCTGCGGGGCGAAGGGAAATGTGTCGAAGCAACCAGCGCCTGCAATTCAACAAGAACGGGTCTTGTGCCCTCCATGCTGGCGACCACCGCTGACCCGGCCACTCCAAGCGGGCGCTCGGACAAGAACAGCTCCGACGGGTTCTCCACCTCAGTCAGCCCGACTTCCCCCATTTCAAAGATCCCGATCTCGTTGGTGGAGCCGAAGCGGTTCTTCACCGCCCGCAGCAGACGGTACGTATGATGGCGTTCCCCTTCAAAATAAAGGACACAATCCACCATATGCTCCAGCATACGCGGGCCGGCAATAGCCCCTTCCTTGGTTACATGCCCTACAAGCACCGTAGCAATTCCCCGGATCTTAGCAATCCGCATGAATCTTGTCGTACATTCCCGCACCTGTGCTACACTGCCCGGCGCACTGGTTACTTCCGGCATAAATACAGTCTGTATCGAGTCAATGACCAGAAATTGAGGCTGAATCTGCTCAATGGCTTCCTCAATGCTCTCCATATTCGTCTCACACAGAACATACAATTCCGCAGACAGCGCTCCGAGGCGGTCGGCCCGCAGCTTGGTCTGCCGCACAGATTCTTCCCCCGAAATATACAGCACGCGCAGCCCTTGTGTAGTCAAGGCATGCGAGGTCTGCAGCAGCAGTGTCGATTTCCCGATTCCGGGATCGCCTCCCACCAGCACCAGCGAGCCGGGCACGATCCCGCCGCCAAGCACGCGGTTAAGCTCTCCGATGCCCGTCAGAATACGCGGCTCCTTGTCACTTTCTATATTTATGATCGATTGCGCCTTTTCTTTACTCTGAAAAATAGGTGCATTCATGCCTTGTGTTTTGACGACGCTTTCCGTTTCCTCTACCATCGAGTTCCATTCCTGGCACCCCGGGCACTTCCCGAACCATTTCGGCGATTCATAGCCGCATTCGGTACAGAAAAATTTTGTTTTAGGTTTAGCCATGTGCACTCCTTACCGTCCGAACTTGCTAAAATTGCGGATATTTTACTCTTATTCAAAGTTTACCATTTCTGCACACTGAACGGAAGGACACTTAAGATCTAGTTTTCATTTGCGTCTTCTTTTAGGCGTGTCTAGGTATGCCTGAGGGGCGGAAGCAAAAAAAGCTCCCGCCCCTCTATACGGAGGAGCGGGAGCTTTGTTTCATTTTACGGAACAATTATTCAGTTTCGACTGTTTTCTCCAGAGAGACCTCGGCCCGTGCTTCAACGGTGGTTACGACCAGTTCGCCGTTCACCTCATCAATGTTAAGGGAATCCCCTTTCTTGATGTTTCCTTTGAGCAGTTCTTCGGAGAGACGGTCTTCGATATGCTTCTGAATCGCCCGGCGGAGCGGACGGGCACCGAAGGCCGGATCATAACCCTCTTTGGCCAGGAACGCTTTGGCGCCATCGGTGAGCAGGAAGTCTACATCATACTCACGCAGACGCTTGCGCAGCTCGTCGGACATCAAGGTAACGATCTCTGCGATATGCTTCTCCTCCAAAGAGTGGAACACGATGATCTCATCGATCCGGTTCAGGAACTCAGGCCGGAAGCTCTTCTTCAGCTCTTCCATAACCTTGCCCTTCATATTGGTGTAATCGGCGCCTGCATCTTGAACTGCCGTGAAGCCAAGCGTCGAATTCTTCTTGATCGCCTGTGCCCCGACATTGGAGGTCAGGATAATCAGGGTATTGCGGAAATCGACCACGCGGCCTTTGGAATCGGTCAGACGGCCGTCTTCCAGCACCTGCAGCAGAATGTTAAACACTTCAGGGTGGGCCTTCTCGATCTCATCCAGCAGTACAACCGAGTAAGGCTTGCGGCGCACCTTCTCTGTCAATTGTCCGCCTTCTTCATACCCAACATACCCTGGAGGCGCTCCGACCAGACGGGAAGTGGAATGCTTCTCCATGTACTCGGACATGTCGATGCGGATTACCGCATTCTCGTCACCGAACATCGCTTCGGCAAGTGCCCGCGCCAGCTCGGTTTTACCAACCCCGGTAGGTCCGAGGAAGATGAAGGAGCCCATCGGACGTTTCGGGTCCTTCAGTCCTGCACGCGCCCGGCGGAGTGCCCGGCTGACCGCCTTAACGGCCTCATCCTGGCCGATAACACGTTCATGCAGCAGAGCTTCCATATTCAGCAGACGGTCCGTCTCTTCTTCCTTCAGCTTACTGACCGGAATGCCGGTCCAGCTGGCAACCACCTGTGCGATATCCTCAGGTGTAACCTGGGAATCGGTGCGGCCCTGCTTTTCTTTCCACTGATTCTTCGTAGTATCCAGCTCTTCACGAATCTTCTGCTCAGTATCGCGCAGTGCAGCAGCCTTCTCGAACTCCTGGCTCTGGACTGCGGAATCCTTCTCCTTGCGGATATCATCCAGACGCATTTCGAGTTCCTTCAAATTCGGCGGAATGGTGTAAGAATTCAGTCTTACCTTGGAGCCCGCTTCATCAATCAGGTCAATGGCCTTGTCCGGCAGGAACCGGTCTGGAATATAACGGTCCGACAGCTTGACAGCTTCCACAATGGCTTCATCCGTAATTTTCACCCGGTGATGGGCTTCATAGCGGTCGCGGAGGCCGAACAGGATCTGAACAGCTTCTGCAGGAGAAGGCTGATCCACCGTGATCGGCTGGAAGCGGCGTTCCAGGGCAGCGTCCTTCTCAATATATTTGCGGTATTCATCAAGCGTTGTAGCACCGATGCACTGCAGCTCACCACGGGCCAGGGCGGGCTTCAGGATGTTGGAGGCATCAATCGCGCCTTCCGCACCGCCTGCTCCGATCAGCGTATGCAATTCATCGATGAAGAGCACGATATTGCCTGCTTGGCGAATCTCATCCATAATTTTTTTGAGGCGGTCTTCGAACTCACCGCGATATTTCGTACCGGCCACTACAGAACCCATATCGAGGGTCATGACACGTTTGTCGCGCAGTGTCTCCGGAATTTCATTGTTGATGATCTTTTGAGCCAGACCTTCGGCAATCGCCGTTTTACCGACCCCGGGCTCACCGATCAATACCGGATTATTCTTGGTCCGGCGGCTGAGTACCTGAATGACACGCTCAATTTCCTTGCTGCGGCCGATCACAGGGTCGAGGTTACCGTCCTTGGCATATGCCGTAAGATCGCGGGCCAGTCCGTCCAGCGTCGGCGTGCTGACATTAGCCGGAGCCCCGCTGTGACTGGAGGTCGCTTCACTGCTGCCCAGGAGCTGCAATACCTGCTGTCGGGCCTTGTTCAGGCTGATGCCGAGATTGTTCAGCACACGGGCTGCTACGCCTTCTCCCTCGCGGATCAGACCGAGCAGGATATGCTCTGTTCCTACATACGTGTGACCCAGCTTGCGGGCTTCGTCCATGGACAGCTCGATGACCTTCTTGGCACGAGGAGTATAAGCGATGTTGGTCGGTTGTTCCTGACCTCTGCCAATCAGCGTTTCCACTTCATCCTGTATCTTCTCCAGACCCAGACCAAGTCCGATCAATGCCTTAGCGGCAATGCCGTCTCCTTCACGAATCAGTCCGAGTAAAATATGCTCTGTCCCAATGTTGTTGTGTCCCAAACGTACGGCTTCTTCCTGCGCCAGCGCCAGCACCTTTTGTGCGCGTTCCGTAAATCTTCCAAACATCATATCTCCTGCACCTCCACGGATAATAAATATCTATAATTAATGTTGTGATCCCAGTGTCTCCCGGAGCAGCTTCGCCCGGTACATATCGCGTTCAGTAGGCGACAGCTCGTCACCGAACAGCTTTTGCAGAAAGCCCGGCTGAGTCTTAACATTCAGCTCATTGAGCACTGAAATCGAAGGCCCTTCCAGAATCCCCAGATCTACACCAAGCCGCAGATCGGAGAGCCGCTGTGCCGATTCTTTCAGTTCCATCACAGCAGCATAGGCCAGAATTCCGTAAGAGCGCTTGATACGGTCAGTAATCCGCAATGCGGAATCCGCCAGCAGGCGTTCACGCGCATTCCGCTCATGCTCTATAATCTGGGTGACTACGCTGTGAAGATTCTCAATAATCTCATTTTCGGTCTGTCCCAGCGTAATCTGGTTCGAGATCTGAAAGATATTCCCTACTGCTTCGCTGCCTTCACCATAAATCCCTCTAACGGTAAGCCCCACCTGATTGACTGCGGATAAAATGCGGTTGATCTGATGAGTCATCACCAAGGCTGGCAGATGGACCATAACCGATGCTCTAAGTCCTGTTCCCACATTGGTGGGACAGCTTGTTAAGTATCCTCTGCGGTCATCGAAGGCGTAATTGACAGCAGCCTCGAAAATATCATCGATGGCGGTTGCCCTAACCCATGCTTCTCTGACCTGCAGTCCAGGGAACAGACATTGAATGCGGAGATGATCCTCCTCATTAATCATAATGCTGACCGACTCGTCATCATTAAGAATGACTGCCCCGCCTTTGGAATCATCCGCCAGATTAGGACTGATAAGGTGCTTTTCTACCAGCACTTTTTTGTCCAGCTCACCCAGCTCATCCAGTCTCAGCAGTTCAAAGCTGCCGAAATCTGCAGAGGCATCGCCCTGAAATACAGGGGCAAGCTGCTCCAGCACCTCCTCCGACTGCTCTGTTGTAGCGAGCAGCGGGAAAGGAAGGTGCTCCAGATTACGGGCGATACGCATACGGCTGCTGATGACAATCTCCGAATGACTGCCGCCGCAGCGCATCCATTCACTAAGTGCTTGTTCGGTATACCGGAGACTTGACATGCCTGATCCCCCCTATATATCAAAGACTTTACTCTTGTGGCAATTCTTTTTCAAGCTTGCGGATTCTGTCCCTCAGCTCAGCTGCGGTCTCGAACTCCTCCTGCACAATACTCTGCTGTAATTCCTGCTTCAGCTCGTCAATCTGACGCTTGCACATAATCTGTGCGCCAGCCCGCTTGGGAAGCTTGCCGACATGTGCTGTACTGCCATGCACCCGTCTGAAGAGCGGGTCAAGCGTACTGTCGAAATACTTATAGCAGGAGCTGCAGCCGAACCGTCCCAGCTTGCTGAACTGTGAATAGGTCATGCCGCAGTTTTCACAATGCAGACCCTGCACACTTTGTGCTGCTGCTGATTTGCCCTTGCCCGAGCCTTCCAGATCCAGGAGACCGGAAAGCAAGCTGTGGATTGAGAAGCCTCCCGCAGTTCCGGGAATCAGTTCACCCTTCTCCCGCGCACAGCTTTCGCAAATATGAAATTCCGTCTTCTCCCCGTTCACGATCTTCGTGAAGTGGAGTGTAGCCGGTTTGACGCCGCATTCCTGGCATAGCATGAGCGGTGTCCCTCCTTACCATTTGACAAATTATTTGCCCAATAAAGAGATTAGCATAGCCTTCATAAGCTTGGCACGAATCTCATCCCGGTACGGCAGATTAACCGTCAGGCATTCCCGGGAAACCGCAGACCGCATCAGACACGCTTCACGTTTGGAGAGGAAACGGGCCTCCTCCAGCTGATAAATCAGCCCTTCGGCAGAATTCTGATCAATATCATTCCCTATCGTGGAGTTCAGATGTGCGTATAAGGCCACATTCTGAGGCAGCTCATAGCGCTGAATCCGGATATATCCGCCCCCGCCCCGTTTGCTCTCCACCACATATCCCTTTTCCAATGTGAAGCGTGTACTGATGACGTAATTGATCTGTGACGGGACACAGGAGAACTGGTCCGCCAGATCATTGCGCTGAATTTCCACCGTACCTTCGGGACTTTCATGCAAAATATTCTTCAGATATTGTTCAATAATATCGGAGATATTACGCATCACTCATCCTCCAGTGTGTAAGCATTGGTTAAATCTGTGCTGCGCCAACGCCTGCCGCCCAGTGACATGCTCTTAAGAACTTAACCCGGGCAATGCAATAAGAATCGGCTGTAATAGCCTCTGCACTGCGCTTTTCTCTAAATGTTACATTCCTGAGAACGATCCTATCCGGCCTGCGTTGACTTTGACTTTCTTTGACTTTTTCATATTATAACATATTCTCACTGAATTCCAAGGGGTTACTCTTATTTTTTACTTTTTGGCTGTAATGTATTCCGGTTGCCTGCTTAGTTCACTGAATTGGGGCGTTATGTATAGGAAAGCTCCTCCGCTTCCAAGGGAAGAAGAAGAGCCGTTCGCTGTCAGAAAAAATCGAATAATGCCGTCTCGGCCTGCGGAATCAGCGCTTCAAGCCAAGCAGTCGCCTCAGCAGTCCCGGATAATTGTCCGTACTTTGCCGCCTGAAGCGGACGTTTGTATCCCATCAGCAGCACAGTAAGCGTGCCGATACTGCATTCCAGGTCAGCCTCTGACCGCTCGCCCTGAATCTGGATAAGCGTCGCCTCCCCGTGCTCCGACACCGTCCACCGCCATAACCCGTTGTTCCAGGGCGCATGCTTATCTTCAATATAAAGCACCCGCTCCCGGTCACCCTCCGGCACATTGAAGGTCACGTTCTCCACAAAAGCCTTAGCATTGACGATTCGCGCCATGAAGTATGGATAATTCTCCTGTGCAATCCGCGGATCAGGAAGGAGGAAGGGCAGAATATCGTCAGCAGGCACCAGCTTCAGCTGTGCAGCCGTTATCATGGAGTCATGATTGGCAAGGAAGGTCCACAAGCCCTGGCGGGCAAGCTCGTTCCCATAGATGAACTCATCTATGACCAGCTCCTGCTGCACTATTTTATACAGCACATAGCCTTCCGGTTGACCCTCCTCTGAATAAAACACACAGGAATGCGTATCGTCATCAAGCACACTTTCCTTCCACCAGGTCTCAGTGCGCTGGAGAGTCCCGTTATACCTCATGGCGAATTGGCCGTACAGCTGCTGGAATACTGCAAGATCAGGAGTATCGCGTTTCACGCTGCCCTTAATCTCCTTCTTGTGCGGGAACTTCCCTACCGGAAGAGTGTACTTCTTATATTCACAATAGATCTCCCATCCGAATTTACGGTAAAAGGGAATCAAGAATGGATGCAAAAAGGACAATGTCTGACCGGCTTCGTTCATTGTCTGGAGCGCATGGGTCAGCAGATGGGCCACATACCCCTGCCGGCGGTTCTCCGGCCAAGTAGCTACACCGGCGATGCCCCCCATAGAAACGGGCTTGCCTTGTATATATACCTGTAACGGAAGAAGCGTCAGCTTCGCACCGATGCTGTCCCCTTCAAAAATCGCCCAGGTTTGTTCCGGTTTGAATTTTTCCTTGGCACGTACTCTATCTTCTGCTGAAACCTTATATTTAAAAGCATATTCGGACAAGCTCAGGCTGTCCTCAAATTCTCCGGCACGTAATTGCCTGATTTCCATTCTGTTCCCCCCGTTACATTTCATAAATTAGCTCCAGTTATTTGCTTAATAGAGAGTATAACAAGCGAAGCCGCCAGATGCTAATAGAGGCTTGCCATCAGCTGCAAAAAGAATAGTTATCCACAGCTTTTGCACAGCAACGCAAAAAACCGGAAAGAGATTCTTTCCGACTGAAATGAGTTATCCACGAATATGTTTTATCTATCCACAATATTCACTTTTTATCCACAAAATCGGTGTATTACTCATGTTTTTGCTTGACTCATCCACAATATTATGCGTTATGTCCCCATAATCCGGGGATCAATTTGTTCCTGCAAAGGTATCCACATGTGCGCAACTTTTCTGTACTTACTGAAATCTATCCACAGCTTTTCCACAGCCCTGCCTGCACGCAAAAAAACCACTGTCGATTGCTCAACAATGGCTCATGTGTGCTTGGCAACGTCCTACTCTCCCAGGACCCTTCGGTCCAAGTACCATCGGCGCTGGAGGGCTTAACGGTCGTGTTCGGGATGGGTACGTGTGGAACCCCTCCGCTATCGCCACCAAACGGGCATTTACAGCGTAAATGCTTCAGGAATTTGATTCCTGAAAACTGAATCCGAAACGAATTTGTGTTTGCCCTTCTTACGGGGCCCCCGGAAAGTATTCGGAATCGGCTTCGTCAGCCTCTTCTTCACTTTTTGGGGTAGCTTTTGGATAAGCCCTCGACCGATTAGTATTGGTCAGCTCCATGCATTGCTGCACTTCCACCTCCAACCTATCTACCTCGTCGTCTTCAAGGGGTCTTACATACTGGGAAATCTCATCTTGAGGGGGGCTTCACGCTTAGATGCTTTCAGCGCTTATCCCGTCCGTACGTAGCTACTCAGCCATGCTCCTGGCGGAACAACTGATGCACCAGCGGTACGTCCATCCCGGTCCTCTCGTACTAAGGACAGCTCCTCTCAAATTTCCTGCGCCCACGACAGATAGGGACCGAACTGTCTCACGACGTTCTGAACCCAGCTCGCGTACCGCTTTAATGGGCGAACAGCCCAACCCTTGGGACCTACTTCAGCCCCAGGATGCGATGAGCCGACATCGAGGTGCCAAACCTCCCCGTCGATGTGGACTCTTGGGGGAGATAAGCCTGTTATCCCCAGGGTAGCTTTTATCCGTTGAGCGATGGCCCTTCCATGCGGTACCACCGGATCACTAAGTCCGACTTTCGTCCCTGCTCGACTTGTAGGTCTCGCAGTCAAGCTCCCTTATGCCTTTGCACTCTGCGAATGATTTCCAACCATTCTGAGGGAACCTTTGAACGCCTCCGTTACTCTTTAGGAGGCGACCGCCCCAGTCAAACTGCCCGCCTGACACGGTCCCCGTACCCGATAAGGGCACTAGGTTAGAACCTAGATACGATCAGGGTGGTATCCCAACGGCGCCTCCGCAGAAGCTTGCGCTCCTGCCTCCACGGCTCCCACCTATCCTGTACAGATCGTACCCAAATTCAATATCAAGCTGCAGTAAAGCTCCATGGGGTCTTTCCGTCTTGTCGCGGGTAACCTGCATCTTCACAGGTATTAAAATTTCACCGGATCTCTCGTTGAGACAGCGCCCAAGTCGTTACGCCATTCGTGCGGGTCAGAATTTACCTGACAAGGAATTTCGCTACCTTAGGACCGTTATAGTTACGGCCGCCGTTTACTGGGGCTTCGGTTCACAGCTTCGGACTAAGTCCTAACCGCTCCCCTTAACCTTCCAGCACCGGGCAGGCGTCAGCCCGTATACTTCGCCTTACGGCTTCGCACAGACCTGTGTTTTTGCTAAACAGTCGCTTGGGCCTTTTCACTGCGGCCCCCTCGGGCTATTCACCCTACCGAGGCACCCCTTCTCCCGAAGTTACGGGGTCATTTTGCCGAGTTCCTTAACGAGAGTTCTTCCGCGCGCCTTAGAATTCTCTTCTCGCCTACCTGTGTCGGTTTGCGGTACGGGCACCTTCTCCTGACTAGAGGCTTTTCTTGGCAGTGTGAGATCATGACCTTCGCTACTGTAATTTTCGCTCCCCATCACAGCCCAGCCTTACGGTGTGCGGATTTGCCTACACACCAGCCTCACTGCTTAGACGGACATCCATCAGTCCGCGTCACTACCCTCCTGCGTCACCCCATCGCTCATAGCGGATTACGGTGGTACAGTAATTTCAAACTGTTGTCCTTCGACTACGCCTTTCGGCCTCGCCTTAGGTCCCGACTTACCCTGAGCGGACGAGCCTTCCTCAGGAAACCTTGGGCTTTCGGCGGATCAGATTCTCACTGATCTTTTCGTTACTCATACCGGCATTCTCACTTGTATACTCTCCAGCGCTCCTTACGGTACACCTTCAACGTATATACAACGCTCCCCTACCCCAGATACAAAGTATCTAGCCATAGCTTCGGTGGTGTGTTTAGCCCCGTTACATTTTCGGCGCAGAGTCACTCGACCAGTGAGCTATTACGCACTCTTTCAATGGTGGCTGCTTCTAAGCCAACATCCTGGTTGTCTGTGCAACTCCACATCCTTTCCCACTTAACACACACTTGGGGACCTTAGCTGATGGTCTGGGCTGTTTCCCTTTTGACAATGGATCTTAGCACTCACTGTCTGACTCCCGGCAAGAAGTAAATGGCATTCGGAGTTTGACTGAGCTTGGTAACCCTTGCGGGCCCCGCACCCAATCAGTGCTCTACCTCCACCACTCCATTCACCGAGGCTAGCCCTAAAGCTATTTCGGGGAGAACCAGCTATCTCCGAGTTCGATTGGAATTTCTCCGCTACCCCCACCTCATCCCCGCATTTTTCAACATGCGTGGGTTCGGGCCTCCAGTGCGTGTTACCGCACCTTCACCCTGGACAGGGGTAGATCACACGGTTTCGGGTCTACGTCCACATACTTAATCGCCCTATTCAGACTCGCTTTCGCTGCGGCTCCGGCTTCTCACCTTAACCTTGCATGTTAAACGTAACTCGCCGGTTCATTCTACAAAAGGCACGCCATCACCCATAAAAAGGGCTCTGACTTTTTGTAAGCACACGGTTTCAGGTTCTATTTCACTCCCCTTCCGGGGTGCTTTTCACCTTTCCCTCACGGTACTGTTTCACTATCGGTCGCCAGGTAGTATTTAGCCTTAGCAGATGGTCCTGCTGGATTCATACGGGGTTTCACGTGCCCCGCACTACTCGGGATCCGTCTCGGAGAGAATACCATTTCGGCTACAGGGCTTTTACCTCTATCGCGGGCCTTTCCAGACCTCTTCGCCTACCATATTCCTTTGTAACTCCATGTGAGACGTCCCACAACCCCAAGAGGCAAGCCTCTTGGTTTAGGCTGTTCCGCGTTCGCTCGCCGCTACTGACGGAATCACTATTGTTTTCTCTTCCTCAGGGTACTTAGATGTTTCAGTTCCCCTGGTCTGCCTCTGCGTATCCTATGTATTCAGATACGAGTAACTGCGAATTACCACAGCTGGGTTTCCCCATTCGGACACCCCCGGATCAAAGCTTGCTTACAGCTCCCCGAGGCAGTTTCGTTGTTCGCCACGTCCTTCGTCGGCTCCTGGCGCCTAGGCATCCTCCGTGTGCTCTTAGTAGCTTAACCAATCGCTCCGGTATTGGCTCATTCGCTCATCTTGTTTTGAATAGCGCACCCGGATTACTCCGTATGCTAGATTATTCAAAGCTAAAAGTCGCTCACCATCCAAAACCATCGCTTAGCATTACTAATTATTGAAACTTGTTTACACAAGTTCAGCTTAAAGGAATGTTCTAAAACGCAAATTCGTTTCGGTATCCAGTTTTCAAGGATCAAGTTGCTGTTATTACGGGACAATCACGGCTGTGATGTTCGGAATAACAGACAATGTATCTAGTATTTCAGACATAACAAATAGATGAAGTTTGTTGGTGGAGCCAAGCGGGATCGAACCGCTGACCTCCTGCTTGCAAGGCAGGCGCTCTCCCAGCTGAGCTATGGCCCCGCAAATTCCATCAAAACCGAACAAATGGAAACGCTCAAGGCTTTACGAAGTAAAGCCTACTTCAGGAAGCAAGCTTCCTGAAGACTTTTATTTGAATGTCTTCATTGCAGAAGACGATTCTCCATAGAAAGGAGGTGATCCAGCCGCACCTTCCGATACGGCTACCTTGTTACGACTTCACCCCAATCATCTACCCCACCTTCGGCGGCTGGCTCCCTTGCGGGTTACCCCACCGACTTCGGGTGTTGTAAACTCTCGTGGTGTGACGGGCGGTGTGTACAAGACCCGGGAACGTATTCACCGCGGCATGCTGATCCGCGATTACTAGCAATTCCGACTTCATGCAGGCGAGTTGCAGCCTGCAATCCGAACTGAGACCGGCTTTGCTGGGATTGGCTCCACCTCGCGGCTTCGCTTCCCGTTGTACCGGCCATTGTAGTACGTGTGTAGCCCAGGTCATAAGGGGCATGATGATTTGACGTCATCCCCACCTTCCTCCGGTTTGTCACCGGCAGTCACTCTAGAGTGCCCAGCTCAACCTGCTGGCAACTAAAGTCAAGGGTTGCGCTCGTTGCGGGACTTAACCCAACATCTCACGACACGAGCTGACGACAACCATGCACCACCTGTCTCAACTTTCCCCGAAGGGCACCTGATGCATCTCTGCTTCGTTAGTTGGATGTCAAGACCTGGTAAGGTTCTTCGCGTTGCTTCGAATTAAACCACATACTCCACTGCTTGTGCGGGTCCCCGTCAATTCCTTTGAGTTTCAGTCTTGCGACCGTACTCCCCAGGCGGAGTGCTTACTGTGTTAACTTCGGCACCAAGGGTATCGAAACCCCTAACACCTAGCACTCATCGTTTACGGCGTGGACTACCAGGGTATCTAATCCTGTTTGCTCCCCACGCTTTCGCGCCTCAGCGTCAGTTACAGCCCAGAAAGTCGCCTTCGCCACTGGTGTTCCTCCACATATCTACGCATTTCACCGCTACACGTGGAATTCCACTTTCCTCTTCTGTACTCAAGTCACCCAGTTTCCAGTGCGACCTCAGGTTGAGCCCAAGGTTTAAACACCAGACTTAAATAACCGCCTGCGCGCGCTTTACGCCCAATAATTCCGGACAACGCTTGCCCCCTACGTATTACCGCGGCTGCTGGCACGTAGTTAGCCGGGGCTTTCTTCTCAGGTACCGTCACTCCGGCAGCAGTTACTCTACCGGACGTTCTTCCCTGGCAACAGAGCTTTACGATCCGAAAACCTTCATCACTCACGCGGCGTTGCTCCGTCAGGCTTGCGCCCATTGCGGAAGATTCCCTACTGCTGCCTCCCGTAGGAGTCTGGGCCGTGTCTCAGTCCCAGTGTGGCCGTTCACCCTCTCAGGTCGGCTACGCATCGTCGCCTTGGTGGGCCGTTACCCCACCAACTAGCTAATGCGCCGCAGGCCCATCCCCAAGCAGCAGATTGCTCCGCCTTTCATTCTCTCCTCAGGAGAAGAAAGAAATTATCCGGTATTAGCTACCGTTTCCGGTAGTTATCCCAGGCTTGAGGGCAGGTTGCCTACGTGTTACTCACCCGTCCGCCGCTAAGTTTGAAAGGAAGCAAGCTTCCTCTCAAACTCCGCTCGACTTGCATGTATTAGGCATGCCGCCAGCGTTCGTCCTGAGCCAGGATCAAACTCTCCAATTAGGTTTTTCCGAGCGGCTGCTTCACCCAAATCACTTTGAGGAAATAACCATCCGAAAACTATCGAAAAGAGCGATTGCTCATTTTGAAACTGACGATTCATTGAATGAATCTTGTAAAAATTAAAGCGTTCCATTTGTTCAGTTTTCAAAGAACTTGCTCCCGGCATTTCAACGTTATGTCTCTTGCACAGGAATTAGATCATATCATTTTATTACGTTTGTTGTCAACTTATTTTTCTTCCGCCGCTCAATTCAGCGTCGATGTCTCATAAGCACAAGAAATAATATATCACGCGCTCCAAGCGTTTGCAAGTCTTTTTTTATAATAGGATTAAGCACTGCTTTTTTTGAGTTAATAATGAATAGTTCACCGCAGCCCTGCACAAATTGATTCCCATAATACTTCATTTGTCGCTACAATAGAATTTATCTTCGTGTCCATAGATAACTTATTTATTAAATGTTCCTGAAAGGAGTTCAAATGTCCAACAAGACCCTGCCTCAAGCTCCACCCGGCCCTCTGGGGGAATCACGAAATCTGCAGCAGGCTACCATCTACCGTATTTTGCTTGCTGTCAGCTTTGTTCATTTATTCAATGATTCCATTCAGGCACTGATTCCGGCGATGTTCCCTGTACTAAAGGATAATCTGGTACTCTCCTATGCCCAGATCGGCTGGATAGCGTTCGCGCTGAATCTCACCTCTTCGGTGATTCAGCCTATTATCGGCTTCGCCGCTGACCGGAAGCCGCGTCCGATCCTGCTCCCGCTAGGGATGTGCTGTACCTTTGCCGGGGTGTTCCTGCTCGCTTTTGCAGGTAATTATGTATTAGTGATTGTATCCGTAATGCTTGTGGGCTTCGGATCAGCTGCGTTCCATCCGGAAGGGATGCGTGTGGCTCATATGGCTGCCGGTCAGCGCAAGGGGCTGTCGCAATCCATATTTCAGGTGGGCGGCAACGCCGGCCAGGCCTTGGGTCCTCTATTAATGAAGTGGGTATTCATTCCCTTCGGTCAGATGGGTGCTCTCGGCTTCACCGTTATCGCCGCTGCCGGAGTCGCCATCCAGGCCTATGTGGCCCGCTGGTACCGAGAGATGCTGGATGCCGGATACACCTTCCGCAAAAAGTCAGCGTCACGCTCTATCGACCCTGCCCGCAGCAAACGTATTCTGATTACAACGGTTATTCTGGTCTTCATCGTATTCGTGCGATCCTGGTACGGCGCCTCCATCGGCGGGTATTATGCCTTCTATTTAATGGACAAATACGGGATGACGCTGGATAAGGCTCAGATCTATATCTTCATCTATCTCGCTGCCGGCGCTGTCGGCACCTTCTTCGGGGGCCCGCTGGCAGACCGCTTCGGCCGCCGCAATCTTATTCTGGTGTCGATGATCGGGACGGTGCCTTTTGCGCTGGCCCTGCCTTTTGTGAACCAGTTCTGGGCGGCCGTGCTGCTGATCATCTCCGGGTTCATTCTATTATCCAGCTTCTCCGTCACTGTGATCTACGCGCAGATGCTGTATCCAGGCAATATCGGTACGGTCTCGGGTCTTATTACCGGCCTTGCCTTCGGGCTTGGCGGAATTGGCTCTGTCGTAATTGGGCATCTGATCGACACGATCGGAATAGCCACGGTGTTCGTGGCCTGCGGCTTCCTGCCGCTGCTCGGTCTGCTGGCCCTGCTGCTGCCCGGCGACAAGAAGCTGGAGGAATGGGCAGCGGAATAATCCGCTGAATCTGGATAACGGCAGAGAATTATTCAAGGGACACTTTTTGCGGTACAATTAGTTAAAACTTGAATTAATCACTCTAAGGTGGAGGCACCAGAGGAGGCTAAACGCTTGAAAAACTTACTTACAACCCTTCGCAAAGGATACGGCAAGAAGCTCGTCTCGATTCACTTGTGGAATGCCTGGCTGGTCTTAATTCTTGCCCTTAGCGGTCTGATGCTGGTAGGCGGCTTCTGGAGAGAGCTGCTGGGTGAGGGCAGAGTGTGGCTGAAATGGGGCCATATCGTGTTCGGTCTGGCGCTGTTGATCCCTGTGGTCTACTATCTGCTCCTGGCGGCGAAGCACTGGAAGCGGCTCAAAGGTAAACCTGCGCAAAAAGCCAACGTCCTCTTCGTGCTGACGCTTTTGATCGGCTGGCTGATCTCAGGGGTTGTGCTCTGGCTGTTCAGGCTTGCCGGGCCGAGAGCAGCGAATACTGCGTTATTCATTCATGATCTGCTGACCTGGGTCGGCCTGCCAGTCATCATCTATCACTCCATTACACGGGTGAAGTGGCTGAAGGAGCCCAAGAAGCGCACGATTGTGGCAGAAGCTGTCCCTGTTGAAGAGGCCTCTTCTCCCGCAAGCCGGACACGGCGCGCGGCTCCTTCTGAAGCCCAGCCTATGTATTCACGCCGCGGGTTCATTAAGGTTGCGGTAGGCGCAGGGCTTGCTGTCACGCTCGGCCCAACTTTTGTCCGCTGGATCGGTAAATCCCTGCAGTTTCCCGGCACAGCCGACTATGCGGCAAGCAATGCCAATGCATTGGTTCCCGATCCTATTCCGCTGGCGGAATCGGCACCTCCTATCGGCGGGGGAGCCGAGGGCAGCTTTCGCGTATATACGGTCACGGCCATTCCCGCGTTCGACAACTCCAACTGGTCTTTTACCATTGATGGCCTGGTGGATAAAAAGCTGAGCTGGAACTGGGAAGAGTTCGTCAAGCTGCAGCGCGAGGTGCAGGTCAGTGATTTTCACTGCGTAACAGGCTGGTCTGTGTACAAAAATACATGGGAGGGCCTCCCCCTCTCAAAGCTGCTCGATATGGCCGGTGTGCAGCCTGGGGCCGTCATGGTCAAGTTCTACTCGGGAGACGGTGTCTATACGGACTCACTCACTCTAGATCAGGCGAGGATGGACGATATCATGGTGGCTGTGATGCACGATGGCAAACCTATCCCCAATCAGCTCGGCGGGCCGGTTCGCCTCGTTACTCCGCAAATGTATGCCTATAAATCAGTCAAATGGCTGAACCGCATTGAGTTAATCAATGAAGATTATGTCGGGTACTGGGAACAGCGGGGATACGATAAAGATGCCTGGCTGCCGGGTGCGAAGCGGGTGTAATGTAGCTTCTGTCCTCTATTCAGACAAGTGGAAACGGCTTTGCCGTCCTTTTAAAGGACGGTACCGTTTCAGCGAGAAATAGAAGGATAATGGATAGCGTGAAACCTATACATTCTTATATTTTAAAAAACCTCCTTTCCCAATCCGGGATTTGGAGGTTTTTTGGTTCTTGCTTCATGGATCACAGGCTTTTGAAGGAAGCGTCGTACAGGCGGAACATGGTTTTGTAGCCGGACTCGTCAATCTTGATTCCGACATCCAGACGCCCCGATATTTCCAGCGGACCAGAGGTGTAGCGGAGCTTACTGCCTTCAGGAACAAACACGATCATAATCTTGTTCCAGTAGGTCTCATCCCCATTATCGAACGGACACTCTGCACCCGGTTCGGGAATAAGCAGGAACCAGTTTTTCTCAAAAGAAAGGACCTCACCCATGAATCCCTTAATGGTAACCTGCTGTCCGCTAAGATCCCAGAAGTGCTCTGAGGGCCGGGTCTGATCGTCTCCGTCAAAAAAACCGTTCCAGTCTATGGCTGTATTCCCTGTGGAGGCAGCAACCACGGTAGCCGTTGCTGCCGCAGACGGTGAAGGCGATACGCTCAATGCCGGAGCAGATCCAGCCTTGACGGGTTCTGCTTCATCTCTACTCCCCCTGGTATCCTTAGACACTCCCGCTGGGCGGGGGCTTTGTACAGAAGATGAGGCTGCCGGACTCGGAGTAGTAGTTACGGTCTTCCCAGGGGTCTTCCGGGAAGCCGTCTCAACAGGTGCAGCAGCAGGCGATGGAGACGGCTTGAACGTAACCGTCACCTTGGATCCGGCATCCGCACCTTTGGATGGAACAGCAGACGCAGCAGCTCCGCCCTTGGCAACTGGAACAGTGGCCTCCGGAGAAGGGGCCTGCGGGGAAGGGGATGCGGATATCTGTGCTTCCACCGTGACTTCCGCAGTGCTCTGCGGAGCTT
The DNA here is from genome assembly GCF_038051945.1 of Paenibacillus sp. FSL H3-0469. NCBI lineage: Bacteria > Bacillati > Bacillota > Bacilli > Caryophanales > Paenibacillaceae > Paenibacillus > Paenibacillus sp. FSL H3-0469. Next base: position 3,709,278 of record NZ_CP150302.1, read on the forward strand.
CCGCCACCGCCGCAAAGGACTCCCCGTTCCCATTAGTAGCAGTATTCTGGCCGCATGCCTGAAGCAGCAGCATACCTGTCACAGCTCCTGACAGCAGAAGCATTCTTCCTTGTAGTCGTATCAATTGAACGTACCTCCTATGATTTGAACAAGGCGAGCGGATGCATCCGGTACATCCGGAAGGCCGGTCCAAGCGAGGACAGCAGACCTATAGCCAGCGCCCCAAGCACAATAAGCCAATGCTCCGGTGTCCAGTGATAGGGCTCGATTTGAATGCCCGCCTGCGAGAACAGCATATCCCTCAGCAGATAGGCACCTAAATGACCGGTCACAAGCCCCGCGATAAGTCCGGTTGCCGTTACCAGCAGGCCTTCTGTGGTCAAGGACAGCCATACGTAGGCCCGTGATTTTCCGAGAAGACGCAGAATTCCGACATCCTTGGTCCGCTCCGAGGCTGCTGCAACAAGCGATAATAGAATCGCAATACCTGCGAGCAGCACACATATGGCCGTCAACATCCCAAGCAGCCGGGAGCCCTGATCCACTGCATTCAACACATCGGACACAGCCTTGCTGGTATACACCGCCTGAATACCGCTGCTGCCATCGAACGCCTGCTTCAAATCATGGGCCCCCAGCAGACTAGCCGGCTTAACCAGCACTGCCGTAATCTCCCGCTCCTCAGGCGCCAGCCCATGTACAGCCCAGGCATAGTCCACCGTTGTAAAGACCGCACGGTCATCCGGAGTATGGAGTTCTGGAAGAATACCCGCTACCCTGTACCGAAAATCTCCATGGGCATGCCCGCCTGATTCTCCGGCTGCATGCTCCTCCTCATGACCCTCCTCATGCTCAGGAGCTGAGGATTCGTGGTCTTCTCCCTGCACCAGTCCATGCGCCCCCGCAAAGGTATCGCCTATCTTCAATCCCAGCGACCGGGCGACGTAAGAGCCTACAATCGTCTCTCCAGTATCGGCATACATCTTGCCTTCCTGTAGTCTGCTGCCGCCGTAACGGGTGAAGAAGTACCCGGAATCTATCCCGACAATTGGATAGCCCTTGTAGTTGTCGCCCGTGGTCATTGCATAAGCGGCTTCCACAGACGGGTCCTGCCGTGCCTCATCCAGCACAGCAAGCGGGATATTCCCGGTTGGTGCGCCGATATGATAAAAGGTATTGAGTACCAGCTGTGTCTCACTGCCCGCTGCGCCTATGACAAGATCAAAGGGCCCATAGCCTTTCTTGGCCCCCTGCTCTACACTCTGCCGGGACAAAACAAGCAAGACAATAAAGGCCACTGTAATGGCCACGGCGCACACGGTAAGCAGAGACAGGAACCGCCGGTGCAGCACATTGCGGAGGGTGAGCCGGAACAGGCTCATAGTGAAATCCCCTCCTTGTCCATCCCGCTGAACGAAGACCGCTGACGGGCTGATACCTCCCGGTGCACTTGGTTGATATCCTGAATGTTCAAGCGGTGCGGAAACCGTTCAGCCATATTGAGGTCATGGGTTACCACGATTAAGGTGTGTCCATGCGCTGCGCTAAGCTCCAAGAGCAGAGAGGATATCTCATCGGCCGTCTCCCAGTCCAAGCTGCCTGTCGGTTCATCTGCCAGCAGAAGCGGCGGGTGATTGACCATGGCTCTTACAATGGCAACGCGCTGCTGCTGCCCGCGTGAGAGCTGGGAAGGCAGATGCCTTCCGCGGCCCCCCAGGCCCACCTGCTCCAGCCAGCCGTCCACTATGCGCCGCCGCTCCTTTTGCGGAAGCCGGGCCGTCATGGCAATCTCGACATTTTGCCGTGCGGTCAGCGAGGGAATCAGATGGAAGTCCTGCAGCACATAGCCTATAGCAGAAGCACGGAAGGCATCGCGCTTCGCCTCAGTTAACTCTTGAAGCCGCTGTCCATCTACTGTAATTCTGCCGCCATCTGCACGCATGATGCCGCTGATCAGGTGCAAAAGCGTGCTTTTACCGGACCCGCTGGGTCCGGTAATGGCTACGCGCTCTCCCTTTTCAACCTTCCAAAGCGGGATATCAAGAATCGGCACAGCTCTGCCGTCCACTTTGAATTGTTTGGTTACATTCTGAATCTGGAGCAATAAGAGCCACTCCTATCTGAGGACAATACGTTCGGACAAGGCATCCCAGGTTAAGGTCTTGCCCTTCAACTGGTTGAATGCACTAAGCGGAAGGTAGAGTACGTTGTTATCCACATCCACTGTATATGCGGCCGCTTTGCTGTTCAGCTTCGCTGTTTTACCGGTCAGATCGACTTCAATCGTATTCTTTCCAATAGTGAGCTTGGCGGAGGAAGTATTCCCTGTATAGGTTCCTCCAAGCGCCTTCACCAGTGCCTGTGCCGGGTAGAGCACCTCATTGTCCCGGCTAATTTTGAATTTCGGATAGAGATACTTCGACTGCAGCTCTGCGGAACGCTTGTTCAGATCAAGTCCCAGGATTCCTGCTCCCACAGTGGCAATCTGCGTGTTGTCGATCTGTCCCTTCACCTTGTCAGCAATCGGGCCATACGCCCACACCCCAACATCCACCGCAGAGTGGCCGTGACCCGACCAGCCGACCAGCAGGCGCTTGGAAATCACTGCATTATATGCGCCTTCGCGTTTGTACGAAGAACCGTCGCCATTCATAATCTGGGTAACTTCCTCGTCCGTCAGATCTGTAATCCAGGTGTTTGCCGTTACGATCTTGCGGATCTCTTCCGGTGTCTGTGCGGCTTCAAGATCGGCTGCCAGACTCTCGGAGGAATGCTTCTGCTTGTTCCACAGATCGATGTTGATCTCATAGATATTGTCACGCGAGAGTGAGAGGCCGCCTGTCTCATGGTCAGCCGTAACGACCACGGAGGTGTTGCCGTTTTTCTTCGCAAAATCAACGGCAGTCTTGAAGGCTGCATCGAAGTCGAGCGCTTCCTGCACGAGGGTCGGCAGATCGTTGGCATGACCGGCATGGTCAATACGCCCGCCTTCAATCATCATAACGAAGCCGTCTTTATCGGTGGACAGAATATTCAGGGCCTTGGAGGTCATCCCCGCCAGGCTCGGAATTTCCGGAGTGCGGTCTGGAGTGTAAGCCACATGGGAGTTACCGAACAAGCCTAACACCTTGGTATTCTTGGAAGTAAGTGCATTTAAGGCGGTGGTATTCTCAACAACTGTGTACCCTTTAGCCTTGAAGTCCGGCAGCAGGTTCTTATCCGTACGTTTGCCCTTCTCATCCTTGGTCAGGAAGAACTGCTTCCCGCCGCCCATAAGCACATCTACACCGCTCTCCAGATACTGTGAGGCGATCGCTGACTCATTGTCACGGTTACGGACATGGGATGCATATACAGCTGGTGTGGCATGGGTGATACGGGCAGTGGTCACAAGTCCGGTGGCCTTGCCCGCGCTCTCCGCAGCTTCGATTATGGAAGCAAACGGCTTGGAGACATCCTCATTAGAGACACTGATGCCCGCGTTGTAGGTTTTATGGCCTGTAGCAAATGCAGTACCGGCTGAGGCGGAATCTGTGACGATCCCGGATACGATTTTACCGCTGTCCTCTCCCCGGTCTGCATATGTAGTAGCTTGTCCCACGTAGTATGGATCGAGGTTCAGGTGCTTAACACCCTTGGTATATTGCTGAAAATATCTTGCCGCAGACACTTGGGCCGGGCCCATGCCGTCGCCGATCAGAACGATAAGATTCTTAGACTGGGCCTTGGCAGCGCCCCCGGAATTAGCCGGGCTCTTGGCTGCACCTGCAAGGGTTGCTCCTGATACTACGGCTGCCGCCAATCCTCCAACAATCATGCCCCTCATTAACTTGTTCATCATATACCCCTTCCTCATTGTGACGGTTCTAATCCCAAGCTTACCCTCGAAAGATTAACTAACTGTCAAAATAAGTATGGAGTTGTATTAAATTATCAAGTGTTCACACGTACATAAAAAAGCCCTGTACCCCACCGCCGTCAGGCAAAGGAGTTACAGGACTCTCTATACACTCTATCCGTTGATCGTTCTCACTTTACAACTCCAGCAAGCGAATCAGCTCATCTTCATCTTCGATGACCTTGACCCCTAGTTGCTGCGCCTTGGCCAGCTTGCTGCCCGCCTTCTCCCCGGCGATGACCAGGTCGGTCTTCTTCGAGACGCTGCCGGATACCTTGGCTCCCAGAGCTTCCAGGCGTTCGGCAGCTTCTTCGCGGGTCATTTTGTGCAGCGTACCTGTGAGTACAACGGTTAAACCGCTGAAGTAAGAGTTGGTAGCAATTACACGCGGAGCTTCTGGAGCCTTGGCCTCTACCCCCAGCGCCCGCATACGGTCAATGCTGACCACTACGAACGGATCGGCAAAATAGTTCACGATGCTCTCCGCCACAATCCCCCCGATATCCGGCAGCCCGGCCAGCTCCTCCGCTGTAGCAGACATGACGGCTTCCAGGCTGCGGTAATGGTCGGCCAGCATTCTTGTTGTAGCTTTGCCGGTATTAGGAATGCCGAGCGCATAGAGGAAGGATGCCAGATCTCTGCCCTTGCTGTCTTCGAGTGCCTTCAGCAGATTCGCTGCCTTCTTCTCTCCGAACCGTTCCAGCTTCACCAGCTGGTCGAAGGTTAGCTCATACAGATCCGCAGGCTCCCGTACACTAAGCTCCTCATGCAGCTGAGCCGCCGTCTTCTCACTGAACGTCTCGATATCCATGGCATCTCTCGATGCAAAATGAGTAATCCGGCTGACAATCTGCGGCTTGCAGTCAAGCTTGTTGTTGCAGAACAGATGAGCGCCGCGCATCTCCAGCGGGAATCCACAGGCCGGGCACTCCTCAGGGAATAGGATCTCCCCGCCGTCACTCTCTTCTGTCACCTTGCCCAGAATCTCTGGGATAACATCATTGGAGCGGCGGATGAACACCCGTGTGCCCAGTGCGAACTTCAAATTCTTGCGCTCAATATCGCCCACGTTGTTAAGGGTGCAGTTCTGCACCGTAACCCCGGCTAGTTCTACAGCCTCCACCCGCGCGAGCGGAGTCACTTTGCCGGTACGTCCGACATTCCAGCTTACAGATTCCAGAATGGTTGTGGTCTCTTCCGCCTCGAATTTATAGGCAACGGCCCAGCGCGGGAACTTGTCGGTGTACCCCAGCGCCTCGCGGATGCGGAAGTCCGTGACCTTAATCACTGCTCCGTCAATCAAATAATCCAGACCGGAACGGCTCTCTTCAATCTCTGCCAGCTGCTCGGTCACATCATCGAAATTGCTGAAGTAGTTGAGGTAAGGGTTAACCTTGAACCGGTTGCTGCGCAGGAAATCCATCATCTCTTGGTGATCGCCGAACTGTACGCCCTCTGCATACCCCACATTATAAAAGAAAGCATTCAGCCTGCGGTCGGCCGTCATCTTGGGATTCAGGTTGCGCAGCGCACCCGCAGCACCATTGCGTGCATTCTTCAGCGGCTCTGCTGCGCGGGTATTATAATCCGCCAATACAGACAAATTCATAATTCCCTCGCCCTGCACTTCAATAACGCCTTCCTTGAACGGAATATTCAGCGGAACGGACTTGATCGTCTTCACCTGAGCCAGAATTCCCTCACCTGTCACCCCGTTGCCGCGGGTAGCTGCTTGTACAAGCGCCCCGTCACGATAGGTCAGGTTCAGCGTCAAACCATCGAACTTCAGCTCCACGGCATAACACGGCTCCGGCAGCGGATTGTCCGGGTTCTTGGTGTTATAATCATTCACCAGCTTCAGCACACGGGTGTTCCAGGTACGAAGCTGTTCAATGTTCTGTGCCTTATCCAGACTCCACAGCGGTGCCAGGTGGCGGTGCGGTGTGAACCCCTTCAGCAGCTCCCCGCCTACCCGCTGGGTCGGAGAATGCGGCAACACAATTCCGCTCTCCGCTTCCAGTGCTACCAGCTTATCGTAGAGAACATCGTATTCCTTGTCGCTGATCTGCGGGGTATCCAGCGTATAGTAGTGATAATTGTATTGATTCAGCTCGGCAACAAGTTCTTCCATCGTGAACATAATATCCATCCGGCACATCCCTCCGTCAAATGGGTTTCCTACGGTTAGCGTGATCCAAAAGCACTGCCGTTAATCGCAAGCTTGATTTATTCAACTTTGGTGATCGGCGCAAAGCCGGCCAGCAGGCGCTTGACGCCTACCGGGGCCGGGAAAGCAATCTGCAGCTCCGTATCGTTGCCGCTGCCCTTCACGGCTACAATGGTGCCGATGCCCCATTTGCCGTGGGACACCTTGTCGCCCGCCTTGAAGCCTCCGGCCTCCGCAGCCGCCCCGGCCCCGCCCGTCGTGCGCTGCGCGCCTCCGGTCGTGACCACAACACGGCCCGCGCCAGGTACCGCGCTTGCCGAGCTGCCGCTGCCGAAGCTGGCGGACCCGCCGCCTCCCGGCGCGTTCCCGGCAGCAGCGGTGCGGCTGCCGAAGTTCCCCCGGCCGCCTCCGCTTCCGCCGAAGCCCCGGCCGCCATAGGCACCGCCTGCCTCCGCGCCTCCGCGCCGGAAGCGGTCCGATTCACGGACGGTATCTTCCTTCAGCTCCTCCGGAATCTCCTCCAGGAAGCGGGACGGCGCATTCGCGTTCGTCCGCCCGAACAACGTGCGCATCCGTGCGCAGCTGAGGAACAGCTGCTTCTCCGCACGGGTAATGCCCACATACGCCAGCCGGCGTTCTTCTTCCAGTTCATCATTGTCCTGGAAGGCACGGCTGTGCGGGAACACCCCTTCCTCCATCCCGATGATGAAGACAGTCGGGAACTCCAGCCCCTTCGCGCTGTGCATCGTCATCAGCACCACCGCATCACTGCGTTCCTCATCATCGTTCACGCTGTCGATGTCCGCGATCAGTGCCAGATCGGTCAAGAAGGAGACCAGTGACTTGTCTTCATTATTCTTCTCGAATTCCATCGTAACAGACAGGAACTCGTCAATGTTCTCCAGGCGTGAACGGGACTCCAGCGTATTCTCATTCTGCAATTCAAGGCGGTACTGGGACAACTCCAAAATCTTCTCCGTCAGCTCTGTCACCGAGAGGAATTCCACCATCCGGTGCAAGGCTTCGATCATATCGTAGAATTCCACCAGCGTATTGCGGGTCCGTCCGGCGAACCCTAGATCATCCACTGTCTGCAACGCCCGGAAAATCGAGACGCCCTGAGAAGCAGCCGCTGCCGCCAGCTTGCCAACGGTTGTATCCCCCAGCCCGCGCTTAGGAACATTAATAATTCGCGTCAGACTGATATCATCATCAGGATTAGACAGCAGGCGGAGATACGCCAGCAGATCCTTGATTTCTTTACGGTCATAGAACTTGATCCCTCCGACAATCTGGTAGGGAATATCCGATTTGATCAGAATTTCTTCTATTACACGGGACTGGGCGTTTGTACGGTACAGAATCGCATGGTTCTGGTAAGCCTGTCCCTGCTTCACATTCTTGGTGATCTCCCCGGTGACGAAATATCCTTCGTCGTGCTCGGTGTCACCGCGGAACACCTTGATCTTCGCGCCTTCATCGGAGTCGGTCCACAGCTTCTTCGGCTTGCGGCCCGTATTGAGGGCAATCACGCCGTTGGCGGCATTCAGAATGTTCGAGGTGGAACGGTAATTCTGCTCCAGCAGAATCGTCTGGGCTTCGGGGTAATCCTCTTCGAAGTTCAGGATGTTCGAGATATCCGCCCCGCGCCAGCGGTAGATCGACTGGTCACTGTCCCCGACCACGCAGATCCGGTGGTGGCCTTCAGCCAGCATCCGGCAGAGCATGTACTGCGCCCGGTTCGTATCCTGATACTCATCGACATGAATATACTTGAACTTCTTCTGATAGAAATCCAGTACATCCGGCTTCTCCTTGAACAGCTCGATCGTCTTCATAATCAGGTCATCGAAATCCAGAGAGTTATTACTTCTCAGCCGATGCTGGTATTTGGTGTATACCTTGGCAACCAAGCCTTCAAAATAATCGCCAACCTTCTGCTCATACTGCGCCGGTGTGATCAGCTCATTCTTGTTCGTGCTAATAACGGCCTGGATGGCCTTCGGCTCGAACTTCTTGGTATCAATGTCCAGATCCTTCATACAATTGCGGATAACGGACAGTTGGTCTGTCGAATCCAGAATGGAGAAATTCGAGGTAAAGCCGATCTGATCGATATCCTTCCGCAGAATCCGCACACACATGGAGTGAAAAGTGGATACCCAGATATCCCGGCCCTCCGGCCCTACCAGCTTGGAGACACGATCCTGCATCTCCCGGGCGGCCTTATTCGTAAACGTAATCGCCAGAATCGCCCAAGGCGGTGCCTTGCGGTTCGCGATCAGCCAGGCAATCCGGTGGGTCAGCACGCGGGTCTTGCCACTGCCTGCGCCAGCCATAATGAGCAGGGGGCCTTCAGTTGCTTCTACAGCCTGACGCTGCGGGGGATTCAGACGGCTTACGGCGTCTTGTATGTTAACAAGTTGCATGTGTTACATGCTCCTTTCTGAATTTAAGCTATATCAAGAGGCACTTAAGGTTTGAACTCTAAGCTTGGTCGTCACTGCGGTGAACATTTGGACTTCCGGCCGCTGTTGTCACCTGATTTCCTTGATTTATCCGCTCTTCGCGGTTGAAATCCGTTGACAAAGGCGGTCGCTATCGCTCCTACAGTTCCAAATTTCCCCTCCGCTTCTTTTTGCTTTTCGTTAATTTCTTCAGTGCTTCTTGTATACGCTAAAGATCTATCAATTCTACCAGTCCATCTGCGGTGTATCCCGTACAGCCTGGACCGTCAACAGCGCTTGTTCCACATTGCTATAAATAATATTGCCGACCACTACTGTATCACATAGCGCGGCTACATGCATGGCTTCCTCTGGACCTGTAATTCCGCCTCCGTAGAAAAGCTGGCTGTGCTCAACCACTTCCCTGACCTCGCGCACAATCTCCAGATCTCCATAACGTCCGCTATATTCAAGGTAGACCACCGGGAGGTTCATCAGCTTGTCTGCAATCTGCGCATAGGCTCCCGCACCAGCCGCATCCAGCGAGCAGTCCGCACCGGTCAGGCGCGCTACCGAGGAATCGCTGTTCAGCACAATATAGCCCTCTGTCAGCAGCAATTCCCATGGGATCAGACTGCCGAAGCGTTCAATCGCCCAGCGGTGATGGCCGAGAATCCATGAAGTATCGTCAGTGTTGAGCACCATGGGAATCATATACACGTCAAAACCGGGCACAGCGGCCTCCAGCTCCGAGATCTCCAGCGCGCAAGGCAGGTCATACTGCCGGATTCTCGCAAGCAGACTCACTGTATTCTCATAAGTCACGCCAGTAGAGCCGCCTACGATAATCGCATCGGTTCCCGACTGGCACACAGCGGCCAGCTCCTTGTCACCAAGCACACGGTCCGGGTCCAGCTTGAATGCATGCCGCCATGGCCTGATCATTTGCCGCATCTCGTTCATCTTTGTCCATCCTCATTGTTCATCTAAGTAATATACACACTCCTGCGCACGCACAATCCGTATCTCTAGTCTAAGTCAGTACGAAGGGGAGTGTCAATTTAAAAGAGAACAAAATGCGAACATTTTTTCGCATATTTGCCTTAGCCTTCTCCTCGATCAGCGGAGACCCTTGATCCGGTTCAAATCATTTTCCGGGACAAAATCAGTATAGAATCCGTTGACGCCCAGCCGGGACAGCTCCACAATCTCCTGCTCATCGTTCACGGTATGCACATAGACTCTGGCGCCCGCTTTTTTCAAGTTACGCACGAAGCTCTTGGTAGCCCTGGTTGTCGGCATCGTGATGTCCACGCCGGTCTGCTTGACGAATTCAATGACCACCTCGTCGCTGTCCTCTGTCTGGTATAGGGTATAGATGATTTCCGGAAAAGCGTACACCTGCTTCACAACCTCCAGCATCTCCCGGCTGTAAATCTGCGGAACAATCCGCTCCAGCAGCGCTGGGTCCTTCTTCCGGGCGGCTTCTACAATGAGCTGAAATTGCTTCGTTACCTGCTGCGGCTCCAGCTCCTTCGTGTCCGTTACAATATACGTGTCCGGGTAGATCTCCATCAGATTGACGATTTTCTCAATATCCAGCGGAGAGTAGAGCTCCAGCACCGGGCTGTTCATCACTTCATCGTGAGTCAGCACCTCTCCCTGCTTGTCAGGAGGAAGAACCTCCTGTTGACCCAGCTTCTTACTCATACCTGTAGTCCATTCATGACGGGCCACGAGCTGTTCATCACTGGTCAGCAGCAGGTCCGCCTCAAAGATCCGGGTCCCCTGCTCATAGTTCGCAATAAAAGCGTCCTTGGTATTGGTATACGCCTTGTCATTGATTCCGCCCATGGCATGGGCAATGACCCTGTGGGCCGCGAAGCCTGTAGCTGGCTGTTTTTCTTTTCCTCCAAGCATTAATACAAGCAAAAGTGTAACAGCCCCGATCATAGTAATAGAAGCAATAAGCTTTGTTCTCTTCATGATGGCAGTCTCCTTTGCAAGTAGTAGAGAGTCGGCTGAAAAAAGCAAAAACGGCTGTGTCATCCTCAAGGGGCAGCAACCGTTTTTTAGCGGAGAATAGAATATAGATAAGACCGTGTATTAATAAGCGTTCTTAAACCCATTACGAATAGTCTTGGCAATAATCCGGATATCGAACAGCAGAGACCAATTCTCGATATAGAAAATATCATGCTTGATCCGGTCCTCAATCGAGGTATCCCCGCGCAGACCGTTACTCTGAGCCCAGCCGGTAATCCCCGGCCGTACATGATGCTTCACCATATACTTCGGAATCTCGCCGCGGAACTGCTCTACAAAATAAGGGCGCTCCGGCCGCGGACCAACCACACTCATCTGCCCGAACAGTACATTAAAGAATTGCGGCAGCTCATCCAGACTCGTTCGGCGGATAAACGTACCAAAGCGGGTCCGGCGCGGATCTTCCTTCGTGCTCCAGCCTGTGTCCACTTCACCGTCCGTCTGCATTTTCATGGAACGGAACTTGTACATCATGAAATTACGGCGGTTCAGGCCCACCCGCTCCTGCTTGAAAATCACCGGTCCCGGTGAAGTCAGGCGCACTCCGAGCGCAACAATCAGCATCACCGGAGACAGCATAAGAATGGCGAACAAGGCGAACACAATATCAAACGCACGCTTTGCCATTTTGTTCCCGGCCATATCCAGCGGAATATCGCGCACATTAATCATCGGCATCCCGGCAAAGTTATCGAAATACGGACGGGCCGGCAGGTAATCGAAGAAGTCAGGGATAATCAGCGTCCGCATCCCGGCTTTCTCACAAGTTGCAATAATAGCCGGGTATTTCGAGTGGGCATCCAGCGGCAGCGCCAGAATCACCTCATCGACAGGAAGCATCTCCAGCATAGCCTCCAACTGATCCACTGTACCCAGAATCGGCTTATACCGCTGCTCCTCAATGCCATCCCACTGATGGAAGTCATCCAGGAACCCGATAGCCTCATAGCCCAGCTCCGGATACTGCTCCAGGTTGTTATAGAATCTTTTACCCAATGTGCCTGCACCAAGAATCAGGACGAACTGGCGGTTGAAGCCTTTTTCACGCAGCGACTTCAGCATCTTCTTCAGCACATAACGGTACAGCATAATGGATAGAATATTGAAGCCCATGTAGATCGCCAGGTATTGCCGGGAGATATCAATTTCTCTCAAGAAGAACATTAGACCAAGCAGAATAAAAATACCCATAACATGTACCTGAAAAATTTTGACGAATTCATCAATGAACCGCTTCTTCCGCTTAGGCAAGTAGAGCGACACCATAATCCCGATCAGTATGGCGATGGCCCCGTAAATAATGCTCCAGTAGGCATAGGATTCTACGGGTAGCGTCCGGTAGGACTCCAACAATCCGCTCTTGAACTTCAGCCACCAGGCCGCCAGGAAGGACAACTGGATAATAAGGAAGTCAGCAACCATATAGAGTTGGGTTAGGAATCTCTGATTCCGGCGAATCATAATCTCACCTCAGCCTTCGATTCATTGCGGATACCGGCTTCGCCGGGAACATTCAGACTCTGTGCGGGTGTAGGTACCTTACGCGGGGCAATCAATGCGTTGCGCAGCAGCGATAGAGTGAACTTGACGCCGACGCCCGCATAGACCGCTCCATTTATCATACTATTGTAACGGCTGCTATAATGCTTCTTATGAAATAAAATCATGGCCCGGTGAAACTCATACACAATCTTGAATGGTCTGCGGCGCGCACTGCCACCCTTCAGATGTACGATGGACGTCTGCGGATAATAATAAATCCCCCAGCCCGCTTCCTTGATCCTGTAACACCAATCCAGATCCTCTCCATACATAAAAAAGGTCTCATCCAGCCCGCCCACCTGCTCAATCGTCTCCCGGCGCAGCAGCATGAATGCTCCAACCAGACAATCTACCGGATATTCGTCATCCGGGTCCAGATAGCCGAGCTGATAGCCGTTGAACTTCGGACGGTCCGGGAACAGCTTACTGAAGCCAAACGCATAATAAAAGGACGCAGACGGTGTCGGGAACCCTCTCCGGCAGGCCTTATCAAGCGACCCGTCCGGCAGAATCACCTTACACCCGGACGCGCCAAGATCAAGGCGGCTGTCCATGAACGCAAGCATCGTCTCCAGCGTATCCTTACGGATCACGGTATCTGAATTGAGCAGCAGCACATAACGCCCGGAGGCGACCTCCATCCCCTGGTTATTCCCCTTGGCAAAGCCAACATTCTCCGAATTAGCGATTAACAGCACCTCCGGGAACTCCTTGCTTATCATCTCCACCGAGTCATCCTGGGAGTTATTATCTACTAGAATAATTTCATAGGAATAGCTTGTCTCCGAATCATACACCGACCTCAGACAATCCATCGTCAGGCGGCATGTGTTGTAATTTAGAATCAATATACTAACATCTACATTCACTGCTATACTCTCCTGACAAATATAGTAATCTATCGACAATTATTATAACACAAAAACCTCGCTGATAGGCAGCGCCTGTTCAGGGAGGTTTTCCAAATGAGAATATTTCATTGGTTATTTGGTTAAGTTCCACCTCGAGTCAGTGTTATCCAAAGATTAATTAAAAAAATCATTAGTAACAATGATTCTATTTCCTGGTCGGTCTACCCAATATAATTTATCCCCTATTAGTTCGACCCCTTGACCTGCCCCATATGTAGGCGCTTTAAGCCTTTCAATAAAATTAAAAGAAGTTCCGTCGAATTGATAGTGGTCCAATCCTTGCGTATATTTCTCACCGTATTTATTAGAACCATGGAGATTACCATAAAGTTCATTATCTTTAAAAAAGATACCTTGATATCCACCCTCACCCCCAAATTGTTCAGACAATGCATAACTTGCTTGATATTCAAAGTTACTATTGTATCGTTTAATTTCATTTCTATCATGATAAACTACCCAGAAGGATCCTTTATATGTTGCTAGCGATTCTGCAGTGCCCTGTCCGATATCATACTCCTTTACCAACTTTAAATCAGGTAACCTATATTTAACAATCCGGCTAATACGCTCTTCTTCCGGTGGAGACGAGTTGAAATTATACACTGTGGCATACAAATAAGTACCGGATACAAAACAATCTCCAAAGGACATGAAGCGCCCTTTTACATCTCTACCTGCATAGGCATTCTTTTTTTCTGTTATATATTTCCCCGAAACATCATATACAGAAATTGTGTTTGACAGAGTGAAATTTGAATCCCTATCAGATGTCACATAGATTCTTTCCTGGTCAGCCCCCACTCCCTGCCATGCTCTAAAAAAGTTCTTCATTTGTATAGATTTTGTAATGAGGCCATCGCCACTTCCAATTGTTGAAAAAGAAAATAAAGATGTCAAAACAATTATAATAACAAATGCTTTTTTCATATTTAACACTCCCAGTCCATGGGTTTTACAATCATTTGATGTTCGGTTAAATATAGGTTTAATGGGCATCATAGCCTAAAAAAAACCTACCAAAAAACAGCACAACACCCCTAACCGTTTGCCGGAATAGGGGATGTGATCATATTACTCAGTTCAGTTACTTCTTAGGTGTCTAATTGTTATCTCGTCACTTGCCGAGCTTCCCATTCCTGCAGCTATTTAAGCTCCAGTAAAAAGTCTCTAAGCCCTTCACGCCATGGACGGATATCCTGGAACCCGTTGGTACGGATCGCCAGATGCTCCATCACAGAGTTGCGTGGACGAGGCGCCGGACGGGGAAATTGCTCCGTCGCACAAGGTTCAAGCTTCGCTGTAAACTTCAGCCCCAGAAGTTCCTCGGCCTCAGCAAAGATCGCCTGTGTGAATTCATACCAGGTGCAAGAATCTGTGTTCGAGGCATGGTATACTCCATACTTTTCAGTCTGGATAAGCTCAAGCAAGAATCGTGCCAAGTCTACAGTATAGGTAGGCGAGCCTTTCTGGTCATCGACAACCTGCAGCAACGGCTTTTCCTGCCCCAGCTTCAACATGGTTTTGACAAAGTTATTGCCGTATTTGCCATAGACCCAAGAGGTACGTACGATAAAGAATTTAGAAGATAAGGACTGGACCAGAATTTCTCCTGCCCGTTTGGACTTACCATAGATACTCTTAGGATCAGTGTTATCATATTCATGGTAAGGCTGTTCCCCCATGCCATCGAAGACATAGTCCGTACTGATATAGACCAGCTTAGCCCCTGCCTTCTCAGCAGCGAGCGCTACATTCCGGCTTCCTGTAGCATTAATGAGGTACGCTGCATCAATATCTGTCTCCGCCGCATCAACCGCTGTATGAGCCGCGCAATGGACGACCGCATCAGGCGCAAAAGCGCCGATGATCTCCAGACACTGGTCCAGATCGGTAATATCCATCTCCTGTCGGTCACAGCCCAGCACCTTATAATCCTCACCTTGAAGCAACAGCATAAGATCCTGGCCTAATTGTCCGGCTGCCCCCGTAACCAGTACCTTCATCTTCGCCATTACAGGGAATCTCCCAGACGGCTGCCGTACTGAAGTGCAGCATACTTCTGGTATTCACCAGACTGAATACGGGTCCACCATTCCTTGTTATTCAGATACCACTGAATAGTTTCCTTAATGCCGGTTTCAAAAGTGTGCTTAGGCTTCCAGCCCAGCTCATTCGTAATCTTCGTTGGATCAATGCCATAACGGCGGTCATGTCCGAGGCGGTCCTGAACATACGTAATCAGCGAGTCTGGCTTGCCGAGCTCTTGAAGCACAGTATTCACAATATGCACATTCGTCCGCTCATTGTTGCCGCCGATGTTGTACACCTCGCCATTCCCGCCTTCATGAATAACCAGATCAATTGCGCTGCAGTGATCTTCAACATACAGCCAGTCACGGATATTCATTCCGTCTCCATACACAGGCAAAGCCTGATCTGCCAACGCACGCGAGATCATCAGCGGAATCAGTTTCTCCGGGAACTGATAAGGACCGTAGTTATTAGAGCAGCGGGTGATGTTAACAGGCAAACCGAAGGTTTCGTTGTAAGCACGCACCAGTAAATCTCCGCCTGCTTTACTTGCAGAATACGGGCTGTTAGGCGTCAGCGGTGTTTCTTCCGTGAACAGACCTGTAGCGCCAAGCGATCCATAGACCTCATCCGTGGACACTTGAACGAACTTAGTCACACTATATTTCTTAGCCGCATCCAGTAGCACTTGAGTACCCAGCACATTCGTCTTCACAAACACTTCCGGCTCCAAAATACTCCGATCCACATGCGACTCCGCCGCAAAGTTAACAACCACATCCACGCCATCACCGATCAGCTTATCCATCGCTGCTACATCGGTAATATCCGCCTTCACAAACGTATAGTTAGGATGATTCTCAACAGATTTCAAGTTCTCCAGATTCCCCGCATACGTCAACGCATCTACATTGACGATGCGGTAATCTGGGTGTTGCTGAAGCATATATATTACGAAATTACTGCCGATGAAGCCTGCTCCGCCGGTAACTAGAAGTTTCATATCCCAAACCCACCCTTTATACATGATTGATACTTTCTAATTAATATCCCTTGAGATAGCTAATCTTTTTTTAGTATTAGTAAAGATTCAATTCTGATCCTTATTAATTAGGTAAGCTAATCTTTTCTGATTAACCTAAATTCGCTGTCGTCCATTTCCCAGACATACGGATCATTCATAGTATGCCACGGTCGCTCTTAAGGTAATAACATTCGTCAATTTATATACGACTTGTGTTTTGCAAAAACCTTACAAAATCCATACGCCCCCGCCTAGGCACAAGCAGCAGCGCTTAGTAAATTCCTCAGGATAACCCCGACCTATTGTCTGAATGGAGGAGAGTTGCGGCGAATATCCAAAAATTAAATCATATATCGCCCCGTTAATCACACGAATTAGCCGGGTTTGTGATTTCGGATTCAGCTGGTAACACAGTTGACGTAATGGTAATGAAAGAGATTGATTGTCTTGGATAACTTAAAGTTAATTCTGGCTTTATACATAATTTCTTCATTATAGCTCTCCATAAAAAGAACGGCTATCACCATGGACACCGGCTTCAGAACCTTAGCGATCTAAACAAATGCACCCGTCAACCTATAATTTCAATAACAAAATTCTCACTTAATATCTATCTTGTGCCAGATTGTGAGCTTTGGCTAATGAAACCCGTTTACCAGCCACCTTTAAGTACAACGAAACGTCAATTCTCTACAATTAATATATGCATTATTAACATCAGTGTTTTTACACTACTAAATTACTTCATTATCAAAAGATCAAAAGCTTAGACAATTTCCTCAGATTCATCTTGGACTTTACAAGACAATTATACCCCATTTCTCGAACACTTCCTAAAAAATCGCTACATCTCCCCCATGTGTTCTTCATCGGTGACAATATGGATATATTTTATATAATCTTACAGAAAATCCTTGGACACTTTCCTACGGGAAGAAGATCTTTATTTGTAACCTAGGTTAACAGATCCAAGCATGAGCCCGTCCTCCATCAAAAATTATTTGTTTCACACTTCCTCCTTTAATAAATCATTTCTACTTTGATGTTTGACATCATACTTTTTCAAGAATAAATTAAGCAAGGTCTTAATTAATAGCCAATTTCCTTTTATAGGACTGATTTTCGTTGGGATTTTCCCCCTTGGATATGAACGCGAAACAGGAATTTCTGTTACTTTATACCCTAGTTTTGGGGCTTGAACGGATAGATATCCAAGTAACTCATATGTTTCAAATATATCTCTGAAAGGCTGCACTTTATGATCCAAAAGAAAGTCTAAAGAATGTGCTCTGAATCCATTAGTTGTGTCAGTATAATGGAATCCAGAAATCAGTGAAATAAAGGGTGCATGTATAAGCTTGATAGCTAATTTTCTGCTTAAAGGAGTATTAACCTCAGTACCTCCCGGTACATAACGTGAACCTTGCACGAAGTCATACCCATCCTCAAGTTTTTTGATAAATTCAGGAATATCCTCCACACTGTCTTTATTATTACCATCCACTGTAATAACACCCGAATATTGTTCGTTAATTGCATACGAAAACCCCATCCGCAATTGGGCACTTAGTTTGCCTTTATCCTGTTTGGTCAGAAGAGCCCGTACATTCATTTCTAATAGAAATGAATCTGCTAATGATCCATCTGTACTGCCTCCATCAAGAATAATTATATCTACAACTTCAGAAAATCCTTTTAGTTTGGCCAACTGCTTTTGAATTTTTGCGCCTTCATTGATAACAGGAATGCACACACAGTATTTGTTCGCTTTAGGCTTATATTCAGTAAGCTTAAAAGCGGGTATTTTCCATTCCCCGTTTAACATAAATTAATTAGCTCCTTCATTAGTTGTAGATCGCCATCGCGTATGACAAAGCTTTTTCAACGCTCTCAACATTATTATTTAAAAGATTATCCTTCATTTCGATAGAGACCCAATTTGAATAACCTAAAGTCTTAAGAGCATGAGCAATTTTCACATGAGAAGTAGGATTTAAACCGATAAGGTTAAGATATGGTTCACTAATGTGGAAATGATTCAAATAAGGGAAACCTTCCTCAATAGCAGCAAAAATATTCTCTTCATTTAAAATAAGCGCTCCTGAATCTAAATGCAATTTAAAGCTAGGGTTTGCTACCTCCCGGACCAGTGAAACCGCATCACTTGTGTTAGTGATAAAGTCACAACCGTACTGGACAGGATTAGGCTCAATACAAAAAACAACATTGTTTTTCGTTGCTTCGGCTCCTAAATCATTAAAAAAAGGGATAGCTATTTCAAATTGTTCCTTCTTCGATAACTCCCCTGCCAACCTATTTTTAGGAGATCCAAACACAAGTGATTTAATACCCATCTTTCCGGATAATTGAATTATCCCAGTCAAGTACTTAAGCATTTCCTCGCGCACTTCTTTGGAAAATAGATTCAGGTGGCTACGGCCGAATAGTAGGGATTGCATAGCAACTAGTTCTATTCCTTTATGCGCCCAATCTTCTCTAACTTTCTCAGCTTCAATATCAGAAACATCTAAAGGGTTTGTCCAAATTTTCGTAGGTGCAACCTCGATTCCTTTAACACCCAGTTCATTAAGCAGAGCTATTACACTTATATCTTCTTTTGAGTCCCAAGCAATATTAGAAATTGATAGATTCATCTATAATCCTCTTCTCTCGCTCAATAAATTCAGATATTTCAGAAAGAACAATTTCCTTGGATGCTAAATATCCTTGGTTTGGCTCTGAAGTAAACAAAGAGGCGTGCTTACTAAGCATATTGTAATAGACAGGTTTTTTTTCCGTTTCATTCACAAAAGATACACCCGCAGATCCTGCTATTTCCGAAGCACTGACTGGTTCTGTCGCAAAATTCACTAACGAGAGTGAATTGTTCAGCGCAATTTGAATATCATTCCATAAGCGATCCATATTATAAAATTGAAATTCTGATTGATAGTGGGTTAAATCTAAAGTATTTGTATGGATCAAATCAAAAATAAAATTCTTTTTTAGCCCCTTACCAAATAGTCCTGGAAGTCTAATAATCAAATGATTATCGAAGTTATCCACTACAAACTGCTCCAAATAAAAACGATGACGGCCATAAGGTTCCGTTTTGTCCGGTTCAATTATTGAATCTTCATCTACATTAACTGGATTCATATATACATCGACTGTAGAAATCAAAATAAATTTCTCTGCCTTCACATTTCTTAAAGAGCTAATTAATTTATTTATATTATCGATATCTTCTTGAGGAGCTTTATTAGCTTTCCATTTCACTGCTGGTGCCGCTGCACAAACAACAACTCTGTATTCTTTATTTTGTATTGTTTCAATATTCGAAGAGTTATACAAATCATCAAAATCAGTTTGGGTTAGCAGCGTTTGGCCCACAAAACCTGTATAACCTACAAGACAACTTTTATTCATTGAGAATCCTCCTGATTATTGATTTGAAACACTTTCTCTATCTTGAACTAATTCTAAACGTGCTTTCTTTTCCTTATACATTTCTACAGATTTCGTACTGTAGAAGGGACGATTCTGTATTTCAATTAAGATTCTCGACGTATATTCCCCAATAATTCCACCTATAAAGAATAATCCAGCAAATCCCAATGAAATCAAAATCATTAATGTTGTCCAGCCTTCTACTAACGATTGATTAAATAAATAATTATAAAAAGCGTATCCCCCCATAAACAATGAGAAAATAAAAAATACAAATGTAAGTAAATGAGCAGCTCTTAAACCAAAGTGTGAAAAGGATACCAGTGCATCCATGGCAAGGGATATATTTTCGCGATTGACCGCTCTACCTTTTCTTTTATTAATTGCATCGTACTGAATTAACGTTTTAGAATACCCAGTTAACTCATAAAGTGCCTTCCGATATCGAACGCGTTCCTTTAAATTTTGCATAGAGTTCAGCGCACGACGAGTAACCAAGCGCACAGTCTCAGTAGAAAGGGAAACGTTCAAATAGGAGAGTTTATTTAAAAGTTTATAAAATGTTTTAGATTTCCAATCTGCTTCTCCGGAAGAAGCAACAACAATATCAAAACCCTTACCGGTAGAAGTTTTAAACATTTCATATAGTAATTCTGTATCAAAATCAATAGATAGTGATTCTATTTCAAACACAAAATCACCCATAGACTTATTTAAGCCCGCCATCATAGCATGCTCTACACCATGCTTGCGCGACAAGTTAATGATAGTTGTATCACCGTATATATTTTTCATGACATTATGCATACATTCTAATGTACCATCAGAACTGAAATCATTAACTAATATAATTTCATAATTTTTAAAGTGATTCATCATCGTATTATCAATTTGAACTAATACAGTCTCAACATCTCGTTCGTTATTATGTGCATAAAGAACTACTGACACAAAAACCTGTTCTTTCATAACACTTCCTCCAAATCATATATTGTATTAAACTTTCCAGAAAAGACAGATAAAAATCTAGGACTTTCCGAAAACTCTTTAATTACAGTCGGACGAGAATCATCAAGTTCAGATGCACTAATCAGAGCTTTCACAGCATATAAGGATTTCCTTTGTTGAATTTCTATTTCTGGGATCAAATATTTTTTAGCCAATTGATGCATCCTGATCCAAGCAGAATCCGGTTTAGCAAAACAAAAATTGCAATTTGCTAATTGGTTGGGAGTACAATTGGGATTAAACTGCTGACAAGACAATTCAGGCAAAGCGCTGAACGAAGATTCATGTGGGGTATGCCCCACTGAAGTTAAAGAGTGATAACCGCTTTCTCCAAAAGGCATTAAAGAGAAGAAAGGACCATCCATAACTGTAATTCCGACATTTTTCACATTATCTGTAACTTCGGTCATAATAACTTCACAGATCTCATATTTAGTAGTAAATAATTCATAATCAAACTTACGGAGAATTTGGTTAATGCTAGCATAAGTAGCATTGAGTATATTTGAGGCAGTACTTATTGTTCCATCACTGAAATCAAGGACAAACTGATTTTCGAACTCACTAACCCTTTCTAGAACTTTATTGAAGTGTAAATGGACGTTCTTGAATTTACCTAACTCATTCATATACCAGTCTCGAATAATATTCGCATCATAGCTATACTCTAGTGTCTCGAATGTAGCTTCCACTGTTCCGTTTTTAAAGTATGCCTTACTGTTTATCTCAGATGCAGGTATGTCCACATATTCGCAGAAGTTAAGAAATTGCTCTGCATTAGTGAGCGAGTCATTAGCGGATATAGCATATACCTTCTTGAATCTATTATTAATAGAAAACGAAAAATCCTTAACAAACCGCTCATAATAATGAGCTGATTTGCTTGCAGTCGAGACACTCCGCGGATAATGATATCCGTTATGCACTCTAGCTTGATTAATAAAACTTGCTCGTTGTAATGGTTTGTCATCAATCTCCATCACTGCAACATTCAGGTCTCTTTTAGCCAATAAATGCGCAGCGTACAAACCATATATTCCAGCACCGAAAATCACATAATCATAATTCAAAAAAGTCAATTCCTTTCTATAATTTACTCAAGGTACAATTTCATTTGAATATAATCAGTGTTCCTACTATTAATAGTATTATCCCTAATATTTTTGAACCTGTGATAGGTTCATGAAATATTAAAATGGAGACTGTTACAATACCTAATGTAGTCAATGCTTGTGACACAGGAGAAATCCTACCGAGTTCTCCACGAGATAACGCAAAGATATAGAAGATAAAACTTACCCCGTACATGATAGCCCCTGACCATAAAAAAGGAGAGGCAATCATTTTACTAACCGCACTGATACTTAATCCATCTAGACTTATAAGATTAATCCCATGTTTCAATGCAATTTGAGCAATAATATTAAAAACCATCGCGAGAATCAATAAAAAAATAAGCATTTAAGTCTCCTAATATTCGACATATAATTAATTCTAGAGCTATTATACTTCATTTAATGGACATTTGGTTATGCTATAAGCACTTTTTCATTCCAATTATAGACATATAAATCTATTTTACTTCGAATGATGAAATCGGATTAACAACCTCTCTATCAAGATATACATGTATCCATTGTGAACCCATGTTTTCCAAGTAGGATATTGAATACATCTCACCATTGATTTGAATTTGCTTAGAATTGTTTAAACCTATAACATTGTTGAGATTTTGATCAAATAGAAGAAGTGCCCTATTTTCGCGATTCACCCCGTTATCCCAGTTTATATCTGTATAACTAGATAATAGCACATCGTTTTTATCAAAAGCTCCTTCTAACCGCTTATCATTGAGCATGTTCGTCCTTACAGTTCCATAATCCACGCTATCTCGATATAATTTACTAACAACAATATTGCTTAATTGCAAATCCGTCATATTTGCTGGGTATGAGGTAATACGAACAGTACCTTCTCCATTATTGATTCGAACTGGGATATTATAATTCTCATGTGCATTAGGAATATTGTATCCTCCCTGCCCCTCATTTACCCATCCATCCGAAACATTCACAATCCTACGAATCCCCAAGCCTTTCCATCTATTGGTATTCCACATGCTTTTATAATCAAATGAAATATCGGCTATTCCGTTGTTGATTATTGGATCAGTTGTAACTTTTATCTCCCATGTACTACCATCAATCTGCTGAATACTTGATACTTTCGCTATAGCTTTTAGAGTCAAATCCTTGTTAGTCTTCTCCCATAAAACATTATATTCAGTAACAGCTACTGGTTCATAATTCTCTAAAAACTCTTTATAGAAAAACCAATTCTCTCTTTTAGCCCAATACTCCCAATATGTAAAATCCTCCCGGATCGTAGTCACATACTTCGGATCAGTGGCGTTAAAACTCTCCAAATACTTTTTACGATATTGATCTCCTAAAACATGAATAATATAGTCAATCCCAGAAGGCTGGAATTTACCTGCCATCACATCAAGTGCAGAGGCATATGTCGAGAATATTTCATCGTTTTTTACATAGTATTTTGAAAGAAGCTGAAGTGAATCACCATAATGTGATAAATAACCATTTAACTCTTTTACATAAATCCCCCGTGTTGTATTCAACTCATCTAAAGCTTTTGATATATTGGGTACTAACACTATGGCAACAATCAATATTGTGAGTATTTTGGAATAATTCACAAACCTCACACTTACTTTCGTTATTTTTTTCATGGAATGAAAAATGAAGGATAAAACAGAAATATAGAACACAAGATAATAAGGAGCAAATTGACCGTCTTTCATGCTACTCAACGAATAAGCATATCCAGCCATTAGTGTACTCAAAAAGATGAATAGCAACAAAACATCCTTAATTTCATAGTTAGATTTTCTGATTTTATACGAATAGTACAGCAAAATTCCAAACCCGCATATTAACTCCAAATTTCTTGGTATATCAGATAAAACTAACAATTTACTATTTTGATCTTGCATATAATACCAAAACTGATCACTCGCAACACCTAAGAAATTATAATCAATCCAATTCATTAGATTTCCCCAAGTCAAAACGGAGACAAATACAATTAATCCGCTTAAAGTCCCTAACAAGAATAAAGCAGCTCTCTTAACAAATTGTAAGTTCCAATGTAAATAGAGGATCATAAGAATATAACATATCGAAAGAAACACACTAATTCCAAAATCATTGGACCAGCTAATACATGAACCCGCCAAGAAACCAAATGTAATAATACGAAGATTTTCATTCCGTATCAATTTCTTCCCTTTTCTCTTGCTAATAATCAATAGTACTAATGCAATAATGAAGGGAAGCGCAGCTCTTTGCATTCTCAGGGAAACTCCAGGTGTAGCATAACTTAACAAATTAATTTTTTCAAAAAACAAATGAATGTTCAAAAAATCCCTAAAACCTAATCCAAATGCCAAAAGTGTAAAGGTTACAACCAACGCACTATTTCTGCTAATACGATTTAATTTTAAAATTGAGAATATGGCAATTGAAAAAACAAACGCCGTAACAGAGTTTGTAACAAAAAGACTATGAGTGAAATTATCGCCAAACAATAAAAGAAAGAAGGAATTTAAATATAATGGACCCAAGCCTAAATAAAAATAAAAATCTTTGAAAGGAATCTGTCCACTCAACAGTCGTCGAAATCCATTATAGCTTTGAAAATCACCATTAATAGGAATAAAATCAGAAAGATAAATCCTCCTCAAACCTGCCAAAATACATAATAAAATAATCGAAATAGTCATTAAGACAGTAAATACATCTTTCATACCAAATTTCAATTTCATTGATTTTACTTCCCCTGTCTCATAAATATATTTACCTTTATATAATTGGTCAGCTACTATTTATTCATGATAATCAGGTTTGGAAAAGCAGCACTATCTGTAAATTCATCAACGTCTCCATACACTTCAACGCGCATATAATTCCCCGAAATATTTACAGAACGTATTTTGACTTCTCTGTTATCACTAAAGGTCATTTTTCTGCCAACTTGTAGTTGTGACCTATTATATGGCGTATTATCAAACAAAAATCCATTAATATCACGGCCTATTCCATTAATCCAATTTTCATCAGTAATATCTGAAAGTCTTAATTCTTGTTGAACATCATAATATTTCCCACTTCCATCTACATAAAAAGCAAATTTGTTGATAGAAACAGACTCATTACTTTTAAAATCAATATAATCCACCGTTCCATTCCACCATTTATAATCAGTACTTAATCGAATAGCGTAATCATGCTTTCCTTGGGAGATATTAAATGAGAAATCCCCTTGTTTGTTATTTATCTTTGATCTCATTTCTACTGAGGCAGTGGTATTAACATCACTATCAACTTGTACTATTAAATACATTGCCTTGTTCTTAACAAGGCCCGCCGTACCAAAAGTTATATTGTCAATATTACTTATAGATTCTGAAAGATATGGAGCGTTATAGAACACCTTATTCCCGTCTTGTTCAGCCCATAACTTAGGAATATCTCCAAGTGATCTGCTCCAAACCTCTGGTTGGTTATCAATAACGTCAAGGCCTTGGGAAATATCGATCCACTTTAAAGTAATACTTTTATTAATATCTATTCTGATTTTCTGTGGTTGTGCCGAGAGATTCATTTCTATGCTTCCATCACCAATATCGTTAATATTATAGGTTTCGGACTGTACTTCAGAGAAATCTTCATTTTCTTTCAGTGTATAGAATATTTGCAAATCCCCTATATCATTTGCTGCAAAGTGAAGCTTTATTGTGGTAGGTTTAGTAGCATTAGCTATACTATCACCAACCTCATTTCCGACAAAATCCATTAACGCTCCAGCTATATATGGATCGTCTCCCTGTACTTCAACGTTTAGGGAACCATTAGCTTCTTTTTTAGCAGTAGCATTGTGATAGGTAATATTATCTATGTTTAAATTCTCAAACCCTCCTGAGTATACGCTGTTTCTTGAAATCCCTAAGATACTCAGTTTACTTAGGTATTCCTTCTTCTTTGTCTTTAATGAATATATATCAAAGTTAGATAGTCTAAGTAACGGTGTATAGTTGTTATATATATATTCAGATAACATATAATACTTATAATCTACTGCAATATTATCAATATAGCTCCATGGTTTACCCGAAATTGGCATTAGAACAATGGGTGGCTGCTTTTCTTTAATTGAATCAAGCGCTAAACTCTGAGTTGCATCATCGCTAATCAGAAGAGGAGATTGATTAGCATATATAGGATTCTTTCTTCCAACTAATGAATAGAAATAATTAGTCGAAGAAAAATCAAAATATGTCTCATCTGCATCTATAAGATTATCCAAAATTGTTTTAAGATAAGCTGCATCCGTTGGAATATCTCCGTAAACCCTAGTATTATTAAAATCATAGACTTCAGTGTATTGTTGTTGGTAACTTGGAGAGACTAATGCCCTGGTAGCTATTGAAGCCCCTCCCTTTAAAGAATTATAATTAATGTTGATTAGAATTACAGTCAACAACGAAACCACCAAGAATTTCAAAACCCTATTATCCTCGTTATTTTTAAAGCCAGTAAATGATAGCATAGCCAAGGGAAATGTCCCTAAAACATAAATTAGGTTCCCCTCAGCAAGAGAATGTCTTACAATCCCTCTAGAAATATTGAAGAAAAAAAATGCGGAGAAAAACAGGAACATAATTAGGTTCTGCCGATTCATCTTTAGCATATTAATTTCTGAATAAATAAGTTTTATAAGCACATAAATTACAAGTGCAATTGTAATCATTGGAAATATATAGTACCCCAACACATATGCCACTAAGTTACTGTCACCCACCGATGCATAAGCCCAATTTTGATTGGATTGGCATAACTTAATGAACTCGATAATTCTTCCCCAAGGATTCACACCCTTCGTCAAACATAAAAGAACAAATACAGCTATAGCTGAGAAAAGGGTTATCAACCCTGCTTTCAAAAATATTAATATTCTCGAATACTTTTTATAAACAATAGATAAAACAATGTACGTAAACAAACCTGCTAAGGTAGCGGAAAAACCCAAATCGAGTCTATAAACACATAATATTCCTGAAACAACCCAAAATTTATACTCTGCAAAACCCTTTTTATCTTGGTTTAAACATTTATGAATACTGAATATTAAGACTCCCCCAAGCAAATATGTCACATTGATGAGGCTTCCTAATAAAGGGAAAGTGAGGATGAAAATAAAAGCATTGAGGTTACCGATAAGTAATCTGATTAGATAAAACAAGACCAGAGTGTAGGCTACTTCAATATATGGATTGTATAAAAAAGCAGCCCATGGCTCGTATCCATTGATTAAGGAGTAAAAGTATGCAAATATCTGGCTTGACAACATGTGAGCATCAAAAGTCTCAATAATAGGTATACTTCCATATCTAAATAAATGATCCACGGATAGACCATGATTGGCCATTTCAAAAAACTCTGTTCCAACTGCTGCTGCCCGATAGGGTTGTGCGATGATAAGGGAAAAGGAAACTAAAATCGTCGGAAAATAAACCTTATTTATAAGGTCGATTCTAGAGATATTTAAATAATTCAATTCTCTTTTTAGAATAAAAAAAGCAATAAAAAACATTATAGCCGCACAAAACATTATCACCAATAAATACATTAGGTAAGGTTTGTTAATAAGAATATCAAATCTCTTATTTAAAACATTATTGAGTTCTAACATTATACATTGTAAAATCCCTGTTAACAAAACAGGAATACCGCAAAAAACAATAATTTTTCTATACTTATCTACTAAAACATCACTTTTCCTGCTCACTACTTTTATGATCGATTCAAGTGTAAATAACAATATGACACTTATAAAAAACCAAATTATCACAAACAAAAATGTTGCATTCTGAATTTCTAACTTTTGCAGTACCGAAATGGTCTCTAACCGGCTACTGATATGATATTTATTTGATAGAACCCATACAAATAAACTTAATGGCAATGAAATTAGTATATAAACAACTAGCATCGAGATATCAAAGTCCTCATTTTCTTTCAGTCCAACAAACTTAAGATATACCCATCCCAAAAAAACTGCTCCCCCTATTATGTACAGGGGGAGTTCAACACTTGCTGATAAAAAGCTAGCCACTGTCCCTGCTATACCAACATAAGACAGTCCTTTGATATATTTCACAAAAGAATCGAGTTTCCCCTCCTCGTAAGTTTCAGAGAAGACCTTGCATATTAAAAAGAACAGCAATAGAAAAATTAATAACGTCACTAGCATAAAAGCATAGTAACTGTTAATACGGGAAGCGATATCGACATTAGATGCTGTCGCCCAGGACATAATATGTTTTGAGAATTTTTTTATTTCAGGAGTATAAGTCAATACACTCCGTATAGCTGAAAGTACCAGCAATAGAGAAAAGAGCAGGCTTGAAGCTGTAGCCGAAACAATCAAGCCTCTTTTGCTCTCATACAAATTAATAATATTCTTAAAATAGATTCTCATATTTATCTCCTTAAGTTCGGCAATCCATGTGAATATTCGCAAATATTTATCTGCCTTTATAGTCCAAAAAATATTGCCTCATTTGGTACATTAAATTTATTGGTGTCTTCGAAAAAAGCCAAAAATGATGAAGTGACATCCTTTTAATTTGCTCTAGAAATAAACCATCCCAATTTTGGGGGCTTGGACATAACTTATTCATTGCTTTTTTTGTACGACATTTATAAAAAAATGACCCTAATACTGTTTTCACTTCTTTATCAACCACGTCATTCAATTTGAGATAAGAATTATTTCCATGTAGTCTATAATAATATTGAGTACCAGGAATATATAATGGCTCAGTATAAATCAAGCTTCTCAAGATGAAATCCCAATCATGGCAGTATTTCAAATTTCTAAAGCCGCCAACTTTCTCAAATATTTCACGGGTAAAAAGCATGTTACCAGTAGAAATGGCCGCATTATGGGGAACAAGCGACCATCCCACCGAGGGGAAATTATTAATCGAGTCTTGAATAGCCAGAAATTTACTGGATTCTTCAGATGAAGTTCCCAACAGAACTCCGTCCCCATTTATCACTTCTATTTTGGAGAAAGAAAAATCAGCATTCCGTTTAACCATTTCATCAATCATAGTATCGAATCTATTTTCTTGGAAGAGGTCATCTGCGTTCAATATAGATATATATGATCCTTCAGACGATCTTATCCCTTCGTTTATAGAATAATGAGCTCCCCGATTCACATTATGCTTAATAAACTTTATATTACCCTCAAATCTTTCTTTCACTTTTTTCTGAGAAATATATTGACTAATCAGTTTAACACTTGAATCTTTCGACATATCATCAACAATCACTAATTCTAAATTAGGGTATGTTTGAAGTGAAATTGAGTCTAATGCTTCAACAATAAACTTCTCATAATTATAAGAAGGAACAATAATACTAACTAAAGGACTTTTGATATCCATCTAATTCTCTCCCTGCTTATTAACGCACATTTAATGCTCTTTGAGTTGCTTTAAGATAAGCATGACCATATTTCTGATCGGGTTCTAAGTGTGTTCCCTCTGCCCATTCATTCCATGCATTAATGAAAATCACTTGATTTTCTTCACTATTAAATTTCCTTGTATAGTCTACTAAGCCAATCAACCATTTCTCATATTCCTCTGGGGAAGAGTTATAGAATATGTTAGACGAGCTTTTCCTCCTGGCTGTATTATCCCAACTCAACATTGCACCACGAAACCAATTGTACCCTGCAGAATTTTTCTTTTGTAAAGTTCGTTCTACAACCTCCTTGTAATCGTATATGTTTCCGTTGAATTCTTGATTTAAACCTTTAATTTGACTTGATATCTCGCTAGCGTATATTCCGTGTGGAGGAAATTCAACAGCAGAATCACAACCATAAACTTCAGGATCTTGCTGTCCAAATGACTGTACCATGCAAACATGCAAATCCTTAATTCCATTTTCCCTGCATTTTTCTTTCCAAAACAAAATTGTATTCTTTAGATCCGGGAATAGTTCAGCTCGATAAATAAGTATTATCGGCACTTCATCTTCAATACATATATATCTTTTGTCTTTCAACATCGGAATAATTTCTTCTATGAATCTCTTATCTGAGTCTTCATCATGGATTTGTTGCATTAGCAATTCTTTTTCTTGTCCATCCCACCGTCTAGACCAACTTTCATTAGCCCAGCAAATACAAAAAGGAAAATCCAGTTCTTTATTTTCCAGTAATATATTTAGAGGTTTTTCCAACAACCTCCTACCATTAAACCAATAGTAGTAGTAGCAAAATCCAAATATGTCATTTTCTCTTGCGAGCTTTATTTGTTTTGCATTAATATCTTCTTCCTCAACTAAGTTGTAGTACCCAAGCTCAGCTGGTACATGTGGTTGATAATGCCCCTCATATAAAGGCGTAGCCTTTTTTACATTTGTCCATTCCGTGAATCCCTCTCCCCACCATTCATTATTTTCAGGTATTTCATGATATTGAGGAAGATAGAACGGAATCGCTTTAATCTTGTTTTGATTTAGTTCGTTCCATTGGGATGCAGTTGCTCTTTTATGATATAGAATGTGTGGAATATGAGTTATGATCTTGCTGTTACCTATGATCTTGCCCTTAAATGTAGAGTAAAGAGTTTCATTACAGTAGGCTTCGAAAATATTTTCTTTCACAAGTAATGGTCCAATAAACTCCACCTTATTTTTTATGTCATTTAAAATAAAGTCACTCTTGTAAAAAGGTGAGAAATGCTCATTATCTATGAACCTGTCTTCATCCATGTATAAAAGATCACAATTTTTCTGTTCAATTAGCAGCGTAGAATAATAAAAAGAATTAATTGATAAGAAATCCTCTTCTTCCATAACAAATACGTAGTCTCCAGAAATTTCTGGTCTTGCAGCCCTAATATAATCCATAAAATCAGCACTGCTAAATTCAACATATTTTACATTAAGTCCATTGAATTTGTAGTCTAAATCTTCGAGTTTTCTACCGACTAATATTATCTCATGATTTTTGTACGACTGGTTTTTTAGAGAGTCCAGACATCTATATAGAAATTCAGCATTTTTACTTTGATAAGGGATTATGATGGTGTAAAGAAGATTACTCTTAATATCCTGAGTATCAATTACATCATTATCAATAAATTTATATGGAACAAAACTATATTGTACATCAGCATCAGACGAATGATTCAAAATAAAAGACTCCGCTTTGTTAAATATCCACTTAAAACCGTTCTCACGCCACTTACGAAAACCTTTTTGAAATAATTTCAGAACACCATCTCTACCATATAATTTTGAATATCCCTCAAATACTAGTTTAAAATAAGATACAGATGAAATCTTTTCAATGCTAATATCGCCTAACACAAATTGACCAGGTGAATCTCCGGGATCAAGTCTTAATTGTGTAATATTTTTTTCAAATTTCACAACTTTAAAATGTTGACCCCCTCTTTCATTTATTGAACCTAAAAGAACAGAGTTTTCTTGACTGAAACCATCACCAGAGTTTTTATACAGACGTATATATCTTGTTTCTTTAGATTCGCCTTGCCAGACAAACCTGTAAAATCCTTTGGAGAAGCTTTCATTAAAATATATCTGGGGGTCGTTATTTTGGCTCTCCCAATTATGTTCATTAGTTGACCCTCGCAAACCTTCAACGCCATACAATGAGGATATACGTAGATTCTTTTTCATTTTCCGTCCTTTCAATTCCCTTTAATTTTCCTAATTTCTTTCTTTATTCTATTTTCAATTCTCCACCAGTATTTTTTTTTGATTTCATTCAAAATCTCTTCATTTCGTTCTAACTCTGCTTTCAATTCAACTTTTTCCATTATGAGCCTTTCATTCTCCGATATAACCCCATCTTTTTCCAACACAAGTTTATCTCTTTCAATAATGAGTTGTTCATTCAAGCTTTTAAATTCTTGCATGGTAGCTTGTAGTTCAATATAGGAATTTGAAAGTACATCTTTGTTGTCCATCAATATTCTATATGCTTGACCAAGCTCATTTAAATAATCATTTTCAAAAAAATAAGCATACTTCAAAGAAATCACTATGTTCGCGATTTGTAACTCATTATCTGATGAAAAATAAATTTGGGGATCATCTGTCTCAAAGAAATAACATTGGGAATTCAAAACAAAAAGTGCATTTGACCAAACGTTATTAATACTGAGCTCATTCCCAGCCTCATCATAAGCGGAAATACCATTAAGCTTGATGACACATTTCTTATCAGCGGGATCAAATCTAAATGATTTGAAGCTGGAATCAACAGTAAACTTTAAAATTTCAGTATTATAATCAACTTTCAGCTTATAACTATCTCGTTCTGTAAATAAATCACTTTGTTGCAAGTTGCTATAAAATAATTGTGCTGAAACAACATCGCTTTCTATAAACTCAAAACGCACTCCATTCCGGAGATAATTATTCTGTTTTGCTATAGCTTGGTTAGTGCCTACATAATCCGCAAAACAAATAGACATCTCAGTGTAATATTTGATTTTCACAATACTATCAATACCAAACAGCTCAAACAACTCAGAAATCTCAACAAAGTTAATAAGGGCCGAATAATGTGCGTAATAAAAAGTATTAATTGCTCTAAATGCTACAAATTCAAGAGGCACAGGAAAATCAAGCACCCATTCATAATCCAATACTTTGAAATCACCATTTGTCATTCGGATAATATTATCCAAATTCAAATCTATATTTGGAGTAATAAATGCTTTTAAACCTTCTATTGGGTATTCTTTTTTAAAAAAACAAATAAACTTATCAGTATTACAAAATTCAGAATAATTCTCCATTGCAACTTCATTTATAAAGTTTTTATATAAATTAATATAAAAAATAAATTCATTCTTCTTCTTTTTAAGGGCAGCTTCCAAGAGCAACTCATCAAGACTTTTCCCATCAATAAAATCAAAAACAATTTTATTTTCTTTATATGTCGGCTTTAGCAAGACATCAGATTTGTAATGAGCTTCCAACTCAATGTAATTTTGCATAATACGTTTCAAATGAGGAGCACCCGAGGCATTAATTGCTTGTTTCATCACTTTTTTCATTCCAAATTCACTATAAATGATAGTTTTCATTTGAAACTGAGTATGCCTATCCCTACTATATCTCGCATATAGTACTTCCAAAAATCCCTCACTCCTCAAGAATAGGTAATCAATTCATTTTGAAAAAACCAAAAAAGAATTAGAGAAAAAAGGATATTCTTTTGCACTGAAAAGAATATTATCATAAACTGCTTGTTCATTAAAAAGAATGGCTCTTGATTGATCGTAATTATTAATTACATTTTGCAATTCCCCAATTTTCGGCAACCTTTCGTCAGAATATATAGAGTCCGAAAATTTATAGTCAGGAAATGGATAGTAAAATTTATTTTTTTCAAATCCAGCCTCAGTAATGATATTGATTAATTCTAGTTTGGAGAAGGTTTGAATTTTATGATTAGAGGGATAATTTTCCAAACCATCAAATAAAAGCCCTGTATGATCCTCTTTACTTCCCGCCCAATACTTCAAGCCAAACTTATTCTCAATTGCAATTATCAAAGTACCGCCCGGCTTTAAATTCTTTTTTATATTTTTCAAAAAGTCAATATAAGGGGATTCGGATGCAGTATACATTGCAGCATATTCCAACACCCCTACAAGAGTTATATAGTCAAACTGCTTATCAAAAGTAATATCATTCAAATTACCTACAATTATCTCGAAATTCCTCTTATCTTTATTACGATGATAATTAATTAATGATCGTTTCTGCGAAAGTTCTACAGAGGTTACATATCCACATTTATCGCACAACATTCCAGTAATTGCGCCACACCCAGCTCCAATTTCCAGAACTTCAGTTCCTTCTTCAAACGGATACCACTCTAATAGGTTTTGTCTCTTGTTAGAAAAATGATACAGTACAGGCCATCGATCATCAGTTGCAATGACTGTTTCTAAATCAGCATTACTTTTGACCAAATTAAGCATTTCATCTTCAATTTCTCCATCGGAGTATAAATCCACTCCACTATAAAACGAATAATTAAGTCGCCGGTCTTCAGAATTATCCATTTAGTACAGTCCCTTCGCTTTTCAAAACTTTTATATTCGAGTCCATATCAAAAAAACCAACGCTGTTCTTATTTGCAATTACATGAATGCTAAAAATATCGTATAGCCGATTGTATACAACAAACTCATTACCCTCATATCCCGTGCAACCAAAAGATATAAGATAATCCCCACCCTGCAAAGCAATGTTCTGAGAAAATTCAATCATGTATATATCATCTTTCTTGATTAATCCGGTATTAATTGATTCCAGCATCGTATTCGTTCCAGTTATTTCGGTACCACGAATATCCTTGATACTAAAAGCAAAAATGGGATCTACTATATCCTCATTGAAACGCACTTTGATTTTCAGTTTAAACTCTTTTCCCTTCATAATAACATTCGTCAAATCTCCCGAATGATCAAAAACTCCAAAGTCAATAATTTGCGCTTTATTATTTCCATAATCACTAAAGGAAGGATTAATATTAATCCCTTTTTTCCACTGATTTTCAACTAATGTGTTTTTAACATCTACGCTTTCCACTTTAGAATATTGATTAACCAATATTTTTTTATAAATGTCAATCATAGGACCAGGCGCCCCTTCATCAATGATGACGCCCTCATTCATAACAATGACCCTGTCACAATATTTCATTACGCTGCTCATATCATGAGTAACAAATATTATCGTCTTACCTTGATCCTTAAATTCACTGAATTTTTTAAAACACTTTGCTTGGAAGAATATATCACCTACTGATAAGGCTTCATCAACAATAAGTATCTCAGGTTCAACATTAATCGCTACAGCAAAGGCTAATCTAACAAACATACCACTCGAATATGTTTTCACCGGTTGATGAATAAAGTCACCAATATCTGCAAAGGCAGTAATATCGTCAACCTTCTTATCAACATCTTCCTTGCTCATCCCCATCATCGTGCCATTTAGATAAACATTTTCCAGACCAGAGAAGTCAGGATTAAATCCTGCCCCTAGTTCTAATAGCGCAGATATTCTCCCTTTAACAGATAACTTACCAGAAGTTGGTGACAATACTCCTGTCATTATCTTTAGAAGCGTAGATTTACCAGAGCCGTTTTTTCCAATAATACCTAAAGCTTCTCCTTTTTGAACATTTAACGTCATACTATTCAGAGCAAAAAAATCCTTGTGATAATTTTTACCAAATAAACTTAAAGATTCTTTCAATCTATCTACAGGGTTTCTATATAATTTGTATATCTTTGTAAGCTCATTTATTTCAATTACATTCTCCATTTTTACACTCCTTAATTCTAAAGCACATCTGCAAAGTGAGGTTTTAATTTTTTATAGAGTAAACCACCAACTAATAACAAACTGAAAGCAACAATCCAAAAATATAAAGTTTCAAACGGTTTCTCCCAAAACCACATCTTGTTGAGGAAACAATCTCGATAGCCTTCTGCAATATAATAAAAAGGATTCAATTTAAATAAAAATTGATATTTGGGAGGTGTAATATCTAAAGACCATACAATGGGAGTTAGCCAAAATCCAATTTGGACAATTATGGATACAATTTGATTCATATCTCTAAAGAACGGAACAATGGATGAAGTAATAAAACTAACACCAATCAGCAAGATTATCATTCCTGCTATGTAATAGATAACTTGAATCCAATAAATATCAGGATATATCCCATAAAATATTAATATTAAAAATAAAAATAAAAGAAAAAATAAGTGAATAAAGAATGAAGAGACTATTTTAACAATAGGAAGAATACTAATTTTAAAAACAACCTTCTTAACTAAGAAACTATACTCAGTAAAACTTAAAGTTGCATTCGCAAAAGCCTCAGCAAAATAAAACCAAGGTATCATTCCACAGATTAACCAAACTACGAATGGCGCACCACTGGTTGTAATTCCTGAGCGAAACCCTACCTGAAAAACAAACCAGTATAGCAAAATAGTAATGAGAGGATTTGCAAAAGCCCAAAAAACTCCAAAATATGATCCTTTAAACTTCTTTTTAAAATCATTTTTTGCCAGACTATATATTAGGTTGTTTCTGGCACTAGTTTCTTGTGAGAAGCGTAAATTTAGCAATTTCCTTATCTCCTTATTAATTGAAAATTGATGTTCCTTTAAGATTCTAACCGCTTATGCTAAAATATCCTCGTACCTACAGATAAAGGAGATTAAAAACGTGTCGAAACCAGTATACGGTAAAAATGCGGTTCAGTCGAGAAATGTTGAAAAGATATCCAGTTACATATGGGCGTTAGCGATAGGGTTCATTGTTTTTTTGGTCTGGGCTCCGTTTCAAGTGGGATTATTTAATGGGCAGCAGATTGATTTTGAGAAGCCGATCTATCTGTCTTCACTCCTCAGCAGCCTGTTGCTGCTGGTGTGGATAGGCTTGTACTTCACCAAGTTCAGGCTGGAAGGACAGCGTGATGCGCTGGCTGTGGCTTCGCTGCTGTTGCCTGCTACCTACGCGTTGTCGCTTATTGGCGCTGCTTCGCATTATATGGCGATGAATCTGCTGTTTGTGCAGAGCATGTATGTCGCAGTATTCATTATAGCGTTATATTTGCTCCAACAAAAGCAACTAAATGTTGTCATTCAAAATGCTATTCTGGCGATTGCTTATTTCATCGTCGGTTTCGGTCTGCTGAACTGGCTTGGCAGCTGGAAATTTGCCGGGGGGCTGATAGGTTGGTTCTCCAATACAGTGCGGGATAGTAAATACTTGGATGCGGTCATGACGGACTCTAACGGTCTGCGTTTGACTTCCATTTTCCAGTATGCTAATACTTATGCCGCCTTCCTCATGGCCTTCCTGTTCGTGGCGGTGTATTCCCTTGTCCGCTCCAAAAAGTGGTACGGCACGCTGACGCACAGCTTCATGCTGGTGCCTATCATTGTATCTCTGCTGCTGACCTTGTCCCGTGGGGGACTTGTCATGCTGCCTGTAGTGTTCATCCTGCTCCTGTTGTTCCTGAAGCCAGCGCAGCAGATTCTCTGGATTATTCATCTTGCGCTTTCTGGCCTTGCGGCTCTGCTGGTCACTAACCCGCTGACTACACTTGGAACAGAGTTAAATACTACTTACACCTCATCAGCAGCACTTAAGGCTTGGGCCTATCTGATCGGAGCCTCGGCAGTAGTGGCCGCTCTGGGATGGTTGATTCAACGTTATGTTGCACCTTGGCTGCATGGGAAGCTAGGGAGCTCGGGCACCCGTAAATTCACAGGACTATGGATTCCTCTCGGCTCAGTTGTAGCTGTGGCTATCGTTGCTTTCCTGCTGATTGGGACTAGCGTCCGCAGTGTATTGCCGGATAACATCGAGACACGGCTGGAGAACATTAACTTTAAACAGCATAGTGTACTCGAACGTTTCACTTTCTACAAGGATGCCATGAAGGTAGTGAAGGACTATCCGATTCTCGGATCAGGCGGCGGCGGTTGGGCTTCCTTATATGAAGAGTACCAGAACAATCCTTATATAAGCCGTCAGGTTCATAACTTCTTCTTGCAGTATTTGATCGAAGTCGGGATTGTCGGGTTCATTATATTTATGGGCTTTATCGGATTTATTTTCTACAAATACATCCGTGCCTACCTGAAGCGTGACAAGGATGAATTCCATAATGGGTTCTTCTTCTACATTATTGCGATGTCTATCCTTGTACACAGTCTGCTGGACTTTAATATGAGTTACGCGTTCATGGGTATTCTGGTGTTCATCGGTTTGGCTGGTATGGGCGCTGAAATGGATAACAAACCGCTCCGTCAGAGCTGGAATAAAGTCGAAATTCGGATGGGATACATGGCTGTACTGACCATCGGGACGATATTCCTGCTGTTCCTGTCGATCAACTACATCGGGTCAAGTAATGCGGCGCTCAAAGGAAAAAACTTAGTTTCGGTAAGTACTTCCTATGAGGAGATCAAAACACCTCTAGTTAAAGCATTAGATGCCCGTCCATACCATCCGGAAGCAGCATTATACCTATCTACTCTTGACATGCAGGTATTCAAGCAAACCCAAGACGAACAGTATCTGGCTGAAGCGTCTAATGTGTTAACGCGCGCTTTGAAAGACGAGCCTTACAACAAAAATCTTTTGGCTCAATTGGGCAGTTATTACGATCTGAAGGGTCAACCTGATATGGCACTGGCAGTATACAGTGACAATGCCTACAAGTTCAACTGGGATATCACGTGGTATGAGTCATTGATTAACCGTGCTCAGACGCTTGCTGCGGCAGCTAATGAGCAGAAGGATGAGGCCAAGAAACAGGAATACCTCACCGCTGGACTGGATGCGTACAAGCATGTTGTGAATGGTGTGGAGCATCTGAAAACTTTACCGCCAGAGCAGTTGCAGGGCCGTCCGTTCTCGGTTACTCCTGCTATTGCACTAAATGTGGGTAAGTTACAGGTTATCTCAGGACAAAATGATGTGGCTGCTGCAACGTTGAAGCTTGGTTTAAGTGACGATTACAGTGATCCTACTAACCGCGAGATAGCACGCTGGTACTTGGCAGCACTGAAGAAAGCAGGAACAGCAGTTGATCAGCCAGTCTATGACAAGCTGGTTGCCGCAGATCCGGCCGAAGCCGCAGCCATTGAGGCTGTTGTGAAGACACAGTACTGATCGGAATAGCAGAACAGTTTTAGAAAAAAGCGGCTTACTGTCTGAGTACAGTAGGCCGCTTTTTATGATGATTTAGGAGAGGTTGGATAAGTATACGCATGAAGATAAGCGATAGTTTTCTTACCTGCTAAACAGTCTCTCCTCGTTCTCGATAACCTGCTTCAAATACTCCAACAGCCCTTCCTTAAGCTCTTCATGCTGAAGTGCGTAGTGAATGCTTGTCTGGATAAAACCCATCTTCTCACCGACGTCATGCCGTCTGCCTTCGAAATCATAAGCTATAATCCGTTCCACTTCACTTAAACGGGAAATCGCATCTGTAAGCTGAATCTCGCCGCCTACCCCAACCTGCTGCTCACCCAGCATATCGAAGATACGCGGAGTCAGGATATAACGCCCAAGGATCGCTAGGTTAGATGGGGCATCCTCACGCTTCGGCTTTTCTACAAGCCGGTTGGCTTTATAGACACGTTCTGCTAATTCAGATCCGTCTACCACCCCGTAGCGGGAAACTTCTTCCCAAGGCACCTGTTGGACACCCACAATGGAGGATCTATATTGATCGTACACATCAATCATCTGCTTCAAACAAGGCTTGTTCGACTCCACGATGTCGTCTCCCAGCAGAACCGCAAACGGCTCGTTGCCGATGAATTTCCGCGCACACCAGATGGCATGTCCGAGGCCACGGGGCTCTTTTTGGCGGATGTAATGAATGTCGGCCATTTCTGACGATTTGCGTACTGACTCCAGCAGCTCCCACTTCTGCTTTTCAGCCAAATTGAATTCCAGTTCAAATGAATTGTCGAAATGGTCTTCGATCGCACGCTTGCCTTTACCCGTCACAATAATAATATCTTCAATCCCAGAAGCAACCGCCTCCTCAACAATATATTGAATCGTGGGTTTGTCTACGATGGGCAGCATTTCTTTGGGCATCGCTTTGGTCGCAGGCAGGAAGCGGGTTCCCAGACCGGCAGCGGGAATAATCGCTTTACGGATCTTCATCTCATTGCTCCTTTAACAGATATACTCATAATCTCAATTATAACAGTTCCTGCTGATTTTGGGCAGTATACTGAGGCAGGGACAAACAGGGAC
This sequence comes from Paenibacillus sp. FSL H3-0469, assembly GCF_038051945.1. Classification (NCBI taxonomy): domain Bacteria; kingdom Bacillati; phylum Bacillota; class Bacilli; order Caryophanales; family Paenibacillaceae; genus Paenibacillus; species Paenibacillus sp. FSL H3-0469. The sequence goes on from NZ_CP150302.1 coordinate 3,748,767, forward strand.
GAAGATCTCTGGGTGAACGCCCAGCGTTGACGTTCCCTTTGGATGTTGATATAACAGCACTATACAGCACTTCCATTCGAAGAGGAGGGTATCCATGTTAGACTTATCCAGTCCGGTATGGCAACAGCTTCACGGCCCTTTCGGCCCTGCTGAAGCGGTCCCCGGGTTACTGCAGCAGTTGCGGAAGGAGTATAGCACCGAGGTTAAAGATGAGTTGTACTGGGAGCACCTGTTCCATCAGGACACGATCTACAGCTGCACTTTTGCCGCAGTGCCTTATTTGTCGCAGCTTGCCAGGCAGTCGGATGACCCCGAAGTAAAACTGGATATTTACGTGAACTGCGGGATCTTCCTGACGAATCAGCTGACAGTGAACAGCGAAAATCTTCCTTCTGAGTTTGCTCACCAGAACCCGCCGCTTGCTGAGGAGCTTGTGCAAGAGATTTATACGGCCTACCTCACTGCTATTGAATACCTGGGCAACCTGTCGGAAGAGATCTTCCGCTATGCGGAATCGGCGCAAAAGGATGACCAGGAGAAGCGATACATCCTCGCTGCGGATGCTGCTTACCGGGGAGATCGGGCAGTAGCGGGTATATTGTTGACCTATTCGGAAGGCGATGAATACATGGTCGGATGCCCGAGCTGTTATGAGGAAATGTATATCTGGCCGGATGAGAACAGCCCCGGGATGACCGCCTATTCTGACGACCCGGTATTCAGCGGCAAGGAGAATGGTCAAGCCGTTACGCCTTCCGCGCTTGGCAGCGTCAGTTCGGAAGACAGCCCGTTAGCACGCCTATGGCAAGCAGCTCATGCCGTCAAGAACGGTCAGCTGATGGAGCAATTGCCTTATCTCACCGGAAAGGTGAACTGCCCGGCCTGTGGTGAAGCTCTGGACATCTGGCCGGAGCTGTTGCCGTTGTAAGGGAGCACGGGTGGATAAAAGACTTGGCGGGATAGTTAGGGATACAAAAACAGACCCGGCAGAATCGGGAGCCATCTGATTGGATGGCCCCGGTTTCTGCCGGGCCTTTTATTATGGCCTTAGCCAGTTATATGCGTGAAACACACGAAACCAGCCCTCTTGCGATTGGGTATGATTCATTTACTTCGCATTCACCAGTTGCCCGCGCGTAACGCCAAGCTGGTTAGTGGCCTTCAGGCTTTTCCAGACCTGGGTGCCGGAGATTTCACCACGCAGTGCGCGGCTGTAAAGGCTAATGACCTCTTCTACCTGCTCAGGTGTCTCTTCAAGGAACTCTACACGGAAAGAAGCGACGCCTAGCTCATGGAAGTGATTGAGGTATTCAGCGCCCGACTGCTCGACGGCGTTATAGACGGTGTTGCGGCAGCCTTCATCCACACGGACGGGATGGGACATGCCGATGCGGTCCTGTAAGGACGCACGCTGCTCCTCACAAGGACGGCCACAGTTGGTGTAGTCCGTGCCTTCACTCATGAAGGTACAATAGACGCAGTGTTCTGTATGGAACATCGGCAGATGCTGGTGGATAACAACCTCCATGCGGGAGGTGTCACTGTGCCCGAGCAGATCGACCATCTGCTGAATGTTCAGGTCATACGACGGTGTCACCCTGTCACAACCGGCGTCCAGGAACAGATCCACGGCTCTGTGATTGGCGATATTCAGCGAGAAATCGCCAATCAGCCGGGGATGCACAGCATCCGGGTGCTCCATCCGGTGGCGCAGGTAATAATACAGCGCACCGGTGTTGCGCACCAGCACAGCATCCGGCTGCAGCCGCAGGATGTTGGCATGGTAGCCGTTCTCGTTCGGCATATGGATGCGCGGGGTGGCCAGCGCAATGCTGGCCCCAGCAGCCCGCACAGCGTCTACTGCCGCCGGGAACTGCTTGATGAACTCGAAATCGGCGTAAATATTCGTTACGCCGGCTTCGAGCGCAGCCTGCACCTGCGGCAGGCTGCGGCACAGCGCGGTGAGCTCCGCTTCACCGCTGCCCGCTGCGGCGCCCCTGCGGGAGGCGCCGCTGTAGACCTCTACCTCCCGCTTCACATATACGGGAGGCTTAGGGCGCTCGCCTGCAAGCAGCTCCACCGCCTGGCGGCGGATGCTGTTCAGCTCGCGCATGGGCACGATCACGTCGCCTTGCAGATGCGACTCCAGCGCTTCAAGCTGGAACAGGGTCCCGCCCAGGCGGCCGAATTGTTCTTCCAGCAGCGCGGTATCCATCGGACGCTTCTGCGCTGTCTCCAGCGCGAGCTCCGAATCCACACGGACAGTGACGTTCTTCTGAACGTCCGTCCACCAGGTCGTCAGCTTCTCGCCTACGCAGCCCTGTACTCTTACATGAACCGGGAATACCCGGTACGGCTTCTCGGTCTCGTAGGACTGGCGCAGCGCCTTGTCGAGTGCCGGGTCGTTCGTCTTCCAGATGCGGTCCCCCACATGCAGACGGCGCAGATCTACGTCACTGCGGCCCGGAACAATATCAATGATCCAGCCCTCACCGGCTTCGCCTTCCAGCTTGACGCCCTTGCGGCGCAGATCGTAGACGCGGCCGCCTTCTTCCTTCTTCGTCGGATCTCCGGCGTCGAACACAATGCCGTCTCCGCGTTTAAGCGGAGCATGAATGCGGCAGACCACGCCATCGCGCAGGATCTGCTCCACGGTGCCCAGGTACACCCCGCGGCTTTTCGGGAAGGTGCCATCGACTAATTTCTTATTATTGGTGCCTTCAAGGAAACCGTTCGTGAACCCGCGCGAGAAGCTCTGTTGCAGCTCACGCATATCCTCCTTCGAGGTAGGCGTCCAGTTACCTTCAAAATACTTATCGATCGCCTTACGGTACTTACTGACCACATTAGCGACATACTCCGGGGTTTTGAGCCGGCCTTCGATTTTGAACGAAGTCACTCCGGCTTCAATCAGCTCCGGCATCAGATCGATGGCGGCAAGATCCTTCGGCGACAGAAGATAAGTCACATCGCCCATCGGCTTCACTTCACCGTCAATCATCAGATCATACGGCAGACGGCAGGCCTGGGCGCATTCCCCGCGGTTCGCTGAACGTCCGCCCCACATTTCAGAGGTTAGACACTGGCCCGAATAAGACACACAGAGCGCACCGTGCACGAAGACCTCCATCGGCAGGCGGGCTTGCTCGCCAATCGTGCGGATCTGCTTCAGATTATTTTCACGGCCGAGTACGACGCGTTCCAGCCCCCACGGCTTCGTGAATTCCACCGCTTCCGGCGAGGTAATCGTCATCTGTGTAGAACCGTGAATCGGGAAGTCCGGAGAGATCTCACGGATCATCTTCACCAGCCCCAAGTCTTGAACAATTACAGCATCTACACCAGCGTCCACACAGGCATCAATCAGTCCCTTGGCATCCGGCAGCTCATTCTCGAACACCAGTATATTAAAGGTCAGGAACCCCTTCACGCCATAGCTGTGCAGAAACGCCATAATCTCCGGCAGCTCGTCCATCCGGAAGTTGTTCGCTCTGGCCCGTGCATTAAATTTCTCTACGCCAAAAAAGACAGCATCCGCCCCGTTCGCCACCGCTGCACGCATGCAGTCCCAATCTCCCGCCGGAGCCAGCAGCTCTACGTCTTCTCTGCGTATTCCTTGCTCTTTCATTTATATCCTCCCAAACCGCCTGTTCGGCGGGTCATTTACAGCTTTTTAACTTATTAATTGTATCAAATATCACAGTACTCTGCCAGTAAAATAGCAACACTTGGATTTTGCTTTCCCTAGGGATCTATCTTAAAATAAGCCAGGAGCTCCTGCTTGAATAGACAAATGAAGAAGAACCAGCGTAAAATATGAATAGAAAAGAATAAATACGTAAATGATCTCATCGTTCCCAAAATTTATATGCAGCAAAAGGAGAGTTGAAACAGTTATGAAAGGCATAATTCTTGCGGGAGGAAGCGGTACCCGGCTATACCCTCTCACAATGGTAACCAGCAAACAATTACTGCCGGTTTATGATAAACCCATGATTTATTATCCTCTGTCCACATTAATGCTGGCAGGCATCAAAGAAATTCTGATCATTTCCACCGCTGAAGACACACCGCGCTTTGAAAATTTACTCGGCGACGGCTCCCAGTTCGGAATCTCGTTGCAATACAAGGTTCAGCCAAGTCCGGACGGGCTGGCGCAGGCTTTTATTCTGGGGGAAGACTTCATTGGGGAAGACTCCGTAGCTATGGTGCTCGGAGATAATATATATTACGGCAACGGCATGACTAGAATGTTAAAGCAAGCTGCCGATAAAACAAGCGGGGCGACTGTATTCGGCTACCATGTTCCCGATCCCGAACGCTTTGGTGTGGTGGAATTTGACGGAGACGGCAAGGTCCTCAGCATCGAAGAGAAACCGGAGCATCCAAAATCCAATTATGCGGTTACCGGCCTTTATTTCTATGACAACCGGGTAATTTCTATTGCTAAGGAAGTCAAGCCGTCGCACCGCGGCGAGCTGGAAATCACTTCGATTAATGAAGCCTATCTGAAGCTGGGTGAGCTGGATGTTGCTCTGCTTGGACGCGGATTTACTTGGCTCGATACCGGAACCCACCAGAGTCTGGTAGATGCCACCAACTTCGTCAGAACGATTGAAGACCATCAGGGGATCAAAATCTCTGCACCCGAAGAAATTGCTTATGTCAATGGCTGGATCACTAAGGAACATCTCCTGGAATGCGGACATAAGCTGAGCAAGACCGGATACGGCCAATATTTAATTAAGGTTGCTACAGGTAAAATTCAATTTTAAACCAAAGAAAGAGTGGATACGATGAAGTTTATCAAAACCCATCTGGAAGATGTTCTCGTCGTTGAACCGGCAGTCTTTGGAGACCACCGCGGCTGGTTCATGGAGACCTACAGCGAGGCTAAATTCCATGAGCAAGACCTCCGCTATCAGTTCGTTCAGGACAATCAGTCTTATTCCGCTGTAAAAGGTACTCTGCGCGGACTTCACTTCCAGCTGAACCCAAAGGCACAGACCAAGCTTGTACGCTGTACACGCGGTTCGATCTTTGATGTAGCTGTGGATATCCGTCAAGGCAGTCCTTCATATGGCAAGTGGTTTGGCATTGAACTGAACGCCGAGAACAAGAAACAGCTGCTCATCCCCAAAGGGTTCGCCCATGGCTTCATGACGCTAACAGAGGATGTCGAGGTGCAGTACAAGTGCGATGAGCTGTACGCGCCTGAATGTGACGGCGGAATTCTGTGGAATGACCCCGATATTGCCATTGAATGGCCGATCAATGTAGTTCCTGTACTATCTGCTAAGGATGAACAAGCACCGCTGTTAAAGGATGTAAAGCATAATTTTGTTTATCAGGCTTAAGTAATTATTTTATTCGTATCTTACAAAACAACGTCCCAGCTGATCAGCAGCTTGGGACGTTGTTTTTGTATATACCCTCCTACTCCCCCACCCACCCAAACGACCCCAGCACCCGCTCCAGTACCGCCTGCTGGCTCGCCGTAGCGTTGGCGGTGTTCAGTGTGATAGTGAGCGTATAGACTACATCGTTGCGGCTGAAGACGATGATCTTCTTGCCCACCGGGATGCTATTCTTGGTCTGCTCTACTGTGAGTATGGTGGCTGGCATACCGGCAAAGGTGGTTTCTGTGACGTTTTTTATCTGCGGACCCTTGGGATCTTGCTTGGTGTTCTGGTAGTAGCCCTGCAGCTGGCCGACGGCATATTCCGGCGTAACCTCGGGGCTGGCATAGAGCTGGAACCGGCCGCCGGTGAAGCGGTATTCCACGCTCTGGCTCTCAAACAGATCCTGAACCGGGCTCCACAGCCGCGGAATCTCGAGCTTATAGCCGTAAGTCTTGGAGGTTTTGGTGACCGACTTCTGGCTGAGCTGGGTATAATCCTCTGAAGCCAGGCGTCCAAAGTTACTCTTGGTCTGCGCAAAATCAATATCAATCGAGTTCAGCACCTCTGTGAAGCGCGCCTGATCACTACTCTGCCCCGGCCCGGAAGCCGCAACATATTCAAAATAATAACGGTACCCGTTCTTCAGCAGCAAAATCTGATATTCAGTGCTCCACCCGCTGCCCGGGTTAAGTCCGATCTCATTGATCAGCACCCGCTCACCGGAGACCTTGCCCGCTACGCTGTCCTTCAAGGTGTAGGCCTCAGCCATATAGGTGTCGCGGAGCTGAGACAGCAGCTCCTGGTTCCAGCTTGCCAGCGTGGAGCCCGCAGGGGCGGAGCTTACTTTTACACGCAGATAACTCCCCTGTTTGCCTGCATAGTAGAGCTGCTGGTCATCCGCACTCCAGTCGGCAGGGACCTTAAGCGCAATCCCGTAATCGTCGTTGTAGCCTTCGCGCAGCCCGTTGCGGATGGTGGACAGGTCGCGGATGCTCCGGTCGGATGCGTCAAAAGAGGGCTGGAAAGAATTCAGCAGCGCCGCATATTTGCCCAGGTCCTTATAATTCGCTGCATTATCATCTGTCAGATAGATCTCATACAGCCTGCCTCCGGCATAATATTGCCTGCCCTCCCAGAGCGCACCGCTCGAATCCTTGCTCACAGTCCGGGCATAAGGAACCTTGGCCGTAGGTACAGCCTCCCGGTCCAGCACAGTCTCCCCTCCCTCCTCCGAGGAGCGGACCAGATTCTCCAGCAGCCCTTCGGGATCAAGCGGAACGGCCAGCGGCGAAGCGTGCACCTCCAGATAGTACCCGTTCTCTGCACTCGTAAAAGTCGCTACGCTCTCATTCCCGCCGCTGTCGCCTACCACAAGCCCCGGCGGATAGTTCATGCTCCACTCCAGATAACTGTTGCCGATCCGGGTTTTGCCGGCGTCACTGTCAATCCCGCTCTGCGCTTCAACGCCTACAACCGCTACCGGAGGAGATAGCGTAACCAGTACCCCACCGCCCTCCGCTGGAGCCACCCGCGCGCCGAGCACTTCAGCCACGAACCTCAGCGGCACCATCAGCACACCTGATACCATACGCGGGGGCGCGGCGAGCTTGATTTTGACACCATCCTTCCAGGCAGTCGTGCTGCCTATCGTCATTGCACCGGTATGCGGTCCGTACATAATTTTCACCACATCATCGCCTTGCAGGGAGACGGTGCTGCCGAAGGCTTTTTTGAAAATCCCCAGCGGGACCAGCAGCGTTCCATTCTCCGAAAAAGGCTTCGGAATCGTAACCGGCTTCCCGTTAACCGTTGCGGAAGTACTGCCCGCTTGAAGACTAAGCTGTAGCAATCCCCCCTCCGCCGCCTGAGCCTTTCCCACAGGAAATAGGCTGAGCAGCAACAACAGGACTACAATAACTGACACTCCGCGCCGTAGATGTCCCGCCCTGCTGCCCGGCCCGGCTGTAACTACCGCCTCCTCACTCTGTCGTCTGATCATCGGTCTCCCCCTCCGTCTTAGCGGCGTTCACCAGAGGGTCACCTTGTCCAAGAACAAGGCTTCTGGCCACGATATCGCCGTCACTCTGCATCAGCAGCTTGACCACTGCCCCCGGCTTGTACTGTCTGAATAACTCATTAACATCGACAAGTGAGGTAACCCGGTGTCCGTCTATCGCATAGAGGGCATCGCCTGACGTGATCCCTGCCTTGCGCGCTTCTGCCGTAAGCACCTTCGTCACCGTCAATGGCTCCTGCACCGGCAGTCCGACAATCACGGGCCAGCTCTCCTCAAGCTCCACTCCAAGGCTCGGACGCCGGACCTCTCCATATTGGAGCAGCTGATTCATGATGTACTTCATCGTATCTGCGGGAATCGAGAAACCCATATTCTCTACACCCACAGCTGCGAACTTCATACTGTTGACCCCGAGTACCTCCCCCTTCATGTTAACCAGCGGTCCGCCGCTGTTGCCGGGATTGATCGCCGTATCGCTCTGAATCAGCCGGTACGCCGCATCCACCGAACGGTTGAGACCGCTGATTACACCTACAGTAGCCGAATTTCTCAGGGAAAAAGAGATCGGTGTCCCGATCGCTATCACCTTCTCCCCTACCTGAAGATTGGCGGCGCTGCCTGCGAAGGTTGCGGGTTTTAAGGCTTTGGCTTTGATTTTTACCAATGCAAGATCACTGAATTCGTCCGAGTATGTATCTGTGATGTTATAGCTCGTCCCGTCTGAGGTGACCACTACTGCCTTCTCCAGCCCAGCCATAACATGGGCATTGGTAATGATCCATCCGTCTGCGCTGACGATAATCCCGGAGCCGTGGGTCAGATTGTAACGGTCATCCGGCCCGCCGGTTTCTCCGCCCGTTTTGCCGATAATGCCGACTACAGACGGCGAGACTTTGCTTATGATTTGCGGAACCGGATCTGCTGCTGCAGGCTGGCTCCATTGTCCCTTACTCTCCTTTTGCACAATACCTGCTTGTCCGCCCTTCATTACGTTGACAGCCGTGCCTCTATCAGCCGCTAATGCTCCTGCCTCTCCGTAGCCCACCCCATGAATAACACCGGCTGGACCTATGATTCCCGACAATGATATCAGCAGAATACCCGGCAGTACCACACTAGCCCGGACAATCCCGCTCCTCCCTATTCCCATGGCTCTCCCCTTCTTTCCTGCGCTCGAAGCATATAAATTCTTATCTTCAAAAAAAGACGCCTTTAGGATCGCCGCAGGCGGTAAAGGTGTCTTTAAGATGAACTTGCATTTGAGGTTATGTGTGCTCTACTCTAGCTGAACCAGTTCATAATCATTGCATAATCGGATACCACAAAAACCAGCAGGCTTACCACTGCAAAACCGATGGCAAATTTGTTCTTCTGCGGAGCTCTAAGCAGCCGGACCACACCGATAAGTATCAGGATCGTGAATACAATCATAAACGCATCGAAGGTATGAAATTTAGACGGTTCTTGCGCGGCAGCTTCTGCAAGCAGCATGGCAATCCCTCCCTGAGAGTGTTGTCAAGCAAGTTTCTCTAATCCATATCACCTTCTATGTTATCGTTACCATTTCCGTCACGCAATAGAAATATTTTAAAAACGGTGTATTTGTCACAAAAAATATTCCTGATGGCTAAAACGCGCCTCGAATTGGCGATATTTATCATTGACCGCTGTTGTATCTTCAGTTTTCAATGAGCCCATCCACCTCAATCCAGCCTACAGCTGCTGCTATTCAATCAACGCAAAAGCTTCTCATTGAATCTTACGGCGGACATGCTTTAATTATGCGTGTTTGATTTGGCTGGCCTTTGTGGACTTAGTGGACCGGATAAGCGCTAAATCACTATCCACCATCATCTTGACCAGATCCTCAAAGGCAACCTCTCTTCTCCAGCCGAGCTTTTCCTTAGCCTTGGTACTATCACCTAATAGCAGATCCACTTCTGCTGGTCTGACAAACTGCTGATCCACTACAACATAATCTTTCCAATTCAATCCTACATGACTAAATGCGATATTTACAAGTTCTTCAATTGAATGGGTCTCTGCCGTAGAAATGACAAAATCATCCGCATTATCCTGCTGAAGCATCAGCCACATTGCTTTTACATAATCGCCTGCGAAGCCCCAGTCTCTTTTGGCATCCAGATTCCCCATCCGGAGTTCCGTTTGCAGACCCAGCTTAATTCTCGCAACAGCATCAGACACTTTACGGGTTACAAATTCAATGCCGCGGCGTGGAGATTCATGGTTGAACAAGATCCCGGAGCAAGCAAACATGTTATAGCTTTCTCTATAGTTAACAGTAATCCAATGACCATAAACTTTAGCAACACCGTATGGACTTCGTGGATAGAAAGGGGTCGTTTCTTTCTGTGGTGTTTCTAACACTTTACCGAACATTTCACTGCTTGAGGCTTGATAAAATCTGGCTTCCGGTTTAGTTAAACGAATCGCCTCGAGCAAATTGGTAACGCCCATTCCAGTGGCCTGAGCAGTTGCGACAGGTTGAAGCCATGAGGTGGCTACGAAAGACTGAGCAGCCAAGTTGTACACTTCATCCGGGTCCGAGAGGCTCACTGCTCTCATCAGAGATCCCAAATCAAGCAGATCCCCTTCTATAAACTCTATTTCATTCTTGAGATGCTCGATATTATCCATTATTGGTATACTTGTTCTACGGCGCAAACCAAATACTTTATAGCCTTTGGATAACAGAAGTTCTGCCAAATATGATCCATCTTGTCCTGTAATCCCTGTAATTAGTGCATGTTTTGTCATTTTACGATCTCCTTTTTCAAAGGTAGTTGAGCTTACTCATACCTATTAACAAAGCCTGAATAATATGTCTAAGCGCTTTCTTGTCCGGTATCCTTACAAAGTGGACTAATTGACGCTCATACACACGCTCTACTCCGAATCCATCTCAAGACTCGGTACACATTATTTAGAAAGAACGGTGACCCCTGCTTGAAATACATCGAATTCGGAATCGGAAACACATGGTGGGTGCGAACAGAGATTGAACAGCCGGATGGCACGGAGGTCGAAGTACAGGGGATCATCCGGCCAGTTATCTTCCGTTCCTGTTACATTCGAGTCTGGATTGGAAGAATAGTCTGGATTGCGGACTCACGGGAAGGGATCAAGCGGGGATCTAAAGCTACCCGCCGGTTCAAAATCATCTTCGGCATCCGCAGTGAGTTGTAGCGGGAAGCAGATAATGACAAATGGTGACCGGCTAACATTTCTGTTGTGTGCGTTTTTGCTTACCGCCGGAGTGCGAGTGTTGGGGGTATTTAAGTTGAATTCGTACATTTAATTTGGCGAAAACTTTGCAATTATAATAAATAGTTGGAAAAACAACACTTGTTGAACCCGATTTTTAGGAATTTACAGAGTTCCAGGGAGAGAAGTGGACTTTTTCCAACTACGTTCGTCCAACACACCGTTTCAGCTGTATTAAGTGCCTTATTTCCAATTAAGTTTGCTCTACAACTTAGAAACTCAATCGAGGGCATTCTGACTCTCCAAAACGTATGAACCGCGTGACATTGGCCGCAATATTAAAATACCCCATGCCTCTTCTGTAAGAAGGGACATGGGGTATTCGGGTTAATGAGGTGATTAGACTACACCGTCTCAGACGTCTGCAGTTCCATAGCCTGCGTACGTTCCGTATCACGGATCAGGACAGGCTTCAGGTAGCGGCCCGTGTAGGATTCTTCAACACTGATCAGCTTCTCTGGTGTTCCGGTAGCAAGGACAGTACCGCCGCCGCTGCCGCCTTCCGGCCCCATATCGATGATATAGTCGGCTGTCTTGATGACATCGAGGTTATGCTCGATGACCAGAACCGATTCGCCGGAATCGACCAGGCGGTGCAGTACCTCCAGCAGACGGCCGATGTCATCCACATGAAGACCGGTTGTCGGCTCATCCAGGATATACAGCGTCTTGCCGGTACTGCGTCGGTACAGCTCGGAAGCCAACTTCACACGCTGGGCTTCGCCGCCGGACAGGGTGGTTCCCGGCTGACCGATGTTGATGTAGCCCAGGCCTACATCCAGCAAGGTCTGCATTTTGCGGTGAATCTTCGGAATATTCTTGAAGAACTCCGTTGCATCTTCCACCGTCATCTCCAGCACATCCGAGATATTCTTGCCTTTATATTTCACTTCCAGCGTCTCGCGGTTATACCGTTTGCCTTTGCAGACTTCACAGGGTACGTAGACATCCGGCAGGAAGTGCATCTCAATCTTGATGATGCCGTCTCCACGACAGGCCTCGCAGCGGCCGCCCTTCACATTGAAGCTGAAGCGCCCCTTCTGGAAGCCGCGCACCTTGGCCTCATTCGTCTTGGAGAACAGATCACGGATATCATCGAACACGCCAGTGTACGTAGCCGGATTGGAGCGTGGAGTACGTCCAATGGGGGACTGGTCAATTTCGATGACCTTGTCCAGATTCTCCAGGCCGCGGATTTCTTTGTGCAAGCCGGGACGGACCTTGACAGCCTTGTTAAGCTGGCGGGCCAGACTCTTGTAGAGAATCTCGTTAATAAGCGAAGATTTGCCGGAGCCGGATACCCCGGTTACCGCAGTGAAGACGCCGAGTGGAATTTTTACATTCACATTCTTCAGGTTATTCTCCTTCGCTCCACGGATCTCGATCCAGCGTTCATTATCCGTTGGCCGCCGCTTGGAAGTCACCGGGATGAACTTGCGTCCGCTCAAGTATTCACCGGTCAGGGAACCGGGGTCTTTCATAATCTCCTCCGGGGTCCCTTGGGCAATGACCTGGCCGCCGTGTTTGCCTGCTCCCGGTCCAATGTCGATAATATAGTCAGCCGCCATCATGGTATCCTCATCATGCTCAACGACGATGAGCGTATTCCCCAAGTCGCGCATATGGGCGAGCGTAGCAATCAAGCGGTCGTTATCCCGCTGATGCAGGCCGATACTTGGCTCATCCAGAATATAGAGGACACCCATCAGACTGGAGCCGATCTGGGTTGCCAGCCTGATACGCTGGGCTTCCCCCCCGGATAACGAGCCGGCTGCCCGGCTAAGGGTCAGATAATTCAGCCCCACATTCACCAGGAAACCGAGCCGGCTGCTGATTTCCTTGAGGATCAGATTGGCAATCGCTGTTTCTTTCTCACTAAGCTGGAGTTCTGCGAAGAAGTCCAGGCAATCCCCAATCGAAAGATCCGTCACATCGGCAACGTTCCGCTCGTTGATGGTCACGGCCAGAATCTCTTTTTTGAGCCGCTTGCCTTTACACGAATGGCAGGGCTTAGCGCTCATGAAGCCTTCAATGAACTCACGGATTCCTTCGGAGGCTGTATCGCGGTACCGGCGTTCCAGATTCGGAATAATTCCTTCAAACGCAACCAGGGCGTCTTTGCGCTGGCCGAAGTCGTTCTCATACCGGAAACGGATCTTCTCGCTGCCCGTTCCGTGGAGCAGCTTGTTCATATGCTCCGGGGAGAGGCTGCTAACCGGTACATTCTGCGGAATCTTGAAGTGCTCGCATACGGATTTCAGGAACTGCGGATAGTAGTTCGACGTACTGCCTGTCCAGGCCAGGAAAGCTCCTTCTTCAATCGATTTCTCTGTATCCGGGATCAGCAGATCGGGATCGACTACCATATTCATCCCCAGCCCGTCACACTCAGGACAAGCCCCGAAGGGGCTGTTGAAGGAGAACATGCGCGGAGCCAGCTCTTCGATGCTGAATCCGCAGACAGGACATGCAAAGCTGGCACTGAACAGCAGCTCTTCCTGGCCCATCACATCAACCAGAATCTGACCGCCGGACAGCTTCAGCGCAGTCTCCAGGGAATCGGTAAGCCGGGTCTCAATATCATCCTTAATTACAATCCGGTCAACGACAACCTCAATCGTATGCTTCTTATTCTTCTCCAGTACAATATCTTCCGTCACTTCGCGCAGCTCACCGTCCACACGTACACGGACGAAGCCTTGCTTCGAGATATCTGTGAACAGACCTTTATGCTCACCCTTACGGCCGGAAATGACCGGGGCCAGAATCTGCAGCCGGGTCTTCTCCGGGTATTGCATAATCCGGTCGACCATCTGTTCCACGGTCTGTGAGGTAATCTCTATACCATGATCCGGACAGTGCGGATGGCCGATCCGGGCAAAAAGCAGCCGCAGATAGTCATAGATCTCGGTAACCGTCCCTACCGTGGAACGCGGGTTACGGCTCGTCGTCTTCTGGTCAATCGATATGGCCGGGGAGAGTCCGTCGATGGAATCTACATCCGGCTTCTCCATCTGGCCCAGGAACTGGCGGGCATAAGCAGACAAAGACTCCACATACCGGCGTTGTCCCTCGGCGTAGATGGTATCGAAGGCCAGGGAGGATTTACCTGAACCGCTCAGTCCCGTTAGCACGACGAAGCGGTCACGCGGAATCGTTACGTCGATGTTCTTGAGATTATGGGCCCTTGCGCCCTTGATTACTATACTTTCATGTGCCAACGGTACCTCTCCTTTAAGGGGAATTTAAAATGGAAAAACATTACCTTTCGATCCCTCCCAAACCCTCCCTTCCAAGGGAGGGCCCCAAGGGTTGCACCCTCTGGACACCCGCAAGCTCGGCGGAAGGAATTAGGTTGGTGAATGGACGACTACTGGGGCAATGGGCCCGCTAACCCCTACGGGGCCGCTCCTACTATTAGAGCGATTCGGCTCGCTGTGGCTTGCCGACAACGCTGTCCCTTCGGGATACGCGCTAAGAAATTAACTGCGGGCTGTTCCTGCGGAATGCGCAAGAGCTTAACGGCACGCTGTCCCTTCGGGATACGCGCTAAGAGCTCAACTACGGGCTGTTCCTGCGGAATGCGCAAAGAACTTAACGTCACGCTGTCCCTCCGGGATGCGCAAGGGCGTGGCCCCTTTATCTTCAAAAGGAACGGCCTGAGTAGCGCCGTTCCCTGGATCGTTAACTTCAGCGCCGGGTTACTCTGCCCGCAATTCAAGCAAGGCATCGCGCAGTTCGGCGGCGCGTTCGAATTGCAGGTTCTTGGCGGCGTCCTTCATCTCGGCCTCCAGACGCTGCATCAGGCTCTGTTTGTCTTTCTTGTTCAGCTTGCCGCCGACACCGGTGAGGTAGTCGGCCTTAGATTCGGCCACCTTGGTCGCCTCGATGATATCGCGCACCTTCTTGTTGATGGTCGTCGGGGTAATCCCGTGCTTCTCGTTATGGGCGATTTGAATCTCGCGGCGGCGCTGGGTCTCGCTCATTGCCTTTTCCATGGAGTCCGTAATGCGGTCCCCGTACATAATGACCCTGCCCTCCGAGTTACGGGCAGCACGGCCTATCGTCTGGATCAGCGAACGCTCGGAACGGAGGAAGCCTTCCTTATCGGCATCCAGGATTGCAACCAGCGACACCTCCGGCAGGTCAAGACCCTCTCTGAGCAGGTTAATGCCGACCAGTACGTGGAATGTGCCCAGACGGAGATCACGCAGGATCGCCATCCGCTCCAGCGTCTTGATATCTGAGTGCATATAACGTACCTTGATGCCAATCTCCTTGAAGTAGTCCGTCAGGTCCTCAGACATCTTCTTCGTAAGGGTGGTAACGAGTACACGCTCATCGCGTTCTACCCGGTCACGGATTTCATTGATTAGATCATCGATCTGCCCTTCGGTAGGGCGCACTTCTATGATCGGGTCAAGCAGACCGGTAGGACGGATAATCTGCTGAACCATAGTATCGCAATGCTCCATCTCATAAGGGCCCGGTGTTGCGGACACATATACAATCTGGCTTACCTTGTCTTCGAATTCCTCGAATTGCAGCGGACGGTTATCCAGCGCAGACGGCAGGCGGAAGCCATGCTCCACCAGGACGGTCTTACGCGCACGGTCACCGTTATACATCGCCCGGATCTGCGGCAGCGTCACATGGGACTCGTCAATCACAATCAGCATGTCATCCGGGAAATAGTCCATCAGCGTATAAGGAGTCGCTCCCGGCTCACGGAAGGTAAGCGGACCGGAATAGTTCTCGATCCCCGAGCAGAAGCCGACTTCCTTCATCATCTCGATATCATAACGGGTCCGCTGCTCCAGCCGCTGAGCCTCCAGCAGCTTGCCTGCTTCACGAAGCACAGCCAGCCGCTCCTCCAGCTCACGCTCAATATTGACTAGTGCTACACGCATCGTCTCTTCCTGGGTTACGAAGTGAGACGCCGGAAAAATCGCGATATGATCGCGTTCGCCGATCAGCTCGCCTGTCAGAACATCAATCTCCGTAATCCGTTCGATCTCGTCTCCGAACAGCTCTACCCGGATCGCATGCTCGCCCTGGGATGCCGGGAAGATCTCAACCACATCCCCGCGCACACGGAACGTACCGCGCACGAAATTAATATCATTACGCTGATACTGGATATCTACAAGCCGGCTCAGAATCTGATTGCGCGGCTTCTCCATTCCTACACGCAGCGAAAGCAGCAGGCTTCCGTATTCCTGCGGCGAACCGAGACCATAAATACAGGACACACTCGCTACAATAATAACGTCACGGCGTTCGAACAGCGAGCTGGTTGCCGAGTGGCGGAGCTTGTCGATTTCTTCATTTATGCTGGAGTCTTTCTCAATGTAGGTATCGGAGGAAGGAATGTACGCCTCTGGCTGGTAGTAATCGTAGTAACTGACGAAGTAATCCACGGAATTGCTCGGAAAAAATTCTTTGAACTCACTCGCCAGCTGCGCAGCAAGCGTCTTATTGTGCGCAATGACCAGCGTCGGGCGGTTCAACTTGGAAATCACTTGTGCGATGGTAAAGGTCTTGCCTGTACCTGTCGCTCCCAGCAGCGTCTGGTGCTTCTTGCCCTGCCGGATGCCGTCCAATAACTCTTCTATGGCATGAGGCTGATCGCCCTGGGGTGTATACTCGGACTCCAGTGCAAAAGTCTTCGTACTGACGACAATATCACTCATTTGCCCGTCTCCCCTCTATCGTCTAGAATATATGAATATATTATAATTTTAACCCTAATCATCCTTCATCCATACCAAGCTGAAAAATATGGAAGATAGGAATGCACGTTCCCGTTTATTATACAGCGTTGCCCAGACTGTTGCAAACCATAATATATAGAAATTTAAGGAGCCTGAATTTATGGATTTCATTACAATACTCGGCCTGCTGGCCGGAATTGCCGCTATGATCGGCGGTTTTCTGTGGGAAGGCGGCAGCCTGTCCGGCCTGCTGCAGCCCAATGCAGCCCTGATCGTATTCGGCGGTACCCTTGCGGCGGTGCTCATCAGCTTCCCGGCGTCCAAGCTCCGCACTATTCCGGCGGCGCTCCGCTTGGCTTTTGGCCGGCAACGGGATACCAGCCGGGAACAAGCCGAAGAGCTGATTGCCATGGCTGCACTCACGCGCCGCGGCGGTGTTCTCGCCCTGGAGAAACGGGCAGAGGAACATCCGGATCCCTTCACCCGTGAAGGCCTGTTTCTGATTGTCGACGGCAATGACCCGGATCAGGTCCGGCAGATCCTGGAGCTTGGGATGGATGCCAAAGAGCTGAAATATGAAGGGTACGCCAAGATTTTCGAAGCCGCAGGCGGCTATGCACCAACCATGGGGATTATCGGCACCGTTATGGGGCTGATCCGGGTTCTGAGCAATTTAACGGACCCTTCCAATTTGGGCGCGTCGATTGCCGTAGCTTTTACAGCAACACTCTATGGGGTAGCCAGCGCTAATCTACTCTTTTTACCCATTGCCTCCAAAATCAAATCCCGCAGCCAAAGTGAGCTGGGCACCATGGAGATGCTGCTCGTCGGCATTCTGTCCCTGCAGAACGGGGATCACCCGCATCTGGTCCGGCAAAAGTTGGCTCCCTTCCTGACAGACGCTCCTAAACGCAGCATCGGCACCAGCCCGGGGGAACCGCTATGAGGCAAAGAAACCGCCGGCAGCCCCGTACCGCCGCTGGCAAGGAGAGCCGGGACCGCTGGATGATTACCTACGCGGATCTGATCACGCTTCTGCTTATTTTTTTCGTGATTCTGTATGCTATGAGCAGCCTGGATTCGCAGAAGTATGCCATTGTCAGCGGATCCTTATCGGATACCTTCAGTAGCGGAAGTGCAGTGCTGGAAGGCGGAAACGGCGTGCTGGAGGGCAATCAGGGAATCACCGGGAATGCCGTTTCGAAGGGGAACACTGAAGGCGGCGGAACGGCTGGCGGTCCTTCTGCTACAGGCTCCGCGAATGCGGGCGGGCTGAATGGAACCGGGGCAGATCATCCTGCAACCGGACAAACAGGAAACGGGGAGGGACACCAGCCGTCAGCGCGCGAGCTTGCTTTTCGGGAACAGGAAGCGAAGCTGGCTGCTCTTATGGGCGTCATCACCCAGTATGTGGAGGAGAATAACCTTGGGGAACAGATTTTTGTGGCCGATAAACCGCAGGGCATTGCCATCACGCTGAGTGACCGGTTCCTGTTCGATGCGGGTAAGGCTGAGTTGAAATCCCCTGCCTTCCCTGCACTGCGCCAGCTATCGGGCCTGTTCCGCGGCATCGGCGCCACGATCAGCATCGAAGGCCACACCGACAATGTTCCCGTGACGCCCGGATCAGTCTATAAAGACAACTGGGAGCTATCCGGCGCCCGTGCGCTGTCCGTCCTGCGCTTTTTTCTGGACAAAGAGGGGCTGAGCCCTGATACCTTCCAGTACGCGGGTTATGCCGATACCCGGCCTGCCTACGATAATACAACCGCCGAGGGAAAGCAGCGGAACCGCCGGGTTGAACTAATTGTGCTGCGTCAGCTTCAGGAGGAAGAATAGCACGTAATTGCGAGCGAATCAGCTCAGATACCGGCAGGCGGCAAAAGCATATATCCATTTGCTAATAAAGGAGATAGACCGCTATGCAGGATACAAACGGAGCGGCGTCGGAGGCCGCAGGGTTCTTCAGGTTTTTGCGGCTGGCAGTTTCGCTGATCATGATCATTATTGCCCAGGGGATGCTTACCCTCTTCGTCGGATTTTTTGCCGCCTTCATGCAGTTCTTCTCCTCCCGTTACTTCTGGGGAGACCTGGCCCGCGTCTATCCGCTGGACAAGCTGATTGCAATTGGCGCTGATTACCTTATTGCCGGAGCTCTCTTCGCCCTGGCTTGGTTCGGGGTCTGGTGGATGCTCTACGGCTTGTCCGGGAATGGGCGTATCCGCTGTTTCCCCCTGCTTTTGCTGAGCGCGTATTCGACGTTTCTTCTCCTCTTTGCACAAGTCAATCCGGTCTATAACCCGGAAGCCATGATCCCCAGTTCTGCCGGGGAAGCGACATTTATCGTTTGTATGGGGATGTCGGCTGCTGTGCTTTTCCCGTTTTATTCAGCCGGGGTGTATTATTTCGTGCTCAAGCCCGCCACCCGTCCGCGAAAAAGATACCGTTTCCTGCTGCTGTGCTCTGTATTTTCCATTGCGGGTCTGGCTCTTCTGCCCCTGCTGTGGCAGCTGGCTCCGGGCCTTTATCCCGGTCTGCTTAGCTTCCCGGAATAAGATACAGACGCAAAAAGACAGACCTCTCACATTAGTAACATCTAATGTAATAAAGAGAAGTCTGCCGTATTCAGCGCTTTCGCGGATAAGCTAACTTTTATTCCCCAACGAGTTCCTTGTACGCAGCCGCATCCAGCAGGCCGGTTACTGACTCTGCGAACTCTGCATCAAGCTCCAGCTCAAAAATCCAACCGTCCCCGTAAGGCTGGTCATTGATCAGCTCCGGGCTGGCCTCCAGCGCATCGTTGATCTTGGTCACCTTACCGGATACGGGTGAATATAGCTCCGATACGGTCTTCACGGATTCGATACTGCCCACACTGTCGCCTGCGGAGATCGCCGCGCCCACTTCCGGAAATTCTACAAACACGATATCGCCCAGCAGATGCTGCGCATGATCCGTAATCCCTACACGTACTACGCGTCCCTCGCCCTGCTGCGCCCACTCATGCTCTTCGCTGTATAGCAGGTTGTCAAGCACTTCACTCATTCCAAGCCGCCTCTTTTCCGTAATTGGAGTTCTAAATTTAGTTATAGCCTAAGTTATCGGCTTGCCTAATGTCAATATAACTGACAGTAAAATTAAATTTGTCAACTTTTTGACGTTTTTTTGATTGACAGGGCGGAGGGTTACCCGGTTTAATGGAGTCAGTAGAAAAACATATGGTTTGCGAATGATGGCATAGGGAGAGACTGTCTCACAGGAAGACAGCGCCGAAGGAGTAAGCCCGGGATGGGTGAATCTCTCAGGCAAAAGGACCTTTGCCGGACGCATCTCTGGAGAGCATCCGGGTGCCTGCGCCGCAGGCTTCACGGATCACCAACGGGGAAACCTGCGCGGCATGGCAGGGTAACTCTCAGGTACCAAGGACAGAGCGAAAGTCCATTTATGCATACGTGCATAATGGCTTTCGCCTGTCCTTTTTCGTATGTAATCAGACCAAGGGAGTGACAAGATGGAGTCTTTGAGAAGAACGCCTTTTTATGATCTCTATGCCGCTTATGCGGAGTCCAGA
This sequence comes from Paenibacillus sp. FSL H3-0469, assembly GCF_038051945.1. Classification (NCBI taxonomy): domain Bacteria; kingdom Bacillati; phylum Bacillota; class Bacilli; order Caryophanales; family Paenibacillaceae; genus Paenibacillus; species Paenibacillus sp. FSL H3-0469. The sequence goes on from NZ_CP150302.1 coordinate 3,768,756, forward strand.
TGTATTGATTTCGGCGGCTGGGAGCTGCCGGTGCAGTTCACAGGCATCGTGAAGGAGCATGAAGCCGTCCGTGAACGGGCCGGACTGTTCGATGTCTCGCATATGGGGGAATTCATGGTTACCGGGAACGGCGCTGAAGCCTTCCTGCAGAGAATGACCACCAATGATGTCACCCGCCTGGAAGACGGCGCAGCGCAGTACACCCTGATGCTCTACCCAAGCGGCGGAGTGGTGGACGATCTGCTTGTATACCGGCTGGGCGGGGAGCGTTACATGCTTGTCGTCAATGCGTCCAATATCGACAAGGACTTCCAGTGGCTGCAGGAGCATCATACCGCTGAATTCAGCGGCGTCACCCTGCAGAATATCTCGGATGAGACGCTGCTGTTGGCCTTGCAGGGACCGCTCGCGGAGACGATTCTGGCCAAGGTCACGCAGGTGCCACTAACAGAGCTTAAGCCGTTCCACTTCATCGAACACGCTGAAGTCTGCGGCGTCACCGTCCTGCTCTCCCGTACCGGATATACCGGCGAAGACGGCTTCGAGCTGTATGCCCCCGCCGATACAGCAGCAGCACTCTGGAACGGTCTGCTGGCCGCTGGCGCTCCGCATGGCCTGACGCCTGCCGGCCTGGGCGCACGTGATACGCTCCGCTTCGAAGCCAAGCTGCCGCTGTACGGCCAGGAGCTGTCGGCGGAGATTACGCCGCTTGAAGCCGGTGTCCAGTTCTTCGTGAAGCTGGACGCAGGGGACTTCATCGGCCGCGATGCCCTGCTGAAGCAGAAGGAAGCCGGCCTTCCCCGGCGTCTTGTGGGCCTGGAGATGATCGACCGCGGCATTCCCCGCTCCCACTATCCCGTGTACGCGGACGGAGTGAAGATCGGTGAAGTTACGACCGGCACCCAATCCCCTACCCTGAAGCGGAATCTCGGACTCGCCCTGCTGGACGCTGCCTATACGGAGCCGGGCACAGAGGTGTACGTGGAGATTCGCGGCAAGCAGCTCAAGGCTGCCGTCATCAAAGCCCCATTCTACAAAAGAAGCCAAGGAGTGAAGCCGCAATGAAGCACCGCTATCTGCCTATGACTGAGCAAGACCGCGCAGAAATGATGGAGACCGTAGGCATCCAGTCTATCGATGAGCTGTTCGCCGATATTCCGCAGTCTGTCCGTTACCAGGGGACCCTGCCGATGTCCGGCGCCCTGGACGAATATGCACTGCTTCGCCATATGAAGGGGCTCGCAGACAAGAACGCCGATTTCGACACTCACACCAGCTTCCTCGGCGCCGGATTATATGACCACCATGTTCCGGTCGTGATCAACCATGTGATTTCCCGTTCGGAATTTTATACCGCCTACACCCCTTATCAGCCGGAGATCAGCCAGGGTGAGCTTCAGGCCATCTTCGAATTCCAGTCCTATATCTGTGAGCTGACCGGGATGAAGGTCGCCAATGCCAGTATGTATGACGGCGCAACGGCCCTGTCCGAAGCGGCTGTGCTGGCCGCAGGCGCAACCAAGCGCAAGAAGCTGATTGTCTCCCGTACCGTTCACCCGGAAGCGCGCCAGGTGCTGCGCACCTCCGCCAACGCCTGGGGCCTGCAAATTGTAGAGATTGACTATGCTGACGGGGTAACGGATCTCGCCAAGCTGGCCGAAGCCATTGACAGCGATACCGCTGCTGTTCTGGTCCAGTCCCCCAACTTCTTCGGCGGGATTGAGGATCTGCGCCAGATTGAGCCGCTGATCCATGCGGTCAAGGGACTGATCGTGGTCAGCGCGAACCCCATTGCACTTGGCGTATTGGAGTCCCCCGGACGGCTTGGCGCAGACATCGTAGTCGGCGACGCGCAGCCGCTGGGTATCGCCGCCTCGCTGGGCGGCCCTACCTGCGGATTCTTCGCGGTGGCTGAGCCGCTTATGCGCCGGATGCCGGGCCGGATCGTCGGCCAGACGGTTGACCGGAATGGCAAGCGCGGCTTCGTGCTGACCCTGCAAGCCCGCGAACAGCATATCCGCCGGGAGAAGGCGACCTCGAATATCTGCTCCAACCAGGCGCTTTTGGCGCTGTGCGCCTCCGTCTACCTGTCCGTGATGGGCAAGGAGGGCATGCGCGAGGTAGGTGAGCTGAACATCCGCAAGAGCCACTATGCTGCCGGGCGGCTGGCTGAAATCGCTGGCGCTGAGCGTGTCTTCACTGCCCCGTTCTTCAATGAATTCGTCCTGAAGCTCCCGGAGGGCAGCAGTGTGAGTGCAGTGAACTCCAAGCTGCTGAAGGAAGGCTATCTGGGCGGTTATGACTTAGGCCGGGATTATTCCGAACTGGCCGGACATATGCTGGTGGCCGTAACGGAGAAACGAAGCAAGACCGAAATTGACGAATTCGCAAGCGCACTGGAGGGCTGTGTATGAAACCGGAACAAAGTCTGATTTTTGAATTAAGCCGTCCCGGCCGCTCGGCCTACTCCCTGCCTCTGTGTGATGTGCCGCAGGAAGAAGGTCTTGACTCACTCATTCCCGGAGGGCTGCTGCGCAGTGAGCCGGTTGTGCTGCCGGAGGTATCCGAGGTGGATGTGATCCGCCACTATACCGCCCTGTCCCGCCGCAACTTCGGAGTCGATAACGGCTTCTATCCGCTCGGCTCCTGCACGATGAAATACAACCCGAAGATCAACGAGGATGTCGCCCGCTTCCCCGGACTCTCCAAGATCCATCCGTACCAGCCGGAGGAGAGCATCCAGGGTGCGCTTGAACTGATGTACACGCTGCAAAAGGATCTCGCCGCCCTGACCGGCATGGATGCCGTATCCCTGCAGCCTGCTGCCGGTGCCCACGGCGAGTGGACCGGCCTGATGATGATCCGCGCCTACCATGAGAGCCGCGGCGAGATCCGTTCCAAGGTCATCGTGCCCGATTCCTCGCACGGTACCAACCCGGCAAGCGCCGCAGCCGCCGGCCTTGAGACAGTCACCATCCCGTCCAATGACAAGGGTATGGTTGACCTTGAGGCGCTAAAGGCAGCTGTCGGCAGCGACACTGCTGCGCTGATGCTCACGAACCCGAGTACCCTCGGACTCTTCGAGACGCAGATCGTCGAGATCGCCGCGATTGTCCACGAAGCGGGCGGACTGCTCTATTATGACGGAGCGAACTCCAACGCGATTATGGGCATCACCCGCCCGGGCGATATGGGCTTCGATGTCGTGCATCTCAACCTGCACAAAACGATGAGTACGCCGCACGGCGGCGGCGGGCCGGGAGCCGGACCCGTCGGCGTGAAGGCGAAGCTGATCCCGTTCCTGCCGCAGCCTACTGTGGCACAGAACGGGGACGGCAGCTTTACGCTGGACTGCGGCGGGCCGGAATCGATCGGCCGCGTCAAAGCCTTTTACGGCAACTTCGGGATTCTCGTCCGTGCTTATGCGTATATCCGCACCTACGGTCCTGACGGCCTGCGTGAGGTGTCCGAGAACGCCGTGCTGAACGCCAACTATATGATGCACCGGCTGGCTCCTTACTTCGAGATTCCCTTCCCGGGCGTCTGCAAGCATGAATTCGTCATGTCCGGCAAAAATCTTAAGCAATACGGTGTACGTACCCTCGATGTAGCCAAACGGCTGCTCGACTTCGGTTATCATCCGCCTACCGTCTATTTCCCGCTGACTGTAGAGGAATGTATGATGATTGAACCGACCGAGACGGAGAGCAAGGAAACGCTCGACGGCTTCATTGAGACAATGATCCGAATCGTTAAGGAAGCCGAGGAGACGCCAGAGATTGTCATTAACGCACCGCATACGACTGAAATCAGCCGCCTGGATGAGACGCAGGCCGCGCGTAAGCCGGTACTCAACTGCTCCTGCGGTTAACCTTCTACCAGGGAAGCTAGGCTTCTAAATCAAATAGCCGGGTCAGGGATACCTCAGTATCGCTGACCCGGCTATCTTTTATATGTATCCGAATACGGAATTGCCCGCTACGGCGTAAGGCGCTTCACGAACTGGAAGCGGTCATTCACCCGCATTTTACTATAAATACTCTTCAGCATATTGCGCACGGTGCCTTCACTGATGCCCAGATCGCTCCCGATGTGCAGTGCGCTCTTCTCCATCAGCCACAGCCTCGCCACCTCCTGCTCCCGCGCGGTCAGCTTATATTCCAGCAACGTGGCTTCTAGCCGGTACTGCTGCATCTCCGGGTTCTTCTCCATCCACTTCTCCATGATATTCTCGGCAATCTGCTGTACGAAGGGAATGGCGAACTCTATCGGCTCTCCTCTATTAAAAGAAATATCAACATACCCGTAAACGCTATCATCATCCTGCAGTGGAGCGCATACACAGTTCCAGTCCCGGAAGGTCTGATCCGTATGCTCCGTTCCCCGCACCACCCCGATGCAGTTCATCTCCATCGCCAGCGATACGGCATTCATTCCCGCCTGTTGCCTGCTTAAGCTGACCCCCGGACGCAGCTCCGCCTGCTCCATCTCCGCCCGTGTCTCCGAAGAAGAATAGACCAGCTCCAGAATGGTCCCCGCCTTGTCCGTCAGGAACACCACGTATGGAATGGAGAGCAGCTGGCTTAATTTGTTCATCTCACTGCGGATCGAAGAAATCATAGCTCTATGATAGATATGCTCCCTGGATTCTTCGGAAGAACCCGCCGCAGACATCACTCCCTGGGCATGGGCCTTAGCTGCATCCAGAGGCCGGAAGGCTTCAAGTTCGCTAGCTTCTAAATCCCCAGGCATACTCCATGCTCTTGATTGATTAAAGACTCTCACAAACGATCCCTCCATATTTACCAATTCCTATATTATCAATTTTAAAAGAAAGCATTATAACATACAATTACGGAATAATGAACATTCAGTATTGGATCTGTAAATCCCCGCGTTAGCGCTGTAAAATGTAGAAATCTGTTCATCTTATATTTCTACATAATTCCAGGAGGTTCGACATGCTTCGCATTGGCTATCTATCGACTGCCCTCAATCTGGCTACCGCCATGGTATCCTTCCTGCGCTTTGGCAGTAATTATGCCCTGTTCATTATGGCCAGCTATACACTCTTAACCCTTGCGGGATACCGGCTGCTGCAGAATAAAAGGACGCTGCATCTGATCCCTCTGCTCACCTTCAGCTGTTCATTCCTCTTATACAATGTGACCTATGTATTGTTGAAGCAGATTAACCTCGTAGACCTGTACGCAGTAGACTGGAGACTTGAGGTTCAGCTGGCGCTTCCCCTGCTGGTAGGGTTCGCCGTCCAGACTCTCCTTAAGCGCAGCGGTAAATCCCGGTTGGTGTAGGCTAGCCGGGGTTGCCGCTTTTTTTGCAAAATCGACCTAAACTGATAGTTTTCGACATCGGCTCAGTGATATATTTACTCTTACGTCTTTCGATCGCTGAGGATTCAGAATTTTTCTCGCAGCCATCTGCGGTAACGCTTTCAACGTAATGAACAGGAGGGTTAAGCTTGAGTATAATTGAAGCCAAAGGACTGAGTAAGTCCTTTATGCAGGCGGTGAAGGAGCCGGGCCTTAAGGGAGCGGTGAAGCATCTGTTCCTGCCCCGGCATATTGAGAAGGTGGCGGTCAAGCCGTTGGATCTGAGGATTGAAGCGGGGGAGACAGTGGCCTACGTGGGACCGAATGGTGCCGGTAAATCGACCACCATCAAGATGCTGACCGGCATTCTGATGCCTTCCTCCGGGAGTATCTCGGTGAACGGGATCAAGCCGTACCGCAAAAGAATGGAAAACGCCGCCCAGATCGGCGCAGTCTTCGGACAGCGCACCCAGCTGTGGTGGGATATTCCGATTGCCGAGTCCTTTTCGCTGCTGAAGGATATCTACCAGATTCCGGATGCCCTCTATAGGAAGAACATGGACTTGTTCACCGAAATGCTCGGGATGAGCGAATTCATCCACCTGTCCGCGCGGAAGCTCTCGCTGGGTCAGCGTATGCGTGCCGATCTGGCCGCTGCCCTGCTGCATAATCCGCCGATTCTGTATCTTGATGAGCCGACGATTGGCCTTGACGTATCCGTGAAGGAGAAGATCCGCGGGTTCATCAAGCAGATCAACCAGGAGCAGCAGACGACCGTGATGCTGACGACCCATGATCTGGGCGACATTGAGGATCTGTGCAAGCGGCTGGTCATTATCGATCACGGCGCGATTATTTATGACGGTACGCTGAGCGAGGTCAAGGCCCGTTTTGCCAAAAACCGCGTCATCTTCTTCCAGGTACGCTCCCCTATGCCAGAGTTGTACGAACTGCTGGAGCAGAGTCCCGGGCTGAAGCTGGAACAGCAGAGCAGCCAGGAGTTCTCGGTCACTTTTGACCGGTATGAATATACCGCCAGTGAAGTGGTCAGCCGGGTGATGAAGCATGGGGAGGTACTAGATTTCCGCATGGAGGATACCCACATTGAGCAGGTCATTAAGGCGGTCTATGACGGCCAACTGGACTTGAACGAGCACCGGGGAGCAAGGGGGCAGGCGCACCATGACGACAGCAGCCCGGCTTAACAAATACAGAAGTATTGCCAATCGTTCTCTGCAAAATGTGATGGCCTACCGGAACTCCTACATCATTAATTTGCTCGCAAACTCCATTAATCTGGTCGCGATCTTCTTCCTCTGGCAGGGAATCTATGGCGGGCGTGAGGCGGTGGGCGGCTACTCCTGGGATCAGATGAAAACCTATCTGCTGGTGACATTCCTGGCCAATTCCGTCTTATCCTGGTATTCCGAGACCGCCATCTCCGGCAAAATCCTGGACGGCAGCGTCGCTATGGACCTGTTGAAGCCGATTGATTTTCAGACGGCCCGATTCGCTGAGACCTTAGGTGCAAGTCTGCTGGAGGGGGCGATGAGCACAATTCTGCTGATCGTGTTCGCCACCTTCCTTACCGGAGTGACCTTCCCCCACTCGCCGGTCGTCTATCTGCTGTTTGCGGTCAGTCTGCTCTGCGCGGTTGTGGTCAAATTCGGCGTGGTCTATCTGGCGGCTCTGTTATGCTTCTGGTCGACGGGATCCCTTGGGATTGTCTGGACGCGGATTGCGCTTACTAACCTGCTGTCGGGCGCGCTGGTGCCGCTGGCCTTCTTCCCGGATTGGCTGGAAAAGCTGGCGCTGCTGCTGCCCTTCCAGGCCATCATTCATACGCCAACGATGATCTTCCTGCAGCAGGCAGATACGTGGGAGAGCCTGCGGCTGATCGGGATTCAGCTCTTTTGGGGGGCAGCGCTCTGGATGGCGGGCAAAGCCATGTGGAACTGGGCGGTCCGCCAGGTGACCATTCATGGAGGCTAAGGCGGAAGGAGGACGCAGAATGAAAATATCGCAAATGCTCTATCTCTATAGAAGGCTATATGTGCAGCAGCTCAAGGCAATTCTGGAGTATAACAAAGACTTTTACATCCTAATGTGCTCGGCGGCCTTGACGCAGGTTCTGGGATTCGTGTTCCTGTGGGTGATTTATGACCGGATTCCAGACATTCAGGGCTGGCAGTTCTGGGAGGTCACCTTCATGTACGCCATGATCTTCCTGACGGAGGGGGCGGGTTCGCTGTTCTTCGAGGGAAGCTGGCGGTTGGGCAGGCTGGTCAACACAGGGGAGCTGGACCGTTATCTGCTGCGGCCGGTGCCGGTGGTTCTTCAGGTGTTCTGCACGGGGATTGGGATTAACGGACTCGGCAATCTGCTCATCGGCGGAGTGATCATCTGGCAGTCGCTCATGCACAGCCCTATCCACTGGACTGCGGGTAAGGCCGCTATTCTTATCCTGCTGTTCGTCACAGCGGTGATTATCCGGGTATCCATTAATCTCATGGGCAACTCGGCGGCCTTTTGGATTCGCAATGCCGGGAATGCGTTCCCGCTGATGGTGCATAATCTGTCCGATCTGGCCAAATACCCGATTACCCTGTTTCCGCAGGCGATCCGCATCTTTATTTCGACGGTGCTGCCCTATGCGTTCATCAGCTTCTACCCGGCAACCTATATTTTCGGCAAAAGCGGCTGGTCCGGCTGGTGGCTCCTCGCCCCTGTCGCAGCTATCGGAAGCGCAGCTGCGGCTTACGGAGTATTCCGGTACGGGTTGTCCCGGTATGAGAGTACGGGGAACTGAGGGGTGTGGCGGGTGTGGCGGGTGTGACAGTGTGGAGGTACGGCAGTCCACCGCTCACTTGCGGCGGGTTCCAGCGGTATGTCAGTCCGCCGCTCACTTGCGGCGGGTTCCGGCGAGAGGTGGGGTAGCTGCCAGTAACCGGGGCAAGGAGAATGAGGTGCTGGGGGTGATGAGGTGCAGAAGTGCACCTTATTGGCTGGATTGGCGCGCATTTGGGGATTTCAGGAGCACTAATGCTCCTCATTCAGTCATTTAGCCAACTATCTACGAATTCAGGGGCACTAGTGCACTTCACTTGCCCATTTTGGCGTATGTTCGCTGAAATCAGGTGTATTAGTGCACTTCAATCGGAGCAATACTCTTCTTCAACCAAACTTGGCAACATTCCATTCCACTCACCAGTCCGCTTCCGGCCGCATCTGAGGGATTTATCCCTCTCATTCCACTCGCCAACCCACTTCCAGCAACATCTGAGGGATTTATCCCTTTCATTCCACTCATCCGCCCACTTCCGGTCACATCTGAGGGATTTATCCCTTTCATTCCACCCATCCGCCCACTTCCGGCCACATCTGAGGGATTTATCCCTCTCATTTCACTCATCCGCCCGCTTCTGCCCACATCTGAGGGATTCCTTTCATTCTGCTCATCCGGCATACCTCCGCCTGCCTCCGCCAACCTCCCGAATCACTCCCCTCTGATTTTCAGTATCTTACTATATTAAAAAACCTCCCTTTGGTTACCTGGAAGAAAAACTCCAGATACAAGGGAGGTTTTACTCTACTTCGTTCTACTGTGCAACAAATTGCCGCTTATCGAGGTCCAGCTCATAACTCTGTGGTCCTGGTCCCGGTTCGCCCCCGGCACCCTGTGGCAAGTGCACCACTAACTGTTCATTCTGGTTGGCCGGGAACGGCGGCAGCTCGGAGTAGACCAGTGTATCGTGTATGATCTCCCCTTGCTTGAAGGATAACGGAAATATTTCTCCCCTCTCCTTCTCCCTGGCAAAGGCGTAAGCAACCAGCCCATGTCCCGATTTATATTGGGGAGCAAGCAGATAGACTTCTGCCTTTGCAAAGGAGACCACGGCAAATTCCAGCACACGGTCAGTTGGCTGTACGAACAAGAAGGCAGGCAGCTTAAGCAATACCTGATCCTGCTTCCCCGTCCGGTATACAATAGAGTAATCAGCCTGATAGGTCTGCTCCCCTTCGAGACCGTAATTGCTGGATACCTCCAAGTGGCCCCGCTCCTCGGGGCCGCTTGCGATCATCAGCAGCTCGCCTTGCCCGGCTGCGCTTCTCGCGCGGATGGTTCCCGCAGCATTAACGGAATCAGCAATTACCAGATTGCCCGGAGCTTCTGGCTGAACCTGATTTAACAAGCCAGCCGTAGCTGCCGGAACCGCTGCAGAAGCAGTTGGTGCAGATGACACAGTCTGTGCAGAAGCAGTAGGAGTTGCAGACGGCGATGCAGAAGCAGACGCTAAGGCAGATGGAGCCGGTTCTGCCGCCCGAGTACCGGTGACGGTTGTATTTTGGCTGCTGCATCCAAGCAGCAGGCTAAGCGACAGGACCGCGCCCGCTGCCAGTGTTGTAGCTGTAGACCGGATTGGACTCATTCCCCTCTAATCGTTTTTTGAGTACAATCCATTATATAAGATTATCACGGTCCACAAATTTAGAGATTGTCTTATTTCCTTTAAAAAATAGTCACCGGAACATTCCCTTGAGCAGCGGCGGCGTGGCGAGTGTGGTTACCATTACAGCAATAATCACGCTGGTAAAACACTGCGGCAGCAGCAGTCCGCTCGCAAGACCGGTGGCGGCTATAATCAGGGCGACTTCGCCTCTGGAGATCATGTCTTCGCCGATAATGAGCGAGGAACACGTATTGAACCCGGTCAGCCGAGCTTGCTATTTTCACTCCTTTTCTCCTAAAAAACACGTAAAACGACAAAGAGAAGCCTGCGTGACAGGCTCCTCCTAATAACACTGAAATATTCAGCTCACTTCAAACGATTCTCTCCAAGATAGCTCCAATGAATATTGCTGTAAACCGGACTACTTCAGATAAAAGACCTCACGCAGCGGCACCATCGGAACCGCGTCGTTGAAATCAAAGGAACCTTCGACCATCTTCGAGGTGATCGCATTCCAGCGGTTGCAGGCATCACTCCCGGCAATATAGGCGAACGCAGCTTCCGTATCATCACATTCAAAGCAATAGAAGAACTGGTTGCCGTTCTGAAAAATCGAATAATTGCGGATGCCCGCCTTGCTGTGCTCCTCCAGAATCTCCGGCCACGGCTCCAGATGCATCTGTACGTATTCCTCCAGGCATTCCTCTTTCACCTTCCAGGTCCAAGCCAGCTTATTACTGCCCATCCTAGCATCCCCCTGTCATATATTCCTTTGATCCGATCATATCACATAATTATATAGTTTGAATATGTCTGATTTAGACATGGAAGGTAGCTAGGATACGCTTGTTCTCAGGTGCTGATTCCCGCTTCATTCGGACGGAGAATGGCAGAGCCAATCGCCAGCAGAACGGCAGCCATCAGGCCAAGGATCGCAAACGGCAGCCACAGTTCATTCCAGCCGCCGCCGGTTGCGGCAATGTCTACCGCCTGAATGGCCCACTTCTGCGGTGTAAAGTTGGCCAGCTTCTGCATATATTCCGGCATGATGGAGACGGGCCAGAAGCAGCCGCCCAGCATACAGGTCGGGGTAAGAATCAGCGAATTCAGCATCCCCGCATTCCGCGGATTGCGGATCAGGCCTGCAACGGTGCTGGCGATGCCCATAGATACCAGCATGAAGGCCGCCAGAACCAGGAAGTAGAGAAAGAGCGGCATCTCGTAATCGTAACGGAGCACCCATTTTCCCAGGACCAGCACGACAAGAATCTGAATCATTCCTACAAGGAAGCTGCCCAGGAAGTTGCCAAGCGCAATTTCGTAAGAACGGACCGGCGCGCTGAACATGCGCATCATGGTACGCCCTCTGCGGTCATCTGTGATCTGGGAGACGGAGCTGGTCACCAGTGCCATCAGGAACATGAGCGTCATCCCTGTAACCACGCCCAGCGTCTGCCGCGGATAGAGATCATAATCGGTGCGGGTGCCGACCACGTTGTGCTGCTCCGACTGCTTCAGCACAGCAGCGAGCTGCGCCTGCATATCGCCTGTTCCTCCGCTTGCGGCAGTAACGGTATGCGCTGCTTCGGCAATCTGAGCGGCAGTGGCGGTGATCTTCAGCTTCATCATGATTGAGCTTTCACTTGCCCGCAGCTCATAGATGCTGATCTGCGGCGGCTCCCCCGCCAGCAAGGCGGCAGTGTACCCGGCAGGAATGAACACCCCCACCGTCCCCTCCTGCTTAATGGTCGCTTCCTTCAAAGCGGCCTCGCCGCTGCGCGGCTCGAACCTATATTCTCCGGCCTGCTCCAGTTCCGTAATCAAATGTCTGCCGGCTGCCCCCGTATCCGAGTTGGCATACAACACAGTTGCCGGCCCCTCCGCCATCCCTCCGGTAAGGGAGATAATCGCTGCCACCACTACGCCGGGAAGCAGAATGAATACCATAAGCCCCCTGAAGGTGCCAATGCTTCGTCTAATCATATTCCAGGCAATAATTAATATTTTATCCACGGTAACCCACCTTCCGGTATGAGACAATCACTGCCGCGAATAATGCCGCGCTGATGAAGCACATCACCCACAGATTCGGCAAAAGCTGATCCAGACCGGAATGCAGCATCATCCGGATGAACGCCTGCTGCACCCAATGGTTGAGCGTGAATGCACCTGCGCTGTTCACCCAGGAATCGGGAAGCGGCGCCATTCCACCGCTGACGAAGGTCATCACTATAGTCAGGACACTAATGATGTTCGTTGCAGTCGCCGAGGTCCGGCTGAAGAGGCAGATCAGTACGCCCAGCGTCATGGAGGCGGCAATCATCAGCAGACAGAACAGCAGCAGCAGTCCCGGGCGGTTGCCCCAATAGACCCCGAACAGCCAGTCAGACAGCAGAATAATCGTAAGGCACTGCAGGATGCTGACCAGGCCTACGCCGAGTATTTTGCCAATGAACAGATGACTGTCTTTTACCGGCATGGAATGGATTCTGAACAGCGTATGGTTCTCTTTATCGTTAAAAAGTGAGGCTGCCACAGTAAGTCCGCTGTACATCAGGAACATCAGCAGCATGGACGCCGCATAGAATTGGGCTGCCGAATAGGTCCTCCCGCCATTGTTCAGATCTCCCAGCACCACCCCCGGCTTCCCGGCAGGTGCCGAAGTCGCTGTAAGCGCCTGCGGCCCAAGCGTAACGGCTGCCGCCTGCTTATAATTCAGCTCCATCAGCAGATTGTCGAAGGCTGTTCCCGCTACCCGGTTATCGTCATGGCTCCTGCCCAGAATGAACTCCAGGCTCGCCTTCTTACCGCTCTGCACCTCCTGGTCAAAGCCCGGAGGGACAATAACGCCATAGGCAAATTTACTGGTGCGCAGCCCGCTCTCTGCGGCTTCACGGCTCTCTGTCTTGACAGGAATAATGAGCCCCTTCACCTCAGGCGTCTCCAGAAAAGCTGTAAGAATCGCTGATGCCTCTGCCCCTCCGCCTCCGTTATTCACAATAGCTACTCGTACAGGCTTGATCTCATCTGCCCCCTGTACTCCGACCACCCCGGAGAGCGAAGCGCCCAAGAGGAAGATCAGCACCAGCGGCAGCAGGAACATATTAAGCAGCAATGTGCGTGAACGGAGCTGCCTGCGCAGCTCAAACCCCATAATGATCCAGATATTCACACCTATCCCCCCTCTCTAGTCCCGCAAGGTCCGGCCGGTCAGACTAAGGAACAAGGTCTCCAGATCCGGCTCTTCAATATTCAGGGAGGAAATGACCCCTTCGTGCTTGGAGAAAATAAACAGAATATCCTGGAGCGCACTTTGCGAGGAGGGAAGATACAGCTCAATCGCATCCTGCACCGCTTCTACCCGGTTGATCCGGGGATGCTGCCCCAGTTCGTTCATTAAGGCAGGGGTGACGCCCGCTGCCTTCACAACGATTTTCTCCTCGTGGGCCACCCGTTCGCGCAGCTCGTTCTCCGTACCGCAGGCAATGATATGCCCCTGGTCCATAATGGCTACCCGGTCACAGATCGCAGCTACCTCCTCCATATAATGGCTGGTGTAGATCACCGACGACCCCATCTTATTCAGAGCCTTCACGGATTCCAGAATATGATTGCGCGACTGCGGATCAATGCCGACTGTGGGTTCATCCATAATAATCAGGCGCGGCCGGTGCATGATGGCGCAGGCGATATTCAGCCGTCTTTTCATCCCTCCCGAGAAGGTGGACGGCTTATCCTTGGCCCGGTCGCTAAGACCGGTGAACTCCAGCGCTTCCCGGGTCCGCTCCTTCAGCAGCTGTCCGCGCAGCCCATAGAGCCTGCCGAAAAAGCTTACATTATCGGTTGCCGACATATTCTCGTATAATGCCAGCTCCTGGGGCACAAGGCCAATCCGCTTCTTCACCTCAAGCGGCCGCTCTCTTACGGACAGCCCGTCGATCCGGATCTCGCCGCTGTCGGCTTGAAGCAGCCCGCAGATCATGCTGATGGTCGTGCTTTTTCCGGCACCGTTCGGGCCCAGCAGGCCGAAGATTTCACCCTCCTGTATATTGAAATTCACGTGATCCACAATCAGCTTACCGTCATATCTCTTCACAACATCGCTCAGTACTGCAAGTGCCATTGCCGATGCCCCCTATTCCTTCATTCTCGTATTCTTATTGTACAGTAGGGCAGGCACAGCCGAAGGTACTAAAGGTCATGATCCGCAGGTGACGAAAGTCATCTCCTGAAGAGCAGTACTCTTATGCTAAGATGGATGTACCTGAGAAGCATGTTGAAGAATAAGCGATATTTTATCTAAAAGGATGAGCCTACTTGACCAGAGAACTGATACTGCTGCGCTATAGCCTGCTGATCATCCCGGCGATCTTCTCGATTCAAGTCTATGAATTCGCCGACTATGACAGGTTCACTCTGCATTTCATGCTGCTGATGCTGCTGGTCACACTGGGTGCAAGGACTTCCGGATCTCTCGCCGCACTGACCGGAGGCATGGAGCTGGTCCTCACTGCCTGGCTTTGTTATGAATACGGGCCGCTGATGGTTTTTCCGGCCTTGTCTGCGGTGATCTCCTATACCCGGCGGCAGCCCAAGAATACAGCCCTTACCTTCTTCTGTATTCATCTAGCCCTGCTGAATGCTGCCCTGCTGAATGCGGCTCCGGCAGTGCTTGTGTTCACGAACCTTACCTTCCTGCTGGGTGCCGGCCTGAACCTGCTGCTGCTCCGGACAGGGCGCGGGCGTGCCGATACCTTATTCCTCTATGATGAGCTGCGCAAAAAGCATTTCGAGCTGGAAGAAGCACGCGCAAGGCTGCTCCAGTTCACCTCGCACATAGAGGTGGCCGCGCAGGCCGAGGAACGGATACGGATTGCCCGCCAGCTGCATGATGACATCGGCCACCGGCTGATCCGGGTCAAGATGATGACTGAAGCGGCCATCCACACCCTCCCTGCCGCACCCGAAACGGGACTGCAGATGATGAACCAGATCCGGGATCAGCTCTCGGGCAGTATGGACGATATGCGTGCGGCACTGAAGCAGATTAACCCTACTCCGCAGTCAGAAGGTGCCTATGCGCTGGACCGGCTGCTGGAAGAAGTGGGCCGCGATACCGGCATTGCCACCTCCTATACGGTGCAAGGGATTCCTTATCCGCTCTATCCGAGCCTTCAGGTTGTGCTGTACACCAATGCCCGGGAGGCCATCACCAATGCACTGCGGCACGGGCAGGCCAGCTCCGTATGGGTGGAGATCACCTATACGGAGCATGAGGTGCGGATGGAGACCGGCAATAACGGGAAGCTGCCCGAAGCTGAACCGCTGAGCCGTCTGCCGGGCAGCAGCGGGATGGGCATGAAGGGCATGAGCGAGCGCTGCTCCATGGTGGGCGGGACGCTGGAGCTGCGGCTGGAGCCGCAGTTCACGGTTGTTACCCGGCTGCCGGTGTATCGGCAGCCGGAGAGAGTGCTGCGCTGAACGGGGAGTAGGGGAAGGGGGCGGCTGCTCCCCCTCTGCCAGAAGCAAGTGGAAAAACGCATCTTAATTTCACAGGTTCCGATGATTTTGGGAAATTGGTTGGAAAAACTGCATCTGCTGTTGCTGGTTGTGATGCTGACGGACGAATTGGGAGTAATTAAGTGTCGTTTGTCCAACTGTTGTCCCCAGAGAGGGCATTTGCTAATCAGCAAGTGTTGTAAATCCAACTATTTTCCCATGCTAGAACATCAACAAACTGATCTGCTGTCCTACTATTCGCTCGTACTGTAGCAAGAGATGGAGCTTACCTGAGAGTTCGCATACACTCATCAAGTTCGCCGGGACGGGCAGCGGGAGAATATTCACAGATAAGAGGTGCTGAACCATGATTAGAGTATTGATTGTTGACGATGATTCTTTTATCCGCGAGAGCTTGAAGGTGTTGATCGGGATGGATGCCGGTATCGAAGTGGCTGGAACCGCAGGCGATGGACGGGAGGCTCTGTCCTTGCTCGGGGAGCTGCCCGGCGGAGCGGATGTTGTACTTATGGACATCCGTATGCCGGGCTGTGATGGGGTGGAAGGTGCACGGCTGATCAAAAAAACTTATCCGGCAGTAGCCGTCCTGATGCTGACGACCTTCGATGATGACGAGTATATTATTGAGGCTCTGCGCGCTGGAGCCAGCGGATATCTGCTCAAGAACATCCCGCCGGACCGGATCATTCAAGGCATCAAGACCGTACATGAGGGCAATATGCTCATTCATCCCGAGATCGCCCGTAAGCTGGCCGGCTTCCTCCAGCCATCCGCGCGTCAGGAAGCCTCCGAGTCGGCTCAACCGCTTGCTTCCTATGGCCTGACCAAGTCCGAGCAGGCAGTCGTTACCTCCATTGCAGAGGGACTCACTAACAAGGAAATCGCCGCCAAGCTGTTCCTGAGCGAAGGCACCGTCAAAAACTATATTACCGACATCCTCAGTAAGCTCGGCGTACGCGACCGGACACAGATTGCGATTCTGTACCTGAAGACAGAGCGGGTGAACCCTTGAGCCACAGAAATGCTATCTCTCGCCAATTCTGAGCGTTTCCTCTCACGGGCCGCTTATATGGATCGCATTGTTGCACATTTCGCAGGATCCTTCTAAAGTGTTACGGGCTACGGGTACATTGGAATTCCGGTGCTAAGTGCGATCCACTCCGTCCGAATGTGGTCGGTTTTTCGATTACATTTGGTCCATATGCCTCACACCACTCCCTTAACAGGTATAAATTTAAAAGGCCCGTTCTCTCTGAACTTAGTTCAGAAAGAACGGGCCTCTTTAACCTTCCGCGCCAGCAGCCGCTGGGGGAACCAATTACGTTGGTAATCTACGATCAGACGCCGTCAGACACCGGCAGATTCCTGCTTGGTCTCTGCCGGAGAGGTCTGCTTAGCCTCTGCAGGCGGCGTTTTCTTCGTCCGGCCCAGCCGGTCACCCTGCACGCCCCGCTGGCGGATGCCTGTGCGCATCCCGATGATGCTGAAGATGCTGGACGGCTTGGTCTCTGCGGTGATGCCCCCGTCCGGGTCCGGCACCAGAATGATGCCGAGCTGATGATGGTCCCCGGCATAGATCGCGCGCTGCAGATACTTGCTCTCGCCTTCGCGGTTCTGCACCTCCAGCTTGCAGAACGCGGGGTTCATGCGCAGCGCCTCATGCAGCTGCGCCGCGCTGGTCAACAGGACCCCGTTGACCTTCAGCAGGATCTCGCCGGGCAGGATGCCCAGCTCCTGCGCGGGGCTGCCCTGCAGCACGGCCAGCACCTTGCGGCCGGCCGGGGGATGCACGAAGACGGGGCTAAGGCTGCGCTCCTCCAGAGCGCTGTACCAGCTTAACCCTTCGTGCAGCGCAATAGCCGCGAGCGCCGCGACCACCGTCAGCGGGCTCCATAGGTCCGCAAGCAGGCTGAGGCCGAGCAGGACGGCGCTGTAGACCAGCAGCCGTCCGAACGTCCGGGCCGCCTTGCGTCCGGGCAGCATGCCCTGGGTCATCTCGCTAAAGCCGATGATGACCGGCAGCGAGACCAGGCCGAGGCCCCCGCCCAGCAGCGGATGCCACGGCAATTCACCGATTCCCGCACCTGCGGGAATCAGCACGAACAGCGGCAGCGGCCAGAAGGCCTGCAACTGGTAGCCGCCCACCACCTTGCCGCGCTTGCCGGCAAGGAACAGCGGCGTCGCCAGCCGGGGCCCCTGCCAGCGCGCCAGCAGCGCCTCGGCCACGTGCAGCAGCGCGGCGAGCGCCAGCAGCGCGGGGATGTCCATCGTCCGCACGGCACCGGCAACCGTTCCGGCGACTCCGCTCTGTAGCGTCCCCGGGAAGAACGACAGGACAAACTGCACAATTCCAAGCGCGCCTATGGCATACGCAAAGCATAAGTAACGCACCCGAAACAGCATTAAGACAAGACTGACCACCCAGATACAGGCTACAGCCGTATAGGTCACTGAGACTCCCAGTGCAACTGCGGCAAGGGAAACAAGCAGCCCCATAAGTCCGCCGGTCCAGACGGTCCGCCAGGTTTCCGGTCCCCAGCTATGCAGCTTCACATGAATAAGCTTCCGCTCCAGGACCACCTGCCTGCGGTAATACAGGGCAATAAATACAATAGCGATATAGTAATAGGGCTGCATCAGCAGATGAAGGACTGCTGTGCCTAAGCTGGTCAGCAGCTCCGGGAAGACATTCAACGGTTCGCACACTCCTTTTCATAGCCTAGAGGATAATTATAGCGCGAAGCATGTAAATTCTTTTCTTGTAAAGAAAAAAAGAAGGCTGAAATCAGCCTTCTTACTTTTTCGACGCTGCAGCCTTGATTTCCTTCTGAATTTCTTCGATCCCCTTATTCCGCTGATTGTCATTCACCGGATCTTGGATGACCTTGATCAGCGCCAGCTCCAGCGCTTCAGCGGTCTTGGCGTCAATCGAGCCAGTCGACTTCAGCTTGGCTGCGCTCTGGAATTTCTTGACCGCTTCTTTGGTCCCGGCATCGAAGTAGCCGTCCTTGCGGCCCGGCTTGTAGCCTAGCCCGTCTAGCATGGTCTGTGCACTTTTGACATCTGCATTGTTCATATTATATTGCAGCGTAACGCTCTTGTTAATCGGCGCCACCGAGAAGTAATCGGGCTGGGCTACGGCGATATCCGGCTTAATGCCCTTGCCGTGAATCCAGGTGCCGTCAGGCGTAAGCCACTTGGCAATCGTAATCTTCAGCAGGCTTCCGTCACCGAGCTGCTCCTCGAAGCTGGTCTGCACGGTCCCTTTGCCGAATGAATTCTCTCCGATCAGCTTGGCTCCGGCCGATTGCTGCAGGGCTCCGGCCATGATCTCCGAAGCACTCGCGCTGCCTTTGTTCATCAGCACGACTACCGGATACTTCTTGCTCGATCCCTTAGAGGTGCTGATCTCGCGCCGCTTGTTCTTGTCTTCCACCTGTACAATGGCTTTGCCGGAAGGTACGAACTGCTCAACCATCTCAATGACGACTGGCAGCACACCGCCCGGGTCATTGCGGACATCAATAACGAGTCCCTTCATGCCTTGCTTCTCCAGCTTCGTCAGCTCTTCCTTGAACCGCTCCGAGGTGTTCTGTGAGAACTGCGTAACCTCGATCACACCGACATGCTCCTTCTCCATCTTCGCATAGACCGTCTCCAGTCTGACATCATCACGGGTGATGACGAATTGCAGCGGCTCTGCTGTTCCGGTCCGCTGGACCTTCAGGGTAGCCTTGCTGCCCTTGGGACCGCGGATTTTGGCTACAGCCGCATTCAACTCCAACCCTTCCAGCGATTCACCATTAACGGTGAGGATCACATCCTTGGCTTGAATGCCGGCCTTCTCTGCCGGTGAGCCCTTGATAGGGGAGACTACAACGACCTTGCCGTTATCGGAGGAGACTTCAGCGCCAATCCCCGAGAAGGAGCCTTCAATGCTCTCCTCGAACCGCTGTGCCGTCTCCTTGCCCATGTAGTTTGAATACGGGTCGCCCAGTGCTTCCATCATTCCGTTGACCGCACCGTCAATCAGCTTCTCCCGGTCGACCTTCTCATAATAATTGCTCTCGATCAGGCTAAGAGCGGTACCCAGCTTCTTCGATTCCTTCTCCTGTAGTCCGGCAGTCTGCAGGACCGTCGCCAGCCCTTCACCTGCGGCTTGTCCGAATACCTGCACATAACCGGTCACGCCCAGGGTCAGCAGACTGCCGCACAGCAGTGCCGCGACGATCATAAAGGCCGCAGTGCTTTTCTTTAACATGATGTTCCCACCGTCCCTTCTTGTCCATCTTAACACCAGCATGGGCCCGTTCCATGAGAAACGGCATCTCTTCCAGTATATGCCGCAGCATGAAAATATATTTATCAGTTCAGCCAAACTTAAAATTTATCCGCTAAGCGCGCTTACAGATAAGGCATAGGATTTACCGGTTTCCCGTTGATCCGCACCTCAAAATGCAGATGCGGGCCGGTAGAACGTCCCGTTGAGCCGGATTCCGCAATCTTCTGCCCGCGCTCCACCCGTTGTCCCTGGCTCACCTTGATACCGCCTTCGCGGATGTGACCGTACAGCGTCCATACCCCGCCGCCATGGTCAATAATGACACAATAACCATAGCCGCTATACCACTGCGCTAACACAACCGTACCGGAATCCGCCGCGTGAATACTCGTACCCTGCGGCACTGCGAAGTCCATACCGGTATGCAGCTTGCCGACCTCATGCGTCACCGGATGGGTCCGGTAGCCAAAAGGAGAGGAGATCCGCGCGTAGCCCACCGGCCGGAGATAAGGACCATCTCCGCCGGAATATTCCTCTACACTCGCAACGGAGGAGCTGTCGCCGCCGGAAGATTTGGAGGCTTTCGCCTTCTCCGCCGCCTTGGCTGCGGCTAACGCCGCCCGGCGCTGCGCCTCAGCCTTCGCTGCCGCCGCTCTGCGCGCCGCTTCCTCCGCCTTAATCTTGTCCTTCTGCGCTTCCAGCGCGGAGCGGCTGCTGGCCAGTTCTACCAGCTTGGCATCCTGTTCGGCGGAGAGGACCTCCGAATTCTGAATCTCCTCATCGTAATACGCGATGAGCTCCTGCTTCTCCGCTTCCTTCTCCTTCAGCATACTGCGCTGGGCTTCCAGATCGGTATACAGCTGCTTCGCCGTGGCATATTGCCCTTCCAGCTCCTGCTTCTTGGTAATTACCGTCTGCTTGTCCAGCTTATGCTGCACCAGCAGATCCTGATCCTGATCCACGATCATCTTCAGGGAATCGGCCCGGTCCAGGAAGTCGGAGAAGCTGGTTGAGGACAGCAACACATCCAGATAGGAGACTGCGCCATCCGTGTACATCAGACGGACACGGGATTCCAGCAGCTTTTCGCGGGAGGCAACACGCGCCTCCGCCTCATCCAGCTCCGTTGCCGTCACGGTAAGCGACTTCTCCGTGCTGGCAATTTTGCCGGATATCGTGGTCATCTCACCCTTCACCTGGGCAATCTGCCCCAGCACGTAGTCCAGATTCAGTGTGGTCTTATTCTTATAGTGCTTCGCTTCCTGATTACGGGAGTCCGCTTTCTCCTGCGCCGCCTTCGCCGCCTGGACCTCCTGCTGCAGCTGCTTCAGCTGCTTATCGATTTCGGCAACACTTGTTTTCTTCGCATATCCGTCAGAGGGCCCGAACATTGTGACAGCCAGCAATATAACGGCCATTCCGGCAGCTATTCTTTTCAACTTGCACTCTCCGTCCTTTGTTCAAAGATGTGAATCATACAGGCTATACCTTCAAGAACTTGCGGATCGACACCGTGCTGCCCCATACGCCAATCAGTACACCGAGGCCCACCAGCAGACCGCACAGCAGCAACCAGATATTTTCGAATGGAATCAGTTGAAGCCCCAGCATCGGATCTCCCTTCACGGAAGCCACCAGACTGCTGTAACCGGCGTAGAGCGCACCAGAGGTTACCACTGAACCAATCAATCCGATCAGAGCGCCTTCGATAAAAAAAGGCCAGCGGATGAAATAATTCGTCGCGCCCACGAGCTTCATAATGCCGATTTCCTTGCGGCGGGCCAGAATCGTTACCCGGATGGTATTCGAGATCAGGAACATCGACATCAGCGCCAGTCCCGCTACAAAAATAAACCCGATATTCCGCACCGCCTTGGTCACCTTGAATAAAGTCTCTACAGAGCCTTTACCGTAGTTCACCTTGTAGATCGGCTGCTCTTCATGCGTCTTGTTCAGTGCTTCTATCTTCTCCGCTACAAACGGAACCGTGGTCGGCTCAATGACTTCGACGAGCAGCTTGTCCGGCAGCGGATTATTATCTTCATCGAAGCCTTCCAGGAGCTCGGCGGCATCCGGCCCCATATCTTCACGGAATTCCTTCAAGCCCTGTTCTTTGGAGACGAACTCCACCTTGCTGACTTCCGGCATATTGCCGATTTCGTTTTCCAGCTTCTCCCGCATCTTCTGGTCCGTATTCAGCGTCAGATGCACATTGATCTGCACCTGG
The DNA here is from genome assembly GCF_038051945.1 of Paenibacillus sp. FSL H3-0469. Classification (NCBI taxonomy): domain Bacteria; kingdom Bacillati; phylum Bacillota; class Bacilli; order Caryophanales; family Paenibacillaceae; genus Paenibacillus; species Paenibacillus sp. FSL H3-0469. Next base: position 3,790,566 of record NZ_CP150302.1, read on the forward strand.
CTGTCTGCTTTGTCCGCAATTTGATTGACGTTGAGCACCAGCAGGATGAACACTCCGAGTACGAAGAGAGAGACAACGATGGAAGTGATGGACGCCACCGACATCCAGCCGTTGCGGAATACGTTTTTGAAGCCTTCCCGCAAATGCCGCAAGAAGGTTTTAAAACTCATAACCGTATTCCCCTCTCAATTGGTCTCTGACGATCGTTCCATTCTCAATCGCAAGCACCCGTTTACGCATTTTGTTCACAATATCCCGGTTGTGGGTCGCCATAACGATCGTGGTGCCGCGGAAATTAATCTCATCCAGCAGCTGCATAATGCCCCACGAGGTCTCCGGGTCCAGATTGCCGGTAGGCTCGTCCGCAATAATAACGGAAGGATTGTTGACGATAGCTCTGGCAATCGCGATCCGCTGCTGCTCTCCCCCTGAGAGCTGTGAGGGCTCACGCCCCGCCTTGCTGCGCAGTCCCACCAGATCGAGCACTTCATTCACACGCTTCTTGATAATCTTCTTCGGCGCCTCAATAACATCCATCGCAAAAGCCACATTCTCATACGCCGTCATCTTCGGCAGCAGCCGGAAATCCTGAAAGACCACACCGATATTGCGGCGCACATATGGGATCTTACGGGGCTTCAGCTTGCCGATATTGAACCCGCCTACAGAGATCTGTCCTTTGGTTGGCGTTTCTTCTCTATAAATTAATTTCATGAACGTTGATTTCCCTGCGCCGGACGGTCCGACAATGTAGACGAACTCATTACGGTCGATTTTGACGGATATTCCTTGCAATGCATGGGTCCCGTTAGCATAGGTCTTCCATACATCCTGCATCTCAATCATTTTCTCACTTCCCGATTCTGACATCTTCCGCCGGGCCACTGGGCCGGGGGAGCTTCCATAAACTGCATGATTATCGCAGGCGTATCTATTGTAACAAATCCATAACCCCTTGAGTACCCGAAAGTTTTACCGAATCCTTACATATACATAAAAACATCAGGTTTCGCCCCATAGAAGGAGAGATTACTTATGAAAAAAATACACGCCGCTCTCATCGCGGGTTTCGGTCTGATGCTGGCCGGTTCGCTGGCTGCCGGAGGGCTTCATCTGTACGGCAGCCAGCCCACCCTGCCCGCAAACACCGCTATCGCAGGCTGGGAGGTAGGCGGAATGAACATTGCTGACGTAGCGGCCGGAATGGATGCAAGACTTCAGGCGCTGGAAGCTACTCCACTCATGCTGAAGGCAAAAAATAACGCCGGACTACAGGTTACCCTTAAGCAGGCAGGCGTGACCTATGAAGCCGGGGATTTCCTTCAGGCGCTGAAGACACTGACGGACGGCACGCTGATGGAGCGGGTACAAGCCCGGCGCAACTGGCCCGGCAGCTGGAATATGGACATTCAGTTGCAGACTTCGCAGCTTAAGAGTCTCTTGAATCCCGAGTGGGAAAAAGAAGCCTTCGGCGTTCCGGTCGATGCGGTCCGGCAGATCACCGGAGATGACCGGGTCGTATATACGCCGGGCACCTCCTCCTACGAGGTGGACTGGCAAGCGCTGGAGCTTGCGATGCAGGCGGCGGTGCCCACCCGGTTGGCTGCTGACGGTAAGCTTCGAGATCAGCAGATTCAGCTGGAGATCCCCCTTGCCGTCAAGCAGCCGAAGATCACGCTACAGTCACTCAAGGATCAGGGCATTGACCGCAAAATCGTCCAGTTCAGCACCTCCCTCGGGGCCAGCGGCCCCGGGCGCAGCTTCAATGTAGAGGCCGCCGCCAAAGCCGTGAACGGCACGGTGCTGCCGCCGAATGCGGTTTTTGATTACGGAAAAGCGATCCAGAAGGCCCAGACCGAATACGGCTTCCGCGAAGCCCCGGTCATCGTGAACGGCAAGCTCCAGCCCGGCACCGGCGGGGGGATCTGCCAGGTCTCCAGCACCCTGTATAATGCCGCGCTTCGCTCGGGCCTTGAGATTGTAGAACGGCGCAACCACTCGCTTCCGGTCAGCTATCTGCCCAAGGGGCAGGACGCCACTTTTGCCGAGGGATATATTAATTTCCGCTTCCGCAACAATACCGGCAAATATCTGATCATCAAATCCGAAGTCCAGGGGCGTACGCTGACCATCAAGCTGTTCGGCACGTTCCCGAAGAACGTCACCTATTCCATTGAATCCAGGACCGTCGAGGTGCTGCCCCCCACGGATAAATATGTGAGCGATGCCTCGCTCCCCAAGGGCGGAACCCGGGTACTGCTTGCCGGTAAAACCGGTTATGTAGTTGAAACTTACATTACCCGCCATGTGGATGGTAAAGCTGTAGAAAGAAATCTGCTTTCCCGCGATACCTATTACGCCCAGAAACGTGTCATCGCCATCAACCGCGGCGGGATGAGCAAGTCCGATCAGCCCGAATCCCCGCGCAGACAGCTCGTCGAGGACGGAGTGAAGGTGCGGTAACGTCTATTCCCCCTGAATGTACGGCAAACAGAAACGGCTGTGCTCACCTTGTGACAAGGTCGGCACAGCCGTTATTTTTATGAAGTGCTGGACTGAGCCTGAAGCCTCTGTTGCTTAGAAAAGGGTATCCGGCGACATATCAATTCTCCAGTAGCCGTTCACCTTCTTCAGCTTCACTGTTACTACTTCGGAAGACCCGTTCGGTCCTTCCGCAGGTACAGTAAGCTCGAACACTGCCGCCTGTGCAGTCTTGGAGACCATCCGTGCAGTCGCTCTGGTGAAATCAAGCGAGTTGCCCAGATCAGAATTGACCTGTGCCATTCTGCCCTCATGCTCCAGGAACTGTGTCTGTGCATAGAAGGCGGCCGCATTATGCGTGAAGCCCTTCTTGATGTAGCTCATCAGCTGCTGCTTCGTGCCCAGATCGCTCGACAGATAGCGGTACTCCACTGTTTTATAAGTGAACAGCTCCGGGCTGAATACATTGCCTCCCCGGCTGGCATACGTGTATAGCTTCTTGGCATGAACCACCAGCGGAACAACGCTCCGTTCCGTGAGGTTGTTAATGGTAGCCGGCCCTTCCTTGCCCGGTGCAGACGCCGCAACCGTTCTAACGCCCTCAATGCTTGCCACCGGCGAAGCCGCAAGCGCTCCGCCCCCTGCAGAGACAAGACCCAGTGATAATGCCAGTGAACCGATCATCCATTTTTTGTTCATCATGAACGCCTCCTCATATTCCTGTTGGGTAGTTTGACCACTGCTTCTCTTCAACTGCTGCGATAAGTACTATATAACTTACGATAGCCCGTAAGCTGTAATACCCAAACCACCCTGGGGTATAAACGGATAATGGGGGAAAAGCGTAAAAAAACTCTGCTCCCGTGTAGTCGGGGGCAGAGCTCTATAGTTATCAACTGTTATTTATTTCCGCTTATGGATACCTGAGTGGAATTGCCGGCTGCAAGTGCCTGATCTTCAGTTTCAGGATCAATGGCATCTTCAAAATAGGCTGTAAACGAAACGTTCGCCGTTATAATTTTAGAAGAACCTCCTGCACCCCCGCCGTCCGAGGACCGCTGAAATGTTAATGTATCGACATTCACTACGCGGGGCAGCTGTTGCAGCGCAAGCAGCCATTTGCTGATACTCGAATAATCCCCCTCGACTACAGCCGTCATAGTCAGCGGCTTGACCGCAGGATATACCGCCGTACCTGAACCTGTCATGGTCTGAATCGGATTCTCTTGGCCTATACTGAAATTGACATCCTTTAGCTTCGCCCCGGATACTGATCCGATAGAGCGCAGATCCAGAATCATTTGTTCACTGTTGTCGCCTTTCGGAAGCTGGGTGAGCAGTGCAGCCTCTTCGGCTTGCTGTGAGGTGTCGTTCTTGCGTTCATTAATTTTGCTCTCAAGCAGACTATTCTGTTCATTCAACTGGCTGAGCTCCGATTCCTGATCTTTGACAGTTCGGCTGGTAGGCTGTAGACCAAGCATGAAGAAGGCGAACAGCAACAAAAACAGGATTAGAACGCCCAATGTAATAGGGGACCTGTATTTATTAATTTGTTCCACTGCCATCCCCCTCCCCTGACGCTGCCTGTTGGTCTATTCCAGCTGCTGTATCGTTAGTCTTTGTTTTTAGTAAGCTCACATGGTAAACCGCAGTATACGTACCATATCCTGAGACCGAACCGGACTGTACGGTGGTATCCCCTTCTGTCAGCTTCTGAATTTCGGCTCCCTTGGTGAAAGACATTTTGCGCAGATTGGCCAAATAAATAGAGGAAGCTTCCATACTCGGCACTCTTAACGTGAGATCAATGGAATCATGGTACGTATAGTTTATACTTCGCAGTAAGCTATCCTGCGGCAACCCCGAAGATAGCTCATTCAATACAGGTACAATAATTGTTCTATATGCAAGAATTTCATCCACTGCAGCCTTTCTGTTCAGTGTTCCGGACACTCCATTTATCTTGGCGAGTTCGCTTTGAAGCATCAATGAGCGGTCCTGGGCACCCTGAATTTGTTGCTCATTCTCTGTAATCTGCCCTTTATTTGTTGCAAAGAATATACCGACTCCTACCACACCGACCAGCCATATTCCAACAAGAGCAACAGCAACATATGGGAAAAGAATGGCCTCCCGGTCTTCCCGCGGCAGCAGGTTAACGGCAAGGGTATTACTATCCTGCAGGGCTGCCCCGGCGGCTACACGATAATCATTCAGCTCAGGATCAGGAGCACTGTCACCCGTGACATCTTCCAGTCCGATAGTTGTAACCTCAAGCTCCGTCAAGGATTGTTGCAGTTCCTCGAGCAGCTGGTTGCGAATCTGTAGAGGGCCTGTAATCAGGACATTTTGAATTCTCGTGCTTCCGTCATGAAGACTGTATTGATAAAAGTTCAGCATGCGCGATATTTCAGCGGTGATCTCCAGCATCCGCCCAGGCGCAAGCAATCCCCCGGCCAGGCTAGCTGACGTTGCCGCAACTTCTCTCATATATTCTATCCCAGCTTGTACAGTGGGCTGTACTCCGCTGTTCAAATCCATTTGATTAATGGTTCGGATGAACACCGGATTACCGCTGCGGAACATATATACGTCAAGAACATTCTGCTCGATATTAATAAGCATCGTATCCTCAAACTCTGCCTTGCGGCCAATACTCAAGCTACGGGCAAGTGCTGTTGCCGCAATCTCCACAGTAGCAACCCGCAGACCCGCTCCTTCAAGCACATCAATATAGTCTTGAATCGGCTTACGGGGAGCAGCGAACACCAGGAGATGACTGTTCTCCTCATCTACATCAATTGTGACATAATCATAAACAGGGCTTTCAAAGGGCAGATGCAGTCCCGTCTCCACCTCCAGCTTCACAAGCTGCTCTACCTGCTTCGGATTCGTGCTGGGAATACTCATTTTACGGATGATGATCTGTGATGGCGGAATCGACAGCGAGACCCGTTTACCGCGCAGTCTCTCAACCTTCACCCAGTGCTTGACAGTTTCCAAGAGAGCTTCACGATCGGCTACCTGATTCTCAACAATTAATCCTGGCGGGAGCGGAAGATAGCGCTTCTTACGTACTTCCCATAACTTTTTGTTCTTAAAGCTGATATAGCGGATTCCCGTCTGCTCAATCGCAAGACCGGCCACCGGGTTCTGAAGTCCAAGCATAAGCCATAAGCCTCCTAATGAATAAGCGAGAGATACCCGCCGATAATCTCTGAACCGTAACCGTAAGCAAGTAATCCTCCCAGAGCAAGCCAAGGACCAAAGGGAACGGGCTGCCCGCGCTTAACGATACCCGTCAATTGGAGTGTACCGCCAACCAGTGTACCTAATAGACATGCTGCGAAGAAGGCCAACAGCACATTAGGGAACCCTATGGCCAGTCCCAGCAATGAGAATAGCTTGAAATCACCCATACCCATTCCGCCGAACCAGGCAAAGGGTAGAATGATCGCTCCTCCAACAGCAGCACCTAGAAAGAATAACCATATCGATCCATCAACATTCAATAGAGTGAGCACTAGCAGGAATGGTGTGAAAAATAGCAGGATTTTATTCGGTATCAGCATATATTTGAGATCAGCCACCGTTACAATAACAGCCACACTTGATAATACAATCGCCGTCACACCTTTAACAGTTACGCCGAACTCCAGATAGGACCACAAGAACAGCAGTCCGGTCGCAAGCTCACCTAGCGGGTACAGCATGGATACTTTGGCACCGCAATGCCTGCATTTACCACCGTTTGCCAACCAACTGAGTACCGGTACCAAATCCCGCGGCTTCAGGCGTGTTCCACAACCGGTGCAGTGCGAAGGAGGATGATTGAGCGATTCTCCCGCTGGCACACGCAGAGCGACAACGTTATAGAAGGAGCCTAATATTAGCCCGAGCAGCGTGATATATACAGCGATAACGATGGTCATAGTCCATTCCTTTTGTGTAAAGTGATTTGTAAAAAAGGAACCGGAATGATCCGATTCCTAGATAATTAAGTAAGATATCGTTGATTACTCAAATAATCTTTAAGAATTTGGTGTTGGCGCCGGTGTAGCTGGACTTGACTTTAAGACCTCTGAAGCTGTATAGCTACCTCCAGCCTCCTTACTAGTTCCAGTAGTGGGAACAGATGGTTGATCAGCAGAACCAAGCGGCTTTGGCGCTATTTGAACTGAATCTAACTGGCCTTTGTCAGTGAAAATAACAACACCGCCCTTAATAGTGGCTTTTGAACTTGGAAGACTCAAGTCAGTATCCAAATACCCTTCTCTCTGCATTTCAGCAATAGTAACATTTACACCAGAAGTATCAACGAACTTACCATCTTTTTCACCAGCGATGTAAAGTCTCGCCGCATCATAAATTTGCCGGGCTGTAGCTACGTCAGAGTCTTTTTTTGTATCCGAAATAACATTCCCGATCAAAGGAATCGCAATAACCGCAATAATCCCCAAGATAACGATAACTGCCAATAATTCGATCAGCGTAAAGCCCTTCTGGCCTTCCTCTTTACTCAATCTCTTCTTGATTGCATTTGCTAACATTTGATTTCCTCCTAAAATGTATTTTTAAAGGTCTGGATGAGTGCTTGAATTCGTTGTATCTGCATTCGTCAGTACGAAGGCTATCTGCCCCCGCCCGGCGTCACCCCTCTCAAAGATGTCATCACATATTGCTATAGATACTGAACATTGGCAGCATAATGGCTGCTACAATCACGCCGACTACTCCCGCCAGGAAAGCTATCAATAACGGCTCAAGTAAAGACTTCAGCCGGTCAACAGTGTTTTCCACATCCATCTCATAGAAATCTGCTATCTTGGACAACATCTGGTCGAGCGCACCCGTCTCTTCGCCTATGGCGATCATCTGTGTGACCAGCGGCGGAAAGACCCAGGCTTTTTTCAAAGGTTCCGACAGAGGCTTTCCTTGTCTGAGTGAGTCTCCTGCGCTGCGAATGTACTTTCCAATTACCTTGTTGCCCGCAATTTCTTCAACAATCGCCAGCGATTGCAGGATCGGCACTGAACTGGCATACAGCGAAGAGAAGGTTCTGGTGAACTGCGCAATAGAGCCCTTCTGATTAAGCTTCCCGAACACAGGCACCTTCAGCTTGGCATAATCCAATGCGTAGGCCCCCTTCTCTGTACGCTTCGTTATCTGAAAGGCTACTATGATCACAATCAGACCGATCAGCCAAAAATACCATTGCCCTTGTATGCTCTTACTAAGCACAAGTACCATCTTGGTGATAGCCGGAAGCTCTGCATTCATCGACTCGAACATAGTTACGAACTGCGGAACGATAGCCCACAGCAGATAGATAACAGCGGCCACCGCCATAACGCCAACGGTGATCGGATACATCAGCGCAGATTTAATTTTCTCTGTGGTGGTATGCTGTTTCTCAAAATACATTGCCAGCCGTTCCAGCGTTCCTTCAAGGTCCCCGGTTTCCTCACCCGCCCTTACCATACTCACGAACAAATGCGGGAATATCTTTTTGTGATCCTGTATAGCTTGTGAGAAAGCTATTCCCCGCAAAAGACTGGAACTGACGTCCTGCAGCGCTTTGGCCAGCGGCTTGCTGTCTGTCTGCTCCGCCAGAATTCGGGTCGCATCAACGATAGACACACCTGCACGGATTAACGTGGCGAACTGGCGGCAATAAATAATGAAATGAATGGTTTTCACCGGATTACCGATATAAATCTCCATCGACAGGATAGAGTTTTTCTGCTCATTCAGTGAGAAAACAGTAAGTCCCCGCTTGCGGAGTTCCTCCATGGCAGTGGACTTATCTTGTGCCGTAAGCTTACCTTTGAGCTGTTTGCCCGCCGAAGTCTTAACCTGATATTCAAATTGAGGCATCGGAACTCCCCCCCGCAAGATAGGTTTTAGCTGCCGATGTATCAATTAGCCCTCTAGCCAGGCATTCACGGATGTTCATCTCCAGCGTATGCATCCCCTGAGCTTTACCCGTCTGCATGATATTCTTGATCTGATGTGTCTTCTCGCTCCGTATCATATTCCCGACTGCAGGCGTATTAATCAGAATCTCAGTTACACTGATTCGCCCCTGACCTTGAGAGCGGGGGAACAAGCGCTGGGAGACTACTGCCAGCAATACGGAAGCCAGCTGCAAGCGGATTTGGTTCTGCTGATGTCCGGGAAATGCATCGATAATCCGGTCAATTGTCTGCGGTGCGTCTGAGGTGTGCAGGGTTGCCATGACCAGGTGGCCGGTTTCAGCTGCGGTTACCGCTGCCGATATCGTCTCCAAATCGCGCATTTCTCCAAGAAGGATGACATCGGGATCTTGCCTGAGCGCCGCCCTAAGGCCGGTTGGGAAACTGGCAGTGTCGCTGCCAATCTCTCGCTGATCGATAATGCAGGTCCCATGGCTATGTAAAAATTCAATCGGATCTTCCAGCGTAACAATATGTTTACGTTCACGGCTGTTAATATGATGGATCATTGCTGCTAATGTAGAGGACTTGCCGCTCCCTGTCGGGCCAGTTACCAGAATCAGCCCCTGTGGCTTCAGCGCCAGTGATGAAAGTATCGGCGGAAGCGCCAGCTTCTCCAGGGTCGGAATATCTGCCGGAATACTCCGGGCAGCAATACTGATCCCCCCTCGCTGACGGTATACGTTCACTCGGAACCGGACTCCGCCTTCTAGCGGGTAAGAGAAATCATACTCACCCGCCGCCCGGAATTCAGCTTCTCTCTCGGGACCGAGCAGGTCAAGGGCCATCTCTTCAGCCTCGCCGGGACCAATGAGTGCTCCCTCCACATTCTCTAGCCTGCCGTCAATCCGCAGCACAGGAGGTGAGCCTACGGAGATATGCAAATCAGACGCTCTGGAGGAGTGAGCCAAGTGCAGAAGCTGTATTATCGTTCTAGTTGAAACTGGCAATATGTCTCCCCCTAATCATTAATGGGATACTGTCTCCCGCAGCACTTCCTGCAGAGTGGTCATCCCCTGCGATACTTTAAGCAGACCATCTTCCATCAGTTGGACCAGTCCGCCTACTTTGGCAGCGGAGCGCAGTTCTTCTACCGAAGCGGAGTCGGTAACCAATTGCCGCATATGATCATCAATAGTCAAAACCTCATGGATGGCAAGCCTGCCCCGATATCCGGTAGAGTTGCAGCTTCCACAGCCGCTTCCCCGGTGAAGGATATCCGTTCGGAGTCCGTAGCGTTCAAGCATAATCGCTTCCTGCTGGGATGGCTTATAGGTCTCCTTACAGTCTGTGCAAATTTTGCGCACCAGCCGCTGGGCAACGACACCGATCAATGACGACGCAATCAGATAGGGCTCGACACCCATATCACGAAGCCGGGATATGCTGCTTACAGCATCGTTAGTATGTAATGTTGACAGTACCAAGTGTCCTGTCAGTGAAGCTCGGACCGCAATTTCAGCTGTTTCGGTGTCCCGTATCTCCCCTACCATGACAATATTGGGGTCTTGACGGAGTATAGAGCGCAATCCCGCTGCGAATGTAAGGCCAATAGCTGGATTAACATGTACCTGATTAATTCCTTCAAGCTGGTACTCCACAGGATCTTCAACCGTGATAATGTTAACCGTCTCCTGATTCAGTTGGCTGAGCGCGGAATACAGTGTCGTAGTCTTTCCGCTGCCTGTAGGCCCTGTAATGAGCATGATTCCATATGGGCGGCCAATCATTTCCTTGAATGTGGCTGCATTGCCTTCACTGAACCCCAGCGTATCCACTGCCTTGATACCTGTACTGAGATCCAGCAGCCGCAGTACAATTTTCTCCCCATGCATCGTCGGCAATGACGACACACGAATGTCGATCATCTTGTAGTCGAATTGCATTTTGATACGGCCATCCTGGGGAAGGCGGCGTTCCGCAATATTCAGCCGTGCCATGATTTTGAGTCGGGCTGTAATAAATCCCTGCATCTGCTTGGGAATCAGCCGCTCGGTACGAAGCGTCCCATCAATCCGGTAGCGGATAAGCAGGTTATTCTCGCCGGGATCGACATGTATGTCGGACGCCCGCAATTGAACCGCCTGTTGGATCATCTGATTAACAAGCCGGACAATGGGAGAATCCTCGTCCGTAATTTCTGTCTCCGTAATCTCCTCCTGTGTCGGCAGCTCAATCAGCATCTGGTTCATAGAGTCGCGCATACCATAGTGCCGGGCAATAGCACGCTGCAATTCGTCTCTGGTAGAAATGGCCGGTTCAATCCGGAATCCCGTGCTCATCCGCAAATCCTCAATTGCGAAATAATCCAGCGGATCTGCCATAGCTACCATTAGCTTCCCCCCCTCTTTCAAGAAAGGGAGAACCTGATACCGCTTGGCCATACTTTCCGGAATAATCTGTGTAATCGCCGGGTCAATATGGTATTTATGCAAACTGACATGAGGGATACCCAACTGGAATTCCAACACCTCAATCAATTGCTGCTCTGTAATGTATCCTTGTGAAATCAGCAGGTCACCTAGTTTACGTTTGGTCTTGCGCTGGTCTATCAGCGCCTCCTGAAGCTGTTCCTCTGATATAATTCCGTTCTCTACCAGCAAATCTCCCAATCTCTTTTTTATGATTGCCAACCGCAGCTCATCTCCATGCCATGTGGATTATGTAGATTATCGGTTCATATGTGAATCAAAGTACCCATTTTAAATTTTTATAATAAAAATTTAGATAATCAACTTTAAAATATAATTCTAAAGACTCAAATATAGGGGTATATTTACACACTCCCTCATTGCCTATCTGTGAAATTTATCCTAGAATGATATATAGCATATTATAGGTGATCTTACAATAATTTTAGGGAAAAAATGCAATTTTGACATATGAAATACACTATTCAATCTATTTTTTCGATAAACGGAGGAATTGATGATGAAGGAAATGTTTAGACGGAGAAAGTTGGTCTTTTTTTCTGGGGCTTTTGCATTGATAGTAATGCTAGTTGTACTAGTTCAGGTGTTCAGTCCAGATGTGGAGGCCTCCAATAATAACTATCCGATAAGCATTCTTGAGGTCACTGATCCAACTAGTAGCAGTCTAAGTTCAGGCGGCAGTGAACTGGAAGAAATCAAGAGACTTTCTAATGTCAACGTAGAGACTATGACCATGAAAAAGTTCGTGTCACTGCGTGAGGACTGGGATGGAAAGTACGATGCAATTTACATAGGCCGCGGAAGCTTCAATAAGCAATTGGTTGCAAGCACTGTGAACACTAAAGATACCGACCGGGATAAAGCCCATAATACGCTCGCTGTCCAGAATGATATCACGGGTCTGAAGGCACAAGAAATTATCGATTACTATATCAATAAAGGGCTTTATGTATACTTTCAAGAGGATACCTTTGCAGCTCAGGATAAAGATAAGAATCTTCAAGGGAAACTCTATGCCTCTTTTAATATCTACCGTTCCTCTATGGGTGCAAAGAGTAATGTCATATTTCTCACAGATACTACCCGCAGCAGCCTGATAACCGCAATTAAGACCCGTACTGCACCAACAATAACTGGCCTAATTCGGCGTCCGCTGCTTACAATTTCTAATAAATCAAAGATCAAGAGTTACCTGGCTAATCCTAATGAGACTTATGGACCAGGCGACACCATAACATTCGCAATTAAACTTGATAATGTCCCTAATATTGCTGCCACCCCTGCCAGGGTTCGATTGTATATGAATATGGATTCTTCCATTCCTATGACAGAAGAGCATGTGGTTGCCTCACTTGAGCTGAACTCAACTGAAGGAACGCTCCAATACACACTACCTGATACTTATACCGGACTGCTTTACTGGAAACTGGAGGTCACTGATACCTCAACCAACCTCAAATCCTTTGATAGGGACATCATTCGCTATACTGGCATTAAGCCGGTCATCAATGTTCTTCAGGTCATGCCCTCAGGCCGTTCTGACAGCTCGCTCCGCAATAGTCTTAACATGAATCAGAATTACTTGGATACCAGCAACTATCAGCTTTCTATTTCTACGATGAACGTCGACAGGTTTAATACTTATATCACTGAGCATGCCAAGGATCCACAGCGTGGTCTGAACGGTGTTTATGATATGATCGTCTTCGGTTTTCAGGATATGTATGACCGGGTAACCAATCCAATGCTTTCAAAAGAGGCTGCCCAAGCAGTCTATGATTTCGCTAATACGACAAAACAAAGCATCATGCTCACCCATGATACGATTTTCATTGATGACCCGAACGATTCAAATTTCTGGGGTGATTATTTCCGGATACCCGTTGGACAGACTATAAGAACTTATCTCGGGGGAAATGCAGTAAATACATCCTCCAAGGTTGTTCCAGTCAATAACGGCTTACTAACGCAATATCCTTTTAACCTCAATAATGCAAACAATACCTACTACCCTGTTGCTGATACACATGATCAATTTTTCATGCTGGATCTGGAACGGGCCGATGTAGTACCTTGGTATAACATAAAGAGTGAGTCTGGGAAAACTCAGCGGGATGTTGACGACAGCTATAACCACTTTTACACCTACTCTGTAGGAAGCATTACTTTCTCTGGTACAGGACATAGCAAGAAAGGAGATATTAATAGTAATATCAAATTTCCGGACTGGGAACAAAGGCTTTTCGTCAATACCATGTACAGGGCTTTTGCCGGGGCTAACCATGCACCAGAGATCACAGTGAACTCCCCTGCTGATAGCAGTGTCATCCCGTCCTATGCCAATGAATTACTGGTAGATTACAGCGTAAGAGATTTTGATCTGAATGACCGCAGCCTGAAAACCTCCATTCGCTTTAAAACGGGAGGGAATTACATAGATAATATCGGGGTTAATGATTTGAACCTTCAGTCTGGACGGACCATCAGCCGCTCCTTTACTAATCCGCTTCCGAATGGCGGAGATCTTCAGATTGAAATTAAAGCCTGGGACAGTCATGGTGCGCTGGCAACCAAAACGGTTAACGTAACGATCAAACCGGCCACCTCCAGTCTGATAGCAACACAATCCTTACCCGCAAATATTATTGATGGCCACATTGTAAGGGGGGAACAGGTTGCTGTTACCTATACAATCACTCCAAAACCGATCCCATTCTCCCAAGCCCAGATTACGGAAAATGTCGGCGACAGCCAGATTATTTCTAATGTTATTTTTAAAAACAATCTTCCATCCGGGCTGGAGATTGTTGGATCATCCTCACCGATTAACCAAACAGGCACGGTAGAATCCGGCTATAGCATTACAAAAAAATTAAATGATATCCGTTATACCCTCCAGACTGGAACAAACGGCATTAAGACATTTGTTCCCGCTCCAGGCCAGGAGGTTACTTTCTCAATTACAGTATCTCCGCAAAAAGGCGGGGACTTCACATTGAATTCAGCTACTCTGCAATATGATGAAATTCATGCTACAGCTAACGATTCACTTCTTGGAACCGGAATGGATTATAATCTCATTGTTATCAATAATCAAACAGCTGCTACGATCAATAATCTCTCTATTAAAGGACGGGTGGCTGTAAGCGGCGATGTCGATTTCCGCAATATTAGCGGGGGTGCCACTATTTACGGGGATAACGCTAACGGCGATTATTCTCAGAATGCTCTAGTAGTAGGCGGAAGCTTGTACTATAACAACAATATCACTATCAACGGTAATGCAGTGTACAGCGGTACTTATTATTACAGCGGTGCTGCAGACACCCAGTCTATCAGAGGAAAGGTTGTGAAGGGCTCACCTGTTGACTTCGCTTCGCTTCGGGACCGGATGACGAGTCTCTCAGCCCGACTCGGTAAACTGACCAATAATGGATCAGTAGAATCCGCGTATGGCACAATTAAACTAACAGGCACGGGTGATGCCAAACTATTTGTATTTACCGTTCCGGCTGCTATGGTTGCTTCCGCTTCGAGCTTAAATATCTCTGTCCCATCAGGCTCTACTGTCTTAGTCAACACTGGCTCAGACAGTGATATTGTCAAAATGGCACTCAACACTAATCTCAGCGGAGTCGATGCCGCCCATGTTATTTACAATTTCCCAAGTGCTAAATCATTGGAATTGCACTATACCCTGAAAGGAACATTCTTGGCTCCAAATGCTACTGTCAGTTTTGATAATGGAGAGCTCACGGGTCAGGTAATCGCAGGTTCCGTTACGAAGATGACGACCTTATTGTACTCACCTTTTAGCGGAACAATCCCGGTTAATGATGTCCCTGTCCCTGGCACGGCGGTATTTTCACCAGAGTTAAAACTGCATGCGGCAATCTGGGTTGAGAAAATTACGCTGCCGCCAACAGATATCCTGCTGAATGATAACCCTTTGCGGATTGTTCCTTCAGAAATTTCACCAGCGGATGCGACTAATAAGGTATTAAGCTGGAGTTCAGCCAATCCTTCAATTGTGTCCATTGATCCCATAAGCGGAGATATTACCGGTAATAGAACAGGTTCCGTTGAAATTACAGCTGCAGCTACAGACGGAAGTGGAGTGACAGGAAAAGCTATAATTACCGTCAAGAACCGCAGCCTGAGGATTGAAGGCGGAGATAGTCCGGTCAGACCTGATTCCAATGTCGGGCTTATAGCCATTTATAACACAATCCTGGAGAAGCAAATTACCTATAGCTGGAAGGTTTTTGATGTAAACGGCAAAGATGTGAGTAGCTATATCCAGGCTACCGCTGAGAATGCTACATTTAATGCACCTGTATCCGGAAAGTACAAGGTTCAAGTCTACGTCTCCAGCGACAAGGCTGATCATGTTTCTTCCAGCAAAATCATAACCGTGAAAACTCCGCTTGAGGCACTGACCATTTCGGGCACCGGGAACTCGATACCAACCAAAGGTTCTCTTACTCTTACGGCAATTCTAACACCAGTAAATGCAGACGAGACATCCTTGGAGTGGAGCTTCCTCAATCCGAACGATAGCCAATATGCTGAGCTGAAGCCCATTCCCGGAACGAACCAATGTCAACTGGTAGCAAAAGATGTTCCTAACCATACGGTTCAGGTTATAGTACAAGACAAAACTAGCGGGATCACCAGTCTGCCTTATGCTGTAAATATTACCGGTCTTATTAGTCTCGAATTCAGCCAGTTCAGCCACACCATATATGTCGGTGATCCTGCCTTTAATCTGGCGGATCTGCTATGGACAATACCACGCACCTTTTCCTTGGCATCGATTCTGAATGACTTAACTTGGACTAGCAGTGACCCTGCTGTTGCCTCGTTTGCCAACATCCACACAGGATCAATCACGGGGAACAAAAAAGGTACAGTGACGGTGACAGTCACCTACGCCCCTCCTGGAACAACTGAGGTTAAAGCAAATATCGAAGTGATTGTAAAAAAACGTGAAGCAAACCTTAATGAGGGAGACCTCTACTAATCAACTTTGGGTAAAGATCTTATGTCAAATAAAAAGACCTTCTTAGCTCCGATCGTTACAGAACGGATGAGAAGGTCTTATTTTGTCTTATATCAGCTAACTCTCTTCATCAATTTGTTGGATTCGTATCAGAAGCTCTGGGAGGTACACTTATCAGCCTCATCGGACTGACAGCTATATTCACTTTGCGGACCCGTGGCAGACTGGATTGCTGATCGGTGTAAACCCTGTGATTGTAAATCACCCGAAAACGTTCCCTTGCTCTTGGCTCTGTAACTTGGGGTTCCGAGAAGATCAACTGGCTGGGAAGTACTGCGTCAGGCGGTTCAGATGTATTGCCCAACACCGCATTCACTGTCAAATCTCCTTTTGAGAAAAATCCGCCTTTCAACCAAAATATTGAACCTACCCCATAAAGTTTAGCTTCAGCATCTGTATAAAAAAATGCATTCATTTCATCTGGATCTGCATTGGAAAAGGCATCAATCCGGTTTACCAGCACCGGTCCCTTGGAGATCAGCACTAATTCCTTCTTATCAGTACCCGTTCCTAAGCCGCTAATTACAGCATCCTCCACTGTAGTTCGTCCCAGCACAAGCATCGTAGAATCGAAGGACACGTTGCCTTTAATCTTTACATCACCCGTGACTAGAATGTTTGCTTTTATATATAGTGGATCGAAGTCAGCTTTATTATTTGTAATATCTAGGTTGCCGTCTATCACAATCCATTTTGGAACGGCACCCCTTTTAGCTGTCTCTTCAAAAGTCAGGCCGTAGAAGTCATTCCCCTCAATAGTGAGATTACCGTTAACCCGAAAGGATTGATTCAGGTTCATGAAGGATTGGTGATACGCAAGAAGCTCCCTCTCATACTGATCAAGCCTTGCCAGATAATCTTGATCGCTCTCTTCTTCATCTTGTGCAGGTTTCTCGGGAGGAGAAGTTACTGTCTTGGCATTAATAAGACTCCCTGTCTGAAGCCACTCGGTTAGCTCACCTGTACTTTTTTGGTTAAGTTGTTTCCTCAATGCCTCAGCGGCATTGTCATTTGAAGGCGATGTGGCTTCAACGAGCTTATCAATAAAGGACTCCTCTACATTAATTTGCACAAACTTTTTCTGCTCTTTAATTTTAATCTTGTCCAAACTAATCCCCATGATATCCTTAACGGTTTGTTTCATATCGGAGCTATCAGCCAATATTTTGGCCTCTCCCCCGTTTCCTGAGGAATCAAACACATGGTATTCAATGTCCTTAAGGGACTGAACAAAGACTTCTCCCAGATTCGCAGCATCTATTCCATTAGGCTGTATCTGCGGAAACATTGTTGATTTTTTTAGCCCGGGATCACCCAGATACTTATAATCTGCCCTGTTAGAGATAACCAGCTTATTACCTGCATAAATATTACCTTTCAGCACTGGAGCCCCATTCAGATAGACGTTCTGCTCAGAACCAAAGGCATATTTCAAAAAATCAGGGTAGGTGTCGATCGTAATTCTCTGCTGCAGTGTACGTTGCACTCCATTTACCAGTGCTGAAGCCTCCACATCAATATAGTATTGTCTTAGCTGACTATCGAATTTCTTATCTTTATACTCAATGTAATCAATCATGCCACTGCTGTTAACGCCAAGCTCTGTAGATACATTAAGACCTTTCTTGTCTAACCCGCTTAGAATATTCTCTAGCTTGTCAGGATTAATATCCGTAATTGGGGACAGCTTGGCCTGGATAAACGCGGTGGCCTCATCCAGGCCCTTTTGCGCCAAATGAAGACTTTGCACATCATTCTCCCTGGTCTCTGTCCGTACAGCTCCACCAACAGTCGCACTAAGTACCCCCATCCCAAGAATCGTAAGCAACAGCACGATGAACATTACCAGAACCAGGGCGGAGCCACTCTCGGAACGAAACTGCTGTACTCCAACTCTGTTTCCATCCTCTCGTGAGAGACTTTTCAGCTTAAGAATCAAAGCCTTGCCTTTAGAAACCGAATTGGCTATCCACATGTAGCTCCTCCTCCTCTGATGCTCCACCTTTATAATTTAACTTAAGCTGGATTCGCACCAATCCGGATTCATATAATGCATTAAGATTGGACCTATCCTCATCTACCTTAGTAACTGCTATGGTTGACCCTGCTAATGCTGAGTCCAAATGAAGTGCCGCCGTGCTTCCCGGACCAATCCTTGAGTCCCCAATTTGAATATCATCGCCGTCAACCTGAATACGCAGCGGATCACTATCAGTTCTCAATAGCATAATTCCTGAATTCGTACTCTGAATTTCCTCAGGTCCATAGGTATATAGCTGTGTAATAATTGAAGACATCACAAGATCAGCTTCATCACGCAATCTATTTTCCACCGTAATTTTATGATAGCTTCGGAAACCAAACGTAGTCACGGAGCCAATGATTCCGGCCACAATGGCAAATAGACTGATGGCAGCGATCAGTTCAATTAGAGTAAAACCATTCTCGCGCTCAGCTGTATTAGCGAATCTCTTCATTGCTGATATATCCCTCCACCTCTACGGGTGCTGATAGGCTTCCCCCGGAATCACGGGTAACCACTACCTTGACTGGAAGCAAGTAGTTTCGTAAATCATTTTCACCTGTATTTACATCTAGCCCCTTTTGATAAATAACATCAATACTGTAATCCGTTCCATTTACTTTGGGGTGTAGTACATGAGACAGGGTTTCCGTGTTAAACGCCTTACGGTAAGCGGCTCCCTCATCACTGATAGCATCACCACAGTCTCCAATCTTGCAAACATCAGCAGAAAGTCTTTCTGTTGTATCTCTGAAAAACTCCACCGTCTTATCAAAATCCTGCTTCTCCATATAAAACAAAGCGTTCCGCGCCAGATTGACCATGATCGTCTTGTTCTGGTTGGACTTGGAATAGGTCATGGCATTGGTAAAATAAGAAGTCAGCACCAGGGACACTATCGACAAAATGACGATGGCGGCCAGCACCTCGATCAAGGTGAAGCCCGCTTCCTTGCTCCGCTCGCGGCTGCGGTTCCATGGGTCTTTCCAGGACATTGTGTTCGCTCCCTATACTCTATTAGATTCAATTATGGGCTTATCTGTGTCTTCAGTCCTGTGTCCTTGCGTGTTTCTATGAATCTTTCTACCTACTTCCATTATATTCTTTCTCCTCCGGCAGCAGCAATGCTTGCGGACAATAAATCTGGAGAAATCTACAGTTTATATCAGGTAGGGGCTGTGCTATCATGTGGGCAGAAAGGGGATACGTAAATGGCTTTGATTGAATGTAAATTTTATTCGGAGGTGCTGGGGCTCAGTACTTCGATGACTGTCATTCTGCCGCAGCAGACCACTACGCAGATCGGAATGAGCAATGTCTCCAAAGGAACCTTACACCCCACCCTGTACCTGCTGCACGGCCTGTCTGACGATGATTCGATCTGGCTGCGCCGGACCTCGATTGAGCGTTATGTAGCGGAGCTGGGTATCGCTGTTGTTATGCCGCAGGTCCACCGCAGCTTCTATACGGATATGGAGGCGGGCGGCAAGTACTGGACCTTCATCAGTGAGGAGTTGCCAGCGCTGGCCCGTTCCTTCTTCCCTTTGTCAGCCAAGCGCGAGGATAACTTCGTGGCGGGATTGTCGATGGGCGGATACGGGGCGATGAAGCTGGGACTGCGCAAGCCGAAGGATTGGGCCGCTGCCGCAAGTTTGTCGGGAGCACTCGATATGGCACATAATTTCTTGGACTTTGAAGATCCATCGCAGAAAACCAAGGATTATTTGCAGATTTTTGGGGACAAGGACATTGCGGGCACTCCGGAAGATCTGCTCTGGCTGCTTGAGGAAGTGAACCGCTCCAAAGGGCCGAAGCCGCTGCTCTATCAGTGCTGTGGAACCGAGGATTTCCTCTATGAGGACAATCAGGTCTTCCGTAAGGCCTGCTCCAAGACCAAGCTGTCTCTGACCTATGAAGAGGGGCCGGGCGAGCATGAGTGGGGATACTGGGATGCCAAGATCCGCGATGTGCTGAAGTGGCTGCCGCTAAGCAAGTAGAATCATCCAGATTGTAAGCGGATACGGGTCATTTCCATAAGCTTCTATCTGGGGTGCGGAGAATATAAGATTACCTCTCGAAAAAAAGACTGTCCTACCGCATCTAACCGATGCTGAGTAGAGACAGTCTTTCGTTTAAAATATAAGAATTTATATGTTGCACACGATAACTTATACTTCTATTTCTCGCTGAAACGGTACCGTCCTTTAAAAGGACGGCAATGCCGTTTCCACTTATCCGCTAGTTTCGCCTTCAGGCTCCACCAGGCTTACTCCGCAGCATGTCCATGCTGCTTCACCCATTCACCCGCAGCAACCAGGTCCGCTTCGGCCCGCCCGATGGCAGCCTGTACCTGAACCGTGGCGGTACCGCCGTAGACATTACGGGCGTTCACCACGGCCTCCGGCTGGAGCACCGCATAGATCTGGTCGTCGAACAGCGGCGAGAACTGCTTGAATTCGTCCAGCGTCAGATCCAGCAGGAACTTGCCCTCGTTGATGCAATACAGGACGGTCTTGCCGATCACCTCATGCGCCTGACGGAACGGCAGGCCTTTGCCTACCAGGAAGTCGGCGATATCGGTCGCATTGGAAAAGTCCGTATTCACCGCTTCGCGCATCCGCGCCTTGTTCACCTTCATGGTGGAGATCATCGGTGCGAACAGCTGCAAGGCCCCTGTAAGGGTAGCAACTGTATCGAACATGCCTTCCTTGTCTTCCTGCATGTCCTTGTTATAGGCCAGCGGCAGCGACTTCAGCACGGTCAGGAGTCCGATCAGGTTGCCGTAGACACGGCCTGTTTTGCCGCGTACCAGCTCCGGCACATCCGGGTTCTTCTTCTGCGGCATGATGCTGCTGCCGGTACAGAAGGCATCGTCCAGCTCCACGAAGCTGAATTCGGTGCTGCTCCACAGTACCAGCTCTTCGCTGAGCCGGGACAGGTGAGTCATCACGAGCGATGCATTCGCCAGGAACTCCACGATGAAGTCGCGGTCACTGACCGCGTCGAGACTGTTCTCATAGACGCCATCGAAGCCAAGCTGTTCAGCCACGAAGTGGCGGTCGATCGGGAACGTCGTTCCCGCCAGCGCCCCAGCGCCCAGCGGCAGCACGTTAATCCGCTTGTAGCTGTCGGTCAGGCGCTCCGCATCGCGGCGGAACATCGACACGTAGGCCAGCAGATGATGCGCGAACAGAATCGGCTGTGCCCGCTGCAAGTGAGTATATCCTGGAACGATAGTCTCCAGGTTATCCTTGGCCTGCCCGATTAGCGCACCCTGCAGCTCATGCAGCAGCGCTACCAGCTCCACCACGCGGTTACGCAGGTAGAGGTGCATATCTGTAGCCACCTGATCGTTACGGCTGCGTCCGGTGTGCAGCTTGCCGCCGACCGGGCCGATCTCTTCGATCAGGTTCTTTTCAATATTCATGTGGATATCTTCATCAGCAACCGAGAACACAATCTCCCCCGCACGTACCTTGTCCAGTACCTTCGTGAGCCCGTTCTTGATCGTCTCGACATCCTCCTGCGGCAGAATTCCGCATTTGCCCAGCATCGTGACATGTGCCAGACTGCCCTGCACATCCTCTTCCGCCAGCACTTTATCAAATTCGATAGAAGCCGTATATTCCTCTACCAGCTTGTTCGTCCCTTTGGTAAAACGTCCGCCCCACAGCTTACTCACCAGTTGTTCCTCCTTGATAGACGTTAGAAGGGCCGCCCCTGTCCGGTTGGGAGGAACGGCCTTCTTGTGCCCGCTTTTATAGTCCTACTTATTTATTGGATTCCGCTACGCCTGCCGATACCTTCAGACGAAGGGCATTCAGACGGATGAAGCCGGTCGCATCGCCCTGGTCATAGGCCTGGGTAGGATCTGCCTCCATGGTGGCGATATCCGGGTTGTACAGGCTGACCGGACTCTTGACGCCGGCGCCGATGATGTTGCCCTTGTAGAGCTTCACGCGTACCGTACCGGTCACGTTCTTCTGGCTCTCCTTCACCAGGGCCTGCATCGCAATCCGCTCCGGTGCGAACCAGAAGCCGTTATATACCAGCGTACTGTAACGGGTGATCAGGCTGTCACGCAGGTTCATCACTTCACGGTCCATGGTGATCGATTCCATTTTGCGGTGAGCGGTGAACAGAATGGTTCCGCCCGGAGTCTCATACACACCACGGCTCTTCATGCCGACAAAACGGTTCTCGACCATATCCACGCGTCCAATCCCATGCTTGCCGCCCAGCTCATTTAGCTTCTCCATCACTTGCAGCGGGGATAACGCTTCGCCGTTCAGCGCTACGCAGTCACCCTTCAGGAAGTCCAGCTCCAGGTACTCGGCTTCATCCGGAGCATCCTCCGGAGCATTGGAGAGCAGGAACATTTCCTTGTTCTCCGGTGCGCTTGGATCGAACCACGGATCTTCCAGCACGCCGCTCTCATAGCTGATATGCAGCAGGTTGCGGTCCATCGAATACGGCTTGGCCGCAGAGGCTTGTACCGGAATACCGTTGGCTTCGGCGTAAGCGATCATCTCGGCACGGCCCGGGAACTGGTTGCGGAACTCTTCCAGGCGCCAAGGCGCGATTACCTTAATGCTCGGCGATAATGCCGCAGCGTTCAGCTCGAAGCGTACCTGGTCATTCCCTTTACCTGTAGCTCCATGGGCAATGGCTGTTGCGCCTTCGGCGATAGCGATATCGACCATGCGCTTGGCGATCAGCGGACGGGCAATGCTGGTGCCCAGCAGATATTGTCCCTCATAGAGTGCGCCCGACTGGAACATCGGGTAGATGAAGTCATTCGCGAACTCGTCGCGCAGATCATCGATGTAGACTTTGGATGCGCCGGTAGCGAGTGCTTTTTCCTCGAGACCGTCCAATTCTTCCTTTTGACCAATATCCGCTGTAAAAGCAATAATCTCCGCATCATACGTTTCTTTCAGCCACTTCAGAATGACTGAGGTATCCAGCCCGCCGGAATAGGCGAGTACAATTTTTTCTTTTGGCATGGGGTGTTTAGCTTCCTTTCGGTGTGGAGGGTGATAAGATCAACTTCGGCTTTAAAAACGGGTTTTGAACGTCACTACAGAGAATATTTGGACTTCCGGCCGCTGTTGTCTACAGATTTCTTGATTTGTACCGCTATTCGCGGATGAAATCGTAGACAAAGGCGGACGCTAACGCTCCTACAGTTCCAAAATTCCCTTCAGATCCTCCCCAACCCTCTTATTAAAGTTCCCGTTGATCTTATATATGTGTTGTGTATATAAAATTAAATACTTTACCCCAGCGCCTTGCTGGGGGTGGTGCGCTACATCTAGCCCATCAAAGCCGCCATAAGCGCCTTCTGCGCATGCAGGCGGTTCTCCGCCTGATCGAAGATCACGGAGTTCGGGCCGTCGATAACGCCGGTGCTGACCTCTTCCTCCCGGTGGGCCGGCAGGCAGTGTAAGAACAGATAATCGCTCTTCGCGCCTTTCACCAGCTCCTCGTTGACCTGATAGTCCTTGAACGCCGCTTCACGCGCCAGCTGCTCGGCCTCGAAGCCCATGCTCGCCCAGACATCCGTGTAGATGACATCTGCGTCCTGTACTGCCTCCTGCGGGCTGCGGGTCACAGTGATGACTGAGCCTGTCTCCTTGGCGATCTCACGCGCCTCAGCCACGACTGCCTCGTCCGGCTCGTAGCCTTCCGGTCCAGCGATAGAGACATGCACACCCAGCTTGGCGCCGCCGATCAGCAGAGAATGGGCCATATTATTGCCGTCGCCGATGTACGCCAGCTTCAGGCCTTTCAGCTTGCCCTTGTGCTCGTATACAGTCTGGTAGTCCGCCAGCACCTGGCAGGGATGCGCAAGATCGCTGAGGCCGTTGATTACGGGAACTGAGGCATAGCGCGCCAAATCTTCCACTTTATCATGGCCGAACGTACGGATCATGATACCGTCCAGATAACGCGACATGACCTGGGCCGTATCACCAACCGTCTCGCCGCGGCCCAGCTGGATATCATTTTTGCTCAGGAAAAGTGCATGTCCGCCCAGCTGATACATCCCCACTTCGAACGACACCCGGGTACGGGTAGAGGATTTCTCAAAAATAAGGCCGATCGTCTTCCCCAGCAACGGCTGGTAGACTTCACCGTTCTTCTGCTTGCGCTTCAGCTCAATCGCGAGGTCGATCAAATACGTGATCTCCTCCGGGCTGTAATCATTCAGCTCCAGCAAATCACGGCCTTTGAGCTGTGCGGCAATTGCATCTGTAGCGCTTGGTGTAACCTGACTCATCAATTTGCCTCCCCGCTTACTTTGTTAGCATAAGTATGAATTAGTTCCGATAGGATGTCCACCGCCTGATCAATCTCATCGGTGCTTACATATAGATTAGGCAGCAGCCGAATGACATTCGGTCCGGCCTGAACGAACAGCAGTCCGCGCTTCTGTCCGGCAAGCACGATCTCGGCCACCGGCTCCTCGCATTCGATGCCGATCAGCAGGCCTTTGCCGCGAATCTCCTTCACAAAAGAAGTATCCGCCAGCTTCGCTCTCAGCTGTCCGCTTAAGTAATCGCCCATCTCCGCCGCCCGCTCGGGCAGCTTATCTTCAAGCATGGTCTCAATGGTCGCTTCCATCACCGCTGCCGCCAGCGGGGTGCCGCCGAAGGTGCTGGCATGGCTGCCCGGGCTGAAAGCCTCGCGCAGATAGCCTTTGCCGAGCATCACACCGGCCGGGAAGCCGCTCGCTACCCCTTTGGCCAAGGTGAAGATATCCGGCTCAATGCCGTAATGCTGATGAGCAAACAGCTTGCCCGTACGGCCCATGCCGGTCTGCACTTCATCCACGATCAACAGCAGCCCGTGCTCCTTGCACAGCGCAACAACAGCATCCAGGAACTCCTGCTGTACCTCAAGCACACCGCCCTCGGCCAGCACCATCTCCAGCATGATCGCTGCCGTATGTTCAGTAATGGCGCCTTTCAACGCGTCCAGATCATGCAGCGGCACCGTCTTGAAGCCCGCCGGAAGCGGCAGGAAGCCTTCCTTGACCTTGGCCTGCCCAGTGGCTGTCAGTGTAGCCAGCGTGCGTCCATGGAAGGACTGCTCGAACGTAATAACCTCGTAACGGTCTGTACCCTGCACCTTCTGATGATACCGGCGCGCCAGCTTGATGGCCGCTTCATTCGCTTCCGCCCCGCTGTTGCAGAAGAAGACCTGATCCGCACAGCTATTCTCTGTCAGCAGCGCAGCTACCCGGTCCTGGCCCGGAATGTGGAACAGGTTCGAGACATGCCACAGCGTATCAATCTGCTCCTTCAGCTTCGCGCCGACCTTCTCCGGCGCATGGCCCAGACTCGTTACCGCAAGTCCGCACATGAAGTCCAGATACTTGTTACCCTGCTCATCCCATACCCAGCTGCCTTTGCCTTTGACCAGACTAATATCATATCTGCTGTATGACGGGAATACCGCACTCAGCTTGGCAGGAGCGGCCCCCTGTCCGTTCGTTCCTGCTGAACGCTCCTGCGGCGCCCCTGTCAAAGAATTCTTGTCCGTTTGCGTAAGCTCACTCATTCTTAGTCACTCTCCCACCATGCTGCTGCCGGCTACCCGTCAGCGCGTCTAATTTTCACTTGTCACTCTACCTGAAAATCCAACTCATTATTCTATCCATGCCCCGGTTTCTGCACATCTGTTATCTTACAATCCGCGTCCCCAGCGCCTCGCCCTTCAGCACCCGGCTGAGTACACGCGGCTCTTTGCCGTCTACAATAATAACCTCGGACACCTGACCCTGGATGCAGTCCATCGCGGCACGCACCTTGGGAATCATTCCGCCGTAGATTTCACCATTCTCAATCAGCGCTTCGATCTGCTCCACTGTTACGGAAGGAAGCACGACCTTCTCCCCGTCCACCGTCCGCATAATGCCCGGCACATCCGTAACCACGATCATGCTCGGTGACCCTATATAAGAAGCCACCGCCCCGGCGGCGGTATCTGCATTGATGTTGTACCGCTGGCCTTCGCCATCTACGCCCACTGGTGCAATAACCGGAATATAGCCCATCGCGAGGATACCCGTCACAATCTCCGCCTGGACTCCGCTTACCTCTCCCACCAGACCGACTTCCTGATGATTGGCCACCGGACGAGCCGTAATCAGGTTGCCGTCAACGCCCGACAACCCGAGTGCCTGCCCCCCGCTGGCCTGAATTCGGCGGACAATCGCCTTGTTGATGCTGCCGGACAGGGTCATCTCGACCACATCCAGCACCTCTTCCGTCGTTACCCGCAGGCCGTTCACGAACCGGCTCTCAATGCCGAGCTTCTCCAGATTGCCGGAGATCGCCGGGCCGCCGCCATGCACGATTAC
Source organism: Paenibacillus sp. FSL H3-0469 (assembly GCF_038051945.1). Classification (NCBI taxonomy): domain Bacteria; kingdom Bacillati; phylum Bacillota; class Bacilli; order Caryophanales; family Paenibacillaceae; genus Paenibacillus; species Paenibacillus sp. FSL H3-0469. Next base: position 3,816,907 of record NZ_CP150302.1, read on the forward strand.
AGGCTGAGTCCCGCTGACCTGAAGCTCACGCAAATCCTCGAAGAACGAATCCGGCAGCGCCGCCAGCGTACTCCCCCCGCATTTCATTACGAACAGCCCGGCGGCCCCCGCCTGCGCCTGAGGCTCTATCGGTTCTACTGTCATCTCCCTGCCCCCTCTGTACCAGCTTCTACACGCCTCTGCACAGATTACGTGCGGTAAGCCGCGTTAATCCGCACATAATCATAAGTCAGGTCACAGCCCCAGGCTGTAGCCTGCCCGCTGCCGTCTGACAAGGTTACCGTGATCAGCACGGTATCGCTTTTTTGCAGATAATGCAGTGCCTGCTCCTCATCAAAAGCCACCGGACGCGAGCCGCGCAGCACCTCGATCTCACCCAGCTTAATATCCACCCGCTCCGGTGAAACCGGAACGCCTGCACGTCCTACAGCCGCAATAATCCGCCCCCAGTTGGCATCCGCGCCGAAGATCGCCGACTTCACCAGGCTTGAGCCGACCACGGTCTTGGCAATCGCCGCCGCAGCCTCATCATGCACCGCCCCGCTCACCTGCACCTCAATCAGCTTCGTGGCCCCTTCGCCGTCACGGGCAATCGCCTTCGCCAGACTCTGGCACACATGAGTGAACGCCGCTGCAAAAGCTTCCCAGTCCGCATGCAGACGCGTCAGCTTCTCATTGCCCGCAAGTCCGCTGGCCATCGTGACCAGCATATCGTTCGTACTGGTGTCACCATCCACTGTAATCATATTAAAAGTAGAATTAGTAGCTATACGCAGCAGGCTGAGCAGATCCTCGCCATCAATGAGCACATCAGTGGTCATGAAGCCCAGCATCGTCGCCATGTTCGGGTGAATCATCCCGGAACCCTTCGCCGCACCGGCAATAATAACCTCAGTACCGCCTACCGTTACTTTCACGCAGCTTTCTTTTTTGACCAGATCGGTGGTTAGAATCGCCTGGCTGAATTCCTCCGCACCGGCAGCGCCTGCGTCCATCTTCTCCGGCAGTCCGGCAATCCCGCTGCGCACACAATCCATCTTCAGCAGTTCCCCGATCACACCTGTGGAAGCGACAGCGACATCCGTCTCATTCACGCCCAAATAACGGGCAGCCGCCGCACGCATCTCATACGCATCCGCCTCGCCCTGGTCCCCTGTACAGGCATTGGCATTGCCGCTGTTCACGATCACCGCCTGCAGCGTCCCGTCCGCCAGACTCTCCCGCGTAACCTTCAGCGGAGCCGCCTGAAACACATTGGTCGTATACACCGCAGCCGCCGTAGCCGGCACCTCACAGAGAATCGCGGCAAGGTCATTGCGCTCTGTTTTTTTGAGACCGCAGTGCAGGCCGCCAGAGGTGAAGCCCTTAGGTGCAGTAATACTTCCGCCTTCTACGACGGTATATAGTGGTTGCTCACTCATGATATTGTTTGACCGCTTGCACTTATGGATACACTGGTGTGTAACCAAGCCCGCGGGTTTCCTCCCATCCCATCATCAAATTGAGGTTCTGAATCGCTTGCCCTGCGGCGCCCTTAACGATATTGTCGATAACCGACACAATGGTAACCCGTCCGGTACGCGCGTCTGTGGCGAAGCCGATATCACAGTAATTCGATCCGCTGACTTCCTTCGTTGCCGGAACCACTCCGGGTTCACGCACCCGTACATACGGCCTGCCTGCATAATAGTTACGGTATAATTCCACCAGTTCCTGTTCGCTATGTTCACCAATCATCCCGGCATACATCGTGCTCATAATCCCCCGGGTCATCGGCACCAGATGCGTAGTGAACGTTACCGTGACCTTTTCCCCCGCAATATCGGTCAGCACCTGCTCAATTTCCGGAATGTGCTGATGTTTGTTGATTTTGTAGGCTTTGAAGTTCTCATTGATCTCGGCAAAATGTACCATCAGGCTCGTTCCGCGCCCTGCCCCGGACACCCCGGATTTCGCATCAATAATGATACTATCCGGCTTGATCCAGCCTGCCGCAAGCGCCGGAATCAGCCCCAGCAGCGTAGCTGTCGGGTAACAGCCCGGGTTCGAGATGAAGTCCACTCCGGCCGCACGTTCGCCGTACACCTCACATAAACCGTATACCGCCTGCTTAAGATAAGCTTCCGGAGGAGCCGGGTGCTTATACCACTGCTCATACTCCGCGCCATCCTTCAGCCGGAAGTCCCCGGACAGATCGACAACCTTGAGTCCTGCCGCAAGCAGCCCCGGCACCAGCTTCGCACTCACTCCCGAAGGGGTAGCAGTGAATACAACATCCGCCCGGCTTGCAATCTCTGCTGCATCTACGCCATCCAGCTTACGCTGCACCACTCCCGTTAAATGCGGAAAACCCTCCTCAATCGGCGCACCCGCACTCGAAGAGGAAATCACTGAAGTAATCTCTATATCAGGGTGGCCCTGCAGCAGCCTGATCAGCTCCACGCCCCCATAACCTGTTGATCCGACAATTGCCGCTCTCAGCTTGCCTGTCACTGTCATCCCCGCTTCCCGTTTCTCATTTCTATCATTATCGCCTGACTTGAACCGTTCTGCAAATATGTATTATTATACGACCGAATTAATATAAATACAACATGTTACGTTAACTTTATTCAGGCAAAAAGAAAAGCGCAGAGCCCCTATGGGAGCCTACGCTTCTCTTTTAAACCCTTCGCCCAGCACTTCGTGAGCCTCTGTAATAATCACAAAAGCACCCGGGTCCACCGAGCGGACAATCGCCTTCAGCCTGGTAATTTCATTCTGGCCTACTACGACCATCAGCACCGTACGGTTGTCACCGGTATAGCCGCCTTGCGCATTCAGCTTGGTCAGCCCGCGGTCCAGATCATTCAGAATCGCCTGCGAGATATCCTCAGTCTGATCCGAGATGATATAAGCAACCTTCGTGGTGCTGAAGCCCACCTCCAGCGCGTTGATCACCCTGCCCGTGACGAACAGCCCGATCAGTGCATACATCGCCTGCTCCATCCCCAGCACAAAAGCCGCCAAGGTAATCACCGTACCATCCAGCAGCACGACAGACAGCGAGAAGCTGAAGCCGGTTAGCTTTTGAATAATCTGCGCCGCAATGGTCAGTCCGCCTGTAGAGCCGCGCCCCCGGAAGACGAGGCCCAGGCCGAGGCCCACACCAATTCCTCCATAGATAGAGGCCAGAAGCGGATTCGTGGTCGGCACAGGCCCGTCCTTCGTCAGGAAAATAAACAGCGGCAGCACAAAGCTGCCCAGCAGAGAGCGGATGCCGTACTGTTTACCGAGGAAGATCACGCCGAGAATGAAGAGCGGAATATTAAGCGCCCACTGGGTAAAAGCAGGCTCTGCCCCAAACCAAGCCTCAGCCAGTACCGACAGCCCCGACACCCCGCCGGAAGCAATCCGGTTCGGGAGGAAGAACAGGTTGAACGCCAGCCCTGTGATCAGCGAGCCGATTAGAATTAGCGCAATATCCACCGTATGACGCAGCGGCCCGTTCAGGGGGATAAGCGGAGGTTTGTTGCGTGAATTGATTTTTTGCATCGTTATAGCCTGCTCCTTTATATTCAGAAAAAAATCCCTACACCTCCGAAGACGCGTAGGAATGTGATTACTTTTATTCAGCTTCCGTCTTGATCTGGCTCCGCAGATACCCGTCAATGAACCCGTCCAGATCGCCGTCCATTACCGCTCCAACATTGCCTGTCTCTACAGAAGTGCGGTGATCCTTCACCATGCTGTAAGGATGGAATACGTAGGAACGAATCTGGCTGCCCCAGGCAATCTCGGATTGTTCCCCGCGGATCTCGTCCAGATGTGCCTGCTGCTCCTGAATTTTACGCTCATAGAGCTTGGAACGCAGCATCTTCATTGCCTGCTCCCGGTTCTTGATCTGTGAACGCTCATTCTGACAGGTGACCACCACGCCGGTTGGCATATGCGTAATCCGCACCGCTGAGTCGGTAGTATTGATGTGCTGACCGCCCGCGCCGCTGGCCCGGTACGTATCAATCTTCAGATCTTCCGTACGGATATCCACCTCGACGTCGTCAGCAATCTCCGGTACCACATCGCAGGATACGAAGGAGGTATGCCGTCTGCCAGAGGAGTCAAAAGGCGAAATGCGCACCAGCCGGTGAACGCCCTTCTCTGCCTTGAGGTACCCATATACATTGTGGCCCTTAATTAACAAAGTTACACTCTTGATTCCCGCTTCATCGCCCGGAAGATAATCGAGCACATCTACCTTGAAGCCCCGCTTCTCCGCCCAGCGTGTGTACATGCGCAGCAGCATCTGGCCCCAGTCCTGAGACTCGGTACCGCCTGCCCCCGGATGGAGCTCCAGAATGGCATTCAGCTTGTCATATGGCTGATTGAGCAGCAGCTGCAGCTCGAACTCATCCACTCTGGCACTTATACTGCGGATCGTCCCGGCGATCTCCCCGGCCAGTGCGTCGTCGCCTTCCTCATCGGCCAGCTCCGCCATCATGGCAGCATCGTCATAATCCTGCTGGAGCTTCTCAAATTGATCAACCACCGACTTCACGGCATTCATCTCGCCAATCACGCTCTGTGCCTGATCGGGATCATCCCAGAACCCGGGAGCCGCCATCTTCTCTTCGAAGTTCGCTATCATCTCCAGCTTCAGGTCTAAGTCAAAGTGACCCCCTAAGGTTGGTTAATTTCTTGCCCATTTCACGCAGGTCCTGCTTCACATTAGGATCGATCAATTGGATCACATCACCCTTCAAATTAAAATATTGCGCCGGTGCTGATTGGGCTGCGGAACATGTTGTTCAGCTTCGCCTGAACAGCCAGTGGTTCGGATGAACCCTATATTGAGGTGTACGCCGTAACTGCGGGAAATGTTTGGACTTCCGGCCGCTGTTGTGCCCAGATTCATTTGATTATACCGCATAGCGGATTCAATCCGGGCACAAAGGCGGACGCTACCGCTCCTACAGTTCCAAACTTCCCCTCCGTTACTTCCACCCTAATTTAGGAGAACAACCGATCCACTTCAAGTCCTGCTTCGCTTTCAACATGACATCCGAAGCCCAAAAAAGCAGCCGGGCCGCAAACGGGGGAGTCCCCGGGCCCAGCCGCTTTTTATTGTCATTATAACCTAAGTGCCAGTCAAGTAGAAACGGCTTTGCCGTCCTTTTAAAGGACGGCACCGTTTCAGCGAGAAATAGAAGGATAGTGTATAGAGTGAAACATATATATTCTTATATTTGAACAAAACCGTAAGTGCGGTACGGTGAAAGGTATTCGCAGCTTCCATGCCTGCTCATTATTTCACCAAGTACACAGAGACCGGAATTGAACTCTCAGACCCAGCCGTAGCTCTTAAGCCTGACCATGGCAGTTCTTATACTTCTTGCCGCTGCCGCATGGGCAAGGATCGTTACGGCCCACAGTGGATTCCACATGCACCGGACGCTTCTCAGCAGGCTCTGCGTTGGTGGAGATCTTATCTTCCTCCACTACCGATTGCCGCTCCTGATTCGTCTCGATGTGCGCCTTCATAATATAGGTCGCTACTTCCTCCTGAATGTTCGCAGTCATGGCGTTGAACATCTCGAAGCCCTCGAATTGATATTCGCGCAGCGGATCGGTACCGCCGTAAGCACGGAGGTGAATCCCCTGACGAAGCTGATCCATGGCGTCGATATGATCCATCCACTTGCTGTCTACGGAGCGAAGTACAATAACCTTCTCGAATTCACGTACCAGCTCAGAGCCCAGACGCTCTTCACGGGCAGCATATTTCTCAAGGACACGGGCGAAGATGAATTCGACCATTTCATCTACTTCTTTGCCCCACAGATCATCGCGGGTCAGCTCATTTTCTTCCAGAAGCTTGCTGTTCACATAATCTGCAACCTCTTGCAGCTCCCAGTTCTCCGGGATATCGTCACTACAGTGGGCATTCACGATGCGGTCAATGACCGGCTTGATCATTTCCACTACGATGTCTTTGATATTGTCCGACTCCAGAATCTCGCGGCGCTGCTTGTAGATAATCTCACGCTGCTGGTTCATAACGTCATCGTATTGTAATACGACTTTGCGAATGTCGAAGTTATTGCCTTCTACCCGCTTCTGGGCAGATTCAACAGCCTTGGTAATCATACGGCTCTCGATCGGCTGATCTTCCTCGAATCCCAGACGGTCCATCATGTTCAGCACGTTGTCCGCACCGAAGCGCTTCATCAGCTCATCCCCAAGGGACAGATAGAACTGCGTGGAGCCTGGGTCGCCCTGGCGACCAGCGCGTCCGCGAAGCTGGTTATCGATCCGGCGTGATTCATGGCGCTCTGTACCAATAATATGCAGACCGCCCACATCGGTTACGCCTTCGCCCAGTACGATATCCGTACCGCGTCCAGCCATGTTCGTGGCAATCGTTACGGTTCCCGGCTGACCGGCATAAGAGATAATTTCGGCTTCGGCCGCATGGTGCTTCGCATTCAGTACCTGATGTCTTACACCCTTGCGCTTCAGCATTTCCGATACGCGTTCAGAGTTCTCAATCGATACCGTACCTACCAGCACCGGCTGATTCTTCTTGTGACGTTCCACAATTTCAGCAACGACGGCGTTGAACTTGCCGTTCTCGCTTTTGTAGACCACATCAGGCATGTCAATTCGTTGATTCGGCTTATTCGTAGGAACCTGAAGAACCTCAAGACCATAGATCTTCTTGAACTCCTCTTCCTCCGTCTTCGCCGTACCTGTCATGCCGCCCAGCTTACGGTACATCCGGAAGTAGTTCTGGAAGGTGATCGTAGCCAGCGTCATGCTCTCATTCTGAACTTCGATCTCTTCCTTCGCTTCAATCGCCTGGTGCAGCCCGTCACTGTAACGGCGGCCCTGCATCAGACGGCCAGTGAACTCATCGACGATCATAACCTCATCTTCGTTAACTACATAGTCAACATCCCGGCGCATAATCGCGTTCGCCTTCAGCGCCTGTACGATGTGATGGTTCAAGGTAACATGGCTATGGTCATACAGATTCTCTATCCCAAAAGCCTTCTCCGCCGTAGCCACGCCCTTCTCGGTAAGCGCAACAGACTTCACCTTAATATCTACGGTGTAATCCTCTTCGGCAGTCAGCTTCTTCACGAAACGGTCTGCTGCATAATACAGCTCTGTCGATTTCTCAGCCTGGCCGGAGATGATCAGAGGAGTACGCGCTTCATCAATAAGGATGGAATCGACTTCGTCAATAATACAGAAGTAGAGCGGACGCTGTACCATCTGTTCCTTATAGAGCACCATGTTGTCGCGCAGATAGTCGAACCCGAATTCATTATTCGTTCCGTACGTAATATCGCAGGCATATGCCGCTTGTTTATCATTATGGTCCATGCCGTTGAGGTTGACCCCAACGCTCATGCCCAGAAAGTTATAGATTTGTCCCATTTGCGCACTGTCGCGCTGAGCCAGATAATCATTTACGGTGACGACATGCACGCCTTTACCCAGCAGCGCATTCAAATATACCGGCAGCGTTCCAACCAGTGTCTTGCCTTCCCCGGTCTTCATCTCGGAGATCCGGCCTTCATGAAGCGCCATACCCCCAACCAGCTGAACGTCAAAATGCCGCATGCCCAGCGTCCGTTTGGAAGCTTCGCGTACGGTAGCAAAGGCCTCGGGAAGAATCTCTTCCAGGCTCTCACCTTTCTCAATACGGGCGCGGAATTCCGCTGTCTTCGCCTGCAGCTCTTCATCCGTAAGCGATACGAAATCCGGCTCCAGACCATTAATTACTTCGACCGTCTTCATCAGACGTTTGACATCCCGTTCATTAGTGTCGCCAAATATTTTCTTAACAAGTCCTAGCATGGTTAACCCCTTTCATGCAACACAGATGGTGGAACCGAGCCCATCCTCATAGATTGAAAGGGCCATATATGATTTCGATTCCGCTGCTTCATAAATTGTAACAGTTTGTAAGAGAAGCCGCAATACAAGCTGCCCTAACCTTATTCTGTATAATCCTCTTAGAGGAGGACAGAAGATGGCATTTTAATGAAACTTCTATATATACGCACAAGAGCCCTATTCGCTTCAGGCGAATAGGGACTCGTCTAATTGTCCACGTTAGGCTGAACCGAAGCCCTTGCTTATTCCAACAATTCCCGGTCCGCGGGTTAGTTCTGCTCGATCAGACCGTACTTGCCGTCATCGCGTTTGTAAACTACGCTAACTTCGGAAGTCTCAATGTTGGAGAACACGAAGAACGTATGTCCAATCATGTTCATTTGCAGAATCGCTTCTTCCACATCCATAGGCTTCAAGGTGAACCGTTTGTTCCGCACAACCTCAAGATCATCATAATCCTGTTCCTGCTCTTCAACAGCTACGGCGCTGCCAGAACCTTCAACGAACAAGGTCTTCAGGCTGCCTTCCTGGCGGAACTTGCGATTAAGCTTAGTCTTGTGCTTGCGGATCTGACGTTCCAGCTTGTCCACTACGGCATCGATGGATGCATACATATCATCGCTGCGGTCTTCCGCACGAAGCGTCACACCAGCTAGAGGGATTGTCACTTCCACCGTATGAAGGCCGCGAACGACGCCAAGCGTCACATATCCTTCTGAGGTAGGGGGTGCTTCGAAATACTTCTCAAGTCTGCTGAGCTTCTTATCAACATAGTCTCTCAAAGCGTCGGTCACTTCAATTTGTTGACCTCGAATGCTGAATTTCATAAGGCACTCCTCCTTTGTTTACTTTTCCATTATAGCAAATTGTCAGGGCTAAGTAAAAAACAAATCATGACAGACTTTACATTCATCTAACAATCGATGTAACAGACCTGTCTTAACAACAAACGGCCCGGCTCGAGCATAAAGCCGCCCTCGCCGGACCGAATACCGATGCTGTATTATTTCACTCTAATGCCTGGTTTATGAATGATTGCATTCAACAAGATTACTGATTAGTTAGTGTGAATCCGCAGAAGCTCTACAGGTGACAAGGTGCCATTAGAATCTGTGATAAAGAAGACTTTATAGGCCGTATTGGCAGTGAGTCCAGTTAGGTTAATACTTTGCTTCACAACTGGATTACCTGTAAGAGTTCCAGCCCAAGGTGCTGGTATTGTAGCACCTGCACTGTTCTGTCCGTTAGCAATCTGCATAGCCGTTGGATCTGCATCTGTTGCCTTAACCACCACATATTTCAGAGGGGTTACCGGAGTCGGAGTACCTGCCTTCCCGTAAGCAGCGTATACTTCCGCAGATACTGTTGTTACGTTGGTGATTCCAACTTGAGAAACTGACCAGTTGCTGCCTGCTGCTGTTTTCAATTGAAGCGGAGTTACGCCGGACCAGTTACCAGAAGCGTCAGCCAGGGCAACGTATACGGTATAATCCATACCTGCAGTCAGACCATACACAGAGAAAGCGACAGGAGTGTTGCCGGTTGCAGCGATTTTGCCGGAATGAACGCCTGCTGTTGTAGCATTAATCAGTCCGTCTTTCACTTGTGCTGCAGTTGGTGCAGTTACGTTCACGCTGTATGGAGCAACTACATAATACACGGCTCCTGTAACAGAAGGCGTAACATATACATCAGCGGTAACAGAACCTACATGGCCGTAAGTCACGTTTCTTACAGACGGCAAGGTAACGCTACCGCCTCCGCCACCACCGCCGCCTCCGCCAGTGCCGCCACCACTACCGCCTCCAGGAGCTGGAGTAGCTGTTGGGCTGGTGCTTGGCACAGGTGTTGCAGAAGGAGCCGGTGTTGCTGTCGGTGCTGGTGTAGGCGTTACTCCGCCCGTACCCGGCTTATGCACCACCGAGTTGCTTATAATTCCGACCGCTTCGGCACGGGTAAGCGATTTCTTCGGACCGAAGGTTCCGTCAGGATAGCCGTTGATGATCTTCTTCTCAGCCGCTGAGGCTACGGCCACCTTGGCCCATGCCGCAATCTGGGCATTATCCTTGAACTTAAGCGGAGTAGAGCTTGTACTTAATTTAAGCAGCTTGGCAGCAATCACTGCTGCTTCTTGCCGGGTGAGCGGATTATTGGCCCGGAAGGTATTATTCTCATACCCGCCAATATAACCGGCCTTCACAGCTTTAGCCACTTCACTGTAGACCCAATTGGATTTCTTCACATCTGTGAAGTTAAGAGTAGCTGCTTCGGTGAACCCGAACAGACGATTAATCAGTGCCACATATTCACCACGGGTAATTGCCTTATTCGGCTTAACCGTTCCGTCAGGATAACCGCCCAGGTATCCTTTATCCAGCCAGCTCTGCAGTTGCTTCTGCGCCCAGTGTCCTTGAATATCCTTAGGTGCAGGCGCTGCGGACACACTTCCCAGTGATCCAAGCAGCATCGAAATACCAAGTACTCCGGCCGTAAGGCCACGCCACAATTTCTTCATTCTTTTGTTCATCCTCCTGTGAGTTTGATGGGCATAGGCTTCACTGCATGACTTCTTACCAAAAGATCTTTCGGAAGCATACGCCTAAGCAATAATGAGAGTGCAGACTAGGCAACAAAAAAAGCCCAACGGTTTCTATTACCCATAATTTGGAGGATGATAACATTTTTCTGTAACTAATTTTTACAAAGTGTCCAATTTCGGACTCTTTTCGACCAGCAAAGCAGGATATTTACAAGAAATATGTAAAATCCCCCCGCGATCTCAAAGACCCTCAACTCCATACACACCTTATTCCTAACAGACAGTAATCGTTATTTTAAGCCACAATAAAAAAGACCCGGGGAAGATTCCCTGGGTCTAACGCTAGCGTTGTCTCAATTGCTAACCATCTACCATATATGTAGGTCGGCTTCGCCGGATGATTATAATTTGATGACGTTAGCTGCTTGTGGTCCGCGTGCGCCTTCAACGATATCGAACTCTACGGATTGGCCTTCATCCAAAGTCTTGAAACCGTCAGTTTGAATCGCGGAAAAGTGTACGAATACGTCGCCACCATCGGAAGTTTCGATAAAACCATAACCTTTTTCTGCGTTAAACCATTTAACTTTACCTTCCATTGACTAAACATTCCCTTCGTCATCAGATGAACGTGAGTCTTGCTCACAATTCGACTATACCACCGCAGCTTCTCTATTGTCAATTGGAATAGTAAATGATTACTTTCAATAATTTACCAGGGTGCAATCGGCATCAGAAATGGATAGAATTCGGTAATATAAGTTACAAAAAAAGGAGCAGACGCTTGTAAATACCCGCCTGCTCCCCGACTGAAACAGGGAAATTTATTATTTTTTCTATTAATTTTTCTGTTATTTTTTCCGGTCCATCAGGAAGCTGTCCGGGGTATAAGCCGTCTCGTAGGCATTGCGCTGGATTTTGGCTTGGCCGCGCTTCTGGAGGAAGTCTTGGGCTTCCTGGCGAAGGGCGTTCATCCGGTCCAGCAATTCATTATCATGTGACAAAATCCGATGAATTTCCTGCTTTTGTGCAGGAGTGGATGGACATAATTCGACCTCTTGTGTGATGGAATCGACAAGCTTCTGCCGCTCCTCTACAAAGTCTTCAAGCTCTTCATAGGTTGCTTCTTGAAGCCTGTCCATCATCGCTTGGGTCAGCAGATCCAAGTTACGGATAAGCTCATCCATTCGCAATCTCAGTCTGACTAGCCGCCAGCTTAGAGGCCTGAAGCCAAGTCTCTCTGAGGTCGGTAAGATAGCCAATAGCTTCTTCGGCCTTCTCCGGGTTCTTCTGGATGTTCGCCTGAATTAACAGGGAGTTCGTATATTCATAAAGGGAGTATAGCCCCTTCGAGACTTCAATAGAGTGGTCCAGTGTACTCATCAACTCACTGATGATGGTCTGAGCCTTGCCAAAATTCAAATTGGACTTCTCCAAGTCCTGCTTATTCAACCCGTCAACGGCAGTCTTCACAAAGCGAATGGCCCCATCATACAGCATAATCACGAGTTGCGCAGGTGTTGAAGTCTGGACAGAAGACTGGCGGTATTTATCATAAGGAGATTTAATCAAATTGGTCACCCTCTATTGTGAAATATTCTTATTTGCCGGTGGAGAAAAGGCTGGAAGATTGGGATTGCAGCTTAGCCATAGCCGTTTCCATTGCTGTGAATTGTTTATAATAGCGCGTCTCCCAATTATTTAAATTAGTTGTCATCAAGGCAATACGGCTGTTGTACTCTTTCATCTTTTTACCCATGATACTCTCTTCTTTGAAACTGCTCGAGAGATCAGTAGAGTACCTATTGGTTCCAGCCCTATCAGAAATTTGCTGAATAGCGTTGGTAATTTTGTCTGTGAGCTTATCGAAGATTCCCTCTTTGGGAAGGTTAGCGGGCCCATGGAAAATATCCAGCGCAAGCTGAGGGTTAGTACTAAGGGCGGTCTTGAGCTTGAATTCATCTTTGATAATCAACTTGCCATTCTCAGAGTAACTTCCTGTAGTTATCCCCAGCTCACTTAACGGGCCCAACTTGTTAGAAATCACCAAGCGCATTTCAGACAATACGTTGCTAATAATATCATTATTTTTAAATAATCCACTTCTAGCCTTTTCAGTCCAGGCTTTAACCTCTTCGTCTTTCATGTCCTTCTTCTGTTCATCTGTCAAAGGTTTGAAGTCACGATATAACACCTCATCCACTTTGGCATTCAGTGTTTTAATCAGATTATTATAATCATCTACAAAGCCTTTAATAGATTCAAGCGCTTTATCAGGGTCACTCTGTGTCTTTATCACAGTAGGAGTACCATTGGTTAACCCCTGCAACGTAAGCTCAACCCCATTGATGGTGTAAGTATTGCTGGTTACGTTAGTCATTACAACGTTATTAATCTTAACCTGGGCGTTATCACCACTAGTGACTTTGTAAGTATTAGGATCTGCGCTAAGTGGAGTTGTACCATTAAACAGCTTCAGCAAATCAAAAGCATCTCCACCCAATTTAACCTCCGCCCCCGAATTACCAGTTAACGTCAACTTACCTCCCGTAAAATCAGCAGTCACGTTCGCTGCCGTTCTTGAGTTAATCTCATCTACCATACTTTGGATGGTCGCCGAGCCATTGAATACAAAACTCTCATTATTTACAGTGAATTTATATTTAAGACCACTGGCTATATCTTCTGTAGTTCCATCTAGTTGTGTCTGTAGGTTAGATAGCGTCTTCATGGGATCGGTTAGTACCGTCCCCACGGTAGTTACCGAAGTTACTGCGCTACGGGGAGCAAATAACGACAGCAAAGAATCTTTTCCTGCTGGAGTATCTATTGTTAGTGGTACATCCGTCCCATCCAACTGTTTGCCGCTAGTCTTGGAAGCAATGGACAGCTTACCAGTAATCTGATCAAAGCTGGCAATTGCATTGGCCTTTGCATTATTGTTAATAGTAGCAATTACAGTCGAAATTGAAGTAAGTCCATTAAACAGAGAATTACCATCCTTATCCGTAAAAGTCTCTCCATTAATGGTGATGAATAATCCTTTCTTCATATAATCGTCTTGACTCTTAGGGGAAAGTTTCGAAAATTCTACCCCCTCCAACTGTGACAATGAAGTTGAACCTGTCAAACCTTGTCCCAAGCCATTCTTCATCTCCAACGTTGTTCGAGTAGCTAATTGGGTTACTTCGACGCTCATATCAATATTATTCGCCGTGGCAGTAGCTACTGCCTTAACAGCATCCGTGTTTCCTGAGGTAACGGCCTTATTCGCATTGAGGGCAGAACTTGTCCCATACTTAATCGCCAGTTTGTTTGCACTAAAATCATATAGGGAAGCACTGAATTCACGATAACCTTCCCGTCTCCATTGCAACAATTGTTTGTCCTGGTTAAGCTTGTCTAGCGGCACGCGTTTGGCAGCCATCATACTCTTAACCATACTATCGATATCCATACCTGAGAATCCATTGACCCGAGTAACCAAAACAGCACCTCCCTCTATTAAATCTTCTCGTCTATAAGAATACCAGCAAGTTCCATCATATTCGCCACCAAATCGAGCGTCTTCTCTCGGGGAACTTCACGAATTAACTCACCGGTATCTTTGTTAAGGACCTTCACCATAATGTCATGTGTCTTCTCGTGGATGCTGATCTCCAGCGTGGTCTGGGGGCCTTGCAATGATTTCACTGCCCGTTCTATGGTGCGGATTAACTGTTCCTCACCTACTGACACACTCGCTCCCTGTTTCTCCTTCAGGCTCATATCCCTAACATCCCGGATGACCGATGCTTGATCTACAGGCACTGCTGAAATACTACTGGATGGTACTGCCTCTGGCTTACCCTGTCCACTTGCTGTCGTACTAGCAGTTAGCGAAAACTGTACATTCATTAACCCCGACCTCCACCAACACTCATTTTATACTTTATATATCGGTTAGTTTGAGGGATAATTTAGGATTTTGTTGCAGTCAAGCAAAAATAAAAAGGCCCCGAGGGGTTCCCCGGAGCCTAAGGTGAAGCGAATATAAATTAACGAAGCAATTGCAGAACGCCTTGTGGCTGTTGGTTAGCCTGAGCCAACATAGCTTGAGCAGCCTGTGCAAGGATGTTGTTCTTAGTTTGTTGCATCATTTCTTTAGCCATGTCAACGTCACGGATACGGGATTCAGCAGCTGTCAGGTTCTCAGAAGCTGTTCCCAAGTTGTTGATCGTGTGCTCCAGACGGTTTTGAACAGCACCCAGTTTAGCGCGTTCGCTAGAAACGGTGGAAGTAGCTTTATCCAGAACGGCGATAGCTTTGGAAGCATCTTCTCTAGTAGAGATGTTCAGAGCTGCTTCCGATTTAACGTCGTTTGTACCGTTAGTAACACTGTTTGTCTTAGTGAAACCAGCTTGTCCGGCATTACCAGTGATACCCAGAGCGCCAGCACGCATGTCATTAACAGTCAGGGACATGGATTGACCTGTGTTAGCACCAATTTGGAATTTAGTGGAGAATCCTACGCCTTGAGCGCCTGCGCCTACTACTTGTTCGACGTTCTTCACTGCACCAAGATCAGCTGTTGCAACTCCAATAGCCGTTAGCGGAGAATTTGTGCCTTCAGTAAGTTTAAGATCTTTTCCAGTCTCAGAAATAAATTGAATGTTATTGTCTTTGGACAAAGAAGCCGTTACCTTGCTGTCCAAACCAGCTTTTTGCAATGCTGCATTCAAGTCTTTAACCAGATCGTCCATTGCTGCTTTTGCAATATTGGTATCAGTGTTTCCTGTATCATAAGTCTTAGCAGTGTCTCCAAGACTTACATCAACAGCACTTTCTGTTCCAACGGTAATTTTGAAAGTAGAGTTTGCAGCGATTGTATTTCCGGCAGCAGTAGCACCTAGAGCATTACTTCCTTGAAGACCTGCACGTTCAACTGTTGATGGTGTTCCTTTACCGATTGATTGAACATCATCAGTTGTATCAAAGCCCAGTTTCGCAGCTTCAGCAGCAGTACCAGAGATTTTAACTCCGCTTGATGTACCCGTAGACTTAGCTGTAAATTCAATAGCAGCACCATTGACTTTAATGTCTACCAAATCAGAAAGTTTAACACCGCCAGATGTGAGTGCACCCAACTTGTCCTTAAGTTCTGCAGCTTGTTCATCAGCTGTAGAAGCAGCTACAGCTGGTGGGCCAACGACAGCAGCATGCCCAACATTAATTGCACCTACATCAAAGGTTTGACCGTCTACTGTCAACTTAACACCAGAAGCAATGGACAAGGCACCGGTACTAGTAAGTGCATCACCAGTGATTTTTGCACTTGTAGCTTGAGTTAGCTTGCCGCTCTCACCGGAAGAAATACCACCATTCAGCAATTTCTGAGTATTAAACTCAGTAGTGTTACCGATACGGTTGATTTCGGAAGTCAGCTGGTTCATTTCGTCTTGCAGAGCGCCACGGTCAGTATCTGTGTTCGTACCATTCGCGGATTGGTTGGAGATTTCGCGCATACGTTGCAGAATGCTGTGGGTTTCGTTCAACGCGCCTTCAGCTGTCTGAATCAAGGAGATACCGTCTTGAGCATTACGGGAAGCCTGATCCAAACCGCGGATCTGACCGCGCATTTTTTCGGAGATTGCCAGACCAGCTGCGTCATCACCTGCACGGTTGATGCGAAGACCGGAAGACAGCTTTTCAATATTTTTGTTTGTTGCAGCAGTATTAGCAGACAGTTGGCGGTGAGTATTCAGCGCCGCGATATTGTGGTTAATAATCATTTGATATTTCCTCCCTGAAATTAAGTTAGTTCCACATCCATGTGGTAAGCACTGAACCATTAAGGTCGGCCGCCCTGCCGGCTCAATGCCTAATACATATATCGACGGCTTGGCCCTAACTGTTTAGAGCTTTTTTTCTTTTTCTAATATTTTTTTTGATTTTCCCTATGATCATAAAAAACGATCACAAAGAAACCCGAGCCACATTAGCGGACTCAGGTTCATATAATATATCTTTTATTTCCCTAAAGAGACTACCTTAAGAGTTCAATCCGCGAAGACGGTGTATCAAGGCATTCAAGTCTGCTGGTTGAGGAGCTACCGACTCACGGTTCGATTCCTGTATCGATAAGTAGACCTCTTTGCGGAAGATATCCACATGCTTAGGTGCAGAAATTCCTACTTTTACGGTGTCGCCGTCTACACTCAGAATCGTGAGTTCAATCTGATCCTGGATGACGATCGTCTCCCCTTTTTTGCGGGACAGTACGAGCATATTAACCCCCATCCTTTCCATCAGCCACTAACTGCTCTTGCAGCAGACTGTGCTTCGTATGATATGAGGTGCGGTGTATTATAATCTGCTTCCCGGTCAATCCACTGGGATTGAAGATAATGGGTGCTAACAAATTAATGGTCGAAGCTTCTACTTGTTCCTTCAGAGTAACAATACAGCGGACAACCACGTCAGACTCGATCCCGAGTTCTTCTGCTTCATCATCCGGAAGTTCAAATTCATAAGAAGGATAGAATGTAAAAGGATCAGCAAGCAAAAACGAATGGCCTCGCTCCTTAACGGACTGCAGTACCCAAAACGGGGACTCTTCCAAAGCCACAAGCGCAAAGTCTGCTTCATCATCAAACCCTGGGATTCCTTTGGCGAAATGGAATATCTGATCCTCCCTAACTTCAAGTGTACCCATGGATAGCGTTTCTATAATCAAGTTATTCACTCCTTATCAATCTGACTGTTGTTAGATAACAGAAAAGCTATAGAAGTGCCCAGAGCACATCCATAGCTTATTACATTACATTTGAACATTCAATTCCGGCGGAATAAACTGCACGGAAGCATATTGCTGCATATAAATATCAAGCTTGCCGCGTGTATATTCCGTCTCCGGGCGGTGTCTTTCCACTTGAATATCGACTGTAGCAGGTCTGAAATTAATCTCCGGGGCTCTTGCTTCGTAACGTAAATCCACATTATCATATGACGCTGGGCCACAAGGCTCGGGAAAGGAATTCGGCTCGGTATCTGTGCCGACGATCTCGGCAATGCTGTTGCCGGGCTTGAAGAACTCCGCCATCCGCGTTCCCTGCTCCACTCTGCGGGCAATGGCCTGAAGATACAACTGCTGAATTCCCGAGTATATTCTACGGTTCATATCCAGCACACTCCCCCCATTATAAGCGGCGCGTGCCCGTGTCTGGTCAATGATAAGCTCTGGAGATGTGGATTGAATACTTAGCTCACCGGGTGTTGTCGTAATGCTGACGTCTGCCTTCGGTTGAGTGATAGAGAATGACCCAAGATCCGCATCAATACCGATCCGCGCTGGTGTCTGTCGAATTTGCAAAATAGGCTGCATCAACAAGAACCACCTCCGTTATCGGATAAAGTCTACTAGTGTAGTAGAGATAATCTTCGCTCCCACAGACAGCGAGGCATTATAAATATTCTCCTGGATCTTCGACTTCATGATCAGTCCTTCATAATCAGCGTCCTCTGTCTTAGCCTGGAGATCTGTCAGGTTAATGTTCAGATCGCTTAAACGGTCCTGCATTAATTCTACACGGTTAGTCTTGGCACCTATCTCTGCGCGAGCCGACAGAATCGTCTCTGTACGGGTATCAAACTTATCAATTTGGCTTGAAATCCCTGTGAGATCACCTGACTTAAGTGCAGATGAAAGATTATTAATTATTGAGAATAAGTTATCTGAATCTCCAGTATGACCAAACACATCATTACCCGTCATATTGATGGGCATTTGCACACCTTCGCCTACTATATACTGAATCTGACCGGAATCTGTAGTTATTGCTTTGGTAGTATCGTAAGTACCATCAGCGCCCTTGGCAAACTCGTAGGGCTTGGTAGTATACTGTTCTCCATTAAAAATATACTTTCCGTTAAGCTTACTGTTAGAAATATCTACAAGTTGCTCCTTCAATTGCAGCACTTCTTCATTGATGCTATCTAAAGCAGATTGCGGATTACTTCCCGTGGAAGCCTTCACGGTAAGCTCTCTCAGACGTTGAACAACATCTCCTGCTTGTCCTAGTATGGTATCATTATAATCCAGCCAGGACAGCGCGCTGTCCACGTTCTTCGTGTACTGCTCGTTAGAGGACAGCTCGGCGCGGTAACGGAGGGAATAGGTGATGCCTACCGGGTCGTCGGAGGGCTTGTTGATTTTGCGGCCGCTGGCCAGCTGGAGCTGGGTGTCGTTCATGGTACGTGCATTGCGGTTCAAATTAAGCAGCAGCTGTGAGCTCATCATATTGGAGGTGACTCTGATCATTGTATGTTCCTCCTTATCTTCCGACCATGCCGGTAGAATTAATTAATTTATCAAGCATCTGATCATAGGTTGTCATAAACCGCGCAGCAGCGCTGTAGGCGTGCTGAAACACCAGCATATTGGACATCTCTTCATCCAGGGACACACCGCTTACAGACTGGCGGCGGGAACTCACCTGATCCACCAAGTAATCCGAGTTGCTGGCCTGGCGTGTGGCTTCTTGGGATTGGATACCCAATTGCCCGACCATGGAGCTAAGATATGATCCGACTGTACCGGTCTTGGTGCCATCTGCTGTAGCAAACGTATTGTTATCCTTCATATTGCTGAACAGCAGCGCCAATGTGTTATTCCCTTTAACTACGGATACATTGCCTGAGGTGTCTGTAGTAGTACGCAAGGAAGTAGCAAACAGCGTGGGATCAGCAGCGATTTCCGGATTCAGCTTGAGATTGGCAGCAGTGATCGCTTCTCCAGCTACCGCAGAGGTGAAGAATGGCCGGCCCGAGGTCCCGTTCAACGCATATCCCAGCTGGTGGAGACCGTTCAGACCTTTGACGGTTGTTTTCAAATCACCTGGTAGCGGGATAGGCACTGCGCTTCCTGCCAAGAGGGTAGTTTTGGTGCCATCCGCATTAATAATCTCTGAATCCTTGAGCACTGTGGTTCCTGCGGGCAGGTTAGAGCCTGCCGGTATGGTCACCTGCACTTCACCATTGGCAATGGTATTGGCCATCGTGTCGAGCTGCTTCCTGTAATCTGCTACATAAGTGTTTTTGGAGAAAAGCATCCCATAAGCTTCACCGGCCTTCAGATCGCCAGAGGCGAACGCTGTATTAAGAAACGCGCTGTCTACAGCCGCAGTTACGGTTGCTCCTTGAACTAACGGCTGTGTGCCCAGGGATATGTTATATCCGGCATCTGTATCCAGAATGGTGATGTTGGCAATCTTGGACAGCTTGTCCGTCAACAGGTCGCGCTGGTCGCGCAGATCATTGGCTTTGTCGCCCATGCCTTCGATCTTGGAGATGGATTGATTGAGGTCAGCGATTGAGCTGAGGTAGCTCTGGATCTCTTTGCCCTTGACGTCAATGTTGGTGCTTAGATCGCGGTCCAGATTGCTGAGCTGTGTACTCATATAGTTCATGGCATCCGTTAGGGCCTGGGCTGTCTGCACGACGATCTTGCGGGCTGTGGGATCTTCCGGGTTCTTACTGAGGTCCGACCAGGATTTCCAGAAGTTATCCAGCACGATACGGACACCGGTATCTGAAGGCTCATTCACGATCGCTTCCAGCTTATCTAAGGTATCCGACTGAATGCTCCAGTTCCCGCTTGCCGAGTTCTCCCCGCGGAACTGATCGTCCAGGAACATCTCCCGAATCCGCTCAATGGAACTGAATTCAACCCCGGTTCCCAGTTGCCCAGGCATCGTCGAGTTATTCATACCATAGGCTTCAATCGGGATGGCTGCCTTCATATTCACACGCTGGCGGGTGTATCCCTCCGTGTTGGCGTTGGCAATGTTGTGGCCGGTGGTATTGAGCGCCGCTGTCTGGGTAAACAGGCTTCGTCTTGCGGTCTCGATGGAGTGGAATGTAGATGTCATACTGCGTGTTCCTCCCTTGTGATTGCTGCGGTGAGCGCAGCTCAGCGGATAACCTGATTATCCACGGGCATCAAAAAGACCCGGCCGAGTTACACTGCTGCCCTTGTCGGACGGATGATGGTATGTCATTTCCTGATTTGGTCTTCCGACCAGCAAATCCAGGGAATAATCTATAAAGGTAAGCGACTGCTCAATCAGCTTCTGGTTCAGCTCATTGGCCTTTTTTAATTGCTGCAATGTGCCGGAAAGCTTCTGCTGAATCTGCAGCAGGCGTGATTTGTCATCGGGATCAAAGACAAGGCGGGACAGCTCGGTAAGATTCAGATTCAGATTGGAGCGGATTCCAACCCCCTGCAAAAACTCGAAGGCCGCTTCTGCACGCCGTTCTTCCAGCTGTCCGATCACCTTCATCAGCTTGGACTCGCGGTTCAGGATATCAATAAGACCCTCCACCTTGTTGTCCATAATGGTCTGTTTCTTGACTGCGGCCAGATCCAGCATCTGCACATGCGCCTCGTCCAGCCGCTCAAGCAAGTCTAATAATGTTGTAAGTGCCATGGGTGTTTTCACCTAATTCTCGGAGGATTGCTTAAAGTAGGGGGCGAGTGTCTCGGCGAGCTTGGCTGCGTCAACCTGGTAGGTACCTGCGGATACTTGCTGTTTCAGGCTTTCGATCTTGTTCGCACGTTCAGTGTCAATCTTCCCGCTCTTCTGTGCCTGAAGCAGCTTGATGGCTTCATCCGAAATCGATACCTCATCCTTGCGTGTACTCTTCTTCATCTGTTCCTGCCTTTGCGATTCCGCACTTCGTTGGTATGGATTAATCGCATTGATTCGTCCGGCATCGTTAATTTTCATAACTTCACCTTCCTTCTGTAATAAAAAAGCCGATAATCTTTACTAAGTTTATCGGCCCCTGTTGAAACATTCTTTATAGCTGCAAGCGTTTTTTTGCAGAATTGTTTAGTTGCGGAACTTGTCCACCGCGCGGTAAGCGCCATCTGGAGCCTTCTTGGAAGCGCTCGAGTCTGCACTTTCCTTGGCTGCATTGGCAAGGTCCTTGGTCAGACGGCTGCGGCAGCTGTCGCACATATGCCCGTCCCGGATCAGGGTTCCGCATACCTCACAAGGGTACATCATATTAGGCGCATTGGCGATGGAAATCCGGCCCTCCCGGATAAAACGTGTGATTTCCTTGATGGAAATATCGGTGGCATCGGACAGTTCCTGTATGTTGGTGCCTCTATTTTTACGCAAATATTCTACACAGATTTCATATTCATGCTCTAACTCTTTGATGCAGGGCTGGCACAGGTTCATCAGGTTCTTGACATATAACCGGCCGCATCTCGGACAATTGTCTACATTCATTTCTACCGCGGCTCCCTTCTATCATTCTGCACAACTCATGAATCGCTTATGCTACTAAGATTACATGATCGCCGAAGATCCGTCTATGATTAGTATCGGTCAGGGAAGCGGTTTTATTGAATTCCAGAGCGGCAGCTGCTGCTAGGAACGGGCCCAGGTCAGAGAGTATATCTCGGCAGTACAATCCAGGCTGCGGCAGAGCTGCTGAAGCGCCCCGGCGCAGGCACGAATCGTACTTCCGGTAGTGTAGATATCATCGACAATGATGATTTGCAGGGGGCGCTGTTCAAGCTGATGCGTCGCATGGGAATGTAAGTATTCACTCAGACTTTGCAGAACCGCTGAATCTGTATTTCCGGCAAAAGCATGCTTCATATCGGCCAGCCGCTCCCTTCTGCTTTTGAAGCTCTGCTTGGCAGTATGATGGGTGCGGACCAGCAGCGGAAGCTGAGGGACCCCTCTGCGCAGGGATACTACTTCAGCCAGCCGCTCCGCCTGATTGAAGCCCCGCTCCGACAAACGAACAGCGCTCACAGGCACAGGGACCAGCAAATCGGCTTGCCATAGGTTAGAACGCATACGAAGCTTTGATCGTAATACAGGGAGTGGCTCGCTGAAAAAATCACCTTGTAGCGCTCCATTCAGTTGTTGTCCACTCTGTTCTTGTTGCAGCAGCGCGTATGCCCTGTCCAGCATCAGACCAAGCAGGGGCGCAAGCCGCTCATTCCCCCGGTATTTATACTGGCCTAGTATTTCTCGCATATCACTGGTGTACGCTACTGCACTCCGGTTGCACCGGATCGGTAAGTGCCCATGGCTCCGGCTGCAATCGGGACAGCCCACATGACGTCCGCAGGTCTGGCACCGGGGAACGCGAATCCATGGAATGCTGCTCTGGCAGTGTACGCAGATTCCGGGCCATTCGGGGGAAGGACGGCCTCTGCGGCCGCAAAACAGACATTCCGGCTGCGAAGGCGCGATCAGGGAGCGGGCTTGCTTCATCCATGACGTCAGGTGACGCATTGTAATCCTCCTAATAAAATAGAATGTGCAGAGTTTAAAAGTACAGAGTGTATAGAACTCAAATTGTGGGAGCTGGGCATTCACAGCTATTTCCAAGAAATCCTCACAAAATTATTTGAACTTGAGATATCCCTGTCTACGGGCAATCGAATTCATACTGCGGATCTGTGATATAGCGGCGCGCTGCGAGCGGCTCCATTCTGCCGAAGCGAAGATGACGTTGCCTGCCGGATCATCCTTGGAGCGCCCCGCCCGGCCCGCCATCTGTACCAAGGCCGCTTCATCAAACAGTCCGCTGTCCGCATCAAGAATAAACACATCACTATGGGGTACTGTAACCCCACGCTCCAATATCGTTGTCGTTACCAGCAGGGAAATAGTACAATCCCGGAACTGAAGTACCTTCTCTGCCCTGTCCGGATCTTGAGAGGAGGTTCCCTCTATAGATATTCCGGGAAATATCCGCCGCAGAAGCTGTAGCAGTCCCTCAATGTGGGCAATCCGTGAGACAAAGAGGAAAATCTGTGCCTTACGGTCAAGGGACCGCTGTAACGCTGAACGCAGTCCTGCCGGAAGTCTCCCCTGCTTCAGGCAACGAGCGAGCGGCGGCATATGAAGATGGCGCGGAACCGGCAAGGGATGGCCGTGAAAGCGGACCGGAACTCTCGCATGCGGCAATCTGCCGGCACGGGCAAGTCGCTGCAGCTCCGCAGGCGGCGTGGCAGAGAGAAGGATGAATCGTCCGCCCGGCTTGCAGACCTGCCTTGCGGCATAGTCCAGCATAGGATCGTTATGATAGGGAAATGCATCGATCTCATCGATGATGACCAGATCGAAGGCCTGGTTAAACCGCAGCAGCTGGTGCGTGGTCGCCAGGGTGATCCGGCGGCGGCGCAAGCGGTCCTCGCTGCCTCCGTACAGCACGGCGGGTATATCCGCCGGGAAGGCTCTCGCCAGGCGCGGCGCAAGCTCCAGCACGACGTCACGACGCGGCGTGGCGATCAGCGCCCGGCCCCCGGCGGCGAGCGCCGCGTCCAGGAGCGGGAAGATCATCTCCGTCTTCCCCGCTCCCGTCACTGCCCAGAGCAGGAACCGCTCTGGGCCCGGGCCGGCGGAGCGCCTGCGCGGCTCCGCCAGGAACCCGAGCGCGGCGGCGGCGGCGGCCGCCTGCGCTGCGCTAAGCCCCCCACCGGCGCGCCGCTACGGTGGGGGACACGCCGGCCGTGCAGCGCACGGCCGGCAGCGGTGCGCTGCGCAGCAGCAGCGCACAAGCCCGGCTGCGCCCCAGTGCGAGGCAGGCCTCGCAATAGGCGCAGCCGGCAAGGCCGCACGCGGCGCAGGCCGTGCGGCCCGTGGGTACGCTGCCGCAGCGCAGGCAGCGCGGCACTTCGCGGCGGCGCAGACCTAGCCGCGCGGCGCCCGCAGGGCCCTGGACGGCGGCCGTAAGCCGCAGCCGTCCCTGGAGATAGGCGAGCTGCGCCGCAGCCCGCCAATGCTCCGCCAGTTCCGGGAGCTGCTCGGCCACCAGTGCCTCTGCTTCACCCTGAAGCAGAGAACGCCCGTCCAGTGCTGCGACCAGGCGGTCTGCTCCCGCTGCAAGCACCTCCATTTCCCTCCTCCGTAAGCTCTCCTGTTCGTTCCTTCGCAATTTTGTCCTCGTACTCGCCTGCACGCCGACCTGTTCGTTCTCTTGCCAATTCTCCCTCACATTCCCCTGTCCATCCGCCTGTTCGTTCCCCCACACACCCTCCAATCTCCCATACCTGCTCCATCCCCTGTCCTCCGGCAGCCTGTACACCTTAGCCTCCTCAAAAGGCCACCCTTCGCCCCGTCCCCCTCCAGCAGCCCGCTCCGCCCGGATCTCCGCCTTCAAAAGAACTGCGGCGGATTTCCGCCAGGCTGCCTCATCCCAGCGCCGCATCTGGTCCGTGAACTGGCAGGCTGCTGCCAGCTTCACTGCCCAGCCCAATGGCAGTGACCGGGAGAGCAGCACAACCCGGTCTGCCGCTTGGTTTTCCTGCGCTTCCAACTGCCCTCCCCAACCCTCACCCGCCCACCATAATTCATCCACCCCCAGATTTAACGAAATCCGGGCCTGCCACTCTCCACCCTGCTCCACCACATACACAGCCACCTTCAATCCCCTCGCCCCCTTATCCTCTGATGCACAACAAAAAAGCACACCGCCCCATTCCTGGAGAGTGCGCTTCACCCGTAACTTACATATTTTCCTGTCATTCGCCGTGCTTGGATGAGAATCTCCCGCTTCCCGGCAACCGCATCATCCGCAGCGGCAGCAGCGGCTCCTGAACCCGCAGATCCACTGTAACCCCCTGCAGGAGTGCATCCCTGTCCGCGAGACCGTATAACGGCACCGCAGGCGCAAATTCAATAGAAGAGTTGTAATAAGCCATCCGTGAGGCTACCGCCATGGTCCTGTCCTCTGAACCGTCATCCACCAGGGTGACCTGCAAGGGCCTGCCGATCCAGCAAGCATGCACTGCAAAGACCCTGAGATACCACTCCAACACGGCCTCATGATTACGGGTAATCAGAATATAGTGAAGCCGCTTACCAGTCCGTGCTGCTGCCCGGGTCTCTTCCCGATGATGCAGGAGTTGAACAAGGGCTGCTGCGGATGCATAAATAGAGATAATCCAGATTAACTGGGCGATCATGAAGATGCACCTCCCTCTTATACCCACACTATATGCCGGTGATAAAAGGACGGTGACAGCCCACTAGCGCGGGAGCCTCTCCCGCCAGTTTAACTTAGGGTACATATTTAAGTTAGCATTTTGCAAAATTCGAATAGAGTGCGGACTGAAACAATACTATGGCTGCAGCTCGCGGCTGCATACAAGTTATGTACCGTTTATAAGGATCATTAGGATTCTCCAAAACGCTCAGTTAAAAGTTTATGAGGGAAGCTATAAAGTTACCCAGCCATATTTGATAGAATTAATTACAGCCTGCGTGCGGTCATCCACTTCCATCTTTTGCAGAATACTGCTGACATGGTTTTTGACCGTCTTCTCACTGATAAACAGATACTCCCCGATCATCTTGTTGCTCTTGCCCTCTGCCATCAAGCGAAGCACCTCTGCCTCACGGCGGGTCAGCGGATTGTTATCGCCTGCAACGAATTTGACACCGGCTTCCTTCACAGCCGTCTCGGCCATAGCGCCAGTCTCGTTAAGGTATGTCATACGCCGCAGCTGATTAATCAGCTTGCCGGTCACCTTCGGATGGATAAAAGCATGTCCTTCGCATACAGAGCGGATCGCATTAATCAGCGACTCGGCTTCCATATCCTTCAGCAGGTATCCGTTCGCCCCCTTACGCAGCGTCTCAAACACGTAGCTTTCATCATCATGAATCGAGAGGATAATCACTTTGACATCCGGGAACATTTCACGGAGCTTTTGCGTAGCCTCCACGCCGTTCTCAATGGGCATATTGATATCCATCAGCACGATATCCGGCTTGTTGCCGTTGCAGAATTCAAGCACCTGGATGCCGTCCCCGCATTCGCCTATGACCTCGATGTCATCCTCCATATTCAAAATACGCTTAAGCCCTTCACGAAACAATTGATGATCATCGGCCAAAAGAACTTTAATGGGCGCTTTGCCAGAGTTTTGGTTCTCCATCACATTACTCCTTTCCCTTTTCCACATTCGTCGGAATGTGAATTACGATTGTTGTGCCCTGGTTCTCGGCTGACTGTATTTCCATTCTTCCCTCCAGCAATTCCACGCGTTCGCGCATACCCACCAGACCGAAGCTTTCCCGGTTGGCTTGTTCACTGATTTTTTTCACATTGAAGCCTAAGCCATTGTCTTTCACGACAATCTTGATCAATTGAGCCTGATAAGTAATCTCCACCAGCACGTAACTCGGATAAGCATGCTTCGCCGCATTGGACAGACCCTCCTGCACCAGCCGGTATACCGCCGCTTCCATCGCTGAGGACAAACGGTGCTCCTTCCCCCTGGTTTCAAAAGAGGTACGGATTTTCGTCTTCTCCTCATAATCATGCACATACTTCCGCAGAGTCGGAATCAGCCCCAAATCATCAAGCGCCATCGGACGCAGGTTGAAAATCACCTTGCGCATTTCTTCCAGGCTGTATCTTACCTGCCCCTTTAAGTCTATTACTTCGGCTTGTACCAACCCAAATTCCTGCTTTACCAGCATTCTTTCTACAATTTCCGTCCTTAGGACTAGATTCGCCAGCATTTGAGCAGGACCGTCATGAATTTCCCGGGCAATTCTTTTCCGTTCCTCTTCCTGAGCCAGGATTATTTTGAGTCCGATCATCTGGCGGTTCTTCGCAGATTCGACAATTCGCGTCACTTGACCTAGTTCTCCGGACAGATATTCCAGGACAACGCTCATTTGCGAACCAATCGATTCGGCACGCTCTACAGAATTTTCGACACTGCGAACCCGCATTTGCAGTTCATCGCGTCTGTTCCGCAGATAGGCCTCCCTCTCCCTCGTCATCATCAGCTCCAGCTGCAGCTCCGTCGCCTTCTCATAGGCAATCCGGATATCCTTCTCCGTGTAGCGGACAAAATCCCGGCTGACCTCTGTCAGCCGGATCCGGGAGCGGTGGTACTGCTGCTCCAGCTTGTCTACCTTTTGCAATGTTTCATCCGTTTCTTCCATAACCCGCTGCAGCTCTTTGTTGAGTGCAGCAAGCTCATCCCGTGCCACCTGCAATATTTCGAATATCTGATACTTGCTGCTCTCCATCACGTCGATGGTGTTCTTAATCACCCGATCTATTGCATCGGCCTGAAATTCCACGGATGCTTGCCCCATTTCTATCGAATCGTATTAAAGGCTTTCCTTTATACTAACATATCACGATTCGATAGTTACGGTCTTAGTGTTCTGTTCCCATTTTACAGTGAGTCCGAGCTGTTCTGTCACGAGTCTGAGCGGTACTAAAGTCCTGGCATTCAGGATCATAGGTGCTACTTCAGCACTCTGCCGCTTCCCGTTCAGTACGAATTCCTTCTTGTTCACGGTCAGATCCAGCGCCTTGGCGCCGCGAAGGACCATAATCTTCTTGGTCTTCGCATCCCAGACCGCATTGCCGCCGAACGCATCCAGTACATATTTTATCGGCACATACGTACTGCCGTCCTTCACAATCGGTGCGACATCAATCGGCCGTTTGGTGCCGTTAACCGTCATTGCCTTGCCGCCAATGCTCATCGCTGCCGTCCCTTTAGGCAGTCCCGCCTCACTGGAGAGCGATGGCATCACGAAGGAAATATTATCAAAGGCCACTGTCCCTGTCTTGGCCCGTTCATCCTGGCCTTCTTCTACATTTACCACGTAAAGTCTCTTAAGGGAAGCTGGGAATTTAATCCCTGAGCCGGACAGATCGATATTAAGCGTCTTCCAGCCGTTCCAGTCGATAACTTTTGCCAAATCAATATAGGCCGTCTTTCCGCTGGCATCCGTCAGTTCGGCACGCATCCAGTTCAGGCTCATGTCCCCCATCACATCGACTGACATTGAGGTTGCTGCCGCCGGAATATCCTTGCCCTTTGTTCCGTTGAACTGGGCGTATGCGTACATTTTCCCGGTGCCTGCACTCATATCATAGCTAAGCGATAACACCTTCGAGCCTGCACGCTCTGCGCTGCCCGCAACTACTGCTGCTGTTCCAGTGACGCCTGCCGCATTGGTAGTGAATGCGAACGGATAATTGGCATTCTCGAAATCCTCCCAAGCCGTAGCAGCCGCAGTAGACAAGACAACTGCCGTACTGAAGCCGTCATAGCGGGCAATCGCATATCCGGTAGTTACGCCAGGATCGACAGCCTCCACCTTAAGCTTGCCATCTCCCACACTTCCTTTGAAGCCGATAAACTCCCACTTCAGTGCGGTTGCCGGAACAGCTATCGTTGCCCCGCTCTTCGACACTGCGCTAACCGGAACTGATACAGTGGCCCCTGCTTGCAGCGGTGCAGTTGCTGTACCTGCAATCAGGCTGGACAAATCTTCTCCGCCCAGAACGGTGACCTCGGTCTCCGCACTCGCTGTTCCGCTGGTCGCCTTCAGCTTGACGGTTCCCGGCTTGACGGCCGTGGCTTCGCCTGCATTCACAGTTACACTGCCGCCGCTTGCGGTCCAGGACGGATTAGCCGCTGCTACATCCACCGGATTGTAGTACGTATCATAGCCCTTCAGAGTGTATGTGGCCTTTTGTCCGATTAACAATACCGAACTGCCGCTGATCTTGATCCCTTTCACTTCACCTTGCGGAGCAGAAGTATATACCCCCACGCCGTTAACGATTGTGCGCTGCTCCTTGCCGTATTCGGTATTGAAGGTAAGTGTAGTCGAGGTTTCAGCCAGCGGGCGGTCCACCATCGTTGTAGAGCCCCCTCCGTCCAGATTTATCCCTTTCCACACCCCGATATTCGTCATGAAGGATTGCAGCTCTGTCAGCGACAGACCCGCACTATTGCTATTCTTCTCGGCTGCAATGACATACACATATCTGCCATCCTGCGAATACCCCAGCGCTGTACGCGCCCGGTACCCGCCAATGCTGCTTGTAGAACGGGAGAACGACGACGCCTTGCCGTTATTGACCAAAATGGTATGTCCGCCGATCATCATCTGCAGCGTAGAAGGATCGAGCTCCTGCTGGGTGGTTTTGGAACGAAGCTTGTAAGCGCTGCTTAGCTTCTGTCCTACAACCAGATGGGCTTTAACGAACTGGGCAGCCAGCCCGTGCGTCCGCAGAATATAAGCCCCTTTGGGCACGGTCACCGGCAGAGCCGAATCCAGCGAGATCTGGGTAATGACATCATTCTCTACCAGCACCTCTGTCGGTGTAGTAGAGCTGCCCTTAGGGCGTTCCAGCGCTGTCCATGCATCTGTATAGATATAAGCAGCGTTAGCGTGACTGTAAGTCGAACTGCCGCCTTCGGGATTGTAGGCCCCTTTGTTGATGCCGGACAGCGGGAACTGGGAGCCATCCTCTGCGGTCAGCATCCCCTCAAATGTATATTCATCAATGATAGGTTTACGGTCCTTGGTTACTGCAAAAGCGTACATTCCGTTCAGCTGTGAAGGAGTAGACACCAGCACACCGCCGGATACCTGACCGCCGATCGGTGCACCTTCTCCGCCAGTATTGAAGTAATCCCCGTTCACCGCCGCGACTGCTCCTGTCTCCGCCGCCATGCCCCCGGTGCTCTGCCGTGTCGTCAGATTCCCGCCTTTGCCGGTCATTACATCCAGAGAGACGTACGGATTATTCAGATCGACACGAATGACGCTGGCCAGTCCTGTCGCACTCTTACCGGAACGCACCGTGGTAAATTTATATTTCATCATCATCGCCCCGGAAGTGATAACCTCTTCACTAAGCTTCGTCGCCGAGAAGGACGCTGCTGCTTGTGCTACCGGTGCAGGGCCTGCGCCCAGCCATCCTGCACCTTCACTCCCGACAACAGGCATGATCCAGATTACACCCGCCAGAGATGCAGCAATCCATTTTTTAGCAGGCGACCATTGATTTCCCCGTGTTTGCTCTGTACTCTTTTTCCCCATGAAAAGCTCATTCATTTCAGTGTAACTCTCCCATCTATTTGTACTCTTCTACCTCGCTATCAAGACCTGGATATCAGTTCATAGTAATAGACTATACCTTTAATAGACTGAATTCAGCTCGAAAAGTTGCGAAAATTGGAGAGAAGTAGCAGGTTTTACCGGCTGGGCGGAGCCACTGTGGTGCTGGATGTGCAGACAAAAAAACACCCGGCCTAAGGGCCGGATGCTCTGCTTAACGATACAGTTCACTTACAAATAGCCTGCCGATTTCAGCATCCGCTGCAGCATAACCGCAGCCTGCCCTCTGGTAGCATTGCCTTGCGGCTGGAATTGTGTGGTGCTGATTCCCTGAATGATCCCCGCCTTGACCGCCTTGGCTACAAATTCAATACTCTGGCTCAGAATTCTCGCCCGGTCCTTGAACGGGCTAAGCGTATCCATCACCGATGCGCTTAACGTTACAGGTTGCCCCGTATACTCCAGAGCCCTCACCATCATAATCGCCATCTGCTCACGGGTAATCTTATCCTCCGCACGGAAGGTCCCGTCCGTGTTGCCGTTGATGATGCCGGCTTTGGCGGCAGCGCCGATATAATTGCCCATTTGACTGGATGACTGCACATCTGAGAAGCGTTGCGCTGTCACGCTATCCCCTAGCAGACCTAGCCCTCTGCTCAGCATTACAGAAAATTCGCCCCGGGTGATGGCTTGGTCCGGCTTGTACTGGCTGCCATAGCTGTTGTCGATGATATTCTTGGCTGCCAGTTCAGAAACAGCCGTATTACTCCAGTGAGTTGCAATATCCGCAAAAGAACGCGTGGAAGAAAATGCTCCAACGATCTGATTTCCGCTGGTTAATGCACGCATTACTTTGTAAGTTCCTTTGGTAATGCTCGTTGTAGGCAGATACGCTGCATCGTAATAGGATTGGTCTAACCTTGCTACAGAAGTCTGCTCACTGCTATTGGGACTTGTTGTCCGGATCATATACTTCCCTGGTAAGCTAAGCGCAGTCTCATTCGCGTAATTTCCTGTTACAGATGCTGCCAGCCGAAGATCAGCCAAAGGCGTTATACTGGTTAGCCCCTGTGTCTGAAATCTTTGGACGAATGGAGCAAACGCCTCAGACGGCATTTTCTCTATGCGATAGATAAGAGAAATATTGCTGCCGGTTGTATTTAGACTGGCTACGATTCCGTTGAGGTCTATTTTACCGAGATCAACACTATAGATCTGATCCCCATAACGAATACCAAATGATGAAGCCTTGTTTCGGTTGAACGCATCCATGAGTGGCTGTAGAGGTACAGTAACATAGGCTGCCAATTCGGTGGAAGGCACTTCAAACACTAGTGAAGCCGTGCCCTGAGCGTTTAAATACATATAACTGGCTGCCAGCTTATCTGCATTAAGACTGTATCTTTTCACATCCTGACTGTAGATTGAGCGGTCTGCTGCGATTACGGCGGAGTCAATCTTCAGTAGCGGGATTGCGTCTCCAAACTCGCTTGCCTCCAAGGTCCCCAGATAAGCTGGACGGTTCGCATCTGTTGGCACAGCAGCCGCCACACCTCCAGTAAGGTTCTTCACCGGAAGCTGCGAGAACGAAGCGAGTGCATTTCCGTTAAGATCCTTAATGAAGGATGTCCCCGTAGTATAGGATAAGTCAACTGTCTGCCCGCTGGCCGCAGACTCAGTCAGCATTAGTTTGAGGACATTGCCTGTTAGGGTATAGTTCTGCACCAGGGTATTTGTGCTGTTCAACCTGACGGCAAACTGCGAAGTACTCAGTGCAGAAGAAGTCAGCATACTTTGGACAAAAGTTACCGTCAGCTCATTACCGTTCACTGTTGCGCTGCTGATCTCCGATACTGTGATATCGCTCAGATCAACCGGCTTCAGGTCCACATACACAGCCCGGTTGCCGTTAAGATCAGTTAAGCCTTTTACGCCGGGGACATAGGAGACTGTTACAATTTGACCAGCTACCAGGTTATTTTGAAGTGTTAATGTCACACTGCTTCCACGTACTGCAACATTGGTGACGTAATTTGGGCTACCTCCCACCAGGACCGAGAACTGGCTGTTCATCGGAAGGTTGCTGTCAGATAACCCCTCATTGTAGTTCATTGTAATTTTCTTTCCTCCGCCCGTCGCATTCTGGAACACGGGCGGCACATTATCATTACTATTGCGGATGTTAAACTCTGCGAAATTCGCAATATTCTGTCCCAGAGAACTAACCAGCGGATAGGAACCGGCGTAGTAGGATACCCGGACCGACTCCGAATTGCCCACCTCAGAGCCTACAGTTAAATATAGGGTGTTGCCGCTGATACTGATAGAATTCACCCCAAGCGAGTAGCCGTCAGTCGTGACTACAAACTGCTCATAGGCATATGAAGAGACCGGTTTGAGCGTATCATTGAAGGTCAGTGTCACTGTTCTGCCGGTGATTCTGCCTTCTTTGGGCGTAGGGAGCGC
Organism: Paenibacillus sp. FSL H3-0469; assembly: GCF_038051945.1. NCBI lineage: Bacteria > Bacillati > Bacillota > Bacilli > Caryophanales > Paenibacillaceae > Paenibacillus > Paenibacillus sp. FSL H3-0469. The sequence goes on from NZ_CP150302.1 coordinate 3,849,703, forward strand.
AGATTCTATAGTGTTGATGATCTGCTGTCCAGAAAAGGTGGCTGCAGCATTCCCGCTTGTATCCTGAATGGTCCGCACACCGCCGGTATAGCTGGTTTTTACATTCTGGCCTACAGCGATGCCTGTGCTAATCACTACAAATACACTGTCCCCTTGAATATAAGCATTTTCAATGTTCCGGGTTTCCTCATTGACGGTTACCCCGAAGCTGGAAGCCAGCAGAGCCACAGAAGCGTTAAGCGGCTCATTATACCTCAGGCGGATCGTCCGGTTGTTCTCCAGCACTGCACTCGTCAGAGATGGCGGAGTCTTATCTATGGCTACAGTGCGGAAGCTCCATGACTTGGTGCCGCTTAATCCCTCATACTGTACGCTGGGGTCTGCTGCATCCGTGAACGTCCCTTTGGCGATGTCAATATAATAGATCGTATCCGATTCCAATGCTGCTGTCGGCTTGATTAAAAATTCCTTGGCAGAGGCGCCCTGCTGAACTGTCGCTGCCACTTTAGATCCATTGCTTTTGTACAGAACTACCCCGTTCGTGACGGTGCTATTATAAACAACATCCCGGTTGAAATTAACTGCAATTGTCTTGGAAATATCTACCGCCTCACTGCGGTCCGCTGGGGATAATGCGGCTACAGACAGACTTGTTAATGAAGCTGTTGTAAATGTCCAGGAGTACGGACCTGAAGCCGGAAAGAGATGCCCATCCTGATCATAAAAAGCCCCCTGCGGTATAGTCACTGTATATAGTGTGCCGCTCAATAGCGGTGAAGCTGCGGAGGCTGGCAACAGAGTAATTGTCGAGCTTCCCCCACCGGTAACATTCGTTGAATTGACATTCAGCCATCTTGTTCTAGGGTCCCCTGCACCTGGAGCGACCGAGATCACTCCAGAAGCCGGACTCATCGGGCGGTCGAAGTACAGCTTAAGTGCTCCAGTGACCGATGCACCAAAAGAGGCGTTTGCCGGAGCCGTAGATGCAGAGATAGTCCCCGTGCCGATCGTAGAAAAGCTCCAGCCGCTGCCGCTGGCTATCCCCTGATAGGTTGTATTATTAGCATCCTTGAATGCATAAGCGTCGATAAGCACATAATAATTCCCGCCGGACGCAAGCTTATTAGCCAGTGTCAGCGTCACCGTTGTCGAGGAATCTGCACTCTGGAAGGCTACACCAGGTTCTCCATCTCTGATCGCAAACTCTTGTATAACCGCGTTATCCGCTGCCGAGAGCAGCCTGACGCCGCCTCCTCCGGCTGTAAGGACTCCAGATAAGCGTATACTCAGCTCCGTTAAGCTACTCGCCTCTACCCTGGAATTGATGGCAGGAGTCATGCTACTTGCTGTAATCGCCGGATTCACCTCCGGGGCCGTCGTGAACTTCCAGGTTGTTGCTGCTGACTCATTGCCTGCACTATCCTTGAACAGCCCCTTAGGCACACTCACGCTATATGTTTTGTAGGGAGCAAATTTAAGACTGGAGCCTAGCTTGATTTCGTAGCTTGCCGAGTTTCCGATTAGCCCTGCACTCCCGATTGCAATTTCCGTAAATACCGTTTCGGCATTTACATCTGTAATGGTGATTTTCCCGGCTTGCGGGATCACCTGGCGGTCAAAGCTAAGCCCCAGCGAAGCCCCGGTATTTACAAAAGCAGACCCGTTCGCAGGAGAAATGCTGATTCCGAATTCCGAAGCGGCGTATACCGCTGATGTATGTATGCCGATAGCCGGACTGCCCAGACCAAGCAGCAGATGACCTGCAATAATAATCGCTGTGCCTATTCTTACCTTCTTTTTCATTCCTGATAAAGCTCCCTTCAGCCCCTCGAGCGTTTCTTATATACTGTTATATTCGGCTAAAGGGCTTCCAAAGTTTAGAAGATGACAGCTAAGAGTACGTCGGCTTGCTTTTTCCATAAAAAAAAGCCCATATAATCCCCCCTGATGAGGGGTACTATATAGGCATGATTATGATTTGATGGCATTATGCAAACTAGCTCAATTCATTTGCTGTACTTTTAGATCCCGGACTGGACTTTTAACAAATCCGCCTTATCCACGCGTTCCCAAGGAAGGTCCACATCAGTACGGCCAAAATGTCCATAAGCAGCAGTCTGTCTATAGATAGGTTTACGCAGATCCAGCATCGAGATGATTCCTGCCGGACGAAGATCAAAGTTATCGCTGATCAGCTGAACCAGCTTCTCCTCACTAATCTTCCCCGTCCCATATGTATCTACATTGATTGATACAGGGTTTGCAACACCGATAGCATACGCCAATTGAATCTCGCACTTGTCAGCAAGGCCGGCAGCGACCAGATTCTTCGCTACATAACGGGCAGCATAGGCTGCTGAACGGTCCACTTTGGTCGGATCTTTACCGGAGAAGGCTCCGCCGCCATGACGGGCATAACCGCCATATGTATCTACAATAATCTTACGTCCAGTCAGACCGGCATCTCCCTGAGGACCACCAATAACAAAACGCCCAGTAGGATTAATGAAATATTTAGTGGCCTCATCCAGTAGTTCAGCTGGAACAACCGGAAGAATGACATGCTCTTTGATGTCTGCCTGAATTTGCTCAAGGGTGATTTCTTCTGCATGCTGGGTAGATACGACGATCGTGTCCACACGCAACGGCTTGTCGCCCTGGTACTCAATCGTAACCTGGGTTTTTCCATCCGGACGCAGATATTTCAAAGTTCCATCTTTACGGACTTCCGCCAGACGACGGGCAATTCGGTGGGACAGGGCAATCGGTAGAGGCATGAGCTCAGGCGTCTCATTCGTAGCGAACCCGAACATTAGACCTTGGTCACCGGCACCAATGTTAGCAGTCTCTTCAGCTAATGATGCAGGATCACGGTGCTCAAGAGCAGCATTTACACCTTGGGCAATATCTGCCGATTGCTCGTTCAACGAGCTAAGGACGGCACAAGTATTATAGTCAAAACCAAACTTCGCGCGGGTATAGCCAATTTCCTTAATAGTATTACGTACGATTGCCGGAATATCCACATATTCAGACTTGGTGCTAATTTCCCCGATGACAAGCACGAGACCTGTTGCTACAGCTACCTCACAAGCTACACGGGCATTAGGATCGTTAGCAAGAAATGCATCTAGTACCGCGTCGGATATCTGATCACAGATTTTATCGGGGTGTCCCTCCGTTACGGACTCAGAAGTAAACAGATGACGCCCTTTGATCGACATATACAACAACCTCCCATATTGTTGATCTGACACTGTATTCAAGGGGGCTCCCTAGTAGAAAACAGGCCAAATATAAGTAGTAGAATAATAATGGCCAATGCCTGTTTTATTCAAAAAATGAACCTTTTCCGAATGGAAAAGGTCTACGGCCTTCCTCAAAGGTCATATTATCTTATTTACCGGTGGCTGTCAATTGAAGCCAGTTATGCGAAAAGCGACTGCTCGGCCTGTTTGATCAACCGCTTTGTGATTTCCCCGCCAACAGATCCATTATCTCTGGAACTAAGATGTCCCAGATACGGCGTTCCTCCAGAAACCCCTGATCCACCTATGGTCCCCAGCTCAGAAGCAAACTCCGTGTCCATTCCACCACCGTACGAAGCTCCATATAATCCGAATTCAGAAGCAATTTCATATTGCATTTGTTTCAGCATTGCCCGGCTCTCTGGTACCACTGTGCGATTTGTACGTGCCATGTTACAGCACCTCCTGCGAATTTTTTTAAGATTACAGGTGGTATTGTGTACGAATTCCAAGGGCCTAAGTCGGCTCAATGTTTGTCAGCTGTGGGAATGAGTTCCGGGGTATAATGTTGTCCAATATAGGGCATTCTTTATATAGAAAGAAAAATGTCGATTGAAGTGAACTTTAACACAAGCTGTTGTTTATTTAAGAGTATATGCACCACGGACCATAACAACGATCTTCATCGTCTGACCGTCCTGTACAGCGATCCCACGTCCATCCCGCGGGAAAGATAACAAATGATTCGTAGGCGCAGCGACACCATTCGCCAAATCGACACCATCCGTCAAGTCAGCTACCCCATTAGCATCTTGGGAATAAATAACCGCTTTGCCGGCGCGAACAATAAATTCTGCACCCGCCCCGGCAATCAGGGTTTGTCCAGGTTTCACATCAACGATTTCGCTGGCATTGCCTGTATCACCCGAACCGGAAGCCGGCGCTTTGGTAGGAGCTGTGGTTGCAGCCGGTGCATTAGTCGCAGTAGCAGCCGGAGCCTGAGTAGGAGGAGTAAAAGTCCCACCCTGCAAAGCCTTCTGGATCTGTTGGTCCACATAGCTCTTAGTAACCACCGGGTCCTCAGCCGTTCCTGGCTGTGATCCAACACCGGCGCCTTCAGCCGTTAAGTTAAGCATGGAGCCTGCCCACAGGCCACCTGCCAGCAGCACTGCTGACATCGTAACTTTCCAAGCGGTCTTCAAATGTGATTCCTCCTCATAGTGGGATAAATGGCTATAAAAAAAGAATAGCCTCCGAAGAGGCTATTCTTTGCTTCGTTAAGGAAGCTTAAATTATTTACCGTTCAGTTCTGCACCAGTAACGATTGGGTTACCAGTAGCGTCAACGATTTTGGAAGTATCTTTCACCTTCACAGTGATTTCGTTGATGTAGTTAGCGCTCAAGTCAAGCTTACCAGCAGTAGCATCCTTCACATAAGCAACAATGTTGCTTCCGTTAGAGTTGATGCTGCTTCCGAAGTAGAGAACTTCTGCACCTTGATATACGCCTGCTTTAACATCAAAGGTCACATAGTATTTGTTAACATCAGTACCGGATTCGATACGTTGTCCAACAACAGCTTCAGTGTCACTTACAGGGACATTGTTAATCTTGAATTCGAAGTTGGAAGAATCCAAGTTACGAGCGCCCTTAGCATCTGTTGGCAAGTTCTTGATTTGCTCAGAGAATTCAAGGATCAATGACTTTCCATCATTTGCTGCAACAGCAACCGATTTGAATGTTGGTTTCACTCTGTCAGTCAGGCTGATTGCAGTAGTAGATGCCACTACACCGTTACCCGCAGTATCAGCAATACCGCTAGCAACAAAGTTATAGTTTTTAGTTTCACTGATAGCTGATCCTGAGAACTGAACTACTGCAATTGCATCAGTTGGAGCAGTGTTTGGACCACTCAGGGTTTGAATAGTCACATATGCATCAGAAGGAAGAGCCTTGCTATCGAGAGTGTAGCTGTTAGGATCTCTCAAGCTGGAAACATTCAGACCACCAGCATCTTTAGCATATACATAAACTGTAACAGTGCTGTTGCTAAGCGTGCTATCATTGTGCTCTACTTTATAAATTTCTGGAGCTTTCTCATCAGTAGAAGCAGAAGCTCCTGTCAAGGACTGTACAGTCGCAGCCAGTGCATTCTTAGTGAAGGAATCATCTGTTACCAGGCCTTCAGGAATACGAAGGGTATGAGCACCAGTGAATTCTTTAGACACTTGATAAGTCAAAGTCTTCTTGTCGCTGGAAAGCACACCACTACCGGAAGCGATAGTTGTAGTAACAGCACCAGTAGAATCATTGATCAAAGTCAAAGTTTTACCAGCAGCTGGGGACAGTACTTTCTCAGAGAACTTGATAACAAGACCTCTGTTCGAGTAAGTTACACTAGTTACTGTTGGAGCAACTGTGTCTTTTGTGAAAGTAATAGCTTGGGACACAGGAGTACCCAGGGTATTACCAATGGTATCCTTAACATTTGCTCCGAACAAGATAGAACCAGTGAACGTAGTAGTGGACAATGAGCCCAGTGGTGATCTCAAAGTAATTGTTGCGCTATCAGAAGTATTTTCAATGGAGAACACACCTTTGCTTTCGCCATTAGCATCCAACAAACGAACGTTACCTACGAGAGAATCTTTGTTAAGTTTCTTGTCAAATACCACTTCAACATAACGATCACCTACTGGAGTTACACTCTTAATTACAGGAGCATTAACATCAGAAGTAACAGTTACAGATGTTTTAACTGGGTTTGGAGTAGCAACATTTCCAGCAAAGTCAGAAACGTTTGTCAGAGACACATCATAAGTTTGGCCACTAGTCAAAGTACCAGTAGTCAGAACGAAGGAATCATAAGTGTCGCGAGCTACGCTTGCAGCAGCACCATTCACATAAGCAATCAGACCAGACAGCTTAGTAGGTTCGCTCAATTTCACATAAACCTTATTAGTTGTAGACTTAGCAACAGCCGTAACAGAAGTTACAGTTGGAGCAACAACGTCAGCAACATTGATCAGGTCAGTGAATGCTGGAACTTCTTCATTACCTGTAGTTCTAACATCTTTACTTACAACTACAGTGTATTGACCTTTAAGGTAGTTAACTTCACCAGGTACTGTCAGAGTAGCTTCAGTGCCGTCAGCGTTAAATACAACTTCAGCATTGTCAACTACATTAGCAGTTGTCGATACTTTTACAACTTTAACTACATCATCAATCAATTTGCCATCAGAAACGATTGAGTCAGTTGCAATCTGACGATTGAACTTAACGACTACTTGTTTCGAGTTAGGAGCTGTTACGGAAACAACCTTAGGAGCCTGCAGAGTTACTTTTGCAGTGTAGTCCTTTTCAAGGTGTTTGAAGTTGATTGTTTGTTCAACGCCTGCTACCAGAGCAGTTGTCAACTCAACGTTTGCAGTAGTTTTGTCGGAGAAAGTTACAACTACTTTGGTTGGGCTTACTGCTTCAGCAGAAACTACAGTCAATGTAGGAGTTTTTCCGATTTGATCAGCTGCATAAGCTGTCTGTACTACCAGAGCACGGTCAGCATTAGATTTGAAGTTTACATCTTTAGCAATCAGACCAGCGTTGATAACTGCTTGTGCATAGCCTTTAGCCCATGCGGATGCACTGTTATCAGTTGTAGTAGGCTGTTCCAGTTTCAGAGCGCGGAACAATACTGCCGCAACTTCTTCAACTGTTACTTTACCGTTGTAGTTGAAGATGCCCTTAACTGTGTCTTGACCTTGCATCAAGCCTGCAGCTGTAACAGCTTCTACATAAGGTACAGTCCAGTTAGTAGCTGTGTAACCTTTGTCTTTGTAAGACAGCTTACCAGTTACTTCAGTAAGACCGAACAATTTAGTAACGATCTTAGCGAATTCACCGCGAGTCAGATCTTTTTCAAGGTGAGCCTGACCATCTGGGTATCCATTAAGAATACCTTTTGCTGCCAAAGCATCAAATGCTTGTTGTGGAGTTACCTTTGCTGTTTCACCAAATGCTACAGAGGCAAACATCGAGAATGCCATTGCTGTAGACAATGCTACGGATAAAATTTTCTTCATAACCTTTTTTTCTCCTCCTTGGACATTCATAAACTGGGAATTTTCTTTAGTTGTGTAGCTCATATCACTCATTTGTCGAGCACCCCCTTTCCCGAGTTGAGCAGATTAAGTATAAATAATGTCTGTGACGGGTATCACAGAAACTTGTAAACAGCTTCAAGGCATAGTAATACTAGATTCCTAATTCTACCTAAGTATTATACAATGTGCCTCTAGTCACGTAAAGCTAATTTTTCCATTTCGCAATGGGCAGTGCCTTCAGGGCATTCCGCAATTGCCTTGTGCAAGTGACTCTACACCTTAAACGCAGTAGTTTCAAAAAAGTTGCGCTTTGGTTAAAAAAACTTTTTATGCCCTGCTGTATTCCTGCCCCGATACTCTAGAAGATACAATATGTATGTTCTACTAACTATTGTTAATGTTGGGTGGCTACGGGAATCAGTATAGCATAGAGGCATTCCAAACGTCATTAAACAATATTTGTTAAGTTTACAAACAAATATTACATAATAAAAGTGATGTATTTGTTGATCAGCATTCGAGCTAATAAGTATATACCCACATTACAACAAGGTTAACACGTTCACAAATAAAATGAATATACATAAAGAAAGGCTGCCGAGAATCCTCAGCAGCCTTTCTTGCAACCTTGTAAATCCAGGACTAACGAATCTTCATGGATAGCTGTATCAATTCCTGGCGTTTCTCAGGACTTGCATTAACATTCTCATACATAGCATCAATCGCTGCGCGGTTCTCGCGGTAGCTCTTCTCATGTTTGATTGTGCTATGAGACCATTCAATCAAAGCATTCTCAGCAATGACCAGCTCGTTATACGCATCATGGAAGCCAGTTGCTTGAACAAGCTCTTCCATTACTTCCTGAGTGATCTCCTGCAGTGCCCGCTTCGCTGCAATTTCTTTTTCCATAACCTTTGCTCTATTCTCAAACATATTCTTTGCTTTCGTGTAATCCAATTGTGCTTTTGATAAAATCGGTTTCATCGATGGCTTTCTCCTTCTTGCATTAAATGTTTGTGCTTACAGCTTCTTAGGCCATTGTAACGCAAAATAACACACAATTCAAAGATTTGTATATGGAAAATGTAAAAGATAAGCCTCTTTCCCGTAAACAGGGAGTCAGAGGCTTATTTTTACTTCATATATAGTTGTTTATTTCTACAATCTCTTCATCTTAGCCATAATACGTTGTGCCATCACTGCTGCGTCCGCTCTCGTAAAGTTAGCTTGCGGATCGAAACGGAATGTTGCCTTCTTTTGTCCAGCCACCAGCTTGTTCTCAATTCCAGAAATCACACCAGCCTTGTAGGCTGCAAGGATAGAAGGTGCTGAGTATACTGACACAATTGATCCCGTATCCGTAAATAGCTTCTGCAGGGCTGCCAGATCAGTCGCATTGTTTCCAAGCTTCAAGCTCATTGCACGGGCGATCATGACCGCTGCATCTTCTCTGGATAAGGTGCGGTTAGGGGAGAAGATTCTCGGAGCTGTTCCGCGGATAATCCCTTTGCGGACCGCTGTTTCTATATAACGGTAATCCCAGTGATAATCACTGTATTTAACCACATCTGAGAAAGTCAGATTGTTTGGCTCGTAATCAAGCTGAATACCCATAATTTTGACAAGCATAGTAGCAAACTCTCCACGGGTAACATTCTCATATACGCCAAACTCATTAGCATCCTTCGCATTCATAATCCCACGGGATAAAATAGTCTCCAGCTCGCTGCGTGCGTAGGTGTGGGAGACAATATCATCGTAACTGTAGCGTAAGCTCATTACAGTGTAATAACCAAAGCCATCGAAGGTGGCCGTAATCGTCTTACTCCCTGTGTTGACCACACCTCCCATGTTATACCAGGTGCCGTCAACATTCTTCCAAACAGAGATGTTAGAGGTTGCCGCATTAACGATTGTCGGATCATATTTCAGTGTAATCTTCCCTTGCTGGGTAGGCTCCATCCATCTGCCCATATGCCCAAGGAAGGATTCATTCCCCTTCTTATATGGATGAGAAGCAACTACAGTTGAATAATCATTAATGGAAGTCGCGGAAACAAAGTATCCCGGGTCGATCCAATACAAATTCGAAGCATATCCATAATGAAGCTTTGGAGTCATATAAGCAGTAGCCAAGCCGCTGGCAGGAACTTCAACCAGCTTGCCATCCTGATAACTCGTACCATCAAATTCACCTACCGGGTTATACTGCTTCACGGTACGTCCATCTTGCTTATCAGCAATGCCAAGCAGGATATATTGTTCATTGAACAGATTGATTTGCCGGGTATTGCTTGACCCCGGTGTCGGTGTTGCATCCCGTAGCATCGTTCCTTTTGGGAAAACAAGACTCACTGCATTCTGGAAGGCTGTCAGCTTGCCAGATGAGTTAAGAGTCGTTTTTAGCTGTGCACCTTGCAGGATCTCATCTGAGTAGGTTACATCGAACGTTCCGTTGGATTTCGTAGTGCCTGTCGTGACGGTGAATTTAACCGTATTCTTCCCTTTTTTCAGACCCTTTAATTCGAGACGGAATATGTCCTTCGCCCCTTTAATCATTGGTTCTTTACCAATTACAATACTTGTAGCACCTTCAGCCTGAATGCTGACATCAAGGAAGTTCTGTTTGATAATGCTCTCGTTAGGAAGCTTAGGCGATAAAATGCTGTACGGAGGAACCTCACGGGTGATCTGCAGTGTCTGTGTAATAGCCGCAGTTCCCACTCTTGCCGAAATCACAAAGGTCTGGAGACCGGTTGTAGGTAGCTCTTGACCTTTTAATACGAATTCACCATCTTTGGCGGGCGAAATAGGCGTACTAAGATAACTGGATGCTGTACTCCACCCTACATTCTTGCCACCAGAGCTATCAGAATTATAGTCAGCAACAGCGTATTGTTTACCATCTTTCATAATTACAACCTGAGTGGCATTGCTTACGACAAAGTGAACATCTGTAGCAGATTCGTTCGTTGTATAATTTAGATTTGAATTTTTGATAAATACTCCATTTGGGTCGGACGTCTCACCTACCGGATAAGGCACGACACCATCAATATTCGGAGTATTCTCTGGGAACAGATACACAGTAAGAGTGGTCGTGACCGGCACACCGTTTGCTGTACCTGAAATGGTGATCTTATTCGGGCCGGACACCAGAGAAATACCAGAAGTAGAGGTAATCGCATAATTAAATACGTGAGTTACATCATTAATTGTCGGGACAACCGTTGTTCCATTGATGGTTATTTTAACGGATGACTTGTCTATGTCCGGAAAGTTCACTAACCGTCCATTAATGGATGTGAACTCACCACTATATTTGAACACCTGGTTATTATAAATATTAGTTACATCTATAAATGGGGCCGATACATAATTAACCGAAAGTACCTTCTTATCTATAATGTTAGTAGTAGATCCATCCTTTTTCAGATCAATCTGTAAAGTCTGCTCGCCTGAAGGCAGGCCGGTGATCTTAAATACTCTATAACCCTGGCTAGTCTTCATTGAGGTTCCTTCGATCACAAACCGGTCCGAAGGGACCTTGGCACCATTCTGATACGAACTAATCTCCAAATTGTCAGGAGCAATTGTTGTATCGCTGGTCTTGATCATTAACCACAGTGGAATCTCGAACAAATTGGAATTACCCGAGAAGACACCGGATGAAGAATAGCTGACAGTTTGATTCGTTGTGCCGCTCACTACAGGACTATACAGTTGCTCTACACTTGTAATGTAAGGATCATCTGCATTCCGGTAAGTGAAATCCAATGGATTAATACTCTTTCCATTATAGGTCCCATTGGTAGTAGTAAATGTAATTGTATATTTACCATTGCTGGATATTGTAACATCATTGGTACTTGTATATTTAAATGTAATATATTCTCCCGACTTAACCGGAGTTGCATCAATGGTAGTTGCGCCACCAGCAAGTACATCACTGCTTGTAGTTGTGTTACGAACAGTAAAGGTCATGCCTGAAAGTGGAGCCTCTGCCGTATCCTCGGATACTCTAAATGTAATGGACCCTGTAAGCTTACCTTTAATCTCAGTATCCCCGCCTGTTGCAGATACAACATTCCCACTATCCACAGCATATGTCCCAACCTTGGTCTTGTTCGGAGTTCCCTTATCAATAGGCGCATACACTACTTCACGTGTCACCGCATAAGTACGCGTACCCGAATCTGTAGTCGCAACAAAGGTCAGCTTATTAAGACCCGGAGTCAGCGGTATGTCGGCAATGACGAAGGTACTGCTACCGCCGTTAAACATCTTGGAATTATTGACCATAACCTCTGTGGCATTCGGAGCTTCCAGAGTCAACGTTAATCCTGCTGTATTAACCATTGTGGGTGTATTCTCACTTAGCAAAGTGCCATCCGGTAGAGCTATATTATAAATGGCAGGAACGTTGGAAAAATTAACATAGGCTTCTCCGCTGGCCAGGCTTCCAGTAGCTGTTGTACCAAAGACTGTAATCCGGTTAAGGCCCTGACTTAACTTGACACTTGGGAAACGGAAGTTTTTCTCGTTCTCAATAATTGGCTTGACGTCAGCACCACTTGCTCCAGGAACTACATTCCCGTTGACAATGCCGTCCACCTGATAATAGATGCTGTCTGCAGACACTCCATTAAACGTACCCTCTACGTCAACGGTACTTGTATTGACTGAAGTTGGGGCACCCTTATCTGTACTGAACTTGGTGAACTGAAAGTATTGTCCTGTTGCAGGGTCCGCTGCATAAACAGCACCTGCTGAGGAAAGTGTGGATAGCAGCATCACTATCGCTAAAAACATACCGCCTATCGCCTTCAAACTTTTTTTCACGTAAGAAACCTCCTACTGCTTTTTGGTTTGTTGTCGGCCTGTGCAGCATTCCGCGTCTTAACCAACTCTATATTTTTATCGGACAGCTATAGACTAATAATTAGCAAAAAAATAAAAAACCTTACTCCACTGGAGTAAGGTTAGGTGCACACTGTAATTTTAATTTTATAAATTGCTAATAATGTATCTAAGATTTGGAGCTGCGTTCAGGGTCAACCTTCATCCGCATTCTCAAAAACAAATCAATTACCGGACGCTTGGTCTTACTGATGACCCCGGTGATCTCTGCGCCGATCTGCAGGAAGAAGAGCATGACGCAGATGACTACAAAGGTAACCCAGTTGGCTTCGTAGAGCGAAGCTGAGGTCTGGATGACCGCCAGGATACCGAAGAATGCGGCAATGCCGTAGATGATCAATACTGTCTGGCGGTGGCTGAAGCCAAGTTCGCGCAGACAGTGATGGAGATGGCCTTTATCCGGAGCGAAGATCGGCTTCTTCTGCAGCTTGCGCCGGACGATGGCGAAGAATGTATCCGATAACGGAACTCCGATGATCAGGAGTGGTGTGATGAATGAAACCACCGCAATCTGTTTGAAGCCGAGCAGTGCGAGCAGCGCCAGGCAGAAGCCCAGGAACAGCGAGCCCGTATCGCCCATGAAGATTTTGGCGGGATGGAAGTTGAAGAACAGGAATCCCAGAATGCTGCCCAGAAGCAGCAGACAGAGCAGGGCAACCATGGTGTTTCCCATCAGGAAGGCCATGACAGCAATCGTTGCAATTGCGATACCAGATACGCCTGCTGCAAGCCCGTCCAGACCGTCAATCAGGTTCACGGCATTCGTGACGCCGACAATCCAGAAGATGGTCAGAGGGATGGCAATCCAGCTCTCCAGGGAAGAATAGCTATTATGAAAAGGAATATTTACGAAATCAACCGTGATGCCAAACCCGAAAACTACGATACAAGCAGCGGCAATTTGGCCCAGCAGCTTCACTTTGGCTGACAGCTCGAACCGGTCATCCAGACCGCCGATCAACACAATCAGACCTCCGCCGCATAGCAGCGCCTTAATGAAATTAGCCTCCCGGGGAGTGAAGTCATAAGGAATAATCGGTAATACGGCAAGCAGGCCTAACACAAACGCCAGAAATATACCGAGTCCGCCGAGGCGGGGCATGATCTTCGTATGCACTTTCCGGGCATTTGGCACATCTGTCGCACCGATCTTAATAGCGAATTTCTTCACGAACGGCGTCAAAAGCAGTGCAAGCCCCATGCACACAATGAATCCGGCGATGTATATGATTAACATGTGAAAAGTCGACCTCCATTTCTCTACCGCATTGAATTATACGCTGAACCAAAAACAAATTCCAATACTGTTTTTAGGCGATACCACGGATTTTTTCGGTGAATTCCCTCATTTTACTGGTCTTTTGTGACTTTATCTTTCTCTCGTACCACTTTTACTGCGAATTTCGGCAGCGCAAGCATTCTTTTGTAACGTGTAGGTTCCTTGAGCAGCCGGTATAACCATTCTGCCCTTAATTTCTGAAAGGCAACAGGGGCGCGGCGGCTCTTGCCGGAGATCACATCAAAGCTCCCGCCGACACCCATCATCACCGGGATCTGCAGCCGGGATTTGTATTTGGCGATCCATGGCTCCTGGCTGTCTGCCCCTCTGGCAACAAAGAGCAAGTCAGGCTTCGCTTCAAGGATGCCGCCCACAATCTGTTCATCTTCTGCCGGACCAAAATACCCGTCATGATATCCTGCGATGACAATACCGGGATATCTTGTTTGTAACCGGGAAGCCGTCTCGCGAATCACCTCAGGGGTAGAACCGAGCAAATATACTCTCCAGTTATAGCTTTCGCCTTGGTGCAATAATTCATGTAAAAGATCAAAACCGGCTACACGCTCAGCTACAGGCTCATGACAATATCCCGCTGCCCATACTACTCCAGTCCCGTCAGGGACAACCAGCTCTGCTGATTTCATAATTTCCATATAAGACGGATTCTCCAGCGCCGCCATAACCATGATCGGATTGGCAGTAATTACCTGATGAGGCTCACGCTTACGAACCGCCTCCGTTAAATAGGAAACGGTGGTTTTCATATCCGCCTTGGATACTCGTATGCCAAAAATGGGCACTGTCGGTATTACGCTATCTGCTTTCACTTGTCACTCATCCTTTATGGCCGAAATATTGGGCAATTCGCCGGGCCGGAGCCTCTGCCTCTCGGGTGAGCGCGGCGATCAGCGGCTCCCGCTCCTGCTTCCAGCTCTCCCCCGAGCTCAGCAGCTCCAGAAGCCCGGCAGCCACCTTGTCTGCCTCCAGTGTATCCGTCTTACCCACCGGCTGACAATTCACCCGCTCCAGAAAATGATCAATCTTCGGATCATACGAGACGCCCATCAGCGGAACACGCTGTCCCGCAGCATAGATAAGGCTGTGCAGCCGCATGCCTATAAGCGCCTGGCACTGGCTTACCTCCCGCAGCATCTGCAGCGGATGAAGCGCATCCTCACGGATCGTTACCGATCCCCCATTATCTTCTATAGCCCGGCCTATCTTCTGCATCACATAGCGGGAAGCCTCATTGTCCGCAGAATGATGGAAGGGCAGAAAGTGTACATGGAGCGGCTGGACCGCTGAAGCCTTCACCAAGCCCTCAGCCAAGGAATCCAGCTCCTTACGGGACTGCTCCCAGAAGCGCACGGAGACACCTACAGTAGCGGGCGAACCTTGCATGCCGTAGTTGGGTGTTCCAGCTACCGTATCTGCTCCTGCAAGTTGTTCCGGCTGCATATCTTCAGGCAACTCCAGACCCATAACCGGGTCAGGTACTACCTCTACCTCATCAATACTAAACCCCATCGACTGAAGCAACAAGCGGGACTGTTCATCCCGCACCGAGATGTACGCACATTTCCGGAAAACCGATTTGATCAGCGGATGAAACAGCTTGCGGTTCACTGGGCCGATCCCCTGGGAATAGATAAATGTCGGCTTCCCCATCCACTGGGCCAGCTTGATGATGCCCAGGTAATATGGGATGGTCTTGCTGCTTGTCACATCCTGAAGCAGGCTGCCGCCGCCGCTGATCAGACCCGCACTGTCTGATATGGCTCTCCGCACCTCTCCCAGCTTCATCCGGTGTACTGACTCCACCCCGTATGTGGCAGACGTCCACTCCGGATCAATGGATAAGACCACAGGCGTAAGTGTTATTCCGGCGGCCCGGGACTGCTTGTGTACAGCATTCAGAATCGACTGCAGAACGGCTTCGTCTCCACTGTTGTGGAAGCCGTAAAAGCCGGAGATTACAATTTTTTGAGCAGAGGTGACCATCGTTTCCAACACCCTTCCGCAATCTGCCATACCCCTACAGCGATAATACCGATAATCAGGCCGAGTCCCAGACCAAGAAGTCCGCGAACCAGCGAAATCAGCACAGGCGAATGAATATGGGCAAAGGTATCCACCATAGACAACTGCCCAATGACTGCAATAATCATGATGAAGGCTGCACTCCTGTATTTATAAGCCAAGAATGCACCGAGGATAAAGAGCGGATGTGCCAGCAGGAATTCCTTGTTACGCGGTCTGACCCCAACGGTATTCTCCAGGAAGACACGAAGGAGTTTCTCCGGTGCACTTACAGTTCCGGCATTCCCGGTCCGGCTCAAATAATACATCCCCACGATACCGATTACGCCGGCCGCAATGACCATAGCGAGTGTAATCGGTGTCCGCAGCAGCTTACCTGTCTTGTTAAAGGCAAACTCTCCACGGTACAAAAGAACATAGATTGCGGTAAGCCCGATCGGTGCCAAATGCAGCAGGCTCACACCACGGAACTGTTCCAGTACCAGGGCATAGGTAATATTATTCAGCAGCGCAATGACGAAAGGCACCGCACTGAATGTAATTAATGCAGTTTTGACATACAGAACGAGACTATGCGTCAGACGGCGGCGCGGGCTCATTACGGCAAAGGTTAACGGATTGGCACGTAAAGGCGGGCCCATTTCATTAATTTTGCGGATAGCCAGTATTATAGCCAGGGTAGGCGCACTTATGGCTACGGCAAGCGCAAGCGCCTGTTCAAATAAGGTTGGCTTCAGAACCAGCAGCCCGGCGCTTCCCACCAGTCCAAGCACCCATACAGGCAGAGTAAGCCATGGAATGAAGTAGGAGAACAACAGCGCAACCATAGCTACCGCTCCGATTACTGCAATCAGCTTGAAATAACGCTGGAAGGAGGAATCGCTCACATCAAATGCTGTAGCCTGCCCAATGTGGAAGCCGTTCGCCTCAATCTTGGCCACCGCACCCTCAGGTCCGCTGAGACTCTCAATCAGGTTATCCATCGTATCTGTAATGGCAGCCTTCTTGGTATCTCTCGAGGGAATCGTATTCAGATAGATCATGCGGATATTGCGGTCTTTTGTGCCCAGCGCGAACCGGTCAGCAATCACCTCAGTCTTGAGGCTGGAATCCGCCTCGCTGAGGGAATACAGGCGCGTCACGTTGTAATCCAGCATATAAGCCAGCTTGGAGAAGCCCTTCTGTTGAACCTTAATATTCTCGATTGCCGCTATTCCCATCCCGTGTTGCTTCAGGAGGTTAGCGAAGGTGGTTAGACTGCCTGTATCCGCATCATCGGAGTACCCCTTAACCGACTCTCCTTCAAAAAGAATCCGCTTGACGCCAAGCTCAGCGTAACGGTCCAAAAGTTTCTTCACGGCATCCTGATTGTATGCCAGCGAGTCTACAAGCCGGGGCACAATGCTGAAGCCCTTCTCATGCAGCATTTCCAGTGTAATCGGGTCCGGCTGCAGCGGCTTGAGCGTTGCATCCTCCAGCGGCGTCTGGATAATTAGCCCCTGCTGGCCGCGGTAGTTCCATTCTTCCGTCCGGATGTCCACTCTGCTGAAGGCATCGCGGATAACCGGTGAGAGCATTTCACTGTTCTTCGCACTGGTAAAGAGGACATATGTATAGTTCTCATTCTCCGGAATCACAGTATCGGTAAGATTGGCGATATCAGACGCTCCCCAGATCATCAGGCGGCGCGCCTTGCGGAAATCCTCCAATGTATTTTCATAGATAGCCATACTCTGAACACCGGCTGCCTTCAGCCGGTCCAGCTGCTCGTTGATATAATCCTGCGGATTCTGCCGGTAGCTCGCAACCTCAACCAGATCCCGGTAATCAAAGACAAACTCAACCGATTTGGAAGACTTCTCTGTCTGTAGACGGTCGTATACGACCGGAAGCGCACCTATAAGCCCTATCACCATAATGATCCATAACCACTTGCGTGATGCTATATTCCAGCGTTGCCATTTCTGCTGCACCAAAGTACCTCCTCTTTCACTTTAAAGCTGATTGCCGTACGTCACAGCTGCCGACCCGACCCTCTTGCCAGCGGCAAATTTAAGCGGAAACGGAGGTCTGTCCATCTGGAGCAGCTCCGTTTCCGCAGGGAAGTTATATATTGCTTATTATTTCCCGTCTACCCGTGCCATAACCTGACTGGTTAATTCCGCAACCTTGTGCTTGGCGTTGTCCAGGGATTCACCCACCACGGCAAAATACACTTTGATCTTCGGTTCCGTGCCGGAAGGGCGCAGGCAGAACCAGGAGCCGTCCGACAGCAGATATTTCAGCACGTTCTCTTTAGGCAGACCGTCAAGCCCCAGGGAATAGTCCAGCACCTGCGTCACGGAAGCACCTGCGATTTCGTGCGGAGGGCTGGTCCGCCAGTCATTCATAATCCCCTGAATCTGAGCCACTCCATCCTTGCCCTTCAGCGTGCGGGACTCCAGGCTCTCCAGGAAGTATCCGAACTGTGCATACAGCTCTTGCAGCACATCGTAAAGGGTCTTGCCCTGAGCCTTGTAATAGGCACCCGCTTCAGCGATCAGCATTGCAGCAAGGACTGCATCCTTGTCACGGGCATAGTTACCGGCCAGATAACCATAGCTTTCTTCATATCCGAACAGATACGTATACTCGCCTGACTGCTCGAACTGGTTCATTTTCTCCCCGATATATTTGAATCCGGTCAGAGTGTTGAACACCGTAGCGCCATAATGGCTGGCTACAGCAGCGCCCATCTCACTGGTTACAATGGTCTTGACTACAGCGCCGTTAGCCGGCAGCTTCCCCTGTTCCTGTAAACGGCTCAGGTAATAATGAATCATGAGCGCGCCGGACTGATTCCCGGACAGCACTACAAATTTGCCTTCGTTGTCACGAACCACAGCGCCCATACGGTCAGCATCCGGGTCTGTACCGATCAGCAGATCTGCATTCAGCTCTTCGCCCAGCTTCATCGCCAGGGTGAAGGCTTCACGTTCCTCCGGATTCGGAGATTTCACAGTAGAGAATTCGGAATCCG
This sequence comes from Paenibacillus sp. FSL H3-0469, assembly GCF_038051945.1. Lineage (NCBI taxonomy): Bacteria > Bacillati > Bacillota > Bacilli > Caryophanales > Paenibacillaceae > Paenibacillus > Paenibacillus sp. FSL H3-0469. Next base: position 3,868,315 of record NZ_CP150302.1, read on the forward strand.
GCTGTTCCTGCTCAGGAACTACATGTACCTGGGTGAAGCCGATCTTCTCCAGTACACGGCGGACCGGAAGATTGCCTGTCCCGTGCAGAGGCGTATAAACAATGGAGAAGTCACGGCCCAGCGAAGAAGCAATTTCTTCACGGCTGACACTTACCGCAGCAACCGTATCCGTAAAGGCTTCGTCCTCTACGGCTCCCAGCCAGTGCAGCAATCCTGCGCTCTCTGCAGCGTCCTGAGACATGCGCTTCACACCGTTGAAGGAGTCCACATTCAGGATATTAGCAATAACCTGCTCTGCTTCATGCGGCACCAGCTGCCCGCCCTGTGCATTGTAGACCTTGTACCCGTTATATTCAGGCGGGTTGTGGCTGGCAGTGATCACGATGCCTCCAGAGGCCTTCAGATGGCGGACGGCAAAGGAGAGCTGCGGCGTAGAGCGCAGGGACGGGAACAGATGGGTCTCAATACCGTTGCCGGCAAGTACAAGCGCAGCCTCCAGCGTGAATTCCGGCGAGAAGCGCCGGGAATCGTGGGCAATGACCACCGAGGGTCTGCTTTCTCCCGTATGTTGTCCCAGAATGTAATCTGCAAAGCCCTGAGTTGCCCGTCCCACCGTATAACGGTTCATCCGGTTACTGCCTGCCCCAATGACTCCGCGCAAGCCGCCTGTACCGAATTCAAGATCTCTATAGAATCGTTCTTCCAGTTCCTTCGGTTCACCCGCAAGAGCCTTCAGCTCTTCTTTGGTGTTCTCGTCGACAGAAGGGTCCTGCAGCCAGCGTGTCAGGGTCTCCTGCGCTTTCGGGCTTAATCCAGTCATGTCAATCTCTCCTTCTCCATCTATAATATATAAGTTTATAACAGGAACTAGCTGAGTGCGAACATAATCTCGCCGGACGCTACTGTCTTGCCGTCCACCTTGGCAGTGGCTTGTCCTTTGCCGATGCTGCCTTTCAGCCGGGTAATCTCTACCTCAAGCACAAGGGTATCGCCAGGGACAACCTGCCCGCGGAAGCGGAAGCCGTCGAGCCCGGCCAGAAAGCCGATTTTCCCACGGTTAGCCTCTACTCCGAGAATAGCTACAGCACCCACCTGAGCCAAGGCTTCGGTAATCAGCACACCCGGCATAACTGGAAACCCTGGGAAATGTCCGGCGAAAAACGGCTCGTTCACTGTAACATTCTTGATGCCTACCGCACGTTTGCCCATTTCTATTTCAGTAATTCTGTCCACCAGCAGAAATGGGGGCCGGTGGGGGATTATTTCTTGAATTTCATTGGTATTCATCATAATTATAAAGCTCCCTTCGGTTGTAACCGCGTCTTATGAACCTCCGCCTACAGCAGCACTTTTGTTTTATTCTCCGCTGCCCTGCATAAATATGGACAGCTTCGGCAAAAACTATAATTATCCTTCACCACCTGCAGCAGTGGAGGTTAAGATAAGGGGCTTTCTCCACCGCACGCGGCAGCATGACGGAGAGAGCCCTTTTTGGCGCTCTTAGGGCACGCCATCATTATACATTTTCCAGTATAAAAAAGAAAACTCCCCTGCACAACAAGGGAGCCTTAACTATCAGTATGCGATAACGCTTCAAGGTGCGAACACCAGATCATATACATGCTTCCAAGTACTCCACAGGAGCACATCGCTTAGTTCCTTTTTGCCGAGGATCACATATCCTACGACCAGCCCGCCTCCAAGTGCGGCAACCAGCAGCAATGGAATCAGGAACCACTGAATAATGGTCCAGGCCCTAATCCTGCGCCGCTTCACCGGCTGCTGTTGTTCCTCTTCTGCATTCTGTGCAGTCTTAACCTTCTCACGACTCATTCCTTCACCTCACGCGCGCATGTTATTAGCCAGGCCCAGCATCTGGTCACTGGAGGACAGCGCCCGGGCAGCAAGCTGATACGTACGCTGAATCTGCATCATCTCCGTCATTTCCCGGCTCAAATCCACGTTAGAGGATTCCAGATAGCCTGAGCGAACGCCTACATCCTTCGCTTCGCCCGCTGCTCTTTGCACGAATGCCTGCTGCGTTGTCACGCCTTCAGCCAATACATAGAAATTACCATCTACAGCTTGCAAGGCATTCTTGCTGAGCGGCTCAACAATCATTAAGCTGCCTGCCAGGACAGGCGGCTGTTTCTCATCCGTCTTGGTCCACACCTGCCCGCGCTCATCAATAGCAGCACTTACATTAGCTCCTACGCTGAGCGGGGTGCCGTTAGCACCCAGCACAGGATTGCCGGTATTGTCCACAAGAATCATCTTATCCTTATTGGCGGTATCCGGGGTGAAGTGGAAAGCGCCCTGGCGGGTATATGCCGTTTCACCATTGACTTGAACGCCGAACAATCCATTGCCTTGAAGCGCCAAGTCCGTAGGCTTCCCTGTCTCCTGGAGCGTGCCTTCCTCCCAATTACTTGACACTGTAGGCACACGCACACCAAAGCCGATATTAAAACCCAGCGGCATACTGCGTCCAGGCTGGTTATAGTCCTTGGATTGCTGCTGTACACGGGTAAGCACATCCTCGAACGAGCCTTGTTTGCTCTTATAACCATTCGTATTCATATTGGCAATGTTATCCGCTATAATATCCAGCCGCTGCTGCAGACTGGCCATTGAGACAGAAGCACCGATTGTTGAGTTGTTCACAGGTCTAACCTCCTACTAGCTTGATAAGAAGAAACTGGCTAACACCATCAATATAATGATCCATGCAAGCCCGGCTATACCCGGCCGACTTCATTCACAGCCTTTTGCAGGCTGCTGTCATAGAACTGGATCACTTTCTGATTCGCTTCATACGCGCGGTAAGCGGCGTTCATATCCACAGTGACCTGAGTGGCATCCACATTCGAGTTCTCAAGGTAGCCCTGACGGACCTGCAGATTATCAGTTCCATTGGAAAAGCGGATGTCTGCGGCCTCGGCATCATCGGCATGGAAGACACCATTACCGTCACGCACCAGCTCCTGCGGTCTTGTGATGACGCTGATTCCGATCCGTGTGCCTGAAGGCAGTCCGGTAGCATTGTTAATCAGATTGCCCTGCCCGTCCACTTTAAGGTTATCCTGAGGCCCTGTCAATCGCAGCGGATTGCCGTCACTGCCCAGCACTCTGAATCCGCCTGAGCTAAGCACTTCCCCTGTAGGAGCAACTGTAAAGCTTCCGTTACGTGTATATAAATTATTGCCTTCATTGTCTTGAACCGTAAAGAACGCCTGGGGCCGGTAAATAACCTCGCCATCCGGACTGATATATTTCCCCGAGCCGTCAAAAGCAAGGTTGGTGCCTGGATTATCCGGGTCTGGGACCTGCAAATCGGTAGACAGCGCAAAATCTACGCTCTTGCCGCTCTCAATGAGGTCGCCCTGCAGGTATTGGGAGACGGACTGCTCGGCAAAAACCCCGGTATTGATCCGTCCGACAGGCTTAGCAGCGCCCCCGTTCATCGCGGTGATCAGCACCTCGGGAAAAGCATGGCTGACACTGTCGACCTGCTTGTACCCCGTAGTATTTAAATTGACCAAGTTCTGCGTCGCCGTATCATGTCTGCGCTGCTGCGTTACCATTCCTGCTGCGGCTGTATATAATCCTCTGAGCATGAGGTCAGTCCCTTCCTGGAATCTGCTGTTCTCCCTTATTATCGGCAGGCTAGAACTTTTTCTTAACCACCTTGTCCAAATGATCCAGCATAATTCCCGTGCCCTTGACTACGCAGTGCATCGGGTCCTCAGCCACCCAGACCGGAACATGCAGCTGTTCGGAGAGCAGCTCGTCCAGTCCGTTAAGCAGGGCGCCTCCGCCGGTCAGCACAACTCCACGGTCAATAATATCTGCCGACAGCTCTGGCGGTGTACGCTCCAGCACCGACTTGGCCGCAGCCACAATCGAAGAAACCGGATCCCACAGCGCTTCCTTCACCTCACCGGATGAAATAGTAAGGGTCTGGGGCAGTCCGCTCACCATATCACGCCCGCGGATATCCATCTCTGCCTTCATACCGCCCGGCCGTACCGAGCCGATGGTCACTTTGATATCCTCCGCTGTACGTTCACCAATCAGGAGCTTATATTTCTGTTTAATATATCTTAAAATGGCATCGTCGAACTTGTCCCCCGCGATCTTAATGGAAGAGGCGGTAACGACGTCGCCCATGGACAATACGGCTACATCCGTCGTTCCGCCGCCAATATCGACGACCATATTTCCGCTAGGCTGATAAATGTCCATTCCTGCGCCAATGGCTGCAGCTTTGGGCTCTTCCTCCATGAAAACCTCTTTGGCCCCGCTGCGCTCTGCCGCCTCACGGATGGACTTCGTTTCCACAGAAGTAATATTGGTGGGAGCACAAATCAAAATACGGGGCCGCGAATACCAGGTCCGGCCGCCAACGCTGTCAATAAAGTATTTGAGCATCATTTCCGTAATGGCAAAGTCGGCGATTACACCGTCACGGAGCGGACGAATCGTCGTTATATTTCCAGGTGTCCGCCCGACCATCCGGCGTGCCTGTTCACCAACCGCAAGGACCCGCTTCGTATCACTTTCAAGTGTGACCACGGAAGGTTCATCCAGAACGACTCCCCTTCCCTTGACATGAATGAGCACGTTAGCTGTGCCGAGATCGATTCCGATATCCTTGCTAAGCATAATGAAAGAGCCCCCAAAGTGTTATTTTAAATGAGAAAAGAAGATTGTACCAAATTTAAAAATACCATACTTTAGGGGGTGAGTACAATGGACTAAACCTGAATTATGGCGCGAAAATCCGAAAATCTTATGGCTTTGAGGCTACGGCAACCTCACGCTTCTTACCTGTGGTTTTCTTATATTTAATTTTTGTGGCTTCTCCCCCCCGAAGATGACGGATGGACTTGTGATATTCGAGAATGTGCTTCACCTGATCAGCCAGATCCGGATTAATTTCCGGCAGCCGTTCGGTTAAATCTTTATGCACCGTGCTTTTTGAAACGCCAAATTCCTTGGCTATGGTCCGGACCGTGTGCCTGGTTTCCACGATGCAGCGTCCGATTTTAATGGTACGTTCCTTGATGTAATCGTGCACGCTCCCGCCTCCCAACTGTGAATAGTTTGGTACATTATATGAGGGGCGGGCCTATATATTCGCGCTTTCAGGACATGACAAGCTCAGGAAGGCTCATTTTATTTGTCGGACAACCCAATTCACTGCATTTCACTGCCCCATTTCCGGAATAGAACCTGCCGGACTGTCCATTTCGGGGAGAAGCAAAAAATAACCCCACAAAGTGGGGCTTTAGCGTAAGTGATGACTCAGGTACTTTGCGGGGACCCCAAAACATATAAATTCTCTTTAAAAAAACAGGAGGCTTCCGCCCCCTGCTGAACATTTCGGCTTAGCGCTGCGGAAGCAGATCCGAAGGATTCACAATCTTGCCGTCCTCATGCACTTCAAAGTGTACATGGTTGCCAAGACCCTTCTCCATCTCATTACGTCCCGCTGCCCCCAGCATATCGCCTTGCTTCACTTCATCGCCCTGCTTCACTTTGATTTCACCAAGACTCTGATAGACCGTCTTCAGATCGCCGGGAGAGGTAATCTCGATTACCTTACCCAGTACAGCAACATCTTCCACTCTGGTAACTTCACCGCTGAGCGCCGCCTTCACATCAAACGTCTTGTTGTCCTCACGGGCAATATCAATTCCGGTATTGGTGACAAAGGTATTATTGTACTGCACCATCGCCGCAATATGATTCTCTTCCGTGCCGTTCTCGTCGTAGTACGGTTTGACCACTTCCACTTCACTCGGGCTGGCTACCGGCCAGACCAGGCTTTCGGCTGATGCGACAACTTCCAGGGCTTCGGGATCACCGTTTGCAGCTCCGGTTTTGCTGCCGGCCTCACCTTGGGATACTACCGCGGCGTTATCAGGATTCAGCGGCTTCTGGCCGGCATCCTGATAGACCCACACCAAGGTTAGTATAAGTGCCGCTGCCGCCGTGTAGACTGCCGGGAATACCCACCGTTTGGATAACAGTCTGCTCCATGAAGAAGGCTTAGCGCCTGAATCTCCCTGCTTGTTTTTGAGAGATTCATCATGGGTTGATTTGATTTTGTCTTGTTCATTCATATGGTTATCACCTCAGTAACCAGTGTTACCGGGCGCTTCGCTTTTATACGTATCTTGCAGATTATTTTTTCAGAAGAGTTGAGATTCCGGTAAAAGAGACCCCGCTGTAGTAGTGTTTGAGAATCTGTGTAGCCGTCTTGCCCTGCTTCGCCATTCCGTTCGCCCCCCACTGGCTCATGCCGACACCGTGGCCGTTACCATACGTGGTGATCTGCACCTTCCCCGCTTGGCGCTTCCAGGTGAACTGGCTCGAGCGCAGCCCCAGCTTCTCTCTCACTTCCCGCCCGGTAAACACCTTCCCTCCGATAGAGATCTGTTTGATCCGGTGGCCGGCTGTAAGCGACAGCACCTCCGCCGGCAAGCTGGCAGAGGATTGAGCGGAGACTGGCGTTGCCTTACCCGAAGCTCCCAGACTGGCTGACACCGGAAGGTCCTTGGTTCCAAGGCCCAGCTTGCTGCGCAGCTCCGAGTTACTGAAGGTGTAGGTTACGGCCAGGTTCGGGGTGATCTGCAGCTCCCAGGGGCTGGCTACACTGCGCAGGTAGGGAACCGCAGCATTCCAGTATTCCTCGGAGTTCTCGGTATAGCCTCCGCTGGAGGCGAAGAAGGAAGCCGTTATCGGCTGCCCCTGATAGGTCATGATCGTTCCGCGCGTCTCCAGGACCGCGCGGCGGATCTTCGCCAGTCCGGCGCGCTTGCTGCCGGATGCCCAGTCCCGTTCCAGCACGGCCTTCGATACGTAAGCCTGATGGCTTACCGTATCGCTCACATCCGCTTCGGGAACGGGTACCCCGCTGTGGTCGCCGGCGGCCAGACGGCGGGCAATGAACGTGCGGGCCGCTACGGCCTGCGCCTTGAGCGCTTCAAGCTCAAATTCGGCCGGCATCTCGGCCGCCAGTACGCCGCTGACGTACTCCTCCAGCGGCAGGGTCTCGATTTGTCCGCTCCGCGACAAATAGACGGTGACCTCCGGCTGCGGCGCCTCTGCGGCAGCCGGTGCCGGCGGCGCCGGAACGGCCGTGGCCTGCGGCACGGCCGGGGGCGCCGGCGGCTGTTGTCCCCGCGCTGCGGGACAACAGCCAGCGGCAGCAGCAGCGCAGCCAGCAGGGGCGCTGCCAGCCAGGCGGCGGGGGCCAGCCGCCGCAGGGGGCGCACGCCGCGCCGCCGCGCGCGCGCGTAGCTATGCGGACGCTTCAGGATGCGCCGCAGCTTGATTAACTCTTTCATCTCTATGGCTCCTTCCGTAAGCACCGGTGATTCTTATAGATATGAATTTGCGGCACCTGCTAGAACGGGATTTTGAGAGAAAGAGAGTTGCGGAATCCCACGGTACGTATAAGATTTTTTTCAAAAAAAAAGGACCAGCCGCTTAGCGGCTGGTCCTAATATTTTTAAGAATAACTATTATACCCAAGACGGCTGAATCTGGAAGCGGGGTCTGATCTCTTCGGCTTTGGAGGATTCGCTTCTGGCCGGTTCAGGCTTAAGCGCTTCTTCTTTTGCAGCAGGAACTGCCGACTCTTCCATGGAAATACGCCATATGTCCGCACCAAGTCCTGACAGCTTCTCAGCCAGGTGCACATACCCGCGGTCAATGTGATGTGTTCCGCTAACTTCTGTAGTGCCTTCCGCCACAAGCCCTGCCAAAATAAGCGCAGCACCTGCACGCAGGTCCGTAGCACATACCTTAGCGCCGACCAGACTGGCATTGCCCGTCACAATCGCAGAGCGGCCCTCAATCTTGATCTCCGCGTTCATGTTGTGGAATTCATCCACATGCATGAACCGGTTCTCGAAGACGGTCTCTGTCACTACGCTGGTTCCTTCCGAGCGGAGCAGCAGTGCCATCATCTGTGACTGCATATCTGTCGGGAATCCCGGGTAAGGTAATGTCTTGAGATCGACAGCCTTCAGCGGCTTGTCGCTGATGACACGGACTCCGTTCTCATCCGGGATAATCGTAACGCCCATTTCCTCCATCTTGGCAATCACCGGACCCAGATGGTCGGCAATAGCTCCCTCAACATACACATCACCGCCTGTAATCGCCGCTGCTGCCATGTAGGTTCCAGCTTCGATCCGGTCAGGAATGACATGATGTCTTACGCCGTGCATACGCTCTACGCCTTCAATCCGGATGACTCCGGTTCCGGCTCCGCGTACAATGCCGCCCATCCCGTTCAGGTAATTGGCAAGGTCGACAATCTCCGGCTCTTTAGCCGCATTCTCAATTACTGTGGTGCCTTCGGCAAGCGCGGCAGCCATCATTATATTTTCGGTCGCACCTACGCTGGCCACATCCAGATAGATCTTGGCTCCGCGCAGTCTTCCGTTACTTTTCGCATCGATGTAGCCCTGGCCCAGACTGATCTCGGCTCCAAGCGCTTCAAAACCCTTCAAGTGCTGGTCAATTGGCCTAGTTCCAATGGCGCAACCGCCAGGCAGAGAAATACGAGTATGCCCCATACGGGACAGGAGTGGACCCATAACCAGGAAAGAAGCCCTCATTTTGCGTACCCATTCGTATGGTGCTTCACAGGAAGTAATATTAGTGGCATCTACTTCAATCACATCGTTCTGGTATGTAATACCTGCACCCAGAGATTCCAATACCTTGTTAATCGTCATTACATCGTCTAACGGAGGTGCGTCCACAATGACGCTAACTCCTTCTTCTGCCAATAGAGAGGCGGCTATGATCGGTAGTACGGAATTTTTTGCGCCGCTAACTTTCACGCTCCCGGTCAATCTGTTGCCACCGCGGACGATAAATTTGCTCATTTCGGTTTCCCTCCGCGTCCATTATTTCTGAAATAAATTTTGAGGTTAAAATTCGTCTGTTAAGATATTGAATATTCCGTCATTGCGTCTTAGGTGCAGATTCCTTGCTTAACTTCAGTGTTGACATAATAAAACCTTATTATTCGACACTTTTTTCACTGCATCAGCCTATACAGATATAACCAAAGCCGCTGCCGTTAAAACATCCGTCCTATAAGTCCGCTCCAGCCCAGATAATCAAGCAGGAACCCGGCCACGAAGTGACCCAGGACAATTGCCAAGAGCAGGTGCAGCAGTCTGCCCTGAGGGCTCTTGGGATATCTTATGACCAAATCCAGCTTAAGGTTCTGAAGTGACCACCAGGATAATGCAACGCAGATCAAAGAGATAACCATCGATATCATATTGCTGGTGCCGATCGCACCCGACAACTCAGCGGATAAGCGTGTGTTCATATTAGCCCCCTGTGTTAGGTACTCGGAAATCGACTCTTATATCATACTTGTGCAGGGGAAAAGAATCCAGTACTTTTACGAAATTTTAAACAAATGGGTCTTTATATGCAGATCTGATGACGATATGTTCATAAACTGCTAGATTCTCATCTAGCAAAAAAAGCAGTCAAGCCCAGGGCTTGACCGCTTATCTGCTACTGTTGTCCTTTACCGGTCGAAACTTTGATGCGCGTTACAGCACGCTGTAATGCCAGCTCCGCACGGCGGTGATCGATCTCATCCTGCTTGCTTTGCAGCTTAAGGCGGCGCTCAGCCCGCTCCTTAGCCGCTTCAGCGCGCTCCACATCAATATCCCGGGGCAGCTCAGCACTTTCAGCCAGCACCGTTACCTTATCTTTGTGCACTTCAACGAAACCGCCATGCACAGCGATGGAGACTGTAACGCCGTCCGCCTTAACGCTAAGCGGAGCAACCTGAAGCGGGGTGACGAGCGGAATATGTCCCGGGAGAATCCCCAGTTCACCATTCACGCCGCGTACCGTCAGACTGTTCACTTGCTTGGAGTAGACCAGATGCTCCGGAGTAACTATTTCGAGCAAAAAGGTATTCACTTCCATTCCTCCTCAAAGCTTTACAGAATAAAGCCCGATCCCCCAGCATAAGCATGCTTAGGGTTACAACGTTTTCGCTTTTTCCACGGCTTCTTCAATCGTACCTACGAACAAGAACGCTACTTCCGGAAGATCATCGTGCTTACCTTCCAGGATTTCCTTGAAGCTGCGTACAGTTTCTTTGATTGGCACGTACTTGCCTTTGAAGCCGGTGAACTGCTCTGCTACGTGGAACGGCTGGGACAGGAAGCGCTCAACCTTACGGGCGCGGGATACAATCACCTTATCCTCTTCACTCAGCTCATCCATACCCAGGATGGCAATGATATCCTGAAGCTCAGTATAACGCTGCAGCAGCTGCTTAACGCCTTGTGCCACGTTATAGTGCTCTTCGCCGACGATTTCCGGTGCCAGCATCCGCGAGCTGGAAGCCAGCGGGTCAACCGCAGGGAAAATCCCTTTTTCGGAGATTTTACGCTCCAGGTTGGTCGTCGCATCCAAGTGGGCAAACGCCGTTGCCGGTGCAGGGTCTGTATAGTCATCCGCAGGCACGTAGATCGCCTGGATTGAAGTAACGGAACCTTTCTTCGTGGACGTAATACGCTCCTGCAGCTGACCCATTTCTGTAGCCAGTGTAGGCTGGTAACCTACCGCAGAAGGCATCCGGCCGAGCAGGGCCGATACTTCGGAACCCGCTTGGGTGAACCGGAAGATGTTATCGATAAAGAGCAGCGTATCGCGGCCTTCTACATCACGGAAATATTCCGCCATGGTCAGTCCGGTCAGAGCTACGCGCAGACGCGCGCCCGGCGGCTCATTCATTTGTCCGAAGACCATCGCCGTTTTTTTGATAACGCCGGAATCGGTCATTTCGTGATAGAGGTCATTCCCCTCACGTGTCCGCTCGCCAACGCCGGCGAATACGGAGATACCGCCGTGTTCCTGTGCAATGTTGTTAATCAATTCCTGAATGGTTACTGTTTTACCTACGCCGGCACCGCCGAACAGGCCGATTTTACCGCCCTTGGCATAAGGGGCCAGCAAGTCGATAACTTTAATTCCGGTCTCCAGAACCTCTGCCTGAGTTGATAACTCATCAAAGGTAGGAGCCAGACGGTGAATCGGGTTTCTTGCAGCTACCACCTCAGCACCGTTATCGATTGGATTACCAAGTACGTTAAATACGCGGCCCAGTGTTGCTTCACCGACTGGAACCGAGATCGGTGCTCCCTGGTCAATCGCATCAATCCCGCGTACCAGTCCATCTGTGGAAGACATGGCGATACAACGCACCAGGTTATCTCCAAGATGATTGGAAACTTCAAGAGTCAGATCCATGTTACGGCCATCGCTTAGAGTTTCAACAATTTTGATGGCGTTGAATATCTGGGGCAACTGGCCGCGTTCAAATTCAATATCGACAACCGGACCCATAATGCTCACAACGCGTCCTTTGTTCATCTTCATTTCCCTCCTCGAAAGCTGTTACATCTGTATTAAGACTGCGCGTTCGCACCAGCCACGATCTCGGTAATTTCTTGCGTAATGGCCGCCTGACGGGCACGGTTGTACGTAAGTCTAAGTTCTCCGATCATTTTTGACGCGTTCTTCGTTGCACTGCCCATGGCTGTCATCTTAGCTCCCAGCTCACTGGCTTTGCCGTTCAGAAGAGCACCGTAGATTAAAGTCTCGGCATATTTCGGAAGCAGAACTTCCAGTACGCCTGCAGGCGAAGGCTCGTATTCATAAGCAGCAGATGCTCCGTGATGCTCGCCCTCCCCAACGCCTTCCATAGGCAGAAGTCTGTCTACAGTCGGAATCTGGCTGATCGCATTAACGAACTGGTTGTAGCAAATGTAGATCTCATCATAGACGCCTGTCTCGAACTGGTTCACCGCCGAATAGGCAATCGACTTGATGTCGGCAAATTTCGGGGTATCGGACAGCTCGGTGATTTCTTCTACAATGGGATATTCACGGCGCCGCAAAAAGTCACGGCCTTTGCGCCCGATCACAAACAGCGCATACTCATCCTTGGACTTATGGCGTTCTGCGATCAGCATCGTTACTTTACGCAGAATATTCGCATTGTAGCCGCCGGCAAGACCTCTGTCCGAGGTGATGATCAAATAACCTGTTTTTTTGACAGGCCGGCTGACCAGCATCGGGTGCTGGAGATCCTGCGTACCGGCAGCAATACTCGAGACGACCTCTTTCAGCTTCTCTGAATACGGACGGGCTGCTTCTGCCTTCTCCTGCGCCTTGCGCAGCTTGGACGCAGCGACCATCTCCATCGCTTTGGTGATCTGTCTGGTGTTCTGAACGCTCTTAATTTGACGTTTAATATCGCGCATGCTTCTTGCCATGATTTCACCACCTTAGAGCTTTGGCGTAGCCAAAGCTAACTTCGTAAGCATAAGCTGAGCTTTGACGTACCCAATAGCTAACTTCGTAAGCATAAACGGTAATCTCTATATATTAGCTTGTAGCAAAGCCTCTTTTGAATTTCTCGATGGCAGCCTTGAGCGCTGCTTCGTTGTCAGCTGTCAGATCCTTGGTATCCGAGATGGATTTCAGGATTTCAGTGGCACTGCTGTCGATAAAGGCCAGGAATTCCTTCTCGAAACGCTTAACGTCCTTGACAGGAATATCATCCAGATGTCCTTTGACAGCGGTGTACAGACTAAGCACTTGATGCTCAACGCTAAGCGGCTGGTTCACACCCTGCTTCAGAATCTCCATCATACGCGCACCGCGGTTCAGACGGGCCTGCGTTGATTTGTCCAGATCGGAGCCGAACTGGGAGAAAGCCTGAAGCTCACGGTATTGAGCCAGATCCAGACGCAGGGAACCGGCGACCTTCTTCATAGCTTTGATCTGTGCGGAGCCCCCTACACGGGATACAGAGATACCTACGTTGATCGCCGGACGCTGTCCGGAGTTGAACAAGTCGGATTCAAGGAAGATTTGGCCGTCTGTGATCGAAATTACGTTCGTTGGAATGTAAGCCGATACGTCAGAAGCCTGTGTTTCGATGAATGGCAGGGCGGTTAATGAACCACCACCAAGCGCATCGCTAAGCTTGGCTGCACGTTCCAGCAGACGGGAGTGCAGATAGAATACGTCACCCGGGAAGGCTTCACGGCCCGGTGGACGGCGGAGCAGCAGAGACAATTCGCGGTAAGCCGAAGCCTGCTTGGACAGGTCATCATAAATGACAAGTACATGCTCGCCCTTATACATAAAGTATTCGCCCATAGCGCAGCCTGCGTACGGAGCAATATAAAGCAGCGGAGAAGGCTCGGAAGCCGACGCGGTTACAACGATAGTGTAATCCAGGGCGCCATGACGGCGGAGGGTTTCTACTACCTGTGCTACAGTAGATTGTTTTTGTCCGATAGCAACATAGATACACTTCATCCCGTTGCCCTTCTGGTTGATAATCGCATCAATCGCGATCGCAGTCTTACCTGTCTGACGGTCACCAATGATCAGCTCGCGTTGTCCGCGGCCGATTGGCACCATGGCATCGATTGCCTTAAGACCCGTCTGCATCGGTTCGTGTACCGACTTACGGTCGATAACCCCCGGCGCGTTATGTTCAACCGGACGGAATTCTGTAGTAGCAATCGGTCCCTTGCCGTCAAGCGGCTGGCCCAGTGCATTTACTACGCGGCCCAGCATGGCTTCGCCAACCGGAACCTGCATGATCTGGCCGGTACGTTTAACCTGATCGCCTTCGCGGATCTCTTTGTATTCACCCAGAATAACAACACCGACGTTGCTTTCTTCCAGGTTAAGCGCCATGCCCACTACCCCGTTGGAGAACTCCAGCAGTTCCCCTGCCATTGCGTTTTCCAGACCGTAGACACGGGCGATACCGTCGCCGACTTGAATGACGGTGCCAATTTCGGCCACTTCGATATCGGCTTTATATTGCTCAATTTGACTTTTGATCAAAGTGCTGATCTCTTCAGGTCTGATGCCCAATATCCTCACCCCTATCTTCTTTGCTTATCATTAAAGGATTTCTCAAGACGCGTAAGCTTACCGGCCAGACTTCCGTCATACAGCGTATCGCCGATTACGACTTTCAGTCCGCCGAGCAGGCTTGTATCGACCACATTGGTTACACGAATCTTACGGCCAGTAAGCTGGCTGAATTCAGCCGCAACACTGTCCTGTTCTGCCTGGTTCAGGGAATAAGCGGAATAGACAGTAGCGTAGCCAATGCCAAGGGCATCCCCTTCAATCTTGATATATTTAGCCAGTAACTCTGCGAAAATATCGGTTCTGCCCCGCTCTACCAATAGCTCTACCGTGTTCATGACCGCTTCCGAGACTTTACCTTGAAGTGTCCCGCGCAGCACATTCAGCTTGTCGGATTGCGAGATACGGGGTGCCAGGATAAACCGTTTCACCTCTGCATCATTATGAAGCACTTCGACGACTAATTTGAGCTGTTCTTCCACTTGAAGCGTAATGCCTTCATCCACTGCTACACTGTACAAGGCTTTTGCATAGCGCCCGGCAACTACCGTATCGCGGCTCATGATCGGCCTCCTACCTCTTTGAGGTATTGATCAACAAGCTGTTCCTGCTCGCCGTCAGCTGCAACTTCCTTCTCAAGCAGCTTCGAGGCAATGCGGACCGAGGCTGTACCCAGCTCGCTGCGCAGCGCTTCAACCGCTTTATTCTTCTCGTTCTCAATGTCGCGTACCGCTTCGTCTTTCAGACGGCTCGCTTCCACATGGGCCTGCTCGAGAATCTTGTCAACCTGGTTGTTGCTGGTAGCCTGGGACTGCTGAATGATAGCCTGTGCCTCTTGGCGCGCCTGCTGCAGGGCCTGCTTCTGCTCTTCTACATAAGCGACCGCCTGCTCTCTGGTCTTGGCTGCTTCATCCATTTGCTGCAGCACCATTTCGCGGCGCTTCTCCATAATTCCGAACAGCTTGCTGAAGGCAAACTTGCTGAGCAGGAAGTACAGAACTCCAAATGCAACAATGGAAAATACTATATTGGTCCAAACGATATTCACTGAGGTCACTCCCTTCCGTTACCGCGGCTTGCGGACATATACAAAAGTAAGGCGCGGATGGCACTTGCCCTCCCCGCCAAACCGTAAAAACGGTTTATTAAGTAAACATGATCAGGAACGCGATAACTGTAGCGGCCAAAGGAATAACTTCCACGATACCTACACCGATAAACATTGTTGTCTGCAGTGCGTTACGTGCTTCCGGCTGACGGGCGATAGATTCCACCGTCTTGCTGACGATCATACCGTTACCCAGACCTGCGCCGAGTGCGCCCAAACCAACCGCGATTGCTGCTGCTAAAAATTCCATTTGTAAATATCCTCCTTTAATTTCGGTTCTTTTTGTAATGTCTTAATAATATAAAATCTCCCGCGAAGTATTCCGGCACCTGCCGCTATCCTCACGGCAGCTTATTAATGCGCTTCTTCCTCGTGGATCGTCATCTGTGCGATGTAGACCATCGTCAGAATCGTAAAGATAAAGGCCTGAAGCGCCCCGACAAAGATACTGAAGCCTTGCCAGATGGCCAGAAACGGAATACTGAACAGTCCCAGCTTCAGAATGACGGTAATCAGAACCTCGCCGGCAAAAATGTTAGCGAATAGACGAATGGCAAGCGCCACTGGCTTCGCCAGGTTCTCAATAATGTTCAGCGGCAAGAAAATTGGAAACGGCTCAATATAATGCTTGAAATAATGCTTGCCGTTCAGCTTGATGCCTAAGTAGTTCATGAGTACAAACACAACGATCGCAAGTCCTGCGGTTACGTTGATATCTGCAGTCGGCGATTTGTACCACAGAATCTCAGCATGCGCGCCATCGGCCAGGTTCTTAGTTGCTTCGATAACATGTCCGAAGACTGTAACCGGACCATCGGCCTCTGTAATAACGGAAAACGGCAGACCAAGGAGATTGGAGACGAAGATAAACAGTATCAGCGTCAATCCCAGTGATATGTAAGGCTTTCCCTTCTTCAGATCCATGGCGCTGCTGATCAGTCCCTGTACAAATTCAACCACCCATTCCATGAAATTCTGGAGCTTGGACGGATTCTCAACCGACAGGTTGCGGACGGAGAGCATGACCAGTACGAACACTATCACCGAGCTGATTACCAGCATCAGCACAGCAGACAGGTCAATCGGTATTCCGCCAACATAGATTAAAGGCATTTCGTGCATAGTATCATCCCCCTTTCTCTTTAATATGGCTACAGCTTATTCTTGATTCCTAGATATATCCCCACGGGAATAG